>NZ_JACHYZ010000001.1:0-1069580 GCF_014193215.1 Rhizobium sp. BK112
GTAGGTCGCTGCCAGGTCTGCAAAGCGCAACTTATATCAATCAATCTTCTCAATCACGCCAAACGGCCCATAGCCGAGACAAAAGGGCCGCCCATCAAGCGGCCTTTTGTGTTAAATTATATCTCGCGGGGTGGAGCAGCCCGGTAGCTCGTCAGGCTCATAACCTGAAGGCCGCAGGTTCAAATCCTGCCCCCGCAACCAAATCCCACACAGACCGCCATACACACTGATACAAAAAGCCCGCCTCGTGCGGGCTTTTGGCGTATCTGCAAGTCCTCCTTCGTCGAACCGGTGCGTTGTCGAACTGCCGGAACAGACACCGGGACCGGAAGGCACGTCCTCCGCGGGATCAGAGTGGGCCGAACCCGATGCGGGCCGAATAACGGCCGTTGCCGTCACGATTTGTGCGTGGCATCTTCCCAGCGTGGAGGATGCCACGTCTCGCTTCGAGTCGTTGGATGACGGGTTTTCCATTTTTCGCTGTGTTAAGTCTGTCTTCTCAACGGAGGCTCGAATGAGTGTCGGCCTGATTGCCCTTTTTGATGATATCGCTGCACTGGCCAAGGTGGCTGCGGCCTCGCTTGACGATATTGCCGGCCAGGCAGCCAAGGCCGGCACGAAAGCGGCAGGTGTCGTCATCGATGATGCGGCTGTGACACCCCGTTACGTCACCGGATTTTCCGCAGCACGCGAATTGCCGATCATCGGCAAGATCGCCCTCGGCTCGCTGAAGAACAAGCTTCTGATCCTGCTTCCCGCGGCGCTTATCCTGAGCCTTGTCGCACCGCAGGCGATCACACCGCTGCTCATGATCGGCGGGCTTTTTCTCTGCTATGAGGGCGTGGAAAAGGTTTACGCACTCGTGCTACCGCATGCAGCGCACACCCATGAATCGGCACTCGAGGCTACGAGCCTCGATGCACAATCGCTCGAAGACGAGAAGGTTGCGGGTGCGATCAAGACGGATTTCATCCTGTCGGCCGAAATCATGGCGATTACGCTCGGTGCGTTGCCGTCAGGCAGCATAGTCACGCAGGCCTTCATCCTTGCGGTCGTCGGACTGGGTATAACGGTCATGGTCTATGGTGGCGTGGCGTTGATCGTGAAGGCTGATGATCTGGGGCTGATGCTGGCGCGTGTACAGACGCCGTCTCCGATGGGTTCCTTCTTGCGCGCGATCGGAAAAGGGCTTGTCACCGGCATGCCCTATTTTCTGAAAGTGCTCGGCATTATCGGAACGGCGGCCATGATCTGGGTCGGCGGCGGCATCATCGTTCACGGCCTCGAAACCTATGGTTTCGGCGGCCTTGCGCATCTCATCCATGATGTCGGGGAGGCGACCGCGCATGCCATTCCCGTTCTGGCGTCGGTGCTGCGCTGGGTCGTCGAGGCTACAGGAGCTGGCATCGTCGGTATTGTCGCGGGCCTGATTACAATTCCGGTCGCAGGCTACGTCATCTCGCCACTGTGGCGGTACCTCAAATCGCTCCTGCCGCGCCGCCGGCGGAAAGAGGCACTGGCGGATGGGAAAAAAATGAACATAGCGGCCACCGACAGGCAGCAATGATTGACGATGCACGGCATCACTCGATGCAATTCCAGGCAAAGCGCGAGGCGCTTTTGCCGGGAATTGTGTAAAAACAAAAAGTTAGGGCGGTTCTGCGTTTCCGTGAAAAGCTGAAGCGCTCTAAGGCGTCATATCCAGCGGGGCGGAGACCGAATTTGCCTACTCGCCCTGTCGTAAGTTGCGAAGTCGGTCGAAAAGGACGGCGAGCACGATTGCTCCGCCGATGAAGCTTCCCTGCCAGAAGGCGTTGATGCCGAGCAAGCCGAGACTGTTGCGGATGATCTCGATGAGGGCGGCGCCGACCAAGGCTCCGAAGGCGGTGCCGACACCGCCGGCGAGATTGGCGCCGCCGATAACCGCGGCCGCGATGACTTGAAGTTCCATTCCGGCGCCGATGTTTGTGGTGACGGCGCCGAGCCAGCCGGTTTGAATGATGCCGGCAACGCCTGCCGACAGGGCGGAAATCATATAGACGATAACCTTGATCCTCGGCACTGGAACGCCCGTCAGTGTCGCCGCGTGCTCATTGCCGCCGATGGCAAAGACATAGCGGCCGAACTTGGTCCAGCGCAGCACGAAACCGGTGATGAGGGCCAGCACGACCATGTAAAGCACCGGATTGGCGATGCCGAAAAGCCAAGCGCCGCCACCCAGCGCCAGCAGCTTGTCGTGATCAGGCCCGAACTGGAAAACGACGGTGTTGTTGGATGCGACCATTGCAAGGCTGCGTGCAATAGACAACATGCCGAGCGTGACGACGAAAGGTGGGAAGCCGAGATAGGCAATCAATACGCCGTTGAAAGCTCCGACCAAAAGAGCTGTACCGATCGAGGCGGCGATGCCGACTTCAATGCCGTATCCCGCGTGCATGACGACCGCCAGCACCATGCTGCACAGGCAAAGCACGGAGCCGACGGACAAATCGATGCCGCCGGTGATGATGACCAGCGTCATACCAAGCGCGATAATTGCAACGAAAGTGACGTTGCGGGTGATGTTGTAGATGTTCTTCGCGGTCGCAAAGGAGTCCGTCGCCATCGACAGAAAAATGCAGGCGAGAATGACTGCAGTGAGCACCCAGAAGGTCTGGCCGCTGAAGACCGATGCCAGCCAACTCCGTTGCTTCTGTCCGATCGTCTGGTCAAGTGTAATCGCCATCGTCGACCTTCTTTTTTCCTATTGCAGCGGATAGCATCGATCACACCTGTTCGATGGCGCCGGTGATCAATCCCGTCACTTCCTCCGGCGAACTTGCGGCAATCTGCTTGTCGGCCACTTTTCTGCCCCGCCGCATCACGATCACGCGGTCGGCGACCGAAAAGACGTCGGGCATGCGGTGGCTGATCAGGACAACGACAATGCCCCGGTCACGCAATTGGCGGATCAGGTTCAAAACCTCAGCCACCTGGCGCACGGAAATGGCTGCCGTCGGCTCGTCCATCAACACGATTTTCGCTTCCGACAACATCGTTCGGGCGATCGCCACCGCCTGTCGCTGGCCACCCGACATTTGCTTGACGAGATCGCGCGCCCGCGTCTCGGATTTGAGCTCGCGAAATATCTCGCCGGAGCGTTTGTACATGCTCTTGTAGTCGAGGATGCGAAAAGGCCCCATGCCGCGGCGCAATTCTCGTCCGAGAAACACGTTTGCTGCCGCCGTCAGATTGTTGCAGAGCGCCAGATCCTGGTGAACGATCTCGATGCCATGCTGGCGTGCTTCCTTCGGCCGATGAAGCACCAGATCGGCGCCGTCGAGGCGCATGGTTCCGTGGCTCGGGCGAAAGTTGCCGGCGATCATCTTCACCAATGTCGACTTGCCGGCGCCGTTGTCGCCCATCAGGCCGACAACCTGCCCCGCTTCAAGCGAAAACGAAATATCGTTGACAGCCTGGATGGCGCCGAAATGTTTGGAAATATTGGTGAGCTCAAGAACCGCCACCAGCCTTCTGGCCTCCCAAGACTTGCAGGCTATCCGTCGCGTGTCTTCGGCGCGAGGCTCCAGCGACTTCGCTTTTCCAATGTCCTCCCAGAAAAGCGATCAGAAACATTTACGCAAAACCTTGCCGCAGCGTCAACTATTGTCCGGTGTATTGGCCTTATTATCGCAAAAATCTGTTTTGTCAGACAAATATCGTTTGACGAGAGCGGCGCGTGAATATTAGCTATCGGTGGGAGAGAGAGCATGCTGATCCTTGTGACCGGTGCGACGGGCAAGGTCGGGCGGCGCTTCATTGCTGGGCTGCTTGACGATCCGAGATTTTCCAAGGCCCGTATTCGCGCGCTTTGCCATAATCGGCTGTGCGATGAGACCGACCGTGTCGAAGTCATCCGCGGCTCGATCGCCGATCGCGACATCGTGGCAGCGGCGCTCGACGACGTTACCCATGTCGTGCATCTCGCCACCTGCAAGGAAACGCCTGAAGACATCATGGATGTCACGGTCAAAGGTCTGTTTTGGCTGCTCGAAGAGTTCCGCACGAGCGTCACTGCACGCCAGTTCATCCTGATCGGGGGTGATGCGGGCGTGGGACATTTCCACTATCGCCACAATGGCCCGATCACCGAGAATACTCCCCATCGTGCTTATCCGGGAAGCTATGCGCTTTCCAAGGTTCTGGAAGAGGTGATGCTGGAGCAGTTCGGCATTCAGTACGGCCTCAATGGCTGTTGTCTGCGGGCGCCCTGGATCATGGAAAAGGACGATTTCAAATATTCGCTGTCTTTTGGCGACGATGTCTTTGGTGGCCCGGACTGGAAGACGCTGGTTCCGGAAGACGCGGCACGGCGCTACGCTGCTCTGGGGACGGTGCCACTGCTCCTTGATGCTGACGGACGACCGCTGAAACGCAATTTCGTGCATGTCGATGACCTCGTATCGGCCATATTGGCAGCGATCGACAACCCGCGGGCGGAGCGGCAACTCTTCAATATCTGCATGGATCGCCCTGTCGACTATGCGGACGTCGCCGCCTACCTCCAGCGCACGCGCAATCTCGGCTCTGTCGAGATACCAAGCCGCTTCCATTCCAATTGGATGGACAACAGCAAGGCGAAATACCTGCTGGACTGGCGGCCGGACTACGATCTCGAAATGCTTATCGACTCGGCATGGCAATACGAGCGTTCGAAGGAGGAGCCTCGCATCGTCTGGTATCCGGGTTGATTTCGTATGGCGGGCATGTCGTGCCCGTCTGTTTCAAGGGAGGAAACTATGAGGAAGGCATTACTACTGACAGCCGCAGTTCTAGCACTGACCGCCGGGCAGGCCCTGGCGAAGAAGCAACTGGTCATCGTCGTCAAGGGCCTCGACAATCCGTTCTTCGAAGCAATCAACCAGGGTTGCCAGAAATGGAACAAGGAGAACCCGACTGCGGAATACGAGTGCTTCTACACCGGTCCGGCATCGACATCCGATGAGGCCGGCGAAGCGCAGATCGTTCAGGATATGTTGGGCAAGGCAGACACGGCTGCAATCGCAATTTCGCCGTCCAATGCAAAGCTCATCGCCCAGACCCTGAAAACCGCCAATCCAACGGTTCCGGTGATGACGCTCGATGCCGATCTTGCCGCCGAGGATGCAGCGTTGCGCAAGACCTATCTCGGCACGGACAACTATCTGATGGGCGCACGCATCGGCGAGTACATCAAGAAGGCTAAGCCGAAGGGCGGCAAGATCTGCACGATCGAAGGCAATCCGGGAGCAGACAATATTCTACGCCGGGCGCAAGGTATGCGCGACACGCTCACTGGCGAGAAGGGCTTGACCGCGCTGAAGGGCGAGGGCGGGTGGACGGAGGTCGCCGGCTGCCCGGTGTTCACCAATGACAATGGTGCCCAGGGTGTTCAGGCAATGACCGATATCCTCGCGGCCAATCCCGACCTGGACGCATTCGGCATTATGGGTGGCTGGCCATTGTTCGGCGCGCCGCAGCCCTATCGCGACCTGTTCAAACCGATGGCCGACAAGATCGCCAGCAACGATTTCGTCATTGGTGCGGCTGACACGATCGGCGACGAGGTTGCCATTGCGAGGGAAGGCCTGGTGACGGCGCTCGTCGGCCAGCGGCCGTTCGAGATGGGCTACAAGGCGCCTTCGGTGATGATGGATCTGATTGCCGGCAAGCCGGTCGAAGATCCGGTCTTCACCGGGCTCGACGAGTGCACCAAGGATACAGTCGATACCTGCATTCAAAAGTAGGTCCGCGGTTTGGCGGCACTCGGTTCAAGGGTGCCGCCGACTGCCCCACGAGAGACGGATCGAAAGGCCCGCAGGGCTTGACGCGCCCCGGATTCCGCGCTTTTTGGCGGCGTCAATCGCAGGCGACTTCCTCGTTATTACGATTGTTTTGAGAGTACATGCAGACAATCGAAAGATGCTGAGGCAGTAGAAATAAATGCCTGACAAGAAATCGGGAAAGCCGGCGGCTCCGGTCGAAGTGGTGACGGTTGACCGTTCGGCCACAAGGCGCCCAAATGCTCCCCGCATGACGGGGGCGAGCGTTCATGTGTCTTTGGCGGGAGAGATTGGGCTGCGAATCGTACGCGGCGACTATCCGCCGGGCACGATCCTGCCAAATGAGGCAAAATGGTCTGAAGTCTTTGAAGTCAGCCGATCGGCGGTGCGCGAAGCGATCAAGATGTTGATGGCCAAGGGCCTGCTTTCTTCTCGCCCGAAAATCGGCAGCTGGGTCGAACCCAAGGAGCGTTGGAACCTACTGGATCGAGATGTCTTGGGCTGGTATGCCGCGTCTCCCGATCGTGAAGCCTTTCTGAGGGCTGTGCAGGAACTCAGGCATATGATCGAGCCGGAAGCGACGGCACTGGCTGCGGAGCGGCGAACCGAGGAGCAAATGAATGCGATCAGTCAGGCCCTGCATGACATGGATCAGGCGACATCGCTTCAGCAGCGAACGGAATCCGATGCGCGATTTCATATCGCGATCCTACGCGCCTCCGGAAATGATCTGCTGGTGCCGCTCGGCGTACTGATCGAATCGGCGTTGAACCACCTCTTCGCCCACGTCACGCGAGAGGAAGACAATTTGCGCTATGCACTGAAGCTTCATGAAAATATTGAAAAAAACATCCGATTGCAGCGACCGAACATGGCGCGCAACGCCGTTCGCAAGGCGCTGGCAAATACCGACCAGATCATAGCACGTTGGTCGCGATAGAGGTGTGCATCCTGCCCGGCTGGCGCCTTGCCGGCAACCTGATGCAGAGCCGTTCAAGCTCCTACGGTGCTTGGTGCCTACCCAAAACCTGCGGCTTGTGCTATTTTCTCAGGCTACCTTCGGGGGCTGAACCATGCGCGGGTTGCTTGCATCGGTGGGGTTGATTTTCACAGCGACAATGGCCGCTGCGGGGAGCCCCTTGTTCGATGCAGTCGCAACCGGAAACACCGCCGCCGTCGAACAGGTTTTGGCTGCGGGTACGGATGTCAACAGCCGGGCACGCGATCTGGCGACGCCTCTCATCAACGCCGCGCTCGGAGACCAGCTCGCCATCGCCGAATTGCTCATCGGCAAAGGTGCTGACGTCATGGCTCGGAATTCGGGCGGCTTTACGCCGCTTCATGCCGCGGCCTTTTCCGGCAGCTTGCCGATCAGCAAGCTGCTGCTTCACCACGGGGCGACGCTCGACGATGCGGCCAACAAAGCGGGTGTAACGCCGCTGATGGTCGCCGGTGAGGAAAACCACGTCGCTCTCGCCGCGTTTCTTCTCGCTGAGGGGGCTGACGTCGGTCATGCAGAGGTTCACGGCTACACGCCGATCACGCGTGCGGTCTGGAAGGGCAACATGGACATCGTGCGATTGTTCAAACGGCACGGCGCGTCGTGCCCACCGGCCAGCCGCCTCGGCGAAGAAGGTTACGCCAAGTGCATTGAAATCCACGATTGAATAGGAGGCGCAGATGTGTGCAGGGACCAGAAGCGGTGCGCGAGGAATTGGTCGCTCTGTGGCGGTGTTCCTTCTGGCTTTGGCAGCCGCCGGTGGATCGCAGGCTTTTGCCGACGACTCGGTCAATACGGGGTACTTCGGCGGCGTGGCAATCATGGGATACGATCCTGTCGCCTATTTCACCGAAGGCAAAGCCGTGAAAGGCTCCGAGGAATTCTCCCACGAATGGCTCGGGACGCCTTGGCTTTTCGCCAATGCCAAACACCGCGAAATGTTCATCAGCGAGCCGATCAAATATGCGCCTCAGTATGGCGGTTACTGCGCGGGCGAGGTGGCTCTCGGGTCGGTCACGGTAAATGTCGATCCAGAGGCGTTCAAGATCATCGACGGCAAGCTTTACCTGATCTACGACAAGGGATCGGCGGAGGGGTTTGCCGCGCATGTGGCTGAAGCAGTCCCGAAAGCCGACAGCAACTGGCCGAAGGTCGCAGCCGATCTCGAACGGGATCAGTATCACTGACCGCGGGTGGAGTGCGGCTATTTGACGGGCGAAAAATAGAAGACCTTGGTGGAGTTCACGTAAGCATAGCTGGTTTCAGCAGGCGAGTTTGCAGATCTGTAGACCGGGCCGCAATCGGCTCGTCCGAATGCATTTTCGCTCTGCTCGCAGAGCATGTCGCCCTGGACGAAAACCGTCTCGGTGATCATCTGCGTCGCCGAGCGGAATGCAGCCTTTCCATCGCGTTCGATTTGCATGAGTGCAGGGCTTCCTGAGGGCTCGGTCTTGCCCCGCAGGAGTTTTCCCATGACGGCGCTTGTGATTTCGTCGTCGTGCAGCCGGTCCTGCTCGTCGCCCTTGAAAGCGAACGGCCATTCCGGCAGACCGGCCTCGCGCAGAGCATCGAGGATAAAGGCCAAATCCTGCTCGTTGCGGAAGTGGGCGTTGCTGATACGCCAGCCCGCCAGGGAATCGCGCCCTGCCACAAAGCGAAGTCCTTCGGTGACTGTCGCACGGGCGTCATCGAGGCGACCGGCACGGGCATAGGCCATTGCGAGCGGGGTAACGAAATCGCCATTTCCCGGAGAACCGTCTCGCGCGCGTTGGAAATTGTCGATGGCCTTTGCGTAGTCGCGCTGCAAATAAAAGACCAGGCCGGCCGTGTATCGGTTGATGGCGGAGAGGTTCGGATCGTGCCTGAGCGCCGTCTCGACGGCCGCGCCGGCTTCGGCATGATTGCCGGAGAACAATTGAACATATGCCAACGCCATATGCGCCTCGGCATCGGTAGACCCGAGCGACACTGCCTGCTGCGCCGAGGTGACAGCCTGCTCATAGCGGCGGTCCACGACCTGCATGACGGCAAGAACGGCGTAGGGCGATGACAGAACCGGGTCGAGAGCCAGCGCGCGACTTGCTTTCTCGTAGACCCTTTTTCGGGCCAGCGCGCTCTGGAGAACATCGTCGTAGGCGCTTCGCCAGACATAAGCTGTCGCGCGCGCATCGGCCGCGAAGGCCTCTGCAAAACCGGGGTCGAGCGCTTCTGCTTTGTCAAAGAGGGCCAGTGCCTCCAGCAGCCGGGAACGGCGGCCGGTCCGCGTCGCCTGCTCGGCACGAAGGTAGTAGTCGTATGCTTCCAGATTGGCGGTCGGCGGACGGGTAATCCGCTCCGCCTCGGATCGAGTGAGCTTCAGGCCAAGCGCGCCGGCGATCTGCCGACTGAGCTCGTTTTGCACAGCCATCACATCCGCCGCGCCGCGGTTAAACCGGTTGGCCCACAGGTGATCGCCGCTTGCGGTATCGATCAGTTGCGCATTGACACGGATTTGGTCGCCTATCCGCTGCACGCTGCCCTCGACGACAAAGCGCACGCCGAGATCGCGTTCGATGTCGGCCAAGACCAAGGGCTTGCCTTTGTAGGCAAACACCGAATTATGACCGATGACGTCAAGGTCCGAAAGCATGGCCAGATCGGCAATCAGGCTGTCGGTCATGCCATCGGTGAAATAATCCTGGCCGGGATCTTTGCTCAGATTCGCGAAAGGAAGCACCGCGACGGATGGACGTTGCGGCACGAACGGCCATTGCCATACGAAGACAATTGCAGCGGTCGCGATCAGCAGCGCTGCTAGCGTCGCCAGGATAATCGCACGGCGGCGCGGCCGAGGGGAGGCGACAACCTTGCCTGCCTCAGCGGGATCTAACAGGACACGATAGACGCGAACCGGATCGGCTATGTTTTTCAGTTGCTGCTCACCGAGGGCGGAGAAGCCGACATCAGCCTTGTGTACCGTGTGATCGAATGCGGTGCCGGATATGCAAATTCCGCCGGGCTGGGCAAGACTCTCCAGCCGTGCGGCTATGTTGACGCCGTCTCCGTGAATGTCCTCTCCTTCGACGATGACATCGCCGAGATTGACGCCGATGCGGAAAAGCATCCGCTGCTCGGGACGCAGGGCTGCATTGCGTTCTGCCTTTTGTTGCTGGATCTTGACGGCGCAGCGCAAAGCATCCACCACGCTTTGGAACTCAACCAGGATTCCGTCGCCCATGGTCTTGATCAGGCGGCCGTGATGCGTGGCGATCTTCGGTTCGAAGAGTTCGTGGAGATCGGAGTGGAAGCGGATACGCGTTCCCTCTTCGTCGATTTCGCTCAGACGGCTGTAACCGACCACATCTGCAATCAGGACTGCTGCAAGACGGCGCTCCATACCAGCTCTTCCTGGGTGTCAGATCCCCGACCGATATCTTACAGCAGGTGCCGAGCCGTTGCCATGACAGTCGCCCAAAGTGGCATCACGCTCGCCGGCGACATGCCTCGCGAAATCAACTGCGTGAAATGAGTTGCCGGGACGTCGGTCCGAGCCGCAGTTCCTGTCAGCTTTGGCGAGTATCCGGGACCACCAGGCCCGCCTTGCGGAGGCCTTCAACACGGCGGCTAAAGTCCTCGGGGTTTCGGAATGGAAGGACGCGGCGGCGGCGCTCGACGGAGAAATTGGGATTGATCTGGAGCGCTTTTTCCCAGGCCTGTCTGCTCTCTTCCGGCCGCCCGAGGTGGCCGTAACATGACGCGAGCAGGGCATAGGCCGTTTCAGATTGGGCGTTTTGCTGGAGCCGCTGCTCGATCGCGGCAATCGCCTGCTCATATTCGCCGAGAGAAAAGTGCGCATCGGCGAGAAATTGGAAAAGAACTTCCGGATGGTGCGGGTCGAGCCGCATCGATTCATTCAGTGTCTCGAGAGCGCCTGCGGGATCGCCGGAAAATATCTGGATATGGGCCATCAGCATCAGGAGGTCGGCGGAGTTGGGAGAAAGCGTGAGGCCCTGCAACACTTCTGCGCGCGCCCGGTCCAGTTCCCGGTTCCACATGCAAGCCATGCCCAGCGCGAAGTGGCCATTCGGCTGTTCCTCGGCCATCTCCATTGCCTGCTGCGCGAGATCCAGTCCGATCCGCAGCGAAGCCTCCGGATCGTTGCTCCACGCGTTGATGTAGTCGAGCACATGCGTGAAGGAAATCAGTGCCTGGGCGGCCGCATAATCCGGATCGATAGCGAGGGCGTCGGCCGCCAGGCTGCGGGCGGCTATATTTCCGGTTCGGGTGTGGGCCGACGCCTGCTCGCGGCCGCGCAATAGGAGCTCATATGCGCCGATATCGACTGCGCGTCCTTGGACCAACCGATCCTGGTCGCCATGCGTGAGGTTCAGCTTCAGCGCCGCCACGATCTCCTGGGTGAGCTCATCCTGAACCGCAAAAATATCCGTAAGCTCGCGGTCGAAACGGCTGGCCCAGATATGCCCGCCATTATTGGCGTCGATCAATTGGGCAGTGACACGCACGCGGTTGCCAGCCTTGCGCACGCTGCCTTCCAGGACATAGCGGACGCCGAGCGCCTTGGCCATCTCAGGCACGGAGGCTGTGACGTTCTTGTAGACGAAGGAAGAGTTGCGGGCGATCACGTGCAATTCGGAGAGCTTCGAAAGGTCGGTAATGATGTCCTCGCTGATGCCGTCGGAGAAATATTCCTGCTCGGCGTCGCCGCTCATGTTGTTGAACGCCAATACTGCGATGGAGGGCTTATCGGAAACGGCCGTAGCCGGAGGCATTTTCATTGCCGGCTGGACTTGTCGTGCCGTGTTCGACAGCGGTCCGACCTGGAGAGAATAGACCTGCATCGGCTCAGCGATATTCTTCAGCTGGATCCGGCCGAGATCGGTCACGGCAAGATCAAGCCGCGCTTTCACCTGGCGGTAGGCATCCTCGGAAAGACAGATGGCGCCGGGCTTGGCAATGCCCTCCAGCCGCGCGGCGATATTGACGCCGTCGCCCATCAAGTCGCCATCGCTTTCCTCGACCACATCCCCCAGATGGATCCCGACCCTGAACTCGATGCGATGCTCGGGCGACACGCCGATATTGCGCTCGACCATGGCAGTCTGCACTTCGATTGCGCAGCGCACGGCGTCCACGACGCTGCGAAACTCGATGAGGCTTCCATCCCCGGTACGCTTGACCACACGGCCATTGTGCACGGCGATGGTCGGATCGACCAGATCGCTGCGCAGAGTTCTCAACCGCGCCAGGATGCGATCCTCGTCCGCACCGGCGAGACGGCTGTAGCCGACCACATCCGCGACCAGGATCGCCGCCAGTTTTCGCGTCACGCTCGTAGCCTCAGTTCCTTGTCGGACCAAAATAACACAGTGTGAGCGGTAGCGTCGCCAAATCCCGTTTGCCTTTGCTGAGAAGCGGCCGGTGGCCAGGCTAATCTCCGTTTTTCAGCGAAAAGGCAAAGACGTAGTCGCCGGCGTCCTTCGAATATGGTGCGCCGCCGACCGATATCAGGACATATTGCTTGCCTGTTTTCGGCGAGACGTAGGTCATGGGCGTCGCGCTCGAGCCGACCGGCAGGGGATATTTCCAAAGCTCGGTACCGTTCTCGGCATCATAGGCGCGGATATAGTAGTCCTGGAAGCCGGCGAAGAAAACGACACCGCCGGCGGTCACTGAAGTGCCGGCATAGCTCGGCAAGCCCATCGGCATAGGCAAACGGGTTTTGATCTTGAACGGCCCGAGTTCTTCGGCGGTCCCCGCCGGAACCTGCCAGGCGATCTTGCGGGTACTCAGATCCACCGCCGTGACGGTGCCGAAGGGCGGCTGCGTGCAGGGAACGCGGAGCCTCGAGGTCCACATTTCGGTGGCCATGCCATAGGGCGTACCGCGCTGCGGGGCGGAGGGGCCGTGCGCGGTCGTGGTGAGGGCAAAATCGACATACTCCGCGCGCGGGATGAGCGCGAAGAGGCTCGGTACGCGGATATCGTTCATGAAGACTCGGTTGTTGGGCAGATCGACCGATACGCTTCCCCAATTGAGGCCACCCAGATTTCCCGGCTGCTGGATCGCATATTGGGTGCCGATCGGGGTGAAATCGCCGTCGTAGCGCATCTTTCGGAAGGCGATGCGGCATGCCAGCTGATCGAACATGGTCAGGCCCCAAGCTGTCTGCTCGGTCACGCGTTCCGCGCCAATGGTCGGCATGCCGACGGAATAGGGCTGCGTCGGAGACAGTTTCTCTTCCGGTGCGCCGCCTTGCTGCGGCACCGGCTTCTCCTGGACTTCGGCAAGGGGCACGCCGGTCTGACGGTTGAGCAGGAAAAGCTGCCCACGTTTGGTGGTCTGCAGGAGAGCGGGCACGGTGGCGCCATTGCCGTCAGGCAGATCGATCAGGACCGGTTGGGCCGGCAGGTCATAGTCCCAGATGTCGTGATGCACAGTCTGAAACTTCCATTTCTCCCGCCCGGTCGTCACATCGAGCGCCACCAATGTCGCGTTGTATTGGTCGGCGAAGGCCGGACGATTGACGCCGTAATAATCCGGGGTGGTATTGCCGAGCGGCGCATAGATGAGACCGAGCTTGTCGTCGAAGGCGGCCGTCGTCCACATATTGGGTGTGGCCCGCGTATAGGTCTGGCCCTCCGGTGGGAGTTTGGTGATCTCAGGGTTGCCGAGATCCCATGCCCATTCGAGCTCGCCGGTGACCACGTTGAATGCGCGGATGACGCCCGAGGGTTCGCCGACCTCCTGATTGTCGGTGACCCAGCCCCCGACGACGATCAGATTGCGGGCAATCAGCGGCGCCGATGTCTGGAAGTAATAGCCTGTCTTGACTTCGCCCATGCCCTGGGAGAGCTGCACGGTGCCATTGTCTCCGAAGCCCCTGCAGGGGGCGCCGGTCTTGCTGTCGATCTCCAGCAGACGGGCATCAATCGTTGTCTGCACCAGGCGCTCGTTGCAAAGACCGTCGGCGGATTGCGCGTCCTGCGGCATCTTATAGTAACCGAGACCACGGCAGCGCTGCCAGTAAGGCGCCGTCGCCTTGGGATCGAAGATCCAGCGCGGCTTGCCGGTATCGGCATCGAGCGCTGCGATCACATCCGTCGGCGTGCAGGTGTAGACCGTGTCGCCGATCTGCAGAGGCGTGTTCTGATCGGCGCCATCGCTCTTTCCGGTGCGGTATGTCCAGGCAAGATCGAGTTTGGAGACATTGCCGCGGTTGATCTGATCGAAGGGCGAGTAACGATCTCCCGCCGTGGTGCGGCCATAGGAGGTCCAATCGGAGGGAGAATTGTCGCCCTTGGTCGCCTTGTAGGCGGTGATGTCGGCGGAAGGGCGGATGACGCCATGCGGCGTGAAAGCAAGGCTAAAACCGGCAACGAACAGGATCGCCGTGACCAGGGCGCCGCCATGGTAGAGCTTCCGGTTGGCGGTCGGCGAGAGCGATGGCGCAAAGAGAAGCGCAAAACCCGCCAGCGCGATCGGAGACATCAAGCGCGCAAAAAGTGCCCAAAAATTGAGACCCGATTCCCATAGCGCCCAGGGAAAACTGAAGATGGCGACAAGCAGGACGATGAGGCCGCCGGACGTCTTGCGGCGCCAGAGCAGAAACGCGGCAACCAGATAGGCAAGCCCGACGATCGCATAATAGGGCGAGCCGCCGAGGCTGAGCAGCAAGGCGCCGCCTCCTATCAGCCCCAATCCGATCAGGGCGAGAACAATACAGAACAGGGTGGCTAGAAATTTCATAGTCTCCTCATCCAATCTGCTGCCCGATCGCCTGGATCCCAACTCCGACCGTCGCATGGCGCCCCGGGAAGCGCGGGGCCATTGGATTGGCGGTCGGATACGTATCTTCGGGAGAGCGGTGCTCTCTCGTTCAATTTTTACTTGATGTAGCTGTGGTCACTGACACGCCGCCCCGATCCGGCAATGATGCCGCCGCCGCTCCTGCGGCAACGGCTTGCCATTCCAAATCGAGTCAATACTTCTGAAAGGGGCACAGATGTTTCTCGGCGAAAAGCTTGATCTAGCGAACGGGCGACCGACAGGATTCGATTATATGCGATTACTGTTAGCCTTTTCAGTGCTTTGGATACATACGGCCCGCGTCACGTACGGCGATGACCTCTTTCTTTGGGAGTCACCCTTCCGTCCTGTCATCAAGTCAGTGCTGCCCATGTTCTTTGTCCTGAGCGGGTTCCTCGTGGCTGGCAGTCTTGAACGATCGAAGACATTGATCTCCTTTCTCGGGAATCGGTTTATCCGGATCTACCCTGCTCTTGCGGTAGAGGTGTTGCTGGCTGCCTTTATACTCGGAGCGATCTATACGGAGTATGACCTGCGTGACTATTTCACCGATCCTCAGTTCTTTACTTATCTGCTGAATGTCACCGGGCACATTCACTTCAATCTTCCCGGCGTATTCCTGGACAATCCTGATGCTGCGATGGTGAACGGGCAACTCTGGACGGTGCCCTTCGAGCTTGAGTGCTATGCTGCGATCGCCGCCCTATTTCTGCTCGGCGTGGTCAGGCGGCGCGTGATCGCCCTGATCGCAACGCCGGCCTTGATCATAGCCTTTGGGATCGCAAGATATTGGAAGCATGAAAGCGACTGGGCCACCATGCCCACGACCGCATCGGGCAATCTGCTTATTTGTGCATTTCTGGTGGGGGTGACCTTCTATCTCTACAAGGACAGGGTTCGCTGGGATATCCGGATTTTCCTCGCCTCAGTGGCAGTCATCCTCTGGGCCTACTGGTTCACCTCTTTCGGAGACTTCATTGCCATCCCGGCAATCGGATATGTCACGGTTTTCCTCGGTCTGACCTCGCCCCGAAAGCTTGGTGTTCTGCGCGGGGCCGACTATTCCTATGGCGTCTTCCTCTACGGCTACCCGATCCAGCAGGCCTTCGTCGCGCTCGGGCCTTGGGCGCATAACTGGTGGCTGAACGGCATCGTCTGCAGCATTATTGCCACCTGCTTTGCCGCTTTCTCGTGGAGATTCATCGAAAAGCCGGCGTTGAAATTGAGGAAACAAGTAACCTGGCTTGAAAATCTCAGGCTTCAGCGCGGCACGAAACGACAACTGGCCGGGGCGGTCTCGAAATAGAGTTCTGGATGCCGGCTTGGAGGCGGGCAATTCCGGAACAGGCTCAATCCAGAAAACAACTCAATAGGGCTCGCCATCACCGCGAGCCCTGTTTCTTTGATGCTGGCTGAGCGCCACAGACGAAAATCCGGGCCGTTTGCAAGGGCCTGGTTTGCAGCAGGCTTGCTGCACGATCACTGCCATATCGACGTACCTACACCGATAAGCGCGGCCCGGATTTGGCGCGCATATCCGCTCATGCGTAAGCCTATGTTCAGACTGATCTTTTCGGTTGGACAAGGTAACGTCGTGGCTAGATCTATGACTGTATTAATCCTCCAAATGCCCAACTTTTCCAGCTGTCGTATCCGATGGTTTCTTGGTTTTTTGGGGAGTGATCGGCCCTTCTGGATGAATAGTTGAATATTCTCCAGCGTTGTTCAATCGATCTGTTGGGCGGCTATTAGCAATATTTTAACGGTAATAGATAAAATACTTTGATCGAACTTCGTTTCGACTTTGGGTTTTGTCATGTCATTGAGGGGCTGACGGTGGCTTGAAGAAGGTGAAGAGAGGAGCAGAATAATGCTGAAGAGCACGCTCATCGTGATTGCCGTCTCCTTCGCCGCCGGAGCGACCATTCGCGCCTGGGCCTTCGCATTCTTTGCATTTCTGCTGGTCGCGGCTTTGAGCGTTGTGATCCTGCTGAAAGGTTCTTCCTTGACGGAGGCAATCGCTTCCGGCCTCCAAGTGCTTGTATTGATGGAGATATGCTATCTGGCGGGTCTCTTCGCTTTCTCGTTGGGGGGGCATATTCAGAAGCGCCGGAAAAAGACCTCCATCGCTGACCGCTCCCATGCGACCGGCAAGCGTCCTCATGGATGGTGACATGACCGATGCGGCAGGAAGCTCGGCTGTGCTATGGACGCAAACCCGCTGAGCACTTTTGCTGGAATTGCTTAGGAGTCCACCCTGGGCAGTAATGCGTGCCGGGAAAGCAGGGCCGAGAGTGTTTTTGCGATGATCACGAAATCCAGCGCGAGCGTCCATTTGGACAAATACTCGACGTCGAGGGAAACTCTGTTCTGATGGCTGGCGTCGTTGCGTCCGTTGATCTGCCAGTGGCCGATCAAGCCGGGACGGACGGCCATATAGGCAGAGGCATGTTCGCCGTAACGCGGCAGCTCTTCCTTGGTAATGGCGTGGGGCCCGACGAGGCTCATTTGACCCAGCAACACGTTGATCAATTGCGGGAGCTTGTCGAGGCTCGATCGTCTGACGATAGCGCCGACGACAGTGACATGTGCCTTGGCCGTTGCGTCGGCGCGTGTCGTGCGAAACTTGAGGCAGCCAAACTCTTTTCCCTTATAACCGATCCGCGGATGGGAATTGAAAATGGGTCCCCAATCACTTAGCGTTATGATGGCTGCTACGGACAGAAGAAACGGTGACAAAAGGAATAAGAGACCTGTCGCAATGATGATGTCGAATGCGCGTTTCAGAAGTCTGCTGATCGTATGGGATTGTGACGAATTGAATGGACGCCTTTCCTGCCGCGCCCTGGCGAAATCCCGCCAAGGTTCGGTTGGGTTGCGCCCATGATTTTTTCCCGCCATCCGCGTCTCCGTTAGGCGAATCCCAGAAATCACAGTCAAAAGCTTGTTTGAGTGCAAGTTTGGTGTCTGTGACCGAAGTCATAACCGTGGATAAATTCTTTATCATGTGAAGAATTTCTTGTGAATAGTTGAAGAAGTATTTTTTTAGAAAAATATACATCTGTGATGTTGGAAATATTTATTCCAGGTAAAAATATTATTATTATATTGTTGGCCTATTCTAACGGCGCACAATTGTTTCGAATTGTATAAAAATTATCCAACAGCTTCAGAAGTGTGCTTTTAACAGAATTAAATATGGATTTTATGATATATAAATGTGAGGATTCGTCAGAATTATGTATAGTTTTAGAATGTAAATTTTATATTATTATTATTTGACTTTCTAACTTAACGCATTACGAATGTCGGTGACGACAATAAATCAATTAGTCTGCTTGGAGTTGCGCGTATGGACGGTGCGATTAGCATCAAAGACAGCAGGATTGAAGGAGGCGCGGCGCGAATAAGCGAAACGGTTACTTGCGGTCCTGTAGGTATTGTTTACGGCGGCCGGCCGGATTTGGATCACGAGTTTCCGTTTTGCCGCTCGAGTGTTCGAAAATTTCGTCGCGGTGAGGTTATTGCCGGCGCCGGTGTCGTCATCGACATGTTTGCCCGCGTGCAGCGCGGAATGGTGAGTGCAAGCACCCCGCTTGCCGATGGACGCGAGTTCATCGTGGAAATCATTCCGAAAGGCGGCTTGATCGGCGAATTGGAGGTGTTGCGCAAACAGTCTCTCAGCCTGGAATATCGGGCCACGGCGGACTGCGAACTGCATTACTTCGACGGCCGTTTGCTGCGGGACTGGTGTGCGAATGATCCGCAATTTCAGGTGAAGATCCTGTCGAAGGCACTGGCGCGTGTTTCAGAACTCGAACTGCGGATTATTTCCAACGCCGGGTCGAGTTTAAGGCAGAGGCTGGCCCGGACGCTGCTGCGTCTTTGTGCCTTGTACAACGTCGATACGCAGAATAGCGGCAACGAGCTCATTATCTCCCAACACCACCTGGCCGCGACGCTGCCGGCGTCGCGTGAGAAGGTCAACCAATGTCTGCGCCGTTTGCGCGAGAGCAAGGTGGTTGACGGGACACAGGGCAAAATCCGCATTCTCAATCGGAAGGCGCTTGAGGCTTATGCCGAGGGGGCAGTGTCTCTCGCTTGAGGCACCGCCGCGATAAACAAAAAACGGAGCAGCAGAAAGCCTCGACAGAACCCGCCACCGGCGGGTTCTGTGTTTGATGCGGTGGGCGTTGATAAATCGGAGCAAGCAGGGCCGAAAGATCAGCTTGGCGGTTTGCCTTCATGCACATCGTCGCAAACCGCTGCGGATTTTGCGTGGCCTGCTTTAGAGCATTTCCGTTTTTCTCCGAATCATGGAAATGCTCTATCTCTTTGTTTTCACGCAATTCCGGACGGAAAACCGCTACGCACTTTTGCTGGAATTGCTCTAGACTTCGCTCTCGCAAGCATGTCTCCAGTATTGCCAGCCTTCACCCTGGATCAGCCCGTGATCGGACAGGTCCTTCCAGCTTCTGTAGGTGCCCGTATCCTCACAGACGAAGTCATCCATGTCCTTGCTCGAAGAGTATACGGTATATTCTTCCGTATGTTGGGACAGGTGCGCCGCATCGGCAACCTTGTGCACGAAGGTCGACAGGAACTTGAAATGCAGAAGAGCGCCGGATACGCCGAGCGCTCCGCGCATGTCGCCCAGATTTAGGGAGAGCGGCCAGACCTGGTGCGATGATTTCAGAAACAGACGTTCACCCTTGATATAGACGAGTGGTATCTTATTGAGCGCGGGGCCGTCCCAGAGCCGGTCGTGGAAATAGACGCGCCCGCGGACGCCGCCCTTGATCCATATCGTCCCGTTGCGTTTGTCGAAATGTGCGACATAGCCGGATCGGTCGAAGAGATTGCAGACCTCGAGCGGGTTGCGACCGGGTTCGCATATGTTTTCGAGAACGGGATGCGGGCTGTACATGTCGATCATGACCGAGCGGAGCGAGTGGCCGCCCATGGATTCGATATAGGTGGTCAATTGATCGATCGGTCGTGTGTCGCAATGCGGATAGACCAGAAACTCGTCCGCATCGACATAGAGGACCCATTTCTCCCGGCAGTGGCGGTTGATTACTTCGTTGATCCAGTCGTTTCCGAATCTCGCCGCCTTGTAGGAGCCATGAGCCGAAAGAAGGGACACATCGTCGAAGCTGGACAGCAACTCGGCCGTACCGTCGGACGAGCCGTTGTCGATGCAGATGAAGTGCTCGAAGCCGAGATCGCGATAATACTGCAGGAAGAATGCCAGCCGATGTCCCTCGTCGCGGATGACGCAGATGACGACATGACGCGCCTGCTTGAGCCCGTCGCGCAGCAGGTCGTAGCGAACCTGCCGAGCCTTGAGCGTCCGGCGCAGGCGAGCTTTTAGGTAATGCGAGATACTGGCGGCGGAAGCCCTATAACTCATATTCTGTCCTGAACACTATCCATTCTGGGTGAATGGATGAATACTTGCGCATCCGCCTGCAATCCACGGCTCGACCGGCAATCCCGACATCCGTCACGCGGACAATCCTCAGGTCTGACCAACAACACATCATCATACGGCGTAGTCGCCGCCGACCAGCAGGCTCTGGACGCGCGGATGGGGTCCGTTTTTCTCGATTGCGTGTTCGATGCGCGCTCGTATCGATCGGTATTTATACAGCATCTTACGGTCGAAGCTTATTCCGCGATACAGCGCGTTGTAAATCGGATGTGCTTTGCGCAGGTCGACGTAGACTTGGCTTTCCTTGTCGGTCCATGGAAAGAAGGTGCCATGCCACGGCTTCGGATGCGCCATGTAATGGACGATCGACAGGGAGGACATGTTTACCAGATGAAGGAACTGTTTGGGGAAGTTCCAGCGGTTCGATACGAGTATAAGCGATGAACCGCAGACATAATTCAATGCGCCTTGATCATGTTTGCCCTCGCAGGCCTCGGGGTTTTTAGCAAAAAGCTCAAGCGCCTCCTGCCCGATCCAACCGTTGCGGTGGAATTTCAGCACCCCTGCGTTGAAATAGTAGTTGCTCTTTCCAGTGTCGAGGAAGTCATGGATCGCGGTGTAATCGCGCGCCGCGAAAAACCTGCCCTCGGGCACAGTGGCATTTTCGAGCCGACTGAGATCGCTGACGATCTGGGTATCTCCATCGAGATAGATGATCTGGGTATAGTTGGCAGGCAGGATCTCGCAAAGGACCAGCTTGGCCATGGTGCTGACGCTGATGCGTCCCTGGAAATGCGAACTGTCGAGCTTGCCGAGCGAATCCCGCAGCGCGTCGGTCGCATCGATCAAGTCGACCCGGCTGGTTGCCAGCAGGGCTTTCAGCTCGTCGAAATTATCGAGATGTTCCGACATGAGGACGCAGACATCTGTCGCGGGGCTTGCAAATTTGCGAGCCTGAAGTGCGGAGAGAATGGTCGGAAATGAATACTCGACATCCGTGACGTAGACGACGCACTGATTGTTCATGTCATCACCCTTCCGATTGTGCGCAATACGAATGAATCGGCATTGACTTGCCCGTCGAGGGAACGGTTGAGAATTGAGCCGACGGGTCTGTCATATGAAGGCCCTGTTCGGTATATATAGCCGGTGCTCAGCGCCGCAGAGCTGAACGGGTGTCTGGCCGCCGGCGGTTTTTATGTGTTTCATTGTTGAGATATTCGCCATGAAGAGTGCCTTGCCTGTAAAAAGGCTGTGTTTCGACATCGTGTTTCGCGGTACGACGGTCGGTACCGGGACCCTTGTCGGAAAGCAGAGGGAAGGGGAATTGTCATGTTGATCACCGCAGTCGTGGCAGCGGTGATATCGATAGCTGCCGGAGCTTCCATCCGTGCCTGGGCTTTCGCAATTTTCGCCTTCCTCGTGGCAATCGGCTTCGGCAGCGTGGTTTTCAGCGACGGCTCCTCCATGATCGCGGCCATCCTCTCTGCCATTGCCATCCTCGCACTCATGGAAGTTGGCTACTTGGCAGGCGTGTTCGTTTCGGGGTTTGTGCGGCGTAGTGCCAGGCAGCGGCAAAACAATTCCGTCGCAGATAACGTCGCGCCCACCAGAGAGCGCCAGCAGAGCTGATTTTGACATAGAATCCGCAGAATAGCCTTCTGGGGACGGTTTTGCGCGATCGCGTTCGGCCGACGAATTGCTATTACCGGCAATGTTTGAAAGATGCGGCGCGGCCGGCCGATTCCGAACCGGCGCGGGCATGCCGATGGCTCGACGAGACCATCTCGCGCCATGGCGAAACTGCAAGGCGGGCGTCATCGCGTTGAAAACATCGGCGCTCTCATCTGAGATGTCGATGTCTCCAGTGGGGTCCGGTTGGCAAGCGATCGGGTCGCCTGTCGTGGCGAGATATTGGTTGTCGCCAGGCAACCGGCCGCCAGGCCCGCCGTGGTGCTGAACAGCAAGCCGAGATCGGTACCGCTTCCTGATATCGATGCCGAGGCGACCTGAGCTATCGATGCCATAATTGCGGCGTTTCCGATCGCGTGCGTTTTCCGATCGCCTGATATGTGGCGGCCGGACGCCCTCACAAGGCTGTACAGGAAGGTGGCGAAGAGCAGAGTGCCGGTCAAACCGACATTAGAGAGCAGGGCTGCGATAAAACTCGAAGCTCGAACCGTGCCGAGCCCGGCGCCGAAGGTAGCGGTGTCGACGAATGCGATCAATGCCAGCGTATTCCAGGCGGTCCGCTCTTCGCCGGATTGCGATTGGAGCTTGTCCGATAGGGTGGTGTTCACAAGGCCGGCGATGGAATCCCACGCGTCGGGGACAAGGCTGAGTGCGACGATGGCGCAGGGGATCAAGAACAGCGTGATCACCAGGAGTGTGACATGCGGCGTCGTAGCCGGGCCCCCGATCAGCCGTTTCAGGCAGAACAGCACGAACATGCAGACGACGAAGATGCCCGCGATATAGGCGGTCGTCGACGTGCAGAGGACGATCGTCGGGCCGATGAAAAGCGTTGCAAGTCCCGCCATTCGGCTTTGAACACGCTCCAGCCAGAGCATGAGCGTGAAGGAAAAATAGGCCAGTGCGACCGCGCCATACATGCTTGCTTCGGGAAAGGGGCCGACAATGCGCTTGAAGCCGCTGATCGTCTCGGCCGTATGCATCGTATAATTTGCGTTCCTGATGACATCGAGCAGGTAGGACTGGCCGGTCAGGAAGGTTCCGATATCAATCAACGCCAGGGCAAAACAGACGATTGACGCCACGATCAACTGCTGTGCGATGAAACGGGCATATCCAAGTCTTGCAAGCCCTGAAACGACGGCAAAGCAGGCGAGGTCGCCGAGCAGATAGACAGACTGGCTGAGATTGGACGAACCCGGCGCCAGCGGCGCGGCTACCGTCGACATCATGCCCGATGCGTCTCGTGCCGAGGAATAGACGAGGGTTGCGCCGGCAAAAATGCGGGGCAAGAAGAAAGACGATGCCACGGAAAACAGGATGTAGGTGGCAAACCAGAAGCCGGGGCCCGGATAGGCGAGGCTGGTCAGTATGGCCTGCGTTTGAGCCGGGCGCAGCAGGGCGGCCGCAACGAGAAAGAGCACCAGAAGATGGCTCGGCTGGATGCTGCTGCTGCCGAGCGCCGGCAATTGGAGCGCCGCTGCGGCGCCCAAGAGCGTCGACAGGCAGAGGGTCGCTATAGAAAAACGCGCGCCGTTGACCATGGTGAGCAGGCCAAGCAGCAGAATGAGGAAGCCGATCGGTTCTATCGACATGCTTCAGATCCCGATCCGGAGGACGAACGGCCAAGGCATCGGGTTTGCCGAAAACCGGTATCCGGCTTTCGGCGCGATGCTTGAGGCGAAAGCCGCCTGTTGTCATCGATGATCACAGCCGCCCCCTAATTCGCTCCCGTCTGGGATATCCAGCCGGGAGCCGCCTGATTGTCTCCGGCGACATTAGACAGCGGGACTGCCGAGCTTTGCTGCTGCGGCGCGGACTGCAGTTGCAGTGGAGGCGGTGGCGTCTGAAGGTCGGTGTCGGTGTCGATGCCGATTTCGACGACATCATGTGGCCGCAAGGTGGTCGTCTCGTCCGCCTCGATGTTGCGATAAGTCCCATCGTCGTTGCGACGCACGATCCGGTAGTTTTTCTGTGCTCTGCCAAGACCCGGCATGTCGGTGTTCATCTGCGCGAGTTGAGCGCTGTATCCGGCCTGTTCGCCGAGGAGTTGGGCCACCTGGATGTCGATTGCCGCCCTGCCGATCGCGAGATTGACCTGATTCAGCAGTTCCTGGTTTTCGCTGTTCTGCCTGTTGGCGATGTTGATCTTCGAGCGATCGGCTTCGCTGAGCCCCTGGCGAGCCGTGGTCAGGGCGACCTCGAGATCGATCAGCGTACCTTGTGCATCCGCCGCCCAGCGGTCGACCGAGACCTGACGGGAATTGCTGACCAGGCCCTTGCTCACCAGACTGTTGACATTATCCAGTTCCTTCTGCGCAAGATCGATCTGCCGCTTCTGCGAATTGATCTTGGCTTCGAGCGACTCGACCTGCTGGCCGTAGAGACGCGCGAGGTCGCTCGCCGCGTCGATCTGGCTCTGGATATCGACGCGGCGCAGCCGCATCAGGTTCAATTCCTGCGCCTTCAGCTTGTCCACATCGGGCGTTCCGACGAGCTCGGCAGGGATCTCGAAACTCTGTTCGCCGGCAATTTCGGCACGCAGCCGCGCCTGGCGCATCAGAAGATCGCGCCTGTTGAGAATGGCCGTTCGATAGGCGCCTGCAGCCTGGATCCGGTCGCGCTCGAAGACGGTATTTTCCTCGCGATCCCGAAGGAAGCCGCCGGCAATGCTGACGGCCTTCATGACCGTCATATCTGCCTCAAAAGCATAGCGCCCGGGGGTCTGCACGGTTCCGGTTACGAAGATCGGCGCATGCTGGGCGATCTCCAGGGCGATGAACGGTTTTCCCGGCAGTTCGGCCTTTTCGGACAGTGCGCCGGCGATCGCATCGGCGACCTGCTGCGTTGTTTTCCCGATCGCCTGCACCTGGCCGGCGATCGGGATCGACAGATTGCCGGCATCGTCGACGGCATAGGTCCCGTCGAGCGCCTCCCAGCTGGCATATCGGGAATCCGACGATCGCCATTCAACGACACGCAGTCTCACCTGGTCTTCCGGCACAAGAGTGTAGTTTTCCGCATGGGCGACGCTCCAGCCGGTCATGCAGGAGAATACCAGCAATGCAAGGGCGACGGAGACGAGGCGATCGGACAAGGATGTGTGCTGCATTGTCTGCTATCTCCGTTTCGTTGCGATCGATGGCGACGGCATCTCGCGCGGCGAAGGATTGCCGAACTCGAGAATGCGGGACGGAGAGGTACGGCCGACAACAAGATCGGACAGCGCCAGAAAATTTCCGTTCAGACGTCCCCAGCGGTCGATCAAGCGGTCATTGAACAAGAGGCCCCGCGTATTCGCCAGGATGTTGCGGCCGATCTGGACGACGGCACGACCCCTCGACATCGTGCCCTTCCGGATCAGATAGACGGGATTGGCAACCTGCGAATAGCCGAGCCTTCGCCCGGGCTGGCGCCCGGATCTGACACCGAGATGCACCCCGCGGGCGCCTTCGACATGCACGGACCTGCCATAGCGGGCGATGGACCGGCTGAAATCGACATCCTCGAGCCAGCCATAGAGCGGCAGCTGTTCGTCAAAGGCCAGCGCGTGCTCGAGAACGGGTGAAAGGCGAACCGCCATGTTGCATCCGTAAGCGTTGTAGACCTCCGTCACCCGCTCGGTTGCTTCGCCCGCAGTATCAAGGATCTGCAGGGCCTTTGACATGCTGAGGCCACCATCCAGGACACCGTCGGCCAGGACTTCGCCGGTGGCGATCGCCACGTTGGGGTTAGCCGCAAAGACGGCCGCCATCCGGGGCAGGAAGGTCGCGGCGGGAATGAAGTCATCGTCCAGGAAGATCAGAACATCGATATCGAAAGCGGCAGCCTGGATGATCCGGTTGCGCTGGGAGGTCAGGCCGCGGCTGCCGACGATGACTTCCACATCGCAGCGGTCGGCGAGCCCGGCGGCATCGTCGATCGCGGGCACGCAGACGATCAGCCGCTCCGCCTGGTTCGGCAGAGCGGTGAGATAGTCGACCGTCTCCCGCAGTATCGAGGGGCGGCCCGCCGAGGCGATCCCCACGGCCATTCGCAGTGGATGGCTTGCGCGCTCCGCCATGGCTTCAGGTCCGCAAGGGACAGGCGCCGGCCCGATCGACCCGTCCTGCCTGGTTGCTTCTGCCGAGGGGGAGGTCATGACTGCATTCTCTTCGGCGCATGGTTGATGATCGCCCCGAGGATCTCCGCGCCGACATTCCGCAGCGTGTCGATGACGCGCATGGTATCGTCGATCGAAGTGTGCCCGTGCGAGGTCACCACGAGGACACCGTCCAGCTCCGACGCGATCGCATTGGCATCCGGCGACGCGGAGAATGAGGAGATATCGACGAATATGGCGTCGAATTCCTTTTTCAGGTCGGCAAAGCTCAACTGCGTGCGGCGGGAACTCAGGCGAATGGCCGGCGTCACCGCTTCGACCTTGCCGAGGGGAAGGAATTTCAGCGTCGGGGTGAGCGGCAATGCCGCCGTCTGAATCAGCTCACCATTGTCGAGAACATCGACGAGGCCTGTGGAACTATCGGGCGCGATCGATTTGCTGAGCGAGGATTTCTGCGCGGCCGCATCGATCAGCAGCGTGTGCGCCCCTGATATCGACGACAGCACCGCAAGTTCGCATGCTATGGTCGATGCGCCACTGCCGGGATTGACGGCGACTATACCGATGACGACCCGGCGTTTGCGCCGAAGACCGACGACCGTCGCGCTCAATTCCGCCATGCCCGGAATAACAGGATAGGCGGCTGTGTCGCTACTGCCGGTGTCGGCGGCGAGGAAACGCGCGGGGTCTCCATTCCGGCTCTTCCTCGATGTCGACAGCAAAGTGACGAAGGGCAGCCCACCGGCTTCCGCGATCTGATGGGGGCGGACGATCCGGCGATCGCCGGCATGCCTGATCATGGCAAGTGCCAGGCCGGCGCCAAGACCAACCGCCGCCGCAAAGGCGATGATGAGCGTGCTGCGTGGTCTCTCCTTCGAAAGAGGCAGCGTGGCTCGTGAGACGATCGTCGCATCGGACACCGGGTAGGTGATGCGCTGCTTGGCTTCGGTCAGCTGGTTCAAGGTATTTTCATAGAGGGTGCGGCGAGCGTCCGTCGCGCTCTGCAGTTCCGCAAGCTTGAATTGATCGCGCGGATTGCTGGTGAAGCTGGCCAGGGCGCTGGCAGCTTCGGCCAGTCCCCGCTGCTGCTCGATTACGAATTTTGCCAGCCAGTCGCTATATTGCCGGGAAGCATTGGCCTTCATCGCGATATTCTTCTGGATATACTGCCTGGCGAGCGTGTCGGCGATGTCGACTGCCTTCTGAGGGGTGGACGCTGCCGCCGATATCTCGATGATCGTCGAACTGCCGATCCGGCGTACTCCCATCATACTCTGCAGCGTGGCGATCGCCCGATCGTGGGTCCGCTCCTCTTCCGTCTGCGGTCGTCTCTCACTCGTGGCTGCGTCTGCCGTTTCCTGAGATGCGTCCGGTTCTGAAGAGATTCCCATCAACCAGTTCTTTGCCCTGTCCTGCAGCGAAGGCGTCTGATCGACAAAGTCAGGATCGGTGTCGAGACCAAGGACTCTTACCGTTCCGCTGACGACATCGCTGGATTTGGCAATCTCCAGTTGACCCTCTATAAATGCGTCTTCCGCGAAAGCCCTCTGGGCTTCGGAGCCGCTCACCTGGGGGAAGATCACAAGCTGCGTGTTGGCAACGAAAGTCGGCTCGACGGTCAGCAGGTAGCTCCCTGCGATTGCGAGGAAGGCGATCGTCGTCGTCACAATCCACAGCCAGCGCATTCTGAGAAAGAACAGCATATCCCGCAAGGTCAGCGGCGAATTCCCGCCAGTGGCTGCGGGAGGCAGAGATATCGGAGAAACACCGCTGAAGATCGTGCTCGAGGTCATGTCGTCCTATTCCAAAATGGCGATATCACGGAGTCACCAGGCACCGGGTGACCGGGTGCTGGCAGCTTGGAGGGGACGGGGGGAGTAGCGTGTCTTCCGATTTCAGGCATGATCGGCAGCCCTCCCCCTGAAGGCTCAGTACGAGCCACGCTGCGAAAACAGGGCGGGAATTGTCTTGGCAATGATGACGAAGTCCCGGCCGAGCGACCAGTTGTTGAGATACTGGACGTCGAGGGAAACCCGGTACTCGTAGCTGACATCATTGCGCCCGCTGGTCTGCCAGTGACCGGTCAGGCCCGGGCGGACGGCCATGTAGGCCCATATATGCTCGCCGTAGCGCGGCAGTTCCTCGGCGGTGATCGGCCGGGGGCCGACAAGGCTCATTTCGCCGCGCATGATATTGATCAGTTGCGGAAGCTCGTCGATGCTCGACCGCCTCAGAATCTCGCCGACGGCCGTGATTCTCGGATCGTCCTTCAGCTTGCGCGTCGCTTCCCATTCGCTTCGCGCAGCCGGGTTGTTTTCCAGCAATTCGGCAAGCTGAGCACTCGCGTCGGTCTTCATCGTCCGAAATTTGAGGCATCCGAATGGCGCTCCGCCGACCCCGATGCGCGTATGGGAATAGAAGACCGGGCCGCGGTCGCTCATCTTCACGATCAGTGCGACGAGCAACAGAAGCGGGGAAAGCAGGATCAAGGCGATAACGGCGATGAAAAGGTCTATCGCGCGCTTCGACGATCTGCCCGCTGCACGGGGCCGGGACGAATGGAGATCGCCGCCTTTCGCGGGCGGCCGCCCAACACGCGACCAAGCCTCGAAACTATGTGCTTCCCATGTCATCGGTGCTCTCCAAACATTCCGATTAAGAACCGTTGAAAGTTTGCTGCGCCGCACCCTGGTTGTCTGTTACCAAGGTCATAATCCTTAACAAATTCTTTATGCTACTAACCGGCATTAGTGAATTCCAACTACACCCAATAGCCTTATTTTCATATCTAATGACAATCTAACCTACTTCATGGTGATTAATAGGCGCAGATTCATTTACAGTTTTGATATGATCATTTCGGTTGTTGCTGATTTTTAATTCACCAAGACTGTTTAATAAGCATGTGTCATTGATTGAACGATGGTTTTGTGGTTTCGCCGAAATTTTGATTGCAATTGATAATGTATCTTTTGCTTCTCAACCAAATGTAGACTTTATCTTTGCGTTATCTCTTGCCGATGTTATTTGACTCTCATATTAAGACAATATAAATGATGCAGTGCAGCATTGCCTATGGTTATTCGAGTACTGGGAGTTGTGCGCATGGACGGGTTGACACACGCATCAGATCGCAGAGCCGGCATCGGCAAGGCGGCGGTACCGGCTAACGGCGGCATTCATCTCAACAGTCGCATCGTCATTGACGACGAATTTCTTTCCTGCCGATCGAGCGTCCGACGTTTCCGGCGCGGCGAGGTCATCGCCGGGGCCGGCGTTCTCGTCGATACGTTTGCGCGCGTACAGTCGGGGGTGGTCAGCGCAAGCACGATGCTACCCGACGGCAGGGAATTCATCGTCGAGATCATTCCGAAATCGGGCCTTATCGGCGAGCTCGAGGTTCTGCGCAGGCAGGCCTTGAGCCTCGAATACCGAGCCGGTTCCAACTGCGAACTGCATTTCTTCGAAGGCCGGCTGCTGCGCGACATGTACGCCAGCGACCCCAGCTTTCGCGAAAAGGTCTTCTCCAGGGCGCTGGCGCGTATTTCAGAGCTTGAACTCCGCATCATTGCAAATGCGGCGTCGAGCCTGCAGTCGAGGCTGGCCAGTACGCTGCTGCGGCTCTCCGCCGTATATGGAAAAGATGCGGCAAACAGCGGGGACGAGCTGGTCATCTCGCAAAATGACCTGGCGGCGACGCTGCCGGCGTCCCGCGAGAAGGTCAATCAATGCCTGAGGCGCCTGCGGGAAAGCAAGATCATCGACGGCGGGCAGGGCAAGATCCGCATTCTCAACCGCAAGGCGCTGGAGGCCTGTGCCAACGCGGTTTCGGTGAAGTGATGGGCTCATCGCTCCCCGAGGCCCCTCGATCCGCTGCTAGCTTCGGCCGCTTTCCCCGCCCCGGCACCACAAAAATCGATCGCGTCGTCATCATCGACGACTACTCGGTGGCCAGAGGCGGTGCAACAGCGCTTGCGGTGTTGTCTGCCAAGCTTTTTCGGGGACTCAGCATCCCTGTAACCTATATTTGCGGGGATGACGCCGCCAATGCGGAGCTTGCCGCACTTGGGGTCTCGATGGTCGGGCTGAACAGCCGCGACCTGCTCAGCGCCGAACGTGCCAAGGCTTTCGTGACCGGCATTCACAATGGCGCCGCCGTCCGTATGGTCGCCAACTGGATTGCCGCACAGGACACCGCCAACACCGTCTATCATGTGCATGGCTGGCACCAGATCCTGTCTCCGGCAATTTTCAGGGCGCTGATGCCGGTCGCCAGGCGATGCGTGGTTCACGCACACGATTTCTTCACGGCCTGCCCCAACGGCGCGTTCTTCGACTATCAGGCGCAGGAAATCTGCCTTCGACGTCCGCTCGGGGGAAGCTGCATTGCAACGGCCTGCGACAAGAGAAGTTATTCGCATAAATTGTGGCGGGTCGCCCGCGGCTCCAATATCCTCCGGCGCCTGAAGGATCAGGCCGATTTCGGCCGGATAATTCTGCTGCACGAGAAGATGGCGAGCTTTCTCGTCGGCGCCGGCTATCGACCGGAGCGGCTGACGACGATCCGCAATCCCGTCGCTCCTCTCTCCATCAAACGCATCGAGGCGGAGGCCAACGACGAGTTCGTCTTCATCGGGCGGCTGGACGAGGAGAAGGGCATAGAAGACGCTGTGGCCGCCACGCGCAGAGCCGGCGTCAGGCTCTGCGTGATCGGGGACGGGCCGCTGATGCCGTTGGTCGCAGCGTCAGGAAATCACGTCAGGGCCTTGGGCTGGCAGTCGCATGCGGAGATTGGCCCGACCATCCGCAAGGCGCGTGCCCTGTTGATGCCTTCGCGCTATCCCGAGCCGTTCGGCCTCGTCGCTATCGAAGCAGCCAGGAGCGGTCTGCCGGTCATCATGTCGCGCAGCGCCTTTCTCGCCGAGGAAATGGAAAGAGCCGGCATGGCGCTTGCCTGTGATACGGCTGACGAAAGCGCCTTTGCCGAGACTTTGGCGCGATTTAGCCAGATGCCGAGGCATGAGGTCCGCGCCATGAGCGAGCGGGCTTTCCGGCTGTCGCCGGATCTCGCCTCGACACACGAAGAATGGCGCGACGCGCTTCTTGCCGAATATCACAGCCTGATTTCAACGAATGTGGTTCCCGAACTGACAGACGGTGTGGCGATACAAGGAGTATTCAGTTGACCCTTAAAGCAACAACCTCTCTTCCTGACGCGAGAGCATTTCTTGGTGATGCGCCTGTGATGGCGAAAAGACGCGTCGCGGAGGCCGGAAGCGCAAGCGAAACCAAGCAGCTGCGGGTTGCCATCGTGCATTACTGGCTCGTTTCGATGCGCGGCGGCGAGAAGGTCGTCGAAGAACTGTGCCGCATGTTTCCGCAGGCCGACATCTTCACCCTCGTCTGCAACCGGGATCGCATCAGCGATTTTCTGAAGACGCGGAACATCCGCACGTCCTTCCTGCAGAAGATCCCCGGCGCGCAGCGTCATTATACCAAGATGCTGCCGCTGATGCCCTTCGCGCTCGAGCAGTTCGACCTGCAGGATTACGATCTCGTGCTGTCGAGCGAATCCGGACCCGCCAAGGGCATCATCACACGCGCCGACGCCCTCCACGTCTGCTACTGCCATTCGCCGATGCGCTATATCTGGGATCAGTTCCATGTCTATCGCCATGGCCTTCCCTGGGTGGGCCGCGCGTTGATGTCGATCACCGCGCCCATGCTGCGCGCCTGGGATGTGACGACGTCCTCGCGGGTCGATCTGTTCGTCGCCAACTCCGATTATGTCGCAAGCCGCATCCGCCGCTTCTACGACCGGGAATCCATCGTCATCCATCCTCCCGTTGCGACCGATGATTTTGCGGTGGGGAAGGGGAAAGGCGAGTTCTATCTCTATGCGGGACAGCTGACCACCTACAAGCGGCCGGATATCGCCGTTCGCGCCTGCACCGAGGCCGGCCGAAAACTGGTGGTGATCGGCGAGGGCGAACAATTGGCTTATCTGAAGTCGATTGCCGGACCGACCGTCGAGTTTCTCGGCCATCAGCCCTTCAACGTTCTGCGCGATCACCTGTCGCGATGCCGCGCCCTGTTGTTTCCGGGTACCGAAGATTTCGGCATCCTGCCGGTGGAAGCCATGGCATCGGGGCGGCCGGTCCTGGCGTTCGACGCCGGCGGCGCCAGGGAAACCGTTTCCTCGCCGCAGGTCGGCTTTCGCTTCGCGGAGCAGACCACAGAAGCTCTGCTGGAAACGATGGCGGCGTTCGAAGAGGTGGAGGACGATATCGATCCGCATGCGATCCGCGCGCACTCGTTGAAATTCTCTTCCGCCGTGTTCCGCGACCGTCTGTCCGGCCTGATCGAGCAACAACTATCCACCCATGGCGACCGACCCGCCGACGTCTTCAGAAGACGGCCGGGCTGACGGGAAGAAGCGGAGCCGCCTGCGTTGCCGCCGCGACCGAAACCGTCTCTCAAACCCTCGACGAGGAATAAATAAACAGACCATGTCAAGCGTATCTCAGAGGACGGCGACGGCGAGCATCTGGACCATCAGCGGAAAATTCCTGGCGCGGATGCTCGATTTCGTCAGCCTCCTTGTCCTGGCAAGGCTTTTGAGCCCCGCGGATTTCGGCCTGGTCGCCATCGCGACCTCGGTGCTGGTCATCGTCGAGACAATTTTGGACCTGCCGCTGACGCAGGCCCTGATGCGTCAGCCGTCGCCTTCGGACGATATGTTTGCCACGGCCCTTACCCTCAGCCTGCTTCGAGGCGTGGCCATCAGCACGCTGATGATGATCATCTCCTGGCCGATGGCGCTGATCTATGACGATTCCCGGATTTTCTCTCTTGTCGCCGTGCTCTCCATCGCGCCTGCCATGCGCAGTGTGATCAGCCCGCGCATGGTGTTGTTCATGCAGCGGTTCGATTTCAAACGCGAGTTCGCACTCGATCTCATCACCAAGGGGTCGACACTGCTATTCGGTGTCGGGGTGGCGGTCGCGACCGGCAGCTATTGGGGACTGGCGATCGGCGCGGTTGCAGGCCCGACCGCCGCGGCGATCACCTCCTATGTCTTTGCGCCGATGCGGCCGAGGTTCAGCCTTTCTGAGTGGAAGCACTTTCAGGACATGATCAGCTGGAACACCGTCTCGCAGGTACTGAGTTCGATCAACTGGCAACTGGACCGGCTGCTTTTGCCGCGCTTTACCGGCTTGTCGACGTTCGGCGCCTTCAGCGTCGCCGACAACATCGCCGGTATTCCATACCAGACCTTCGTTGGGCCATTACTGCGTCCGCTGATGGCGGCATTCTCGACCGTCGATGACAGTCGCAATCTGATCGCGGCCTATCTGAAGGCGACGAACGCGATCACCTTCGTTGCTGCGCCCATCCTCCTCGCGCTCGCTTTTCTTGCCGAGCCGTCCGTACGCATTATCGTCGGCGAGAAATGGGCATCCGCGGCGCCGATTCTACAATGGCTGTGCATCGTCAGTCTGCTCGGTCTTCCCACGAACATGATGCCGCCATTGGCTATGGTCCTGAACAAAACCCGCTATCTCGCTCTCCGGATGTTTGCCGAGTTCGCCGTCAGGGTTCCGGTCACCATCCTGGGCGTTGTCTATTTTCAGGTAGCAGGAGCATTGGGTGCGCGGATCGTGGCGGTGCTTGTCGCCTATGCCGCATCGCTCATCATCACGCGTCGGCTGATCGGCGCGACGTTTGCCGCTCAGTTGTATGCCTTTTTACGGCCTCTGGCCGCGAGCTTGCCGATGATCGCTTTCCTGCTGTGGATCGAGCCGATGCTCTCCGCCATGCCTGTCGGCCTCAACCTTGTCGTCAGCCTGGCGCTTTACGGCGGGGCGGCAGTAGCGATCTTCTGGGCCTTCGCGCTGCTCGTGTGGCAGGTTGTCGGTAGACCCGACGGCATCGAGACCATCGTCGTCCAAAGGCTCATGCCGCGACGAAGCGGGGTTCTCACTTCATGATCGAAACAAGTGCAGTCCAACGATTGGTTTGGCGTTTTCGGAGGAGCAGAATGCGTTACAAGGTATCTTCTAAGGCTTTTGGTTTGCTCATCATCCTCGGACTGGGGGCGTTACCCGGCCAACCGAGCGTCGCCCAGGAGCCGCTCAATATCAATGCCTACCAACTGACGTTCGAGGAGAGTTTCGACAGCCTCGACGTTTCGGCCTGGGGAGAGAAAAGCTCTCGCTGGATCGCCCATACGCCCTGGAACGGCGATTTCGGTGACGCCCGTTTCACCGATCCGGCCCCCGGCTTTCCGTTTACCACCGATCAGGGAATTCTGAAGATCGAAGCGCGCAAGGAGGCCGATGGAACCTGGCGTTCGGGCCTGTTGTCGTCGGTGAACCCGAAAGGCCAAGGATTCTCGCAGCAGTTCGGCTATTTCGAAGCACGGATGAAGCTGCCGCCGGGCAAGGGCGTCTGGCCGGCCTTCTGGCTCATCGGGCTCGACCGGTCGAAATACACCGCAGAGATCGACGTCTTGGAATATTATGGACGCGCGCCCTACGAATTCAGCATGGGCTTTCATATCTGGCGTCAGAGCCAGGGTGGCCAGAACACCACCGGTGGCCATTGGCAAACCGTCCAGGATGGAATTTTGAACAGCGAATATCACACTTACGGCGTCGATATCCAAGCTGACAAGACGAGCTTCTACCTCGACCGCCAGTTCATCTGGAGCTTCGATACGCCGAAGGAGTTCCATATGCCGTTCTATCCGCTGGTGAACCTGGCACTCGGCTCAGGTTGGCCGATCGATGAAACGCCGAATCCTTCCATCCTGCTCGTCGACTATATCCACGTCTACCAGCGGAAGCCCACCGACGCGGCGAATTGAGCAGGGGACGGGGATAGTCGTTCCGTCGCTAACGGCCGCAGCTGAGGCCGGTTTCCGGATCGAAGAGATGCATTGCCTCTTCGTCGAAAAAGAGGGTGAGCTTTTCGTTGTCGCGGATCGGCGTGCGCGGCGGCAGGCAGGCCATCAGGCGCTGATTTCCGGCAAGGACGGTAACGACGAGTTCCGGGCCGGTCAGCTCTGCGACCTCCAGGTTTGCCTCGATCGACGGGCCGGTGCCGCCTGTGCGAAGCGCCTCGGGACGGATGCCGAGGATGAGGTCGCGGCCATTGCCGGCCGTCTCGCGGAAACGGGCGGGCAGGGGCAGGCTGGCATCGGAGCCTGAAAGCGCCAGGCGATCGTCACGCACTGTTGCCTTCAGCAGGTTCATCGGCGGCGCGCCGACGAAGGTGGCGACATAGAGCGTTGCCGGATGGTTGTAGATCTCCTCGGGTGTGCCGAGCTGCTCGATGCGGCCGTCGCGCATGACGGCAATGCGGCTGGCCAGCGTCATCGCCTCGATCTGGTCATGGGTGACATAGACGACCGTCGTCTTCAGCATCTGATGCAGCCGCTTGATCTCGGTGCGCATCTCCATGCGCAGCTTGGCGTCGAGGTTGGAGAGCGGTTCGTCGAAGAGGAATACTTCAGGCTTGCGCACCAGCGCGCGGCCGATCGCGACGCGCTGGCGCTGGCCGCCGGAAAGTTGGCTCGGCTTGCGGTCGAGCAGGTTTTCGATCTGCAGCAGCTTTGCAGCATCACGCACGGCCTTGTCGCGTTCCGGCGCCGGCACCTTGCGCATTTCCAGGCCGAAACCGATGTTCCGGTGCACCGTCAGGTTGGGATAGAGCGCGTAGGATTGAAAGACCATGGCGATGTCGCGGTCCTTCGGATGCACGCCGAGCACCGAGCGGCCGCCGATCCTGACATCGCCGCTCGTCGCCTCGGCAAGGCCGGCAATGATGTTCAGCAGGGTGGATTTGCCGCAGCCGGAGGAACCGAGCAGCACCAGGAATTCGCCGCTTTCGAGTGAGATGTCGATGCCTTTCAGCGTTTCGACGTCGCCATAGGTCTTGCGGATGTTCTGAATTTCGAGTGCGCTCATCGCACTGGCTCCTGCAGGTGTATCGGGCCGCCATAGTTGCGGGGAAGGGTGGAAATGGCGCGCGAGGCAACCTCGGTTCCCGCCATGAGGCAGGAAACCAGCGGTGCATCGCTTGCGAGCGCGGCGAGGAAAGCGGCGTTGAAGACATCGCCGGCGCCGATCGTATCGACGACCTCAACGACGGGTGCGGCCACCGAAACCAAGAGGCCGTCCGGCCCGATCGCGATGGCGCCGTCCGGCCCACGTTTGACGACGACGATCGCACCCTCCGGCATATGCGACCTGATGTGACGGGCGGCCTCGATCGGATCGGCGATGCCGGCAAGCGTGGTCGATTCAACCTCATTCAGCAGCGCGATGCCGCTGCGGGAGAGCCAGGCGCGTGTCGCCGCGCAATTCTCGTCTGTCCAGCCGTCGAGCGGCCAGCCGGTATCGAGGGCGATGGTGATGCCATGGCTGTCGGCCCAGTCGAACAAGGCGTCATATTCTCTCGTCAGATCGTCGGTCAGGAACGAGCCGCAGAGAAGGGCATAACCGCCCTGAAGCCTCTCGCCCTCGATGACCGCGAAGACATCTGCCAGGCTGAAGCGCGGCAGATGACCCCTTGTGGTGAAGAAGGTGCGTTCGCCGTCCGGATGGGTGATGCCGACGGAGAGTGTCGTTTTCTCAGGACGCACCGGCCATTTCTCTGAACGGCGGCCGAAGGCTTCTCGCAGCCAGCGGCCGAACTGGTCACTGCCGATGTTGGCGGCGATCTCGAATTCGACGCCAAGCGCTTGCCAGGCGAGCGCGCTGTTGCCGGCTGCTCCGCCGACCCGCAATTCGTCATGGTCGACGATGATTTCCGTCCCGGCCTTCGGCCAGGGGGCGGCCGGTCCAAGGATCAGGTCGACATTGACGTTGCCGATGACTGCAAGTGGCCGCATTCATTCGCTCCGGGTGATTTTGGTGGATCGAACAGGCGTTCCGGCATTCTCCACGCGGGTATCGGCAAAGGCGATCATCAGTCGCTGGGCAACCGGCAGCATGGCGAAGATCGCGGCAAGGCCGGTTGCAGGGGCAAAGCGGATCGTCACTGCGCCGGCGACCGGCGCTTGCCCGGATGCGTCGAACAGGATGACGGGGGCGCCGGTCTCGACGGCGGATACCGCCATTGCGGTGACCAGGCCGGCCGTCTCGTCCGAGCCGCGGAAGAGCACGACGCCGATCTCCGGCCCCAGCATCTCCATCGGTCCGTGACGCAACTGGCCACCCTCCAGCGAGAAGCAGGGACGACGCGACAGTTCCGTCAATCCGAGCGCCAGCGCCTCGGCGACACCCTGCAGCCGCCGGCCTGAGGTGACGACGGTCGCGACGTTTTCGAGGGCGGCGAGGGCGTCGGCGATGTCCTGGTCTTCAGGCGCCCTGAGGACGGCAAGCGCGGCGCCCGGATCTTCGCCGAGGGCGGCAAGGATTGCCAGATGCAGGGCGAAGGTTACCGTCAGGCTGCGGGTGGCGGCGAAGGCAAGCTCGGTGCCGCCGCTACCCACCAGCGACGGGGTCGTTCTTGCAAGGAAGGAACTGCCTTCGAGCGTCAGGCCGAAGGTCTCCGCCGTGCCGCCGGTCTCGTCGAACCAGCGCACGACCTCGGCGCTTTCGCCGGATTGCGAGGTGACGAAGATCGTCCTGCCGGTGATCGGCAGCGGCTGGCCGAGCTGCTCGGACAGCGGCAAGGCGAGGGCATCGATGCCGAGCGCGCGGTAGAGCGGCTCGACGGCACGGTTGACGGCGTGCGAGCCGCCCATGCCGATCAGCAGCAGCCGGCCGGTTTTCTTCAGCGAGGCGGCGGCCCTCGCCGCCATCGGCCGGGCAGCTTCGTAGGAGGCGATCGCATCGGCATGCTGGCGCGCCATTTCGCGATCGATCGCGGCAAGTCCGGCCGGCCGGATTGTTTCTTCTGTCATGTTCATCCCTTGACGCCGCCGCTGGTTAGCCCGGAAATCAGGGCGCGTTGCATGACGAGGCCGATCAGCACGGGAGGCAGGGCGGCGAGCACGCCTGCCGTCGCGATCAGTCCGTAATCGGAAACGCGGCCGCCGGCGAGATCGGCGATGGCGACGGTCAGCGTCTTGGCGCGCTGGTCCGAGGTGAAGAGCAGCGCATAGAAGAATTCATCCCAGGCAAGCAGGAATGCAAAGAGGCTTGACGTCGCGACCACGGGGGCGGCGAGCGGCAGCGTGATGATCCGCAATGTCTGGATCAGGCCGGCGCCGTCGATCATCGCGGCGGATTCGATTTCGCGCGGGATGGAATCGAAGCCCGATTTCATCAGCCAGGTGGTGAACGGCGCGAGAATTGTCAGATAGACGAGGGCGAGGCCGAAGACGTTGTTCAGCATGCCGAGATGGGAGAGGCTCATATAGAGCGGCACGGCGAGCGCCACCGGCGGCAACATGTAGGTGGCGATCACCATCGACAGCGACCAGCCGACGGAAGGCGTGCGCGACACCGCCCAGCCGGCCGGAATCGCAAGCGCGATGGCGGCGATCGTCGCCATGCCCGCCACCTCGATGCTGTTGCGCAGCGATGAGGTGAAGGCGGCGCCGGCGCTGTTTTCGAGCGTCGAGAGCAGCACGGCGTAGCGCGAGAAATCCGCCGTCTGCGGCCACCAGCGCAGGGGTTTTGCTGCAAGATCGGCGGCCGGCGAGATGCTCATGATGAACAGCCACAGGATCGGCGCCAGGATGACGGCGGCGAGCAGCAGCGCGCAGAGATGGATGAAGGCGGAAAAGAGCGGGCTCTGGCGTTCCATCAAGCGGCACTCCCGGCGGTCTTGCGCACCAGGGCGGCGTAGCCGGCGGCAAGCAGCGTCACCAGCAGCGTGACGATCAATGCCAGCGAGGCGCCGGAGCCTGCCCGCTGGAAGGAGAAGGCTTCCTGATAGACGAGGATCGACAGTGTACGCGTGCTGTTGGCCGGGCCGCCGCGGGTCATGACCCAGATGATGTCGAAGACCTTGAAGGCTTCGATCGTGCGCAGCACCAAGGCGACCATCAGCGGGCCGGCGAGATAGGGGAGGATGACGAAGCGGAAGCGGGCGAAAGCACCGGCGCCGTCGACCAGCGAGGCGGCGGTGATGTCGCGCGGCACGGCCTGAAGTGCGGCCAGTGCGATCAGCGCCACCAGCGGGAAATTCTTCCAGCAGTCGGCGACGATGAGGGCTGCCAGCGCCGTGCCCGGCTCGCCGAGCCAGGAGCGGTAGGCCTCCAGCAGACCGAGTTGGGTCAGTGCGGCATTCAGCGCGCCGTATTCCGGATTGTAGATCAGCCGCCAGAGCGTGGCGTTGACGACGGTCGGCAGTGCCCAGGGCAGGATCATCAGGGCGCGAAGCACGGTGCGGCCGCGAAACTGCTGGTTCAGCAACAGCGCCGCCAGAACGCCGATCACCATTTCGGCGGCGACCGAGATGATCGCGAACCATGCGGTGGTGATCAGCGTGCGCTGGAAATTCGAGCCGGAGATCATCTTGGCATAATTGTCGATGCCGACGAAGTTTCCTTGCGTGCCGACGAGCTTGGCATCGGTGAAGGAGAGGCCGATAGTATCGATCAGAGGCCAGCCGATGACTGATATCATCACCACGAGAAGCGGCAGCATCAAAAGCCACGCGCGGGTTGTCAGCCAAGTGCCCGACATCGAGGCGACCCTTCTTCATTCATAGGTTATCGAAAGCGAACCGGGCGACGGCGGGCGCCGCCCGGGTTTCATGCTTTGCTCAGAGGCCGCTGTTGTCGGCCGCCGACTTCAGCGCGTCTTCGGGCGAGGTCTGGCCGAGCAGCGATTCCTGGATCGCTTGCTGCAGCGCGGTCGAAAGCTCCTGATATTTCGGTGTCGTCGGACGTGGATACATGGCGGCAAGGCCGATCTTGGCGGCGGAGATCAGCTCCTCCTGGCCCTTGGTGACAGCAGGGTCTTCGTAGGAGGATGCCCAGATCGGCAGGCTGAGCTTGGCATAGGCATTCTGCGTTGCCTGTGATGTCATGAAGGTGATGTACTTCCAGGCCTCATCAGGATGCTGGCTGGCCGAGGTGATGCCGAGGCCCATCGAGCCGTTGACGGCCGAAGCCTCGCTCTTGCCGGCAACACCCGGCGCCGGCACGACGCCGACCTTGCCCGCGACCTTGCTGTCCTTCGGATTGTTGGCCATGTTGTACATGTAGGTCCAGTTCAAAGCGAAGGCGGCATCGCCGTTTTCGAAGACCTTGCGGACGTCCTCTTCCAGGAATTCCTTGGAGTTCGGATTGGTCAGGCCCGAGGAATAGCTGGAGACCATGTATTTCAACGCATCGAGGCCGCCGCCGGTCTGGAAGGCCGGCTTGCCGTCCTTGAGGAAATCGCCGCCATAGGCGCTGACGAGTGTGGTGTAGTCGCAGATCGCGGCCTCGGCCTGCGACCAGCTCCAGGCGATCGGCGTGGCGAGCAGGCCCTTGTCCTTGATGGTCTTTGCCTGCTCGGTCAACTCGTCCCAGGTTTTCGGCGGCGCCTTGATGCCGGCCTTTTCAAGGATTTCTTTGTTGTAGAACAGGTATTTGGTGTCGAGGATCCACGGCATGCCGTAATATTTGTCGTCGTACTGCACGGTGGTCCAGGCGCCCGGCAGCACGCCCTTCTTCATCTCGTCGGTGACACGAGAGGAGACGTCGACCAGAACCTTGTTGGTGGCGTATTCGGCCGGCCAGATGACGTCGAAGAGGACGACGTCGTAACCGCCGCCGGACCCTTGCGCCAGCACCGTCTTGTCGTGCAGGCCTTCATAGGGAACGAATTCGAGATTGACCTTGATGTCGGGGTTCGCCTTGGCGAAGGCGTCGGTCATGGCGCGCACATCGGCCTCGCTATAGGCGGCCTGTGCCATGAAGAGCGCGTTCAGCGTCGTTTCGGCGAAAGCGTGCGGCGCAAAGGATGCGCCGATCAAGGCCGCACCGAGAAGCGTCTTGTTAAGGGATTTCAGCATTGCAGCCTCCAGTTTTTGACATTTACGCATTGCCGAGGGCGGACTTCGCCGCCCTCGGCGTTCGAGAAGGCGCGTGTTGAAAACGTGCCAGTCCATCATCTCGGAGCGTCGTCGGAGGCCTCGCTGGGCTTCCTGCGTTCCCTGGGACTCTCCGGTCCCTCATTAAGTCAAATGTATTGACTTAATACTTCTTCAACATTCTAATGGAGTCAAGAGGCAATTGCAGATGAATGACAGTCGACCGATCCGGGCCAAGAGCGGCACCAATCACGAAGGCACCAGCGCCCATAACCGGCGCGTGATGATCGATGCCCTAAGGATCAACGGTGCGCTTTCACGCGCCGATCTGGCGCGGGCGACGCGGCTGACCAAGCAGACGGTGTCCAATATCATCGAGGAACTCGAACGCGACGGTCTCGTCAGTTCGCAGGAGGCGGTGCGGAAGGGCAGGGGCCAGCCCTCGACGCCCTACGGCCTGGTGCCCGAGGGCGCCTTTGCGATCGGCCTGCAGATCGACCGGCATGTGACGCGGGCGGTCGCCGTCGATCTGGTCGGCAGCGTTCTCGTGCGTGACGAGGCCGGCCTGCCGCCAGGCGGTCCGTTTAACGGGACGAAGGTCATCCTTGATCTCGTCGCCGGCGTGCGGTCGAAGCTCGCCGGGATCGTCCAGCAATCGGAAAAGCGGCTGGTCGGCCTCGGCGCCGCCATGCCCGGACCCTTCGGGGTCGCCGGCAGCGGCGACGATCCGTGGATGATGGAGGCTTGGCAGAAGTTTCCATTGCTGGAAACGCTGGCCGCCGGCACCGGGCTCGATGTCGGCCTGCAGAACGATGCGGCCGCGGCGGCGACCGCCGAGCGTATGGTGGGAGCCGCCCATGGCCTCGACCATGCCGTCTGCCTCTTCGTCGGCTATGGCATCGGTGCCGGCCTCATTCTGAACGGCGAGCTTTACCGCGGCGCCAACGGCAATGCCGGCGAGATCGGCATGGCATTGCTGTTTGCCGACGGCAAATCGACGCCGCTCGAACATCGCGCCTCGCTCGCCTCGCTCTACCAGCATCTGTCGATCGATCCCGCCGATCCTGACCTTTATGCGCGGATCAACGAGCTTGCCTTAAGGGGCGATCACGGCATCCGCGCCTGGGTCGAGGCGGCCGCAGCGGACCTGCGCTGGAGCATCCATCTCCTCGAGACGCTGTTCGATCCGCAGACGGTGATCCTCTGCGGCAGCGCGCCGGAAGCGCTGGTAAGCAGGCTGTTTGCGGCGATCGGCCCGCTGCTGCCGTCGATCGCCGAGCGCCGCGGCCGGACACTGCCGCGCCTGCAGCCGGGCATAGCCGATCCCTGGTCGGTGGCGCTGGGTGCCGCCGCCGGGCCGATCAGTCGTGCATTCGATCCACGTTTTGCCGCGATCCTGAAGGATTCCCGTCAGTCCTGAGGCTGAAACCAGTGTTGCACACCAGTGCAACGGCAAAAAATGCGGGCTGTTGGCAAGTTTCGTTAGGATGGTTCGGGCGAATAAATCCGTCCGGTCGAAATATAAATAAATATTGCATTCCCCCTAAAATTCCATTGTTTTGAATGTAATAGAAATTTACTCGCAATATGCTAAAGAACTCCTCGAAATTTCTCCAAATATATCTCCGATATCGGCGAATAACAACTATGTGAATTTTTTATGACAACTGGATTTCGATCATTTCATGTCATGGAATATTCATTGGCCGCGGCAATTTGAACCCGCTAATAGGGCGTGCGCTGAAAGTGCGCGTCCCTTTTACGTTCGAGGTTCTCATGCAAGCCAAGCTTCTCGGCGCCGTTGGCGCCCTTCTCGCTACAGCGTTTCTTGCTGGTCCCGCCGCCGCCGCCGATAAGACCAAGATCGACTTCTGGTTCGGCAACTCCGGTGACATTGCCAAGCGTGTCCAGGAACAGTGCGATCGCTTCAACCAGTCGCAGGCCGATTACGAAGTCGTCTGCACCAGCCAGGGTAGCTACGATGCGTCCTTGCAGAACACCATCGCTGCCTTCCGCGCCGGCAAGCAGCCGACCATCGCCCAGGTCTCCGATGCCGGCACGCTCGATATCATGCTCTCCGGCGCCTATTATCCGGCCAACAAGCTGATGGCCGACATGGGTTATACCGTCGACTGGAACGATTATTTCTCAGGTATATCGGGCTATTACGCGACCTCGAAGGGTGAGATGTACTCCTTCCCCTTCAATTCCTCGACCGCTCTGCTCTACTGGAACAAGGACGCCTTCGCCAAGATCGGCAAGGATCATGCTCCGGCAACCTGGAAGGAAGCAGGCGAAGACCTCAAGGCTCTGAAGGATGCAGGCTATGCTTGTCCGCTCGGCTTCGACATCTCCAACAACGAAGTCTGGCAGTACATCGAGCAGTTCGAAGCCGTCAACGGCGAAGCCATCGCCACGAAGAAGAACGGCTTTGAAGGTCTCGACGCCGAGCTGGTGTTCAACAAGAACCCGCTTCTGGTCAGCTATATCAAGGACCTCAAGTCCTGGTATGACAACAAGCTTGCCGTGATCAAAAACAAGGCCGTCGGCCAGACCTTCGTCGAAGCCTTTGCCGCCGGCGATTGCCAGGTCATCCTGACCTCGGTCGGCGACCATGGCAATGTTGGCCGCACCGCCAAGCAAGGCATGAACTGGGGCGTTTCCATGCTCCCGACCTACGGCGACGCAACCCGTCACAGCTCTTACGTCGGCGGCGCTTCGCTTTGGGTTCTGAAGGGCCATTCGGACGCTGAATACAAGGCTGCCGCTGCCTTCTTCAACTTCATCGCAAAGCCGGAAGAGGCTCTGACCTGGTCGACCGTTACCGGCTACATCCCGGTTCGTAACTCCGGCTTCGAATATCTCAAGAAGCAGGGCTTCTACGACAAGGCGCCTTATGCCGGCCGCGAACTCGCCATTCAGAGCCTGACCGCATCGCCTGCCGGTGACGCGGCTCCGCACGGCATCCGCCTCGGTGGCCTGCTGCAGGTCCGCACCGAAATCGCCAATGGTCTGCAGGCCATCTTCGTCAACAATGCCGATGTCCAGGCTTCGCTCGACGGCGCTGCCGAACGCGGCAATACGCTCCTGCGCCGCTTCCAGCAGACCTATAAGAACGTTCAGTTCCCCTGATCGCCCGATATATGCCGCACCCGGCCCGCGTCGCGCGCCGGGTGCGTCCTTGTAAGTTCCCTTATCGGCCGCGGATGCGTACTCGCCGCCCGCGTCTAAAGCGCGCCGCTCGCGCTTTAGATCTTTATGTCGGCGCATGTCGTTACCGCAAAACCGCTGCACACTTTTGCGCGACATGCTTTAAACCAAACCAGGACGAAAACGACCACTCATGGAAAAGCGCGTCACTTTCTCCTCGACGACGATCGGACTGCTCTTCGCATTTCCGATGCTGCTGCTGATCTTCGTCTTCTTCTATTGGCCAAGCGCGCAGGCGCTCTATTGGGCGTTCACGCTTGAGCAGCCATGGGGCGGCGGCAATGCCTGGGTCGGTTTCGACAATTTCAAACAGTTGCTCACCGATCCGATCTATTGGGACTCGATCACCCGTAGCATGATCTTCGGCTTCAGCTCGACGGCGATTGCCATGGGACTGGCGCTCATCCTGGCGCTTTTGACCGATCGTGAACTGCGCGGCCACAAGGTCTACCGGTCGGTGTTCATCTGGCCTTACGCAATTGCCGCTCCCGCTCTCGGGCTCGCCTTCCGCTTCATCCTGGCGCCGGAGGCCGGCCTGCTGTCGGTCATCAATCACGTCTGGCCCGGTCTCTGGAACCCGGCGCTCGACGGCAAGGATGCGATGATCGCCGTCATCGTCGCCTTCTCGTGGAAATATATCGGCTACAACTTCATCTTCTTCCTCTCGGCGCTGCAAGGCATTCCGCGCTCGCTGATCGAGGCGGCGGCCATGGACGGTTCGGGGCCGATGCGCCGGATCTGGGATATCCAGCTGCCCTTGCTGACGCCGACGCTGTTTTTCCTGCTCGTCATCAACATCACAGAGAGCTTCCAGGATTCCTTCGGTATCGTCGACGTCATGACCCAAGGCGGGCCGGCGCGCGCCACCGAACTCATGGTCTACAAGATCTATTTCGACGGCTTCAGAGGTCTCGATTATTCCGGCGCTGCGGCGCAGTCGATCATCCTGATGGTGCTCGTCGTCCTTCTCACCATCTTCCAGTTCCGCTTCATCGAGCGGCGCGTGCACTACAAGTGAGGTCGCGGACATGATCGAACGCACGCCGATATTCAACTTCATCTGCTATACGCTTCTTGCGCTCGGCATGGTGATCGCGCTCCTGCCTTTCGCCATCGTCATCATCGCGTCGACGCTGGATCTGGAAACGGTCAATCGCGTGCCGCTGCCGCTCACGCCGGGCTCGCATTTCTGGGAAAACGCCGAGGCCGCCTGGGTTCGCGCCGACCTCGGCAACAAGCTGTTCCACAGCATCATCTTCGCCACGACGGTCGGTGCCGGCAAAGTCATGCTTTCTTCCATGGCGGCTTTCTCGATCGTCTATTTCCGCTTCCGTGGCCGCTATGTGATTTTCTGGATCATCTTCATCACGCTGATGCTGCCGCTGGAAGTCCGCATCGTGCCGACCTATTCGATTGCGGCCAACGCGCTGCAGCCTTTCCAGACGATCCTCGACGTCACCGGGATAAGCTGGCTCGTCTCGCAGATCACCGGCATTCAGATCAAGCTCGAATGGGGTCTGCTGAATTCCTATCCCGGTCTCGTTCTGCCGCTGGTCGCCACGGCGACCGGCACCTTCCTTTACCGGCAGTTCTACCTGACGGTTCCGGACGAGCTGGCCGAAGCCTCGAAGATGGACGGTTCGGGCCCGGTCCGGTTCTTCTGGGATATTCTGCTGCCGCTTTCGCGGCCGAATATGATCGCGCTGTTCACCATCATGTTCGTCTGGGCCTGGAACCAGTATCTCTGGCCGTTGCTGATCACCACCGATCCGAATTTCGGCATTGCGGTGACGCAGTTGAAGACCCTGATCCCGTCCGAATTCGGCCTGCCCGACTGGAACGTCGCCATGGCTGGAACCCTGATCATCATGTCGCCGCCGCTGGTGCTCGTCATCCTGATGCAGCGCTGGTTCGTGCGCGGCCTTATCTCCACCGAGAAGTGAAGGAGTACTCCCTTGGCACCGATCTCCATTCGTGGCGTGAAGAAGAACTACGGCAAGACCCCCGTCGTCCACGGCGTCGATCTCGACATCCAGTCGGGTGAGTTCATCGTCATCCTCGGCCCGTCCGGCTGCGGCAAGTCCACGCTGCTGCGTATGATCGCCGGCCTCGAGGAAATCAGCGGCGGCGAAATCGCCATCGATGGCCGTGTCGTCAACCAGATGGAGCCGCGCGAACGCGGCTGCGCCATGGTGTTCCAGAACTACGCGCTTTACCCGCATATGAGCGTCGCCGAGAATATCGGCTATGCCTTGAAGGTGGCCGGCGTTTCGACGGCGGAGCGTACGCGGCGCATCGGCGAAGTCGCCAAGGCGCTCAGCCTCGAACCCTTCCTCGACCGTCGGCCGGCCGCCCTTTCCGGCGGCCAGCGGCAGCGCGTCGCCATGGGCCGCGCGATGATCCGCGAGCCGAAGGTGTTTCTCTTCGACGAGCCGCTATCGAACCTCGACGCCAAGCTGCGCATCGCCATGCGCGCCGAAATCCGACGCCTGCACCGCCGCCTCGGGGCCACCTCGATCTTCGTCACGCATGACCAGACGGAGGCGATGACGCTGGCCGACCGGCTGGTGGTGATGAACGGCGGCAGGGTGGAGCAGGTCGGCACGCCGGAAGAAGTCTATCATCATCCGGTCTCGCGCTTCGTCGCCGGTTTCGTCGGAACGCCGGCGATGAACCTGCTCGAGGGTACGATCAATGACGAGGGCGTCTTCGTCTACGACCAGAGCCGCAAGGTCGTGCTGCCGCGCGAGCGCGCCGCACCGCTGAAAGGCAAACGCGTCGTGCTCGGCATGCGCGCCGAAGCCGCCCGGCTGGTGGCCCCGGATGCGCCGGGTGCCCTCACCGCAACGGCCGATTTCATCGAAGAGCTTGGCGCAAGCCGTGTCGTCCACGCCGATTTCGACGGGCTGCCCTTTGCCGTGGCGCTGACCGAGGCGGTGAAGGTGAAGTCGGGAGATCCGATCGGCATCGCGATCGATTACGACCAGATCCACCTCTATGCCGCCGATACCGGCCGAATCATCGAGAACACTGCCATGAGCGGCGCCGGCGTCGTTCACGCCTGAGCGCGCCGCAGGCGTTTCCGGTCCCGTGTGAGCGCCCGATATCAGCGATGGATCGGGTCGAGGTGCGGCACATAGGGCGGAACATAGATGAAATCGCCGGGGCCGGCCTCGGCGGTATATTCCAGATGTTCGCCCCAGCGCATGCGGGCCTTGCCCTTGACCACGTAGATGATGCTTTCGAGATCGCCGTGGTGATGGGCGCCGGTCTTGGCGTTGGCATGGATCGTTACCGTGCCGGCCCAGATCTTTTCGGCGCCGGCACGCGCATTGTTGATCGCAGTCGCGCGGTTCATGCCCGGCGTCTGCGCGGTATTCGGATCGAGCGAATTGCCGGGAATGACCTTGACGCCATGTTCGCGCCAGTCGACATGATGGTGCTCGTGGTCGTCGCTCATGCCTTGCCTCCTGCTTCGATTTGGTCAGTCTAGGCCGGCGCCGGGCGGCAGCCAAGCGGATTTGCCCGCACAATATCTTGGCGCCCCGATAGCTTCTGTGCACATAGGAAAGAACGGACCCGATGAGCCACCTCCCGCAGATCGACTACGACACGGCTTCGGAAGAGATTCGTGCGGCGCATGACGAAGAAATCAGGCTGCGCGGACGGATGACCAATATGAAGCGGACACTGCTGCATTCGCCCGCCGCCCATCGCATCTACGCCGAATGGTTCACGCTGCGGGCCGAACTCGATCCTGCTGTCAATGACCGGGCGATCTGGATCTTCTCGCATGCAATCTCTAAGGCGGCGCAATCGAAAATCGCCATCACCTTCTTTCGTCGGGCGCTGATCAACAATGGTTTCAATCCGGACGCACTGGAGCTTTCCGAGGAGGAAGCGCTGCTCGACGCTTTCGGCAAGGCGATCGTTGCCGATTCCAACGCCGTACCCGCCGAACTCTGGGCGAAGCTGAAACAGCGCTACGAGATCAAGGTGCTTGTCGATCTCGTCGCCTTCGCCGGCATCATGCTGGCGACCGCCGTCTTCAACAATGTCGTCGACGTCGATTTCGACCCCGAGCTTGAAGCTTTCGCCGAAGGCGCCAATTCCGCCTAACCGAGTGCGGCGATCGCGCCCCTGACGGCGTCCGCGCCGGGTCTGGTCGGCCGGTATTCCAGACCGACGGCGCCGTGGTAGCCGTTGGCGAAGATCCAGTCGAGGCGATGGGCAAGGTCGATTTCGCCAGAGCCCGGTTCGTTGCGGCCGGGGTGATCGGCGACATGGACGTGGATGATGCGATCGAGGCGGCCATCGAGCACGTCCTCGGTGCGCTCGTCCATCACGGCGGAGTGGTAGATGTCGTAGACGATGCCAATCTCGGGGCGGGCGACGTCATCGATGATGTCGAGGCCTTCGCGGGTCGAATCGAGGAAATAGCCGACATGGTCGATGCGGATGTTGAGCGGCTCGACGCCGAGGCGCACACCGCTGTCTGCAAGAATATCGGCGCCGGCCTTCAGTGTTTCAGTCAGCGCCCGGCGCTGTTCTTGCCGGCTCAGGGCCGGGAGATCGTCGCCCGCCTGGGCAATCAGCACCGGCGCGCCGAGACGCCTGGCGACAGTGACGGATTCGGCAAGGCCTTTCAGCCAAGCCTGCCGGTTGGCGGCGTCGGTCAACGCGATCATCGGTTCGGCGACGAGGCTGGTGACGGCAAGGCCGGTTTCCTTCAGTGTCGCCTCGATCGCGTCCAGATCCCTGTCGCTCCAGCGCCAGAATTCGATTGCCGTCAGGCCGGCAGCATGGGCGCGGCGGATGCGGTCGGGAAAGCGGTCGCCCTCTTCGGCAAACAGCCACTCTATGCAGGCTGAATAACGTGGCATGAAAACTCCTCCCATCCTGTTGATGTAGGCATGCGACAGATCGCAGCCTCTCGCAAGAGGCGTTCGGGCGCTTGACGCCCGGGTTCATTGGCGGAACACTCAGCATATCAGGCCGGGATCTCCGGCCGTTGCGGAGGAAGACATGGATCTCGGATTGAAGGGAAAGACTGCCGTCATAACAGGCGCGTCGGTCGGTATCGGACTGGCGATCGCCGAGGGGCTGGCGGCTGAGGGCGCCAATCTCGTGCTGGCGGCCCGCGGCGGCGATCGGCTCAAGGCGGAAGCCGCCCGTATCGCCGAGAAGTACGGTGTCGACGCCATCGCTGTTGCCGCCGACGTGGCGACGGCTGGGGGAACCGAGGCGATCATTGCGGCGGCGGCCGAAAAAGGCGGGGCCGATATCCTCATCAACAATGCCGGCACCGGATCGAATGAGACGGTGATGGAGGCGCCGGACGAGAAGTGGCAAGCCTATTGGGACCTGCATGTGATGGCCGCCGTGCGGCTGGCGCGCGGCATCGCGCCGCAGATGAAGGAACGCGGCGGTGGTGTGATCCTGCACAACGCCTCGATCTGTGCCGTTCAGCCGCTGTGGTACGAACCGATCTACAATGTCAGCAAGTCGGCGCTGATGATGTTTTCGAAGACACTGTCGACCGAGCTCATCAAGGACAATATCCGTGTCAACTGCGTCAATGCCGGCCTTATCCTGACGCCCGACTGGATCAAGACCGCCAAGCAGTTGACGGCCGAAACCGGCGGCAACTGGGAAGGCTACCTGCAGAGCGTCGCCAACGAACACGCCGCCTCCAAACGCTTCGGCACGCCGGAGGAACTGGCGAATGTCTTCGTCTTCCTGAGTTCGGAGCGCGCGAGCTATTGCATCGGCTCGACCTATTTCGTCGATGGCGGCATGCTGAAGACGATTTGACGGCGGCCGCCGGCAGGGCTCGGCAAGTCGATCTTTCGCAAGACTGCCGGGCCGGCCTGTGGACGTTGCCGATACAAGCTATAAATAATAGCTATTTTGTTGTATGTTCACGCTTTTGACGCTATTTGCCTGCTATTGGCAGGATAAATACTGCGATTCTACAAGGCGACGACGATGCTGACGAAAAAGGGAAAATACGGGCTGAAGGCGCTGGTCGATCTGGCGCGGCTGGCGCCGGGCGAGACTGCCTTCATCAACGATATCGCGGCCCGCAACAATATCCCGAAGAAGTTCCTCGATACGATCCTGCTGGAACTGCGCAATGTCGGCATCCTGCGCTCGAAGAAGGGGCCGGGCGGCGGCTATTCGCTGTCGCGGCCGGCCTCGGAAATCCGCATCGGCCATGTCATCCGCACGCTCGACGGGCCCCTAGCACCGATTCGCTGCGCCAGCCGGACGGCGTACGAGGCCTGCGACGACTGCGCCGATCCTGAGACCTGTCAGGTGCGGCGCTCGATGACCGATGTTCGGGACGCGATCGCCGCCATTCTCGACAATATGACCCTCGAGCAATTCGTCGCCGACGGCGGCCGCATCGAAGGCGCTAAGGAACAGTTCCCGATCTCCGCCGCCAGCTGATTAGGCGCCACCGACCTTCGACATGTATTCGCCTGCGGTATGCACCAATCTATCCCGCGGCAGCGAAAGCGCGTGAATGCGGGCATTCCGCCAATGGCGGTCGAGATTGAGCCCGATGCCTGCTGATGTTCCCCCTGCAAGTTCGAACAGCGCGTTTGCGGTGTCGAGCGCCGTTTCCTCGGCAAGGATCGCGGCCGCCGAGGCGGAGAAATGCGCGTCCGCCATCGCTGCCTCGACAGGATTGACCTGGGCGATGTCGAGCTTGCGGCCAGCCCGTTCCAAGGCCGCCGCTGTCGCTTCGATGCGGATGGCGCGTTCGCCGATCCGGGGAAGAACCGTCGTGCTGCGATCGCCGATCGCGGTCATCAGGTCGCTCCATGCGGCTCGCGCGATGCCGAGGCCGACGCCGGCCTTGAGCAGCAGGCCGAGCGAGATGCCGGTCGAATGTCCGGACGAGGGGGCAGGCGCAACCGCATCGGCATTGACATGAAGCGTGCCGACGATCGCCGTCGCCGATCCATTGGTGCGTTGGCCGAAGCCGTCCCAATCGTCGACCACCTGCACGCCTTCGTCATCGCGTGCGAGGTAGAGCGTCACCGGGCGGCTGGGCGGAGCGGTGGCGGCTGCGGCGATCCAGTCGGCGAACAGAATACCGGGCACTTGGCGCGTGCGCCCGCTGAGGCGATAGCCCGGGCCTTCGGCCGTAAGCTCGGCCTCGTCAGTAAAGGCGGCGCCGGCGAAGCGGTCGCCGAGCAGCACACGGGCAAACAGCGATGCCTTCAAATCCTCGCCGGCCTGGGTACGGAGCGTTTCCAGTGCGCAAAAATGATTTTCCAACGCCTCGCCGATCGAGGCGTCGCCCTCGGCGATGATCGCAACGATTTCGGCGAGCAGGGCGTTCGACACGTCGAGTCCTTCATGGTCAGGCGGTACGGCGATTGCCGTCAGCCCCGATACCGACAGCGCATCGAGCTCGGCAAAGGGCAGGATGCGGTTGATATCGCGTTCGCTCGCCTGGTGCCGGAATGCGGCAGCGTGGTCGCGGGCCGCGGATATCGCCTCCTCTTCGCTTTCGATGCGATGCGCGGGAGGCCTCAAGCTCTCATGAAACTGCGATACCGTTCCCATCGGTCACTCTTTCCTCGACGGATACAGGAGTGAGGGATTAGCCCTCGAATGATAAGACCGGTTTTTCTACAAAACCCGAATGGTTTGAATTTTCTTACCAGCTTGATTGCCCTGTTCTCCACGCTACTTACGGTGAAGTGGGGCTTCCTTGATTGAGAAACATGATGAGCGACTCTCGTGCTCGCAACAGCGAGGTTTCGAAAATGGCGCGCCAGCCGAGACCGCGTCTGACGCTGGATATTGCCGCTATCCCAACCTATGCGATCGGCGACATTCACGGCCGGTACGATCTGCTTGTGAAAGCCGAGGAAGCGATCCTGCGTGATGGCGCGCGGCTGCCCGGGCGCAAGCTGATCGTCACGCTCGGCGACTATATCGACCGCGGCCCGGAATCGGCACAGGTTATCGGCCATCTCATGGAGCCACCACCTGATGGATTCGACCGCATCTGCCTTGCCGGCAATCACGAAATCGCCATGCTCGACTATATCGACGGCTGGATCTCCTATGACGATTGGATGCAGATGGGGTCGGCGGAGCTGCTCAAATCCTATGGGCTCGATCCGGACCACCTGCCCCTGGTCTTCCCCACCGGCGCAAAACTCGATGCCTTCATCCGCCAGTCGTTGCCGCGTACGCATATCGATTTCATGCGGGCGATGCCTGTCCTGCTGGAAACCCCAAGCGTGATTTTCGTGCACGCCGGCATCAATCCGAAACTGCCGCTCGACAGGCAGACGGACGAGGATCTGGTCCTCATCCGCCAGCGATTTCTCGAAAGCCGGGTGCCGTTACCGAAACTCATCGTTCACGGCCATACGCCGAACGACAAACCCGATATACAGCCGAGGCGGCTCAATATCGATACGCGCGCCTATCGCAGTGGCAAGCTCACCGTCGCGCGCCTGTGGCAGGGCCAGGTGCATCTGTTTTCGACCTGACTTGCGCGCGTGTTTCTTCAGAGCCGGGTGGGTCGTCTCAGACGACCCCTTCATCGACCGGCTCCGTCTTTGCCGGTTCTACCGTAGCCGGCCGGTTGCGGCGCCAGCCGCGCAGCACGACGTAGAAGACCGGCGTCAGGAACAGACCGAAGATCGTCACACCGAGCATGCCCGAGAAGACGGCGGTGCCGAGCGACTGGCGCATTTCGGCGCCGGGGCCGGTGGCGATGGCAAGCGGCAGAACTCCGAAGATGAAGGCGAATGCCGTCATCAGGATCGGGCGCAGGCGAAGATGGCTGGCCTCGATGGCCGCTTCCACCGGCGACTTGCCTTCCTCTTCCGCCTGCCTGGCGAACTCGACGATCAGAATGGCGTTTTTGGCCGCAAGACCGATCAGGACGATCAGGCCGATCTGCGTCAGGACATTGTTGTCCATGCCCCGCAGGGAGACCCCGATCAGCGCCGCGAGCACCGCAAGCGGGACGATGAGAATGATCGCGAGCGGCAGAACCCAGCTTTCATATTGGGCCGCCAGCGCCAGGAAGACGAAGACGACGGAGAGGGCGAAGATGTAGATGGCCGTGTTGCCGGTGTGGGTCTCCTGATAGGCGAGTTCCGTCCATTCGAAGGTCGTGCCCTGCGGCAGGATCTTCGCAGCCAGCGCTTCCATCTTGGCGATGGCATCGCCGGTCGACGTGCCCGGCGTCGGATTGCCCTGAAGCGGCACCGAGACGTACATGTTGTAGCGCTGGACAAGCGCCGGGCCGCTGGCATCCTGAATGTCCATCAAGGTTCCAAGCGGAACCAGCGCGCCGGTTGCCGATCGAACCTTCAGGGCGAGAATGTCTTCCCTGTCCATGCGATATTGCCGGTCGGCCTGGGCGCGGACCTGGTAGACGCGGCCGAACGCATTGAAATCGTTGACGTAGGCGACGCCGAGATTGATGGAAAGCGCGTTGAAGATATTGGGGATCGGCACGTTCAGGAAGCGTGCCTTGTCGCGGTCGAGCGCCAGGAAGTATTGCGGGCTTGCATCGGAGAATGTCGTAAAGACGCCCGTCAGCCCTTCGGTCGTCGCCGCCGCACCCATCATCTGGCGGGCGAGGCCGAGCACGCGCGTCATGTCGGCGTTTTCGAGATCTGATATCTGCATCTTGAAGCCGCCGGAATTGCCGACGCCACGCACGGATGGCGGCGGGATGGCAATGATGAAGGCTTCCTGGATGCTTTGCAGCTTGCCGTAAAGCTCGCCGATGATCTTGTTGGCGTTCTCTCCGCCTTCTTCACGTTCGGCAAAGGATTTGAACGGAACGAAGACGACGCCGGCATTCGAAGCATTGGTGAATGTCGCCCCGCTGAAGCCGGCAAATTGCACGGCGTTGCCGACGCCGGGCACGGTGCGGGCGATATCGCCCACCTGTCTGACGACGGCATCGGTACGCGCAAGCGAGGCGCCGTCCGGAAGCTGGATGACGATGATCGCGTAACCCTGGTCCATGGTCGGGATGAAGCCGGCGGGAACTTTCGTTCCCATGTACCAGGTGGCCCCGAGCAGGCAGACGAAGGCGGCCATCGCGGCTGTCAATCCCACCCAACTGCTGACCAGATGCCGAACGGTCCATGAATAGCCCGAGCTCAGCCGATCGAATCCACGATTGAAGCCGTTTGCAAGTCCTCTTCCCAGGCGCGTGGCGACGTTCGTGCGCCTGGTTTCGTGGTCATGGGTTTTCAGCAATATGCCTGCAAGGGCGGGCGACAGCGTCAGCGAATTCAATGCGGAAATTGCCGTGGTGACAGCGATCGTCACCGCGAACTGCCGGTAGAACTGGCCTGAGATGCCGGGAATGAAGGCGGTCGGCACGAATACGGCAATCAGCACCAGCGAGATGGCGACGACGGCAGTTCCGACTTCGTCCATCGTGACGTGGGATGCCTGTTTTGGCGTCATGCCGCGGGCGAGATTGCGCTCGACATTTTCCACCACCACGATCGCGTCGTCGACGACGATCCCGATCGCCAGCACGAGGCCGAACAGGGTGAGCATGTTGAGCGAGAAGCCGAAGGCCAGCAGGACGGCGAAGGTGCCGATCAGCGATACAGGGATGGCAATGATCGGAATGATCGCCGTTCGCCAGGATTGCAGGAAGACGAGAACGACAATCGCCACCAGGATGGCCGCCTCGGCGATGGTTCTATAGACCTCGGTGATCGAATCCGAGATGAATTCGGTCGTGTCGTAGACGATGCGATATTCCAGGCCCTGCGGGAAATTCTGCGAGAGGTCCTTCATGATCGACTGGACCTGATGGGCGGTGTCCAGGGCATTGGTTCCCGGCCGGGCGAAGATGCCAAGAGCAACGGCCGGGTCATTGTTGAGATAGCTGTTGGTGACGTAATCCTGCGCGCCGAGTTCGATACGGGCGACATCCTGCAACTGCACGAGCCGGCCCGATGTCGTCGATTTCACGATGACATATCGGAACTCGCGCACATCGGAGAAGCGTCCATCCGTTCGCACCGTATATTCGAACGCATTCTTGCCGGTCACCGGCGGGGCACCGATCTTGCCTCCGGACACCTGGACGTTCTGGTCTCTCAGCGCGGCGACGACGTCATCGGATGTCATCCCGTAGGCGGAGAGTTTTTCCGGATCCAGCCAGATTCGCATCGAATACTGGCGTTCGCCGAAGAGCTGCACGTCGCCGACGCCGTCAAGGCGAACGAGAACGTCACGGATTCGGTTGCGGGCGTAGTTCGAGACATAAAGCTGGTCATAGCGGTGCGACGGCGACAGCAGATGCACCACCATCATCAGATCGGGCGAGCTTTTGTCAGTGGTCACCCCAAGCCGCTGGACTTCCTCGGGAAGACGGGGCAGGGCGATGGAAACGCGGTTCTGAACGAGCACCTGCACCTTGTCGAGATCGGTGCCGAGCTTGAAGGTGATCGTCAGCGACATGGCGCCGTCGGCGCTGGAATAGGACGACATGTAAAGCATGTCTTCGACGCCATTGATCTGCTGTTCGAGCGGGGTCGACACGGTATCGGCGATCGTCTGCGGATCGGCACCCGGATATGACGTGCGCACGACGATGGTTGGCGGCGCTATCTCCGGATACTGGGATACCGGCAATTGCGTATAGGCAATGCCGCCGACGACCAGAAGAACGATCGAGATGACGGCCGCAAAGATCGGCCGGTCCACGAAAAAATGAGCAAATCTCATTGTCCGTTCTCCGCGCCGGCGGTTTCGGGCGCAGTGTCCTGCCGCTCCTTGGGCAGTTCGGTCATCTGAGGTGTGATCTTGGTACCCGGCCGGGCGCGGATCAGGCCGTTGACGATGATCGTCTCGGTCCCGTCAAGGCCTTCGCGTATGACGCGGTAGCCATAGAGCCGGGGTCCGGGTCTCACCGGCTTGGTCGAAACCGTGCCGTCCTCGGCGACGACATAGACGACGCGCTCATTCTGGTCGGAGCCGATTGCCTCGTCGGGAACGAGAATGGCCTGGTAGGTGTTGGAGGCTTCGACCTGTATGCGGCCGAAGAGGCCGGGCTGAAGGACGAGATCGGGGTTGGGGAAGCGGGCCCGCAGACGAATGGTGCCACTCTCATTGTCGACCCGGTTTTCGGCGAAATCGAGCTTTCCCTTGAATGGTTTTGCATTGGGATCCGAGATCGTGACGGAGACATCCAGACCGCCGCCGCCCTGTTGGAGATCCTTGCCGAGCTTGCGCGCCGTGTCGGCGAAATTCAACAGGCGGCGCTCGTCGACGTCGAAATAGAAATCGATCGGATCGAGCGAAACGATTGTTGTCAGCACGGTCTGGTCGGTCTGCACGAGGTTGCCGGCCGAAATCAGCCGGCGATCGATGCGGCCGCTGAGCGGCGCCTTGATCTCGGTATATTCCATGTCGAGAGAAGCGCGATCGGCTGCGGCCTGCGCGCCGCGGACATTGGCCTCGGCCGAATCGAATTCGCGGCGGCGATCATCCAGCGTCTGCGCCGACTGGCTGCCGCTCGAAGCAAGCGATTGCGTGCGCTTATATTGCGCATCGGCAAAGACCAAGGCGGATTGCGCCGATTCGAGTGCGGCCTTTGCCTGATTGAGCGCGGTGACGAACGGCCTCTGGTCGATGACGAAGAGCAGGTCGCCCTGCTTGACCAAGGCGCCGTCCTGGAAATGGATTTCCTGCAGGTACCCACCGACGCGCGAGCGAACGGAGACTTCGTCGACCGGCTCGAAGCGGCCGATGAATTCGTCGCTGTCGACGACATCGCGCACAACAGGCTTGGCGACGGTGACGGGCGGGGGCGGCGGGGCGCTCTGAGCCAGCGCGGCCAAAGGCATGAATGCGGCGATAGAGCCAAACACCAGCATCTGTCGAAGCGCGTAGGTCATACCAGTCCTCCAATCTTGGCAGCCGATTAACTAGCCGCCAACCTCAAGATGAAGTGATGCTGTTCAGGTCTTGCTGCTTTGAACGAAGGCCTCTGCCCCCGGGGATTTCTCCGGCGTCCGATCCCTTGGAAAGGAAGGCCGGCAGGCAATGTCGATCAGAAAAATCGTAACCCTATGGAATTGGACTATAAACGGCAGCGGCGAAAAATTGCAAATGCCAATTGGTTACGATTTTCGAATCCATCAAAACTTCACAGAGCGCGTCAGCTCTCCACAATCTCGTCTCTGCCCGGCGGCAGGGCGCCGAGTTCGGCCCAGTCGAGTTCCTGTTCCAGCATGTGAAAGACATCGTCGTCGATCTCGCCGGCGCGGCGCATTGCCGCCAGTCTGCGGCGCTTCGCAACGATGACATTGCGGCGCTGCTTGTCGAGCCGGCTGACCTCGCGCGGATGTTTCCCGTCCACGGCGATCTCGCGCTCGGAGGTGTACACGTCGCGCAGGATGCGGGTGGATTTGTCTTCGCCGCCGGCGAGTTCGGCAAGTGCTGCATCGATCAACGTGACACGGGCTCTGGCGAGGTCGCGGTCCACGGAGGTGTCCGGTTCGAATTTCAGGAAACGGATCAGCGGCCCGAGCGTCAGGCCCTGGACGATGAGCGTGCCGAGAACGACGGCGAGCGCGCTGAGCAGGATGATGTCGCGATCGGGGAAGTCGATCGGCAGGGCGAGCGCGGTGGCCAGCGTGACGAGGCCGCGCATGCCGCACCAACCGGCAAGCAGGCTCGTCGCGAAGGTGGGAACGGCCTGTTTCGTGCGCCCGCGCGCGGCAAGAAAGTTGATGACGCGGTTATAAAACAGCACCCAGGCCAGCCGGACGAGAATGACCGTGACGAAAACCATGGTGGCGAAGGTGATTGCGAAATCCAGGCGGCCGGGATCGAGGTCGAGGACGATCTGACGGGCCTGCAGGCCCATCAGCAGGAAGGCCAGCACGTTGAGCAGAAAGACCGCGGCCTCCCAGACCGAATAGGAATGGATGCGGTGGCGGGCCGTCTGCCGCTCGGGCATGTAGCGGGCGATGACCATCGCGTAGACGACGATCGCCAGTATTGCCGAAAAGTGTAGCCGCTCGGCGATGATCCACGTGCCGAAAGTGGCGACGAATTCAAGCAGGGTGCCGCCGAGCGTGCCGGCGAGCCTCAGGCCGACGACCATGTAGAGACGGCCCATGAGGTAACCGAGGATGAGGCCGCCCGGCACGGCGAGCGCCAATTCCGCCAGGGCACCGGCGAAGAAGGCGGGGCTCGCGGCGGCTGCCACCGCGGCGCTGAAGATCAGGAGCGCGACGGCGTCGTTCAGGAGGCTTTCGCCCTTCAGGATCACATAGGTCTGGCGCGGCAGGGTGAAGCGGTCGAGCATGGCGGTCGCCGCCGCCGCATCCGGCGGCGCGACGATGGCGCCGAGTGCGACGGCCGCGGCAAGCGGCAGGCCGGCGATCGTCACGCTGACGGTGGCGACGGCGGCGGCCGTCAATATCACGGCGATGGCGGCGAGCGAGAGGAGTGGCAGCCAGTTGTGCCTCAACGTCCTCGGCGGCAGATCATAGGCGGCGTCGAAGAGCACGGGCGCGATCAGCAACGCCAGCGCAAGCTCGGGATCGATTGCGACCTCAGGCGCCCAAGGCACGGCGGCGACGATGACGCCAGCGATCGCCAGCATTGTCGGATAAGGGATCCGGAACTTCCTGGAGAATTGCAGAAAGACGATCGCCACCAGCAGCAGCGTCAGCATGCTTTCGAAGAACGCCATCGAGCTCCCCAATGCGGCGCCTCCGGCGGAGGCGACGACTACAGGCAGAATTAGGGCGGAGCTAGGCCGCGGCTACCGTCTGGCGTCTGCAACCGGCGAAAGGAAGAACTGCAGGACAAGCCTGAGCCGGCCTGCGGCATTTTCGCCGCTGCTTCCGAATCTGGCATCCCAGCTCTTGTGTGGCGTACATGCTCAATATATGTACCGATATCATAAGTATGCTTATAAATAATGATCGCAGGTTTTCATGAGCGCCACTCCGACCCTTGGCTTCCTTCTCCACGACGTCGCACGGCTGCTGCGCAAGCGGTTCGAGCAGCGCGCGAAGTGTCTCGGGCTGACCCGGTCGCAATGGCAGACGCTTGCCTATCTCTCGAACAATGAAGGCATCCATCAAGGCGGCCTTGCCGAAATCCTCGAAGTCGAGCCGATCACACTGGTGCGCATTCTCGACAAGCTCGCCGAACGCGGGCTGATCGAGCGCCGCCAGCACCCGACCGACCGGCGCATCTGGCTGCTCTACATGCGCGACGAGGCGCACCCGCTGCTCGCCGAAATGCGCGAGCTCGGCGACACCACCCGCGCAGAAGCGTTGGACGGCGTCTCCGTCGAGCAGCGCGAGCAGCTTTTCCACATTCTATCCGTAATGAAGACGAACCTGGTTCAGGCATGCCGGAGCCCGGTTGACGAGAACGAGACGAACGATGGCTGATCAATCCCCCCTCCGCGTCGTTGCCGACGCCCATGCCAAGACTCCTGTCGAAGAAACGGAAGCGAAACAGCAGGAAACGGTAGCCGAAGCGCCTTCATCCAATTCAGCGCCGGCTGCCGCCGTGGCTGCGCCTGGCGGCAACAAGGTCCGCCGCCGGCGCAGTCTCACGCGGCCGATCCTGTTCGCCCTGCTGCCGGTGGCGCTCGTCGTCGGCGGTTATTATTACGTCAATGGCGGCCAGGTGATGTCGACCGACAACGCCTATATTCAGGCCGACATGGTCGGGCTCACCACCGATGTCTCGGGCATCGTCGAGCAGATCGACGTGCATGAGAACGAGGCGGTCAAGGCAGGGCAGGTGCTCTTCAGCCTGCGGCCGGATGCTTTCAAGATTGCGCTCGATGGCGCCAAGGCGCAGCTCGGCGCGCAGCGCAACCAGATCATGAATCTCAAGGCCAGCTATCAGCAGTCGCTTGCCGAGATCACGCAGGCGCAAGCCGATCTGCCCTATTATCGGGATCAGTTCGATCGGCAGCAAAACCTCGTCAACAACGGCAGCGCGACGCAGTCGGCCTATGACGAAGCCAAGCATAATCTGGAAGCCGCTGAGCAGAAGGTTACCGTCGCCAAGGCGGAAGCCGCAACGACGCTCGCCCAGCTCGGCGGCTCCGCCGATCAGCCGATCGAGGAGAATCCGCTCTACCTGCAAGCCAAGTCGAATGTCGACAACGCCCAGCGCGAACTCGACCACAGCGTCGTCAAGGCGCCGTTCGACGGCATCGTCACCAATGTCAACGCGCTGCAGGTCGGCTCCTATCTGCAGGCGTCGCAGCAGGCCTTCTCGCTTGTTGCCACCGATCACCTTTGGATCGCCGCCAGCCCGAAGGAAACCGAGCTCACTTACGTCAAGCCCGGCCAGACGGCCGAGATCTATGTCGACACCTATCCCGGCGTGAGATGGAAGGGCAAGGTCGAGAGCATCAGCCCGGCCTCCGGCTCCAGCTTTTCGCTGCTGCCGGCGCAGAATACCACGGGCAACTGGGTGAAGGTCGTGCAGCGCATTCCGATGCGCGTCAGCATCCAGGAAACCGAAGGCAAGCCGCCGCTCCGCGTCGGCATGAGCACGGTGGTCGATGTCGAGACCGGCCATGTCCGCGGCCTGCCTGATTTCGTCAACAAGCTTCTGGGCCGGCCTCAGGGCGGGGATCATGAGTAGCGCTTCTGCATCTGCGGCGACGCCGGTTGCCAATCGCGGTGCGATCACGGCCTGCGTCATTCTCGCCGTCATCATGCAGGCGCTGGACACGACGATCGCCAACGTGGCGCTGCCCTATATCCAGGGCAGCGTGTCGGCCTCCGCCGACCAGATCAACTGGGTCTTGACCTCCTATATCGTCGCGGCGGCGATCATGACGCCGCCATCGGGCTTTCTCGCCGCCAAGTTCGGCCGCAAGCGCGTGCTGCTCGTCGCCATCGCCGGCTTCGTGGTTGCTTCGGTGCTCTGCGGCCTGGCGCAATCGCTGAACCAGATCGTTGCCTTCCGCCTGCTGCAGGGCCTGTTCGGCGCATCGCTGGTGCCGCTTTCCCAGGGCATCCTTCTCGATATCTATACCGTGGAGGAGCGCGGCTCGGCCATGGCGCTTTTCGGCGTCTCGGTCATGGTCGGACCGGTCCTCGGCCCAGTCATCGGCGGCTGGCTGACCGACAATATCAGCTGGCGCTGGGTGTTCTACATCAACGTGCCGATCGGCGCGCTTGCTTTCGCCGGTATCGTCATCTTCGTTTCGGAAACGAAGAGGGATGCGCTCGCCAAACTCGATTGGTTCGGCTTCGGGATGATGAGCCTGTTCATCGCCGCGCTGCAGCTCTTCCTCGACCGCGGCGAGCAGCTCGACTGGTTCTCCTCGGGCGAGATCATGCTCGAAGCGATCGTCTGCGCCGCCGCATTCTATCTGCTTCTGGTGCACACGCTGACCGCAGAAAAATCCTTCGTCAATCCGAAGCTGTTTCTCGACCAGAACTTCACGGTCAGCATGATCTTCATCTTCGTGGTTGGCGTCACCTACCTCGCATCGCTGGCGCTGATGACCCCCTATCTGCAGACGCTGATGGGTTATCCCGTCATCACCGCCGGCATCGTCATGGGGCCGCGCGGGCTCGGCACCATGCTGTGCATGTTCATTGTCGGGCGGCTGATCGGCAAGGTCGATACGCGCTTGCTGCTGGTGCTCGGTCTCGGCCTAACCGCCTGGGCGATGTACGACATGACCGGCTGGACGCCCGATGTTTCGCAATGGACGATCGTCTCGGTCGGCTTCATCCAGGGCGCCGGCCTGGGCTTTCTCTTCGTGCCGCTGACGACCATCGCTTTCGCGACGCTGCCGGCCCATATGCGCGGCGACGGCACCGGCCTCTACAACCTGTCGCGCAACATTGGTTCGGCGGTCGGCATCTCGATCGTCTCGGCCCTGATCGTCGAGAACACGCAGAGCAACCATGAATCGATCGCGGCCTATGTGACGCCGTTCAACCATGCCTTCAACGCTGTGGCGGCGCAGGGCCTCAGCCCGGTAACGGCGGCGGGGCGTGCTTCGCTCAACGAGATCATCACGCTGCAGTCGACGATCATCGCCTATATGGACGATTTCAAGCTACTGATGCTGATGTCGCTTGCGGTCATCCCGCTGGTGCTCTTGCTACGCAAGCCGAAGGCGGCGCCCGCCGTCGACCACAGCGCAGTCATGGAATAGTCAGCGAAACGGCTTGCTGAGATAACGCGATCCCTGAATGCCGAAGCGCCACGGAACTTCGGCATTCTTCGTAATGCCGATGCGTTTTCCCGAGACTATGGGCACCGGCGCGGAGGGCGTGAGTGTGTAGGGCGGGCGGTCGAGCAGTCTGTCATTGATCTCGATATCGATGCCGAGCGCCTGACAGAGCTTGCCGGGGCCGCTGCAGAGCGACGTCAGCGCATCGGTGCCGCGTCGCTCCATCATCACGGGGATTCCGGTTTCCGGCTCCAGGGCGCGGATGAGGGCTGCCGAGCCCGGATGGCAGACGAAGTTCAGGCACCAGTACATGCCGTAGATGCGGTAGATATAGACATTGCCCGACTTGCCGTACATGGCGCCGTTGCGCTTGGTCGGGCCGCGGAAGCTGTGCGAGGCCTCGTCATCGGGGAAATAGGCTTCGGTCTCGGTGATGCGTCCGCCGACGCCATTCACGGTCAGATGGCAGCCGAGCAGGTCGCGGGAGACGGCGATCGCATCGCGCTCGAAAAATGCCCTGAGGCTTTCGCCGGCGAGCGTGCCGGCGCCGATCGCGCCTGATATCGTTCCACCATCGGTCATATCAGACGCAGATAACATCCAGTGTGGCTGCCGTCATCCCAAAAGGCATCAGTGGCCGGCATTCGGATCGCGCATCGGGATCGACGACGATGTGACCGAGACCGGGTCACTCGCCGGGAAGGAATCTTCCAGACCCTCCTCCAGCTCTTCTTCGAGCAAGGCGGGATCCTTGCTGCGCGCGCCGTCGCTATGGGCCGGTTCGATGGCTGCTGCGAGCAGGGTCTTGGCGCGCATGGCGGCGTTTTCCGAGGTCAGCTCAGGCGTGCTCCGCAGCGTCACGGCAATGCTGTCTTCGCCTTCGCCGCCGAATTCGACGACGAAACCGTCTTCCGTCTGGTAGACGGTGATATCGTAGAGTGCCATGGCCGTTCTCCGAGGGCGCGCATATTAGCAGGGCGCATTTTAGTGAAGCGCGTTTTCGGAATTTTGTCGAGCGAAGACCTTCACCAGCCAGTCGATGAAGACGCGCACGCGCGGTGAAAGCTGGCGGTTGCGAGGGTAGAGCAGGGAAACCGGCGTCGGGGTCAGTGGAAAATCCTTGAGCACGTGGATCAGCGCTCCCTCGGCAAGGTCCTTTTCGGCGTGATAGCGCGGGATCTGGATCATGCCGAGGCCCATCCTCGCCGCTGAAATATAGCTTTCAGCGGCGTTGACGGCGACGGTGGCGGGAATGGTGATCTCACGCACCGTGCCGTCGACGATGAATTCGAGCGGCAACAGGCTGCCGGTGCTGCTGGACCGGAAGCCGACCATGCGGTGGCCGGCAAGCCGATCCGGGTGCTGCGGCAGGCCATGGGTGGCGATATAATGGGGAGAGGCGAGCGTGATCTCATCCAGCATGGCGACGCGCCGGGCGACCATGTCGCTATCGCCCAACGTGCCGACGCGCAGCACGCAATCGATGCCTTCGCGCACCAGATCGACCAGCCGGTCGCCCTCGCTCATGTAGAATTCGATCTCTGGATAAGTCTCGAGAAAGGACGGCAGGCTCGGCAGCAGGAAATGGCGGGCAAGCGTGCCGTGCACATCGACGCGCAGCAGGCCCTTCGGTTTGGCGCCGGCAAAAGCGCCTTCGGCATCCTCGATATCGGCAAGAATCGACAGGCAGCGCTGGTAATAGGCTTCGCCATCGAGCGTCGCACTGACATGACGTGTCGTGCGCTGGAGCAGGCGCACGCCGAGGCGGGCTTCGAGCTGCTTTACCGCATCGGTAACGGTCGAGCGCGGCAGGCCGGTGTCTTCGGCGGCAAGCGTGAAGCTGCGACGTTCCACGACACGGCAAAACACGCGCATGGCATCGAATCTGTCCATCTATTTGTTCGTTATTCCCGGATAGTTATGGCGAAGAATGCACGATTATCCGCTTTTGGGAAAGGCGCATCTTGTCCTCATCGAAAACGCGCTGCGGCGCAGGATGAAGGAGAAGGACAATGGCTTCCAACGAAAACGGCAAGGTTGCACTCATCACCGGTGCTTCCCGCGGCATCGGCGCAGCAGTCGCTCGACGCCTCGCCAGGGACGGTTTCACCGTCGTCATCAATTATTCCGGCAATGCGGCTCCGGCCGAGGAACTGGCCCGGGAGATCGAGCAGGCCGGCGGCAAAGCGCTGACGGCGAAAGCCGATGTCAGCGAGGCGCAGGCCGTCCGCCGCATGTTCGATGCTGCGGAAACCGCCTTCGGCGGGGTCGACGTGCTCGTCAACAATGCCGGCATCATGATGCTCGCGTCGCTTGCCGAGGCTGACGATGCCAATTTCGACCGCCAGATCGCCGTCAATCTCAAGGGTACCTTCAATACGCTCAGGGAAGCGGCCAAGCGCCTGCGCAACGGCGGCCGGGTCATCAACTTCTCGACCTCGGTCGTCGGTCTGAAGCTCGAAACCTACGGTGTCTACGCCGCCACCAAGGCCGCCGTCGAAACACTGACGGCGATCATGGCCAAGGAGATGCGCGGCCGCAACATCACCGTCAACGCCATCGCGCCCGGCCCTGTGGCCACGGATCTTTTCCTCAGCGGCAAGTCGGACGAACTCATCGCCCGCATGGCGAAGATGAACCCGCTGGAACGTCTCGGCACACCCGAAGACATTGCATCTGCGGTTGCCTTTCTCGCCGGCCCGGACGGCGGCTGGATCAACGGCCAGACGCTGCGCGCCAATGGCGGGATGATCTGACGACAGACCGGCGGCGGCTTCCAGACCGCCGTCATCGCAATTATGTGAACGTGATTGCGGAATTTTTCCTTACAATCCTGCGGAGAGTGCGTATATCTGTTTTATCGCGAGAGAGTGGAATTCCCTGCCGCTCTCTTCCGAACCTCCGGAGCCTGCCGCGCCCATCTGCGGTGCGACAGGCTTGATGTTCAAAGTTGTAAATTGCGGCCCGTCGAAGGTTTTCCCCTGCCTTCCGGGCCGTATTTGTATTGGCGCTTAGACGTCGTTCAGTCTCGCCTCTCCCAGAAGCTTCACCAGCCAGTCGACGAAGACGCGCACCTTGTTACTGAGATGGCGGTTCGGGGGATAGACGACGTAGAGCGGCAGCGCATCGCGGCGCCAATCCGGCAGCACGCGCACGAGCTCGCCCTTCGCAATCGGCTCGCGCGCCATGAAGATCGGCACCTGCGCGATGCCGAGACCCGTCAATGCAGCTGTCAGATAGGTGCGGCTATCGTTGACCGAGGCGATGTAACGCGGACTGGTCTCGATCACCTCCTCGCGCCGGCGAAATTCGAAGGGCAGCGTTCGGTTGTTTTGGGCGCGGAAATAGTTGACGGAGTAGTGGTCAGACTCCAGATCCTCCGGCCGCTCGGGCATGCCGAATTTCTGGATATAGCTCGGCGAAGCACAGGTGATCATCTCGACTTCGGAGACGCGTCGCGCAATCAATGACTGGTCGGCCGGCGTGCCGGCGCGCAGCGCGCAGTCGACATTTTCCGCAAGATAGTCGACCGTGCGGTCGCCGACACCGAGGTCGATGCGGATATCGGGATAACGCTGATAAAAATCGCAGAGTGCGGGAACGACGATCCAATCGGCGAAAGCACCAGCCATCTCGACGCGCAGCCGCCCGCTCGGCAGGCTTTGTGAATTGGAGAGGCTGCCGTCGAGTTCTTCCAACTCCGAAATAATCTGGGCGGCGCGTTCGTAATAAAGCGCGCCGTCCGTGGTTACCATGACCCGGCGCGTCGTACGATTCAAAAGCTTGGTGCGCAGATGCGCCTCAAGGCCCTGGATGAGATTGGTCACTGTTGCCTTGGGCATGGCGAGCATGTCGGCGGCGCGGGTGAAATTGCCCGTCTCCACGACGCGAATGAAGACGCGCATTGCCGAGAGTTGATCCATCGGTTTCAAATCCGCAGTTTGCGTTGCACCATTGTTCGAGATCTGGAACAGTGTTATCGCGATATAGCTTCTTATTCCTTGGTTGGAATAACAATATCTTTTTTATGGAAAATGCAAGCGGCAGCTGTTGTCTGCCTGCGGCCGACGCAAAGAGACCGGAAGCATGACGGTGGAATGGAAAGATATGTTGCTGGATAAGGTGGCCATCGGCCCCGTTTCCGCACGCATCTACCAGGGCGCCGATTACGGCAAGGGGCCGCCGATCGTGCTTTACCTGCATGGCGGCGCCTTTCTCGACAGCGAGAAGAACGTCGACCGGCCGGTGGCGATGAGTCTGGCCAAGGCCGGCGCCATCGTCGTCGCCGCCGACTACAGCAGCCTGTCCGGCAATCTGTTTCCGCAGGCGCTGGAAGTCTCTTTCTCGGTTTTCACTTATCTCGCCAACAAACGCGCCGGTCTTGGCGACCGCAAGTCGCTGCTCTTCGTTGCCGGCGAAGAGGCAGGCGGCAATGTCGCTGCCGGTGTGGCGCTGAAGGCGCGCGACCAGATGCCGGATGCGCTCGACGGCCAGGTGCTGATTTCGCCGCTGCTCGATCCCTTTATGGGTACGTCGTCGATCCGCAAGGCCGAGGCCATCGGCATGCGCCAGCGCTGGACGGAAGGCTGGAGCCATTATCTGAGCGGCGGCGGTTGCCATCCTTATGCGGCGCCGTGCCTCTGTTCGCGTATTTCCGGCGTCGCGCCGGCGCTGATATTCACCGCGGAGGATGATCCTCTGCACGACGAAACAATTGGTTACGGTGCCCGCCTGAAACAGGCCGGCGTCGGTGTGCGCCAGCATGTTCTTCCCGCCGGGACGGGCTGGCCCTCGATTTATGGTGGGAAATCCGACGGAGCGCCCGACTGGCAGGAAAACGTCAGCCGCCATTTCGGAAGCTTCCTTCGGGACGTAAGCGTCCAACCGCAATTGCATTGAAGAAGACCTGATATTTCGGCGGCCTGGGGCCGCAAGGAGAGTACTCATGACGTCCAGAAGTAAGCGCTGGGCCCTGTTGGGCGCCGGCATAGGCCTTGTTGCGTCCGTTTCCGGGGCCGCATTGTTTTTCGAACTGCCGATGAGCACGACCGCCACGGCCGCTTCCGCCCCCGCGCAGGCTCCCGCTGTGCCGGTGACGGTTGCCGTCGTTGCGGCGCGCGACGTGACGGCCTGGGAGAATTTCTCCGGCCGTCTCGAAGCGGTCGACCGGGTGCAGGTGCGTTCCCGTGTTGCCGGCGCCATCCTGTCGGTGGCTTTCCGTGAAGGGGCGCTGGTCAAGCAGGGCGACCTGCTCTTCACCATCGACCCGGCCCCCTACCAGGCGAGCGTGGCGCAGGCGCAAGGTCAGGTCGCTTCGGCCGAAGCCAAGGTCAGTCTGGCTCAGACCGAACTCGACCGCGGCCGCAGGCTTTCCGACAATCGCACCATCTCCCAGAGCGATCTCGATCAGCGCCAGAGTTCACTGGCCGAGGCTCAGGCGGGGCTGCGTTCGGCGCAGGCCGCCCTGCAGTCGGCCCAGCTCGATCTCGATTACACCGAGGTGCGGGCTCCGGTTTCCGGCCGCATCGGCAAGATCGAGGTGACCGCCGGTAACCTCGTCGCGGCCGGTTCGACCTCGCCGGCGCTGACGACGCTCGTTTCCGTCGATCCGATCTATGCGAGCTTCAATGCCAGCGAAGAGATGGTGACGCGCGCGCTCGCCCAGCTTCCGCAGACGGACAGCGCCCTGCCTGCCGTCGAAGAGATCCCGGTCGAGGTCGGCACGCTGACCGACAGCGGTACCCCGATCAAGGGCAAGCTGCAGCTGATCGACAACGAGGTGGATGCATCAAGCGGCACGATCGGCGTGCGGGCCGTCTTCGACAATCCGGGCGGACGCCTCATCCCCGGCCAGTTCGTGCGGGTGCGCATGGGCCAGCCGAAGGCCGAGAACAAGATCGTCATCAGCGACCGTGCCGTCGGCACGGACCAGGACAAGAAGTTCGTCTTCGTCGTCGATGGCGAGAACAAGGTCGCCTATCGGCAGGTCCAGCTCGGCACGCTGGCTGACGGCCAGCGGGTCGTCGAAAGCGGCCTGAACGTCGGCGAAAAGATCGTCGTCAACGGTCTGCAGCGCATCCGTCCAGGCGCCGTCGTCGCACCTCAGATGGAAGAGAAGGTCGCGACCGCGCAGTAAAGACTTTGCCTTCCCCTCCGGGGGAAGGCCAACACCCGAAATGATATGACCCGCCGGCGGCTCCCAAACCGCCGGAGAGGGACGTTGTATCCATGTTCACCCCGGAGAGGGCTTTGATATGAACATCTCCAGATTCTTTGTCGACCGCCCGGTCTTTGCCGGCGTTCTTTCGGTCCTCATCCTGGTTGCCGGCTTGATCGGCCTGCGCGCGCTGCCGATTTCCGAATATCCGGAGGTCGTGCCGCCGTCGATCGTCGTGCGCGCCACCTACCCCGGCGCCAATCCGTCCGTCATCGCGGAAACGGTGGCAACGCCGCTCGAAGAGCAGATCAACGGCGTCGAGGGCATGCTCTACATGTCCAGCCAGGCGACATCGGACGGTGTGCTCAACGTGACCGTCACCTTCAAGCTCGGCACCGACGCGGACAAGGCGCAGCAGCTCGTGCAGAACCGCGTCAGCCAAGCCGAACCGCGGCTGCCGTCGGAAGTCCGGGCCCTCGGTATCACCACGGTCAAGAGCTCGCCCGACTTCATCATGGTCGTCAACCTCGTCTCTGACGGCGACAATCACGACATTACCTATCTTCGCAATTACGCGACGCTGAATATCAAGGATCGGCTCGCCCGTATCGCAGGCGTCGGTCAGGTGCAGGTCTTCGGCGCCGGCGACTATTCCATGCGGGTCTGGATCGATCCGCAGAAGGCGGCCGAGCATGATCTCGCCGCCAGCGACATCAGCAACGCCATCAGCTCCCAGAACGTTCAGGCCGCCGCTGGCATCATCGGCGCTTCGCCGAGCCAGCCGGGTGTGGACCTGCAGCTGAATGTGAATGCCCAGGGCCGTCTGCGCACGCCCGAGGAGTTCGGCAGCATCATCGTCAAGACGGGCGCCAATGGCGAGATCACCCGCCTTCGCGATGTCGCCCGCATCGAGCTCGGTGCTGCGGACTATACGTTGCGTTCGCTGCTTGACGGCAAGCCGGCCGTTGCCGTTGCCGTCCTTCAGGCGCCTGGTTCGAACGCGATCGAGATCGCGGACAATGTGCGCGCCACCATGGACCAGCTGCAGCTCGCCATGCCCCAGGGCGTCAAATACGAGATCGTCTACGATACGACGAAGTTCGTACGCGCCTCGATCGAGAAGGTCATCGACACGCTGCTCGAAGCCATTGCGCTCGTCGTCCTCGTCGTCATCCTGTTCCTGCAGACGTGGCGCGCCTCGATCATTCCGCTGATCGCGGTTCCGGTATCGATCATCGGTACCTTCGCGGTCATGTATGTCTTCGGCTTCTCGATCAACGCGCTCAGTCTGTTCGGGCTGGTGCTTGCGATCGGTATCGTTGTCGACGACGCGATCGTGGTGGTGGAAAACGTCGAGCGCAATATCGAACATGGCCTGTCGCCACGGGCTGCGACCTACAAGGCGATGAAGGAAGTCTCCGGTCCGATCGTTGCGATCGCGCTGGTCCTCGTCGCCGTCTTCGTCCCGCTCGCCTTCATCTCCGGCCTGTCGGGACAGTTCTATCGCCAGTTCGCGCTGACGATCGCAATCTCGACCGTCATCTCGGCCTTCAACTCGCTGACGCTCTCTCCGGCGCTGGCTGCTCTTCTCCTGAAGGGCCATGATCAGCCGAAGGACTGGCTGACGCGATTCATGGACGCCATCTTCGGCTGGTTCTTCCGCGGCTTCAACCGTGTCTTCGGCGCGGGTTCGAATGCCTACGGCAAGGGCGTGGGTGGGCTCTTGTCGCGCAAAAGCATCGTCATGGTGATCTATCTGGCGCTGGTTGGTGCGACCTACAGCATGTTCAGCACGGTCCCCGGCGGCTTCGTGCCGTCTCAGGACAAGCAGTATCTGATCGGCTTCGCCCAGTTGCCGGATGCTGCAAGCCTCGACCGCACGGAAGACGTCATCAAGCGCATGACCGATATCGCGCTGGCGCAGCCGGGCGTTGCCAATGCGATCGCCTTCCCGGGGCTGTCGATCAACGGCTTCACCAACTCCTCGAATGCCGGCATCGTCTTCGTGACGCTGAAGGACTTCGAAGAGCGCAAGACGCCGGATCTCTCGGGCGGCGCAATCGCTATGGCGCTGAACCAGAAATTCGGCGCCATCCAGGATGCCTTCATCGCCATGTTCCCGCCGCCGCCGGTCAATGGTCTCGGCACGACAGGCGGCTTCAAGCTGCAGATCGAGGATCGTGCCGGCCTCGGCAACCAGGCGCTCGACGAGGCCACGAAGGCAGTGCTTGCAAAGGCCTACCAGACGCCTGAGCTTGCGGGGCTGTTCTCCAGCTTCCAGATCAACGTGCCGCAGCTCTATGCCGATCTCGACCGCGCCAAGGCCGAGCAGCTCGGGGTTTCCGTCACCGACGTCTTCCAGACGCTGCAGATTTATCTCGGTTCGCTTTATGTGAACGATTTCAACGCCTTCGGCCGCACTTACAGCGTCCGTGTGCAGGCCGATGCGAAATTCCGCGCCCAGCCGGAAGACATCGGGCAGTTGAAGGTCCGTTCGGCATCGGGCGAGATGATCCCGCTTTCGGCGCTGCTGAAGGTGGAGCCAAGCACTGGTCCGGAGCGTGCGAACCGCTACAACGGCTTCCTCGCTGCCGATATCAACGGCGGTCCGGCACCGGGCTTCTCGTCCGGCCAGGCGCAGGCGGCAATCGAGAAGATCCTTCACGAGACCCTGCCGGCGGGCATCGACTTCGAATGGACGGATCTGACCTATCAGCAGATCCTTGCCGGCAATTCGAGCATTGTCGTCTTCCCCCTGGCTCTGCTGCTCGTTTTCCTCGTGCTGGCCGCCCAGTATGAAAGCCTGACGCTGCCGCTTGCGATCATCATGATCGTGCCGATGGGCGTTCTGGCCGCACTGACGGGCGTCTGGCTCACGGGTGGAGACAACAACATCTTCACTCAGATCGGTCTTGTCGTCCTTGTCGGCCTATCGGCGAAGAACGCGATCCTCATCGTGGAATTCGCCCGCGAACTGGAGTTCGAGGGAAGGACACCGCGGGAGGCCGCGATCGAGGCCAGCCGCCTTCGCCTTCGCCCGATCCTGATGACCTCGCTCGCCTTCATCATGGGCGTCGTGCCGCTCGTCGTCTCCACAGGCGCCGGCTCGGAAATGCGCGCCGCCATGGGGGTCGCGGTCTTCTCGGGTATGATCGGCGTGACCTTCTTCGGCATCTTCATGACGCCGGTTTTCTACGTGCTGCTGCGGCGGCTGACGGGCAACCGTCCGCTCGTCCAGCACAAGCCGGACGAACACAAGGAAGAAGAGGCGGAGGTTATCCGGCTCGCGGCGGAATAAACGGAATTCAACCTTCCTTTGTCGAGTAAATCGGGCGGGAACTTCGGTTCTCGCCCGTATCGTTTGGGGCGTTCGATAAAAATGCGCTACGTCCGTCAAAACGGTTTGCATCGCGGAACGAGGGGACTATCAAAGGTGGACAACGGTTTGGGAGGACTGAATGACGAGTTCGAGAAAAGGTCATGACGGCAGGCGGATCGCCTTTCTCGGCACCGGCCTGATGGGGGCGCCCATGGCTCGCCGGCTGCTTGCCGGAGGCTTTGCCGTCATCGTCTGGAATCGCGATTCCAGCAAGGCCGAGGCGCTTGCGGAAGACGGCGCGGTTTGCGTGAAAACACCTGCGGATGCCGTTTCCGGCGCCGACGTCGTCATCACCATGCTGACCAATGCCGGGGCGGTGGAGGACGTGTTGTTCGACCGGGGCGCGGCCGATGCGATGGCGCCGGGCACCGCCGTCATCGACATGAGTTCGATTGCCCCGCATTTCGCCCGCGATCATTCGGCGAGGCTTGCCGAACTCGGCATCCAGCATGTCGATGCGCCGGTATCCGGCGGTGTCGTCGGGGCGGAAGCCGGTACGCTCGCGATCATGGCGGGCGGCGACAAGGACGTGATCGACGGACTTGCGGATGTCTTTGCGCCGATGGGGCGGGTAACCCGCGTCGGTCCGAGCGGGGCGGGCCAACTCGCCAAGCTCGCCAACCAGCAGATCGTTGCCGTGACGATCGGCGCCGTCGCCGAAGCGATGTTGCTGATCGAGGCGGGCGGCGGCTCGCCGGCGGCCTTCCGAGACGCCATTCGCGGCGGCTTTGCCGAGAGCCGCATCCTGGAACTCCACGGCAAGCGCATGGTCGAGCGGCAGTTTACTCCAGGCGGTTCGTCCAGCAACCAGCTGAAGGATCTGAACGCCGCCATGGCGACGGCCAAGACCCTGTCGCTGACGCTGCCGCTGACGGCGGCGGTGCATGCCGAATTCAGCGAATTCGTCGCCAACGGCAATGGCGAAAAGGATCACAGCGGCCTGCTTCTCCATCTCGAAGAGAAGAACGGCCGGCCGGGAGGAAAGCAGTGACGGACAGCCATTCGCCGCAGCGGCGCCTGCGCTCGCAAGATTGGTTCGACAATCCCGATCATATCGACATGGCGGCGCTCTATCTCGAGCGTTTCATGAATTACGGCATCACGCCGGAAGAGCTGCGCTCCGGCAAGCCGATCATCGGGATTGCCCAGAGCGGCAGCGATCTCACGCCTTGCAACAGGGTGCATGTCGAACTTGCCAAACGCGTGCGCGACGGCATCCGCGACGCCGGTGGCATTCCAATCGAGTTTCCGACGCATCCGATCTTCGAGAATTGCAAGCGCCCGACGGCCGCACTCGACCGCAACCTCGCCTATCTCGGTCTCGTCGAGATCCTCTACGGCTATCCGCTCGACGGCGTTGTGCTGACCACCGGCTGCGACAAGACCACACCTTCGGCGATCATGGCGGCTTCGACGGTCGATATTCCGGCGATCGTGCTCTCCGGCGGCCCGATGCTCGACGGCTGGCATGAAGGGGAACTGGCCGGCTCCGGCACGGTGATCTGGCGGATGCGGCGAAAATATGCGGCAGGTGAGATCGACCGGGAAGAATTCCTGCAGGCCGCACTCGATTCGGCTCCCTCCGTCGGCCATTGCAATACGATGGGCACCGCTTCGACGATGAATGCATTGGCCGAAGCGCTCGGTCTTTCGCTGACAGGCTGCGGCGCCATTCCGGCCGCCTACCGTGAGCGCGGCCAGATGGCCTACCGCACCGGGCGGCGCGCCGTCGAGATCGTGTTCGAGGATCTGAAGCCGTCGGACATCCTGACGCGCGAGGCTTTCCTCAATGCGATCCGCACCAATTCGGCGATCGGCGGCTCGACCAACGCGCAGCCGCATCTGGCTGCGATGGCCAAGCACGCCGGCGTCGAACTCCATCCGGACGACTGGCAGGTGCACGGCTTCGATATCCCGCTGCTGGCCAATGTCCAGCCGGCCGGCGTCTATCTTGGCGAGCGCTATCATCGCGCCGGCGGCACGCCGGCGATCATGTGGGAACTGCTGCAAGTGGGGAAACTCGATGGTAACTGTCGCACGGTGACCGGCAGGACGATGGCCGAGAACCTGGAGGGCAGGCAAGCGCGCGACCGCGAAGTCATCAAGCCATTCGCCGAGCCGCTGAAGGAGCGGGCGGGCTTCCTCGTTCTCAAGGGCAATCTCTTCGATTTCGCCATCATGAAGATGAGCGTCGTCTCAGAGGATTTCCGCCGGCGCTATCTTCAGGAACCCGGGCACGAAGGCGTCTTTGAGGGCAGGGCGGTGGTCTTCGACGGTTCCGAGGACTATCACAAGCGCATCAATGAACCCGAACTCGGCATCGACGAGAATACCATCCTCGTCATCCGCGGCGCCGGGCCGATCGGCTGGCCGGGTTCGGCTGAGGTCGTCAACATGCAGCCACCGGATCACCTCCTAAAGCGTGGTATCCGCAGCCTGCCGACGATCGGCGACGGTCGCCAATCGGGCACGGCGGACAGTCCCTCTATCCTCAACGCCTCGCCGGAAAGTGCGGCCGGCGGCGGCCTCGCCTGGCTTCGTAGCGGCGACATCATCCGCATCGACTTCAACGAGGGGCGCTGCGACATGCTGGTCGATGACGCCGAGATCGAACGGCGCAAGGGTGAGGGTATTCCGCCGGTACCGGCGGATGCGACGCCGTGGCAGCAGATCTACCGTCGAACGGTCACGCAATTGTCGGACGGCGCGGTGCTGGAGGGGGCGACGGAATTCCGCCGGATCGCGAAAAACCCGCCGCGGCACAACCATTGATCTCGAGATACGGTAGACTGCAAGTTCCTTGATCCAAAAGGGGAAAGTCGTAACGAACAGTTCACCTAGTCACGAGTTCGATCATCAAGACAAGGCTTCATTAATGCCGGCCTGAGACCATATTGCAGTTATGCAAGCTTCTAAGGCTAGACCGCGTTGCCAGAAAATAAACCCACACGATCCGAACAAGAGTTTCAGGATCTTCTGCGCCGGCTCGAACTCGCTCTCGATGCATCGCGGATCGGTGTCTGGGAGCACAGTATCGCGAAGAACGGGATCTTATGGGACGCGCAGATGCACCGGCTCTACGAGACCGGCGAGTCGTTCCGGGAGGTGCCGGCATGGCTCTGGTCGAATGCCATCCATCCCGACGATCGCGAGCAGGCCGAACGCGACTTCGACCACGCGATTGCGACACGGGGCGCCTATAATTCGCAATTCCGGATCGTGCTGCCGAGCGGCGAAATCCGCCATCTGCGCTCGCGCGCGCATTTCTACGTGGATGCGGAGGGGTCGCCTTCCTTCATCGGCGCCGAATGGGATGTGACTGCCGACGTACAGCTCAACGCGGAGCTGGCGCGGCAGAAGCTGGTGGCCGAGGCGAGAGCGCTGGCGCTCGAGGAAAGCAATGCGCGCATCGAGCATGTCGCCGATCACGATTATCTCACCGGCTTGTCGAACCGGCGCCTTCTCGACAAGCGGCTCGCGGAGCTGCCGGCCGACAAGAGCATCACGACGCTCGCGGTCCTGCATCTCGACCTCGACCAATTCAAGCAGATCAACGACAGCCACGGTCATGCGGCCGGAGACGCCGTGCTCAGGGCGGCAGCTCTTCGCATTACCGCTGCCATTCCCGCGAATGGCATGGTCGCCCGCGTCGGCGGCGATGAATTCGTCATCGTGCTGGTGAATTTCACCGATCTCACGGAACTGAAGCTGATCACCGAGGACCTCCAGCGCCGATTGCGCAAGAAGATCCGCTTCGGTCAGGAGATGCTGCAATCCGGCGCCTCGATCGGCGTATCCTGGAGCGGCGATCGGCGAGCGCGCAACCTGCTGGCCGAATCCGACCTGGCGCTCTACCAGGCCAAGAAGCTCGGGCGCAATCGCGTCGAATTCTTCACGCGGCAACTGCAGGAGGATCTGCGGGCCAAGCGCCGGCTAGCCGAAGAGCTGAAGCTCGGGCTGGAGCGCGGAGAGATCGTTCCCTATTATCAGGTGCAGCTCGACGCTAGGACACGGGAGGTCATCGGCTTCGAGGCGCTGGCGCGGTGGAAACATCCGGAAAAGGGTGTGCTCGCCCCGGGGATATTCCTGAAGATTGCCGATGAGCACGGACTTGCGGCGGAGATCGACGCGGCGATCCTCAAAAACGTTCTCCAAGACCGGCTGTTCTGGCTGTTGCGCGGCTTTGCGGTTCCGCGCATCGCCGTCAATATCTCGGCGTCGCGCCTTGCCGATCCGGCATTGCTCAACAAGCTGAGGAAACTCGACATCCCGCCCGGTGTGATCGTTTTCGAACTGGTCGAAACGATTTTTCTCGACGACAGCGACGAAAAACTGCTCGAGCATATCGGCGATATCAAACAGATGGGCATCGACATCGAGATCGATGATTTCGGATCGGGCCATGCCTCGCTCATCGGTCTCGTCAAGCTGCGGCCGAAGCGGCTGAAGATCGACCGGCAGCTCGTCACCGAGGTCGTCAGCTCCGCCGAGCAGCGGCGGGTGGTGGGGTCGATCGTGGAAATCGCCAAGGCGCTCGATGTCGAGGTGATCGCCGAGGGCATCGAGACCGAGGCGCATGCCGTCGTGCTGGCGCAGCTCGGCTGCGACGGCCTGCAGGGTTATGCCTTCGGTTATCCCGCCCCGGCCGCAGAGACCGACCGTCTTTTCGCATCGACGGCGAGCGGCATCGAAAAGCAGAAGACCGCGACGGGCGGTTGAACGGCCGGTGATCCTTTTTGCCGGCTGGCGAAAATGATTTCGGCCGGAATGCTCTCCTCGCCTTTCGGATCAGGCAGGCGATATCCTGTCGGCGCGGCACTTTATTTGCCGCGGCAGGAAGATAAATGGGACACAAGTAATTTGCTTGAGCTTGCAACCGCATTGTTTCATGGTAAGGCGGAAACGAAGCTTTCTGCATTGCATCGAAAAATGATTATACGCGTCGTCAACACCATGAGCGCGGTTCTCCATCATTGACAGATGCAATCGGGGCGCTTGGGGCCTGACAATTGCTTTGCCGTTGCTGGGATGGACTTGCGGGACATTCAATCTGGGAAGGTCGCATGAATTCGGAATTTGCCGTTCGTTCGATGCGGCCCGGCGAACTGGAACTCGTACTCGAATGGGCGCGTCAGGAGGGCTGGAACCCGGGCCTCGATGATTCGCTTGCATTTCTCGAGGCCGATCCGTCGGGATTTTTCGTCGGCTCCATCGGTGAAGTCCCCGTCGGATCGATCTCGGTCGTCAAGTATGGCGAGAGTTTTGCCTTCCTGGGCCTCTACATCGTCCATCCCGATTTCCGCGGCAAGGGTTACGGCAAGGCGATCTGGGAGGCCGGCATCGCCAGCGCGGGAGACCGGACGATCGGTCTCGACGGCGTTGCCGCACAACAGGACAATTACCGCAAGGCGGGCTTCGAGCCTGCCTCTTCCACCATTCGCTACGGCGGTGTCGCCACCTCCTTGCCGGTTTCGACGCTGGTCGCGCAGCCGGTGCTCGATTCGCGTCTCGAAGGCCTGCAGCGGTATGATTCGGCGATCTTTCCGCAGCCGCGCGATGCCTTTCTTGCCGCCTGGTGCACCGGCCGCAAGGGCCGTCGCTCGGCGGTGGTGCGTAAGAGCGGCAAGATCCGCGGTTACGGCACGATCCGCCGCTGCTACGAGGGCTACAAGATCGGCCCGCTCTTTGCCAACGATGCCGACAGCGCCGCGGCGCTGCTTGCCGAATTGATCCCCGAGGCGAAGGGGGCTGCGATCTTCATCGACATTCCGGCGGAGAACCACGAGGCGGTCGCGCTTGCCGAAGGCCTCGGCCTTCAACCGGTGTTCGAGACGACGCGCATGTATCGCGGGCCGGCGCCGGCCATCCCGCTGAAACACGTCTTCGGTGTGACGACGCTGGAGCTTGGTTAGGGCCTAATCCAGAGGTGAGGCGGTTACGGTCGGAGCCGAGGCTTTCGGCCGGCCCTTTTCGGCGATTGCGATGCCGCCCAAAGTCAGTACCAGCGCGATGACATGGAAGGACTGCAGCGTCTCGCCGATCAGAGCTACGGAGAGCAGCGTCCCGAATACCGGCACGAGATTGATGAACAGCCCGGCCCGGTTGGCGCCGATGGCTACGACACCCTTGATATAGAGGATCTGCGCCACCAGCGAGGGGAAGATCGCCGTATAGAGCGTGATGACCCAACCGGCCTGGTCCGGCCACTGTGCGGCGCCGCGTTCGGCCTCCCAGATGAGCAGCGGCAGCGAGGTCAGCATGGCGCCAAGCGCCGGGACCGCCATCAGCGTTCGCCAGTCGAGTGGCGGCTTCCAGCGCAGGAAGATCGTGTAGACCGAATAGGCGGCAATGGCGATCAGCATCAGTCCGTCGCCGCGGTTAAGGCTCAATTGCAGCAGCGTTGTGAGGTCGCCATGGGCGGCGGTCAGAGCAACGCCGATCAGCGTCATGCCGAAGCCGAGACATTGCGCCAGCGAGATGCCGGTGCGGAAGAACATGAAATTCAGCAGGAAGATCAGCATCGGGATGCCGGCCTGCTCGATGGCGACGTTGATCGCCGTCGTATATTGCACGGCCGAATAAAGCATCGCGTTGAAAAGCGTGTAGCCGATGACGCCGTAGAACAGCAGCAGCGGTAGGTTCTTCCTGACCACCGGCCAGTCCTTGCGCAGTTGCGGCACCGAAATGGCGACGATCACCGCCACGGCGAGGAACCAGCGCAGGAAGGTCAGCATCATCGGGCTGACATGCCCGAGCGCGAGTTTGCCGGCGACGGAATTGCCGCCCCAGCAGAGGGTGGCGATAACGAGGCAGATATAGGCCGTGGCTTGCAAGAGCGTTCTTCCCGTCTTTCTGCGGTCGTCGTCCGGCGTTTTGTGACGGGCAATAGCCTGCCGGCTGCTGATTTGTCACGTAAAAAGCCCAATCTACTGTGACAACAGGGTCGCTTTCCAAAAAACAAAGCTTTATAGATGCGCGGGTTTGAGCAGGTGCGCGGTTCAGCGCCGGTAACAGGAAGAGTTGGATGACGAACGTAGTCGTGGTCGGTTCGCAATGGGGTGACGAAGGCAAGGGCAAGATTGTCGACTGGCTTTCGGAGCGTGCGGATATCGTTGTGCGCTATCAGGGCGGACACAATGCCGGCCATACGCTCGTCATCGACGGCACGAGCTATAAGCTTTCGCTCTTGCCGTCCGGCGTCGTGCGCCCGGGCAAGATGGCGGTAATCGGCAACGGCGTCGTCGTCGATCCGCATGCGCTGATCGCCGAGATCGGCCGGCTGGAGGCGCAGGGCGTGACGGTTACGCCTGACAACCTGCGCATCGCAGACAATGCGACACTCATTCTTTCCCTGCACCGCGAGCTCGACGCGATGCGCGAGGATGCTGCGTCGAACAGCGGCACCAAGATCGGCACGACACGCCGCGGCATCGGTCCGGCCTATGAAGACAAGGTCGGCCGCCGCGCCATCCGCGTCATGGATCTTGCAGATCTCGAAAGCCTTTCCGGCAAGGTCGACCGTATTCTGACGCACCACAATGCGCTTCGCCGCGGCCTCGGCGTCGCCGAAGTCAGCCATGAAGCGATCATGGAAGAGCTGACTTCGATCGCCGATCGGGTGCTGCCGTTCCGTGACACCGTCTGGCTCTTCCTCGACAAGGAGCGCCGCAAGGGCTCCCGCATCCTCTTCGAAGGTGCACAGGGCAGCCTGCTCGATATCGACCACGGCACCTATCCCTTCGTGACGTCGTCGAACACCGTGGCCGGTCAGGCCGCGGCCGGTTCCGGCATGGGTCCCGGCTCGCTCGGCTATATCCTCGGCATCACCAAGGCCTATACGACACGCGTCGGCGAAGGCCCGTTCCCGACCGAGCTGAAGGACGCGATCGGCGAGTTCCTGGGCGAAAAAGGTCATGAGTTCGGCGTGGTGACCGGACGCAAGCGGCGCTGTGGCTGGTTCGACGCCGCGCTGGTGCGCCAATCGATCGCCACCAACGGCATCACCGGCATCGCGCTCACCAAGCTCGACGTGCTCGATGGCCTCGAGGAATTGAAGATCTGCGTCGGCTATATGCTCGACGGCGAACAGATTGATCATCTTCCCGCAAGCCAGGGAGCGCAAGCTAGGGTCGAACCGATCTACATCACGCTGGAAGGGTGGAAGGAATCGACCGTCGGCGCCCGCAGTTGGGCGGACCTGCCGGCACAGGCGATCAAGTATGTTCGCCAGGTCGAAGAGCTGATCGGGGCGCCTGTCGCGCTCCTTTCCACCAGCCCGGAGCGGGATGACACGATACTTGTGACCGATCCGTTTGAGGATTAAGCTCACGGGTCACTGTGGAGGATGGTTCGGTAGGGTACCGGACTTCTTGAGAAAGTACTGATGGCGGATTTTATTGCAGTTATTCGGCGGGCCGTCGACGGCTTGGCTGAAAATACCCCCGAAATGCGGGTGAAGGTCTACGAACGTGCCCGCGGCGCAGTGCAGCGGCAGCTCGAGAACATGAAGCCGCGTCCGCCGGAAGCCATGCTGCAACGCCAGCTCGAAAAGCTCGAGGCCGCCATCCGCGAAGTGGAAGGTGAACACTCCGAGGCGCTGTCGCTCGACGAGCCTGTTGCCGCCGCCACCGCGCTGGATTCCGCAGAAGAACAAGCGCTTCACGACGAAAGCGAACCGGCGCCTGTGCCGGAGACTGATGTCGAGGAGCCGGTTGACGAAGCCTATGCCGAGCCGCAAGCGGCCGAGGCCGCCGACGAGCCCGGTCACGTGGAAGCTGCCTCGCCCGAGGAAGCTGAGGAAGAGGTCGCTGCCGAGGAACCCCTTTCCGCGGAAGCATCCGTTCCCGCGGAAACTCCTGTTCCCGCGGAAGCTCCTGCTTCCGCCGAGACATACTGGCATCCCTCGCATGAGGAGGAAGCGCCGGCCGAGGAATGGCATGCCAGCGAGGCGCGCGACGTCGCTGCCGAGGATGTGCCGGCCGAACATGACGGCTGGGAGCCGCCCGTCGGGGATCACGACGAACAGGCCGGCGACTATCATGCGGACGAGCAGCATCCTGCGGAAGCCGAAGAGGTTGCGGCGGAACCGGTGGCGGTGGAGGCTGACGAGCCGGAAGTCGAGGAGGCTTACGAGCCCGCCGAGCCGCTTCAGCCGGTCACGCGTGGCATAGATCACGCGTCGAACCGGCTGGTTGAGCCGGTCGCCGATTTCGATCGCCCGCAGGAGTTCGTCGAGCACAGCCGCGAGGAGCCGCTGCAGGCCGACGCCGTGGCGCATTTCGATCCCGTCTGGGCCGAGCCCGCCGCCGAGACGCCGGCTCCGGCGCCCAAAGATGCGGAGACCGAATGGGCGGAAGAGGAACTCAGGCAATATTCGCAGACGGCGCCGATCACCGCGGATGCTTCGGCGCGCGCCTTCGAGGAGGTGATATCGAGCCTCGAAAATGCGGCCCCCGCCGCCGTCATGCCGGCTGCCAAGGAAAGTTTCTCCTGGGAGACGGCCGCTTTCGACGATCTGCCGCCGATCGAGGCCGGCAGCAATAAGAAGACGCCGGTCGCTTCGCATTTCGACGATGTCGATATCTTCGCAGAAGTGCACAACGGCAAGCCGGCGCCTGCCAGCGCCGCGCCGAGCGAGGACTGGCGCGAGGCGAAGGCGCTGCGCGGCTACGACCGTCGCGGTTCGGTCGCCGCTGACGACGATGACTCCAATCCGGCGATGGATATCGATCAGATTGTTGCGTCCAAGCTGCAGGGCAAGAATTTCCGGATGGAGCCGAAGCGCCGTCGCTTCGGCCTCGGCACCGTGATCACGCTCCTCTTCGCCCTCATCCTGATCGGTGGCGGCGCCTATGCCGGCTGGATGAACAGAGAGGCGCTGGTGGCGATGGTCGACGGGCTTGTCAGTTCGGCACCGTCGCAGGCGACCCGGAACGAGGCGGCAACACCGCCGGCTGGCTCCGCGACGCCTGCCCAGCCTGAGCCAGCGACGCCTGCTCAGCCGACCACGCCAGGAGCGCAGAATACGCCAGTGGCACCGCCGCAGCCGAACCCGAACCCGCAGGTGGCGTCAATGAACAATGACGGCGCCCCGGCCAATTCGAAATTCACTCAGCGGCTGCTGACCGATGGGACAGAGGTCGACAGCGGACCGGCCACGGTGCCGGGAACGCCGACGGCAGAAGGAAAATCGGTCGCCGAGCAGAACGTCGCGGCAGCCGATACGCCGGCTGCCAGCGCACAGGGCGATGCGGCACCCGCCGAAACGCTGACGCCGAACGGTCCGGCGGCATCGCCGCAGCAGACCGCGCCCGTTGGTTCGTCGCAAAAGATGTTCCTCTATGAGGAGCGCATCGGCCAGAGCTCGCCGACGGCAATCGAGGGATCGGTCGTCTGGAGTGTGCAGCACGAGGCCGGTCAGGGCGGACGGCAGGAGGCGACGGTGCAGGGCAATGTCAGCGTGCCCGAGCGCAATCTCTCGGCTCTCATCACCTTCAAGCGCAATTCCGATCCGTCGCTGCCGGCAAGCCATCTCGTCGAGGTGGTCTTCTCGGTGCCGCCGAATTTCGAAGGCGGCAGCATCGACAGCGTCCAGCGCATCTCGATGAAGCGCACGGAGCAGGACCGTGGTGACGCGCTGATTGCGGTTCCGGCCAAAATCACCGACGATTTCCACATGATCGCGCTCAACGACTATCCCGATGCGCGCAAGGCCAATCTCGACCTGATGGCGACCCGTAGTTGGATCGATATGCCGATCACCTATCGCAACGGCCGCCGCGCGCTGCTGACGATGGAAAAGGGCGACACCGGAACGAACGCCTTCAACACCGCGATCAAGGAATGGACCGCCCTCGGGGATGTGTCGACGAGCCAGTGATGGTTTTTTCCGCAATGCCAACTTTATCGGACTTTGGCGGCTGACGAGGCTGCGAAAAGCGAATGAAACAGAAAAGGCGGGCCGCAAGGACCCGCCTTCTTCAATTCTATCACGCGGCAGGTTTATGCCGTGGCTTCGACGACGCGGACGGCCTTGGCGCGTTCCAGCGCTTCCTTGCGGACCGCATCCTGCACCTTTTCGAAGGCGCGGACCTCGATCTGGCGGACGCGTTCGCGGCTGATGTCGAATTCGGTCGAAAGGTCTTCCAGGGTCACCGGATCCTCGGCGAGGCGGCGAGCCTCGAAGATGCGGCGTTCGCGCTCGTTCAGCACGCTCATCGCTTTTGCCAGCATGCGCCGCCGGGTGTCGAGCTCATCCTGTTCGATCAGCACGTCTTCCTGGCTGTCATGGTCGTCCACCAGCCAATCCTGCCATTGGCCGCTATCACCTTCGGCAGCCTTGATCGGCGCGTTCAGCGAAGCGTCGCCGGAAAGGCGGCGGTTCATCGAAATGACCTCCTCCTCCGAGACGTTCAGCTTGGTGGCGATTTCCGAGACGTGCTCCGGCTTCAGGTCGCCGTCGTCGATCGCCTGGATGCGGCCTTTCAGCCGACGCAGGTTGAAAAACAGGCGTTTCTGGTTGGCGGTCGTGCCCATCTTTACCAGCGACCACGAGCGCAGGATATATTCCTGGATCGAGGCCTTGATCCACCACATGGCGTAGGTGGCGAGGCGGAAGCCGCGCTCGGCATCGAACTTCTTGACGGCCTGCATCAGGCCGACATTGCCCTCGGAGACGACTTCGCCGATCGGCAGGCCGTAGCCGCGATAACCCATCGCGATCTTCGCGACGAGGCGAAGATGGCTGGTGACCAGCTTGTGGGCGGCGTCGCGATCGCCATGCTCGGCATAACGCTTGGCGAGCATGTATTCCTGCTGCGGCTCGAGCATCGGGAATTTGCGGATTTCGTCGAGGTAACGATTGAGACCGGCTTCGCCGGCGGTAATGGACGGCAAGGTATTTCGGGCCATAGTGCACCCTCCTAAAGTGAATTCCGGCTCCCGATGGAAACGCGTTCTCGCGTTAAAAAAGGCAAACCGGGACGTGCGGCTCTACTGTGAGCCCGCACTAAATCCATATACAGATAAGTGTGGCGAAACGGCGGTTCAAGGGTGCCGCTCACGCAGGTGTGAGTTGGAAGAGGGGTCTCTATCGCCGCAGTGCCTCGACCAATTCCACCATATCATCCGGCAGCGGCACTTCGAAATGCATGATTTCGCCGGTGCGGGGATGCTCGAACTGCAGCATGAAGGCATGCAGCGCCTGGCGGTCGAAACCGTTGACGACCTTACGGATCTCTTCGGGCAGAAGATTGACCTTGGTCTTGAAGCCGGCGCCGTAAACCGTGTCGCCGAGCAGCGGATGGCCGATATGGGCCATGTGGACACGGATCTGGTGGGTGCGCCCGGTTTCGAGGTGGCACTCGACCAGCGAGGCGAACGCGGTGGCGTCCGGCTTTTCGTGGAAGCGTTCGACCACCGTGTAGTGCGTGATCGCCTCGTCGGCGTCATGACTGTCGGGGCGCTTGACGGCGCGGCGCGTGCGATCGCCGGTGGCGCGGCCGAGCGGCGCGTCGACGGTGCCCGTCAGCGAGCGCGGCCGGCCCCAGACGACTGCCTGGTAGGCCCGCTCCAGCGGCATGGTGCGGCCGTGGTCGGCAAATTGAAGCGAGAGGTGGCGATGGGCGATGTCGTTCTTGGCGACGACCATGACCCCTGTCGTGTCCTTGTCGAGACGGTGGACGATGCCGGGGCGGCGCACGCCGCCGATGCCGGAGAGCGTATCGCCGCAATGGTGGATCAGTGCGTTGACCAGCGTTCCTGTCCAATTGCCGGGACCGGGATGGACGACGAGACCGGAAGGCTTGGAGATGACGATGACGTCGTCGTCCTCATGGAGGATAACGAGCGGGATGTCCTCGCCCTGCGGCGTCGGGTCTTCCGGCTCGGGCAGCGTGATCTCGAAACTATCGCCGGTGCGCACCTTGCGCTGCGGGTCGGTGACGGGTTCTCCGCGCAGAAAAACCTGGCCGTCCTTGATCAGCGCCTTGATGCGGCTGCGTGAAAATTCCTCGCCAACCTGCGCCGTCAGCCAGGCGTCGAGCCGGCCTTCGGCGGTTTCATCGGCAGTCAGGACTTTTCTATTGCCGGCTGCTTGTTTAAAGGGGTCGCTCAAGACGCTTCTTCTCCGACGTATTTTTTTAGAACGGGACGCACAGATGACAGCAATCGAGCCAGACGACCAGGAAGAGAAGCCCCTTGATCCGGCGATGGAAAGTGTCCGGCGCAAGATGGTCCGCCTGCAGATCGTTTCCGGCGCCATCATGTTCGTGAGCCTTATGGCGGTCTTCGGTGCCGTTGTCTACAAGACGATGCGCGACGATCCGAAGGAGACGGCAGCAACCGTTGCCGCCTCCGGCGTGCCCTCGGATGCGCCGCTTGCCGCGACCGTTTCTCTGCCGCTCGGCTTCAAGGTGCAGTCGACCTCGTTGTCTGCCGGGCAGATCCTGTTTTACGGCGAAACCGTCGAGGGCAAGAACAAGGCCCTGGTCTTCGACCTCAGGACCGGCCGTACCGTCGCCGACGTCACCGTCGCGGGCAATTGAGGTCGGCATGGCCGCCGTCCCGATCGCCATCGACAGCGCCGACGATCCGCGCCTCGCCGAATTCCGCGACATAAGAGAGCGCGACCTGACGGGTCGCGAGAACCGCTTCATCGCCGAGGGCACCGTCGTGCTGCGCATGCTTGCCGAGGCGCATGCGGGAGACCGCGGCTTTTTCGCCGAAAAGATTCTGCTGCTGCGCAATCGCGTCGAGGGCGTGCTGCCCATCCTGGAGCGGTTTCCGGCCGATGTGCCAGTCTATGTCGCCGAGGCCGATGTGCTTAACGGCGTCGTTGGCTTCCATCTGCATCGCGGCGTTCTCGCGCTCGGCCGGCGGGAGGATGGCGGAGAGGGTGCCCTTCTCGCGGCGCTGCCGGAACGGGCGCTGGTGCTGGTCGGCTGCGGCATTTCCAATCACGACAATGCCGGCTCGATGTTCCGCAATGCGGCCGCCTTCCGGGCGGATGCGGTGCTGCTCGACGAAACTTCCTGTGATCCGCTTTACCGCAAGGCGTTGCGTGTTTCGGTCGGTTCGGTGCTGAGCGTTCCACATCGGCGCGGCGGCAAGGCGCTGGATGTGCTCCTGGCGCTTGCCGAACGGGGCTTTGCCATCTGGACGCTTTCGCCGCACGGCAAGACCGATATACGCGCCATTCCGGCTTCAGCGCGCATGGCGCTGGTCGTCGGCACGGAAGGGGAGGGCTTGCCCGAGGCGCTGCTTGCGCGTTTCCAGAGCGCCCGCATTCCACAGTCGGAGGACCTCGATAGCCTCAACGCTGCGACGGCGACGGGGATCGCGCTGTTTTCCATGGCTTCCGCGATGGCGCGGATCTAACCGGGGTTATCTGGCAGATCGGCATGATGGCGCGCCGCCGCGCGCCCTATCGGACGCGCTCGGGATCGGCGATGATTGCGGCCGCCCTGTCGGCAAGGCTGATGCGATCGTTTGGGTTCTTTTCCGCGGTATCCGCCAGCAAGGTACGGATCGGCGAGGAGGGACCTTCGTTGAGGGCGGTCAGCGCCACCATGTTGGCGGCGATCGAGGCGATCTCCTCGCGGATCGCGCCATCGCGCCCGGATACCGCCTTTGCCTTCTGCAGGCGCTCGGCAAGGGCGGCGCTGCGTGTGCGGACATCCTCGCCGATCTCGGCGATGACGTCGGCGGTGTCGAGCGCGGATACTGTCGTGTCTTCGGCCGTCACTTCCGCCGGCAGCTCGGCGGCCATCCCGGCAAGGCCGGCGTCGCGCAGCACCCGGTTGACCTTGCGGATCTCGGCATTGGCGGCCTTCAACTGTTCCTTCAACTTGGCAATCTCCTGCAAGCGGCGGGCGACCAGGGTTTCCTTTTCGGCGGCGGAAGCGCTCTCGCGCGCGGCCTTGTCTTCCAGGCGGATCACCATATGCTGCTGCTGCGTCAGTTTCTGTTCGGCGTCCCTGGCGCGCTTCTGCAAGAGAGTCACGTCCTGGCGTAAGGTATCGCGTTCGTCACGCAGCGCGTTGGCGCGGAATTTCAGGCTCTCCGCCTCGGTGTCGCGCGCGGCCAGGTCGATCCTCAGCCCATCGGCCTGTTCACCGAGCTTGCTCAGTCGCGTCCTCATCGTCGCCAGTTCGCTTTCCTTATTGGCAGCGGACTGCTCGGCAATATGCAAATTGGTCTTCAACTGGCTGATATAGTTCTCGTCCTTGCGCAGATGCGAGCGTTGCTCGGCCGCTTCGACATGCATCTCGCCGATCTGGGCCTGCAATTCGCCGATCTCGGCGGCAAGCCTGCCGGCGTCGACGGCGAGTGCATCATGGCGAAGCTGGAGCGACAGGGATTTCTCGCGCTCACGCAGAAGGTCCTGGGTGGTGCGGGCGTTCTCGGCGGCATAGAGCGCGCGGACCATATCCTTCTGGGCGCGAACTTCCTGCGGGCTCAGCGGCATGGTCGCCTTCAGCCGGTTCTCGGTATACCAGACGATGCGGCGATGAACGGCGGGCGAGACCAGAAAGACGAGGAACGCCGCGGTCAGGAAGCCCAATCCGAACAAGAGAGCATATTCGATCACGGCGCGGCCATCGGTAAGAAGGTTGATACGGGGTCAGCCGCGATGATTAAGCGCGCATGATGCGCATGGCAAGGCCGCCGGTGCGGGCGGCCGCGGATTCCAGCGGCTTGGCGGCCTCAGAAGGGGTTCCAGGTTGGCGCCTGGGTGATCTTGAGATAGCCGACATTGACACCCAGGCGGGCGCCGACACCGGTGCGGATCGGCACGACCAGCACGTCGTTGTTCTTGAGCAGCGTCATGCCGAAGCCGGCGATCACATAGGCCGAGCCGCTGACGCCGCCGAAGCGGGCATAGATGCCGTTGATGGAGGGCAGGTCGTAGACCAGCATCATCACCCGCGAGCCTTGGCCGCCGTAATCGAGGCCGAGCGAGGGGCCTTGCCAGTAGAGATTATGTTCGCCGGCATTCTTGGTATTCAGCTGGCCTTCGCCGTAGGTCAGACCGGCGATGAAGGCGCCGCCGCCTTCCTGTCCGAGGATATAGCCGTTCGGCAGGCCGTATTTCTGGAAGGCGCTCTCGACCACTTTGGCAAGCCCGCCGCTGGCGGAGCCGAAGAAGGAGTGGCCGGCATCGACGATTTCCTGCATCGTGTACTGGCCGTTGTCCTGGGCGGCGGCCGGCCCGGCAACCATCAGCGAGGAGAAGACGAGGGCCGAAAGCAACCTGCAGAAGCCGATGAATCGGTGCGGAATTTGAGGGCGCATGGTGTCATCCGTTCGTCGTTTGGCTGAGAGCGGGCAACCGCTCGCGGCGATTGGTGCATTTTGCGCCGATGATCTTAACAATCGGTTTACCAAATATGGTGTCATTATGGCATCGAGTACGATCGCAAACTTCGCGCAATTTTGATGAAGCATATTCCGGGCGCGATGAAATTGCCGCCCCTCAGGAGACGATGATGTCCAAGAACCCCAATCTCACCCTGTCCGGCCCGGATCTGGCCGCGCTTCTCTGCAGCCGCGTTTGCCACGATGTCATCTCGCCCGTCGGCGCGATCAATAACGGGCTGGAACTCCTGGATGAGGGTGGCGCCGATTCCGATGCGATGGACCTGATCCGCACCAGTGCGCTCAACGCTTCCGTCCGCCTGAAATTCGCACGCCTCGCCTTCGGCGCGTCGGGCTCTGTCGGCGCCTCGATCGACACTGGCGAGGCCGAGCGCGCCGCCAAGGATTTCGCCATCGCCGAGAAGAAGACCGAGGTGATCTGGAACGGACCGCGCGCCATCGTCGCCAAGAATCGCGTCAAGCTGCTGCTCAACCTCTTCCTCGTTGCCTATTCGGCCATTCCGCGCGGCGGCGTGCTTGAGGTAACGCTCGAAAATCCCGAATTCGATGCCAGGTTCACGCTCACGGCCAAAGGCAAGCTGATGCGCTTGCCGCCGAAATTCGTCGAGATATCGACCGGCACGATCGAGGAGGCGATCGACGCCCATTCGATCCAGCCCTATTATACCGTTCTTCTGGCGCAGGAGTGCGGAATGATGCTCGATCACAGCGCCAGCGCCGAAGAACTGGTGTTCACCGCGGTGGCTGCGGCCGCCTGATTTTTGCGCGTAAAACGAGTATCGGTGTTCGCGCGGTAACGATTCCTTAGCCTGATCGACCTATGCTTGGCTGCTGTTTAGAGGCCTTTGCAAGGACAGATGCAGGGGTAAAGGAGTCGCCATGCAGAGATTCATGATCACCGATAATTCGGACATCGTCCGCAAGGTCGGCAAGCGCATTCTCTCCGAACTCGACTTTCTCGTCAGCGAGGCCTCCAATGCCGGCGAGGCGCTGCAGCGCTGCCAAGCGGAGCTGCCGGAATATCTGATCGTCGATTCCGGCATGGAAGGCGCTCTCGACCTCATCGCCGCCATCCGCGCCATGGACGGCGGCAAAGAGGTCAAGATCTATTACTGCGTCGTCGAGGCGGATCTGAAGAAGCTGATGGCTGGCAAACGGGCTGGCGCCACCGACTTCCTGCTGAAGCCGTTCGATCGCAAGATCCTGACCGCCGTCTTCGGAAACCGCGCGATCGCCGCCTGACGGCAGATCTCATCCCGCCCAATCGGCGACCTTGGAGCATAATGCCGAAAGTGCAAGCGCGTTCGGCCGCCGCAACGCTCTATTTTTTTGACCGAAAGACAGGGAATTTCAGGCCGATCCAGCCTGAAATCCTCTCCGTCACGGCGGCTTGTTGTTGCCGGCAGAAACGAAAAATCCCGCCGGAAAGGCGGGATCTTCGTTTATCCGATAAGGGGGATCGGAAAATCAGGCGGTTTCGGCGTATTCGGCCCCATCCGGCTCGCGAAGAACGTAACCACGGCCCCAGACGGTCTCGATGTAGTTGGCGCCGCCGGCAGCGTTGGCGAGCTTCTTGCGCAGCTTGCAGATGAAGACGTCGATGATCTTCAGTTCCGGTTCGTCCATGCCGCCGTAAAGGTGGTTCAGGAACATTTCCTTGGTGAGGGTGGTGCCCTTGCGGAGCGAAAGCAGCTCCAGCATCTGGTATTCCTTGCCGGTCAGGTGGACGCGCTGGCCACCGACTTCGACAGTTTTGGCGTCGAGGTTGACGATCAACTCGCCGGTCATGATGACCGACTGGGCGTGACCCTTGGAGCGGCGGACGATAGCGTGGATGCGGGCGACGAGCTCGTCCTTGTGGAACGGCTTAGTCATGTAGTCGTCGGCGCCGAAGCCGAGGCCGCGAACCTTGTCTTCGATGCCGGCCATGCCCGACAGAATGAGGATCGGTGTCTTGACCTTGGACAGCCGGAGCGTGCGGAGCACTTCATATCCGGACATGTCGGGCAGGTTCAGATCGAGAAGGATGATGTCATAATCATACAGCTTGCCCAGATCGACGCCTTCTTCACCGAGATCGGTGGTATAAACATTAAAACTTTCTGATTTCAGCATCAACTCGATGCTCTGCGCCGTAGCGCTGTCATCCTCGATGAGAAGTACCCGCATAATTATCCCCTTTACCGCCGCCGAAAGGTGGTCTGGCCCCCTACACGATACCGAACACGCTACGTGATTTGGAAGCTGCCACGAAATGGTTAACAAATTCTAATTCACTCTGGCAAGGAGTATCGAATTTATTAAATAATTTTTCCATTTCTCTGTTTTCCAATAGGAATCTCAAAAAGGCTCTCCTCAACTTTTACATTAGGAAAAGGCGCTAAGTGATTCATCCGACTCGCCAATGAAAAGGTTCGAACTTCATGCCTCGGCATTTACCGACCCTTAAATCATCGGGCCTATCATTAACGATGCCCGTAAACGAAAGGTTACCAGCGGTAGGTATTTGTTAATATCGCAGGAAATTTTTTAGCAAACCGTGTCAAAGCGGCGCGCAGGGCGGTTTCAAGTTGAGCCGGGGTCTCGCATCACGGGAGTAATGCGTATGAAGTCGCGAGAGAGTCTCGTTCGCCTGAAGGAATTTCAGGTGAACGAAAAACGACGTCAATTGCAGCAGTTGCAGATGATGATGTCCGAATTCGAACGGATGACGAAGGATCTGGAGAGCCAGATCGTCGTCGAGGAAAAGAAGTCCGGTATTTCCGACCCGAATCACTTTGCTTATCCGACCTTCGCCAAGGCCGCGCGTCAGCGGGCCGATAACCTGCAGGTTTCGATCAAGGAACTGAAGATGCAGGAAGAGACGCTGGAAATGGCGCTCGAGGAGATGCAGGCGGAATATGCAAGGGCGACGGCGCTGGAAGAGCGTGACGGCGGCGCCCGCGCAAGGGCGTAAGAAAACGGCGGGCGCCGGCTTCGGCGCCCTGAGATCGCCACTGAGAAGCCATGTATGATGGGCACGCTGTCCGTCATACATGGCTTTTGGTGTTTGCCTGACGGTGTCACTCCCACCGGCGACGAGATTCGTCACCGACGGCGAGGATTTGCCTTATGGACGTCGTGCTCCCAAAACCGTTGCACGGTTTTGGGAGCACGCTTCAATTCACGACATCCTTCCATTCCGGATGGCGTTGCGCCTGCGCCTTGAAGAAGGGGCAAAGCGGAATGATCTTCCAGCCGCCGGTACGGGCTGCTTCCACAGCATGGAGCGCCAAGGCCTGGCCGACACCCTTGCCGCGCAGCGCATCGGGAACGGCGGTGTGATCGATGATGACGAGCGTCGGCGATGTGCGTGAATAGGTCATCTCAGCCTCATGCCCTTCGACCTCGGCCGCATAACGGCCGCCGGAGGCGCCTTCCTCATTTCGAATGTCCATTGTCTTTCCTCGCAGCGAATATTGTCGTAGCGGACCGTGACACGGCGGCGCGGTCGTGCCAAGCCGTGGAAGGAATAGGGACGGAGACGGAGTGTTCATGCAAAATATCGGATCGATACGAGGCTCAGGGCAATGAGTGCACTTTCGATGATCCGTCCGGTCCTTCTCGTGGCGGCGCCGTTCTTCCTGGCACTCGGCCTGGTTTTGCCGCTGGTCCGTTTCGAGACGCTGTATTTTTTCGACAGGACGCCGTCGCTCATCGAAGTCGTCGTGTCGTTGTGGCAAGGCGGGGATGGGCTGCTGGCGGCGATCGTCGCACTGGTTTCGATTCTGCTGCCGCTTCTGAAGATGATCGGGATCGCTGCAGAGGCAACGGCCGCCGGCGGCGGGGCCGGCAGTCTGTTCTATCGTCGAGTCGTACCGCATCTGTCCAAGTGGTCGATGATGGACGTGCTGCTGGTTGCGATCGTCATTGCGGCGGCGAAGACGACGGGGCTGGCGGATGCTTTCACGCAGCCCGGTCTCTGGTGCTACGCGGCCTCGTCAATGATTTCGGGCCTTCTTCATTCCCTCATGGGAGATGCGTCCGGCCCGAAATAAATGTCGTCGATGCTGGGGATTGATCAGTGACGATATTGCTGGATGCGCGTGGTGCGCAGGCCGGCGAGACCGTGACTGTTGATCGACGATTGCCAGGAGAGGAATTCTTCGACTGTGAGCGTGTAACGCTCGCAGGCCTCTTCCAAGCTCAACAAGCCACCGCGGACAGCCGCGACAACCTCTGCCTTACGGCGAATCACCCAGCGCCGCGTATTGGGCGGCGGGAGATCCGCGATCGTCAGGGGGCTGCCATCGGGGCCGATGACATATTTTACTCGGGGACGTATCATTTCGGTCATTGGACTCTCTACACAACGCAAGACCACGAAGCCCACTCTAGCCTGCCACATTTAAAAATTGCCTAAACCCATCGTAAGACTTTGATAACAAATTTAGACGCCCCGCCCTGGTCGGTGATTGGCGGCGGCCGCCTGCCGTTACGTCAATTTGCAGCGCCTGCATGGGAGGCATGCCGGATAAATATCACCCCAATTTCCCTGGATGATCTTATCAGCGCGGCAACATAGGAATGAGGGCGAGACCCCTCGTCTCCCTTCTTTCCGCTGTATCGGTACTGTTCGTGCTTTTTGAACTTCGATCCTTTGGATGCGGGGGCAGAAGCCGTCTTTGCCGATCCTCAGGCGTGAGCTTCCTGCTGCCGGGCAGCGGGGCCGATCCGAAGCCGGCCATACGAGGATATGAAGATGACAAGACGTGAGCGCGCAGCCGACGACTGCGCTGTGGATGCGGCATTTTCGCCTTCTGAGGCCGATGGCGGCGGGTTTCGCTGAGCGACGGCAAGGAACGGCTTGGCGGGGTGGCGAAGCTTGCGGGCTTCGACTTCCATCTGTTCTCGGCTTTCCGGCGGAGAGACCCTACCGCCTTCACCGGAAACCGGTTGATCAGCACCTTGCCGCAAAGCCTTGTCGGTTTTTACGGGGTTGCCGATCTCTTCCATTGCAGCAAACTGGTGAACGAGATGAAACGACGATAATGCCGATCTTCTGCGAGGAGGGGGCGTTTGCGGGCAGTGCCGCCAATCGGGAAAACCGCCGTCTCAACACGCTCTTTCCGATGCTTGAGGTGAAGAACACCGTCGCCTTTCCGCCACCCGTCATTGACCTGAAACGATACATCTTCACCTTTTCAGGTGGCTGTCCCACTCCTCACACAGGAATGGGCGATGGTGCTGCTGTATGGGCGCATGGAGCTTCTAGGCTCGCGGCGCTGTCATACGCAGCCGCCCGAGCAACGACGAGATCGCGGTCGTTCTCGATCTCTCGTCGTATACGGTGGCGGGGTTATCTGAAGAGCGCGATCCGCAAGCTCGATTCGGTCAGCTGCAGACAGGCGGTTGCCACGGCATTCCAGTACCGGGTGCTCATAAAGCGCGTTGCACCGCGCTTTGGGTCTTTGTCCTATGCAGATCGCCCAAAACCGCTACGCAGTTTTGGGCGATCTGTGTAAGGCAGCAGATGTCTGGGCTGAAAAGCTTAAAAGCGGGGAAGCTTAGAAGCCCTTTCCGCCGGTCAGCTCCGACACGACGGTTCCAGCAATGATGCGCATATCCATCCAGATCGAAAAATTTCCGACGTAATAGAGATCGCTGACGATGCGGGCGCGTGCTTTGGCCGGACGGTCGGTCGGGCCGCGCAGGCCGCGCATCTGGGCAAGGCCGGTCATCCCAGGACGCATCGCGTGGCGCTGATGGTATTCCGGTACGAGCTCTTCGTAGAGCATGCCGCCGGCGCGCATCCCGATTGCATGGCAACGCGGACCGACGACCGACATATCGCCCAGCAGCACGTTCAGCAGCTGCGGCAACTCATCGATATTCGTGCGGCGCAGAATGGCGCCGATACGGGTGATGCGTGGATCGTTCTTCACCGTCTGGGCAATGCCGGAGACATCGCAGAGATCGGTGCGCATGGAGCGGAACTTGTAGACCTTGATGGCCTTGCAGTTCTTGCCCCAGCGGGTCTGCTTGAAGAGCACCGGCCCCGGGCTGTCGAGCTTGATCAGCAGGGCGACGAACAGGAGGAAAGGCGCGAGGACGAGGAGGGCGCTCAACGACGAAACAATGTCGAACGCCCGCTTCAGGACCAGATCCACCAGCGGCGCTTGGGGCGCATCGCTATGGATAACAGGGGTCTGGATCTTCAGGCTCGGCTGCTGGTGGCGGCTCGGCCGGAAGGACTCTGTCGAAATGCTGTTGTTTAGTTCCGTGATGCTCAAGGATCGTACTCTGTTGTCTTCGAGGGGCGCGGCGGCAATAGGCGATCAATGGTTAACCCTGTCACCAGGGCTGCACTCAGGTCTTGGTAACCCTACTAAAACGGAAAAATGCGACAATTGTGTAATGGTGTCCAGAGAAATATCGCATCGCAGCAAATCTTTCGCAATTGCGTTAAGTTGAGGCAAGCTCATGATATTTCGTTAATAATTGGAATTTTGTCAAAGTTTCTAGGCCCTTGGCAGGGGTTCGCAGGGGGCCGGCGGCGCGTCGTTTCGACACGTGACCCAGGTCTCTTAAGCGTATTTGTTAACGGAACACGAGGCGAAATTTTTGTGATGAGGATATCGATCACTGCCGAAGCCGTGTCGAAATGTGACAAAATCAAGGCGGGATTGATGGCGGGCAGCGTCTTGAAACGATGCAAAGCAACGAATTCGTCCCCAGACTCGCTTGATAAGGCCCGATAACGCGAATCACTTCACGGTTGGAAACGGGATCGCGGCCACGCTTCCAGGAGGGACGGCTTGCTCAGTTGGCGCGCGCCAGAGGCCGGCCGCGGATTGTCGCGACAGGTCTGAACTCATGGTTACGATGCAGAAGAATCGCGCCGCCTGCCGGTATTCAGCGATTTCTAAGGATGGTCACGCCGGTTCGAGGACGCGTTTCCTGCCGCCCCAGGAGATGAAGTTCGGGTTGGCGAAGTCGAAATCGGCGGCCTTTCCCGTCTTGCCGTAGGTCAGCAATGTTCCGTCCAGTGTCACCGTCGAGCCGCCGGCAGCACGCAGCACCGCATCGCCGGCCGCGGTGTCCCACTCCATCGTGCGGGTGAAGCGCGGATAGACGTCGGCCTTCCCTTCGGCCAGCAGGCAGAACTTCAGCGAGGAGCCGATATTGGTACATTTAAAGATCGCGTGGTCGGCGAGGAAGCTTCCGGTCTCCGGGCTGTTGTGGCGAAGGCTTGCAAGCGCCAGCCTGTCGTCCGGCTGTTCGCGCACCGTGATTGCACTGCGTGCGCTAACGGTGAAATCGTCGGCGACGACGAGCCTCTCGGCGTGGCCGCACTCTCCGGAGAAGGCAAGCCCGAGCGCCGGCGCATAGACGATGCCGGCCACCGGGGCGCCGTTCTCGATATAGGCGATGTTGACGGTGAATTCCTGCCGTCCTTCGACGAATTCACGCGTGCCGTCGAGAGGGTCGACCAGGAAGAAGCCTCGGCCGCTGATGTCGGGCACCTTGCCGGCAGCGACCGATTCTTCCGCCACCACGGGTATCTCGGGATAATCTCTGGCGAGATGAGTAAGGATGATGCGTTCGGCCTCCTCGTCGGCGACCGTGACCGGACTTGCATCCGCCTTCATGGCGACGGGGAAACCTTCGCGCAGGACCGTCATGATGGCCCTGCCGGCTTCGAGCGCCGCCTTTTCAAATGTCCTCAGCATTGTCCTTTTGCCGTTCGCCATGCGAGCCGAGCACCCCACTGTCGCTCGTCCGCAAACCATCCCTGTCACACCATATACCTATCAAAGATTGATATGGTGTTTCCCGTTGCGCTTCGCACCCTTACACGTAAGGCAGTGATGCTACCATAAGTTCCCAGTCCTGTCAGAGGAGATGGTGGTCGGTCGCTCATGAAATGGCATTCGGAAAAGCGCCCGGCCTGAGGTCTGAATTTGCGTCATCTTCCAATTTTGTGGAATAGCTTGCACAGCAGACGGCGCAAGAAATCGGTGGCAACATTGCCGAACTTTTAACCGCGCGGCGATTTCTGGCTAAAAATCCGCCGCTCCATGCCGTTTTTATGTGGATTTTGGTTCAAAACGAACCATTTAGCCCTGTTCTGACAAGAATCTGTCGGAATAAATCCTTTTTGTCTTCACATTTCCAACGAAACCGGTATGCATTCGGCCTATGAGGTTCCCTGAAACGGGGAACCAAAGAACCAAAAAGAGATGCAGTGTCTTCCGCTCGCATCCAGGGGAAAACGACATATGGAGTATTTCGTCCAGCAGCTCTTCAATGGGCTGACGCTCGGATCCATCTATGGCCTTGTGGCTATCGGCTATACGATGGTTTATGGCATTATCGGCATGATCAATTTCGCCCATGGCGACATCTTCATGCTCGGTGGTTTCGCCGCTCTTATCGTCTTTCTCGTCCTCACATCCATCTTCGCAGGTCTCCCGGTGGCAATTCTGCTGCTGGCGATGCTTGTCGTCGCGATGCTGATGACGAGTTTATGGAATTGGACGATCGAGCGCGTCGCATACCGTCCCTTGCGCGGGTCTTTCCGCCTGGCGCCGCTGATCACGGCAATCGGCATGTCGATCACGCTGTCCAACTTCATCCAGGTGACGCAGGGTCCGCGTAACAAGCCGATCCCGCCGATGGTGAGCTCGGTCTACCAGTTCGGCAACATCTCGATATCGCTGAAGCAGATCATCATCATCGCGATCACGGCGGTGTTGCTGACGATCTTCTGGTATATCGTCAATCATACTTCACTCGGCCGTGCCCAGCGCGCCACCGAACAGGATCGCAAGATGGCCGCATTGCTCGGCGTCAATGTCGATCAGACGATCTCGATCACCTTTGTGATGGGGGCGGCGCTGGCTGCTGTCGCCGGCACGATGTATCTGATGTATTATGGCGTCGCTTCGTTCGCCGACGGCTTCACGCCGGGTGTGAAGGCATTTACCGCAGCCGTTCTCGGCGGCATCGGGTCGCTGCCGGGCGCCGTTCTCGGCGGGCTGATGATCGGCCTCATCGAATCGCTGTGGTCGGCCTACTTCACCATCGCGTACAAGGATGTCGCGACCTTCGCCATCCTCGCTTTCGTACTGATCTTCAAGCCGACGGGTATCCTGGGGCGGCCGGAAGTCGAGAAGGTATAACGTCATGGCAAACATTGAGAATTCTGCAGGCAAGCCCGATGCCGGACTTGTCCGCAAAGGCCTTACCGAAGCCCTTTTCGCCGCTGTCCTGTCGTTCGGCATGTTCGTTCTCTATGTCGGCCTCAAGACCGACCAGAATATCAACAACGAGCTGATCATCGTCCAGCGCTGGGGATTGCTTGCAATCTTCGTCGCCGTTGCCGCGATCGGCCGCTTCGCCATGGTCGTTTTCATCAAACCGAATATCGACCGTCGCAAGCTCTCGAAGGCGCGCGAGGGCGAGCTCGACATCTCGACCGAGAAGGGCTTCTTCCGTCGGCATTTCCTGAAGATCTCGCTGATAGCACTGCTGCTCTATCCCGTGGTGATCGTGGCGTTGGTCGGCGCTCAGGGCTCGCTGAAATGGGTCGATAATTTCGGTATCCAGATCCTGATCTACGTGATGCTTGCCTGGGGACTCAACATCGTCGTTGGCCTGGCCGGCCTGCTCGATCTCGGTTATGTCGCCTTCTACGCGGTTGGCGCCTATTCCTATGCATTGCTGTCGAGCTATTTCGGCTTTTCCTTCTGGGTCTTGCTGCCGCTTTCCGGCATCTTCGCAGCCCTCTGGGGCGTCATCCTCGGCTTCCCGGTGCTGCGCCTGCGCGGCGACTACCTCGCCATCGTGACGCTTGCCTTCGGTGAAATCATCCGCCTCGTGCTCATCAACTGGACTGACGTGACCAAGGGCACTTTCGGTATCTCGAGCATTCCGAAGGCGACACTCTTTGGTATTCCCTTCGATGCGACGGCCGGCGGCTTTGCCAAGCTCTTCCACCTGCCGATGTCGTCTGCCTATTACAAGATCTTCCTCTTCTATCTTATCCTGGCGCTCTGCATGCTGACGGCCTACGTCACCATCCGGCTGCGCCGCATGCCAATCGGGCGTGCCTGGGAAGCGTTGCGCGAAGACGAGATCGCCTGCCGTTCGCTCGGCATCAACACGGTGACGACCAAGCTCACCGCCTTTGCGACGGGCGCCATGTTCGGCGGGTTCGCCGGCTCGTTCTTCGCAGCCCGCCAGGGCTTCGTCTCGCCGGAATCCTTCGTCTTTCTGGAATCGGCCGTCATCCTCGCCATCGTCGTTCTTGGCGGCATGGGGTCGTTGACCGGCATCGCGATCGCCGCGATCGTCATGGTCGGCGGCACCGAGGCGCTGCGCGAAATGGACTTCCTGAAAGCGGTCTTCGGGCCCGACTTCACGCCGGAACTTTACCGCATGCTGCTCTTCGGTCTCGCCATGGTCGTCGTCATGCTGTTCAAGCCGCGCGGTTTCGTCGGCTCACGTGAACCGACTGCCTTCCTCAAAGAGCGCAGGGCAATATCCGGAAGCTTCATCAAGGAGGGCCACGGTTGATGAGCCCCGTTATCAATACAATGTCGAGCGATACGCTTCTCAAAGTTGAACACCTGTCGATGAAGTTCGGCGGCCTGATGGCCATCAACGACTTCTCCTTCGAAGCCAAGCGCGGCGATATTACTGCGCTGATCGGGCCGAACGGTGCCGGCAAGACCACGGTCTTCAACTGCATCACCGGCTTCTACAAGCCGACGATGGGCATGATCACGCTCAACCAGAAGAGCGGCAAGCAGTACCTGCTGGAGCGTCTGCCGGACTTTCGCATCACCAAGGAAGCCAGGGTGGCGCGTACTTTCCAGAACATCCGGTTGTTCTCCGGTCTGACTGTTCTAGAAAACCTGCTCGTTGCCCAGCACAACAAGCTGATGAAGGCATCGGGTTATACCATCCTCGGCCTTATCGGCGTCGGTCCCTATAAGCGGGAAGCGGCCGGAGCGATCGAGCTTGCCCGCTTCTGGCTCGAGAAGGCCGACCTGATCGACCGCGCTGACGACCCTGCCGGCGATTTGCCTTATGGCGCCCAGCGGCGTCTGGAAATCGCTCGCGCCATGTGCACCGACCCGGAGCTGCTTTGCCTGGACGAACCGGCTGCAGGCCTGAACCCGCGGGAATCGGCAACGCTCAACGCGTTGCTGCAGAATATCCGTGCTGAAACCGGAACGTCGATCTTGCTGATCGAGCATGACATGTCGGTGGTCATGGAAATTTCCGACCACGTCGTCGTTCTCGAATACGGCCAGAAGATTTCCGATGGCACGCCGGATCACGTGAAGCACGATCCGAAGGTCATCGCGGCCTATCTCGGTGTCGAGGATGAAGAAGTGGAAGAGGTGATCGCGACCGTCGAGCAGCTCGAAGGAGGCGCAAACTGATGGGCGATGAAGTAATGACGGGTCAACCGCTCCTTCAGGTGAATGGCGTCGAAACCTATTATGGCAATATCCGTGCACTGGCCGGCATCGATGTTCACGTCAACAAAGGCGAGATCGTCAGCCTGATCGGCGCCAATGGCGCCGGCAAATCGACGCTGATGATGACGATCTGCGGCAGCCCGCAGGCCCGCACCGGTTCGGTCGTCTTCGAGGGCCGCGAAATCACTCGCATGCCAACTCATGAAATCGCCCGCCTGCGCATCGCGCAGTCACCGGAAGGCCGCCGTATCTTTCCGCGCATGACGGTTCTGGAAAACCTCCAGATGGGCGCCGGCCTCGACAATCTCAAATACTTCGCCGAGGACGTCGAGAAGATCTTCACGCTCTTCCCGCGCCTCAAGGAACGCCATGCCCAGCGCGGCGGAACGCTTTCGGGCGGTGAGCAGCAGATGCTGTCGATCGGCCGCGCCCTGATGGCGCGCCCGAAGCTGCTTCTTCTCGACGAACCCTCGCTCGGTCTTGCGCCGCTGATCGTCAAAGGCATTTTCGAGGCGATCAAGAAGCTCAACGAGGCAGAGGGGTTGACCGTTTTCCTCGTCGAGCAGAACGCCTTCGCCGCCCTCAGGCTGTCGCACCGCGCCTACGTGATGGTGAACGGCAAGGTGACGATGAGCGGCTCCGGCAAGGAGCTTCTCGCCAATCCCGAGGTCCGCGCTGCCTATCTCGAAGGCGGAAGACACTAGGTCGAAAGGAGAGTTTGATATGCAGGGACTTTTCTTCGAAGGCGATGCCGGCTCCCTTGTGGCGATCCGCGTCATCGTCGTGCTCTTGGGCTTCTGGACGGCTTGGCGTGCCGGCAAAGCGGTCGCCGAGAGCTGGAACAACTATCCGCTGGCCGTCGTCTACACCTTCCTGTTGGCCTGGGCGATGCAGTTCCTGCACCACGCCCTGTTCAACGGGCCGATGCTCGACGCTTTCTACTACATCATCGATTTCGTGACGCTGCTGGTCTTCTCGACGGCCGGCTTCCGCTACCGCCGCACCAATCAGATGGTCAACAACTATTACTGGCTGTACGAAAAAACTTCCGCGTTCTCGTGGAAGGACAAACATTGACAGTCCGTTGAAACTAGGCATGAATTGCCTTCCGAGTGGAACAGCTTCCCTGGTGCAGTCAATGGTGGGTAATGCGCCGGGTCTTGGACCGAAACCCGCCCAAAAATTGGGAGTAACAATATGAAGAAGTCTCTTCTGTCGGCAGTGGCTCTGACGGCGATGGTCGCCTTCAGCGGCAACGCTTGGGCCGACGTCCTCATCGCTGTCGCTGGTCCGCTGACTGGTCCGAACGCCGCATTCGGCGCTCAGCTTCAGAAGGGTGCCGAGCAGGCGGCTGCCGATATCAACGCCGCCGGCGGCATCAACGGCGAGCAGATCAAGCTCGAGCTCGGCGACGACGTCTCCGACCCGAAGCAGGGCATTTCGGTCGCCAACAAGTTCGTTGCTGACGGCGTCAAGTTCGTCATCGGCCACTTCAACTCGGGCGTTTCGATCCCGGCTTCGGAAGTTTATGCCGAAAACGGCATCCTCGAAATCACCCCGGCCGCAACGAACCCGAAGTTTACCGAACGGGGCCTCTGGAACACGTTCCGCACCTGCGGCCGTGACGACCAGCAGGGCGCCATCGCCGGCAAGTATCTTGCCGACCACTTCAAGGACGCCAAGATCGCCGTCGTTCACGACAAGACCCCCTATGGTCAGGGCCTTGCCGATGAAACCAAGAAGGCGATGAATGCCGCCGGTCTCACCGAAGTCATCTATGAAGGCATCAATGTCGGTGACAAGGACTTCTCCGCCCTCATCGCCAAGATGAAGGAAGCCGGCGTCTCGATCATCTATTGGGGTGGTCTGCACACGGAAGCCGGTCTCATCATCCGTCAGGCAGCCGACCAGGGCCTGAAGGCGACGCTGGTTTCGGGTGACGGTATCGTGTCGAACGAACTGGCCTCGATCGCTGGCGACGCAGTCGCCGGTACGCTGAACACCTTCGGTCCCGATCCGACGCTGAACCCGGCCAACAAGGAACTCGTCGAAAAGTTCAAGGCCGCCGGTTTCAATCCGGAAGCCTACACGCTCTATTCCTACGCTGCGATGCAGGCGATCGCCGGTGCCGCCAAGGCTGCCGGTTCGACAGACGCAGAAGCCGTTGCAACGGCCATGAAGGAAAAGGGTCCGTTCCCGACCGTTCTCGGCGACATCTCATTCGACGAAAAGGGCGACCCGAAGATCCCCGGCTACATCATGTATGAGTGGAAGAAGGGCCCGGACGGCAAGTACAGCTACTTCCCGCAGTAAGCTTCGCTTCCCCAATATGGGACATGACTATCGAAGCCCGGTTCCGACCGGGCTTCTTTTTTTGAATGTTTACATTCTCTTTCCTGGTTTGCTCGGCGTCACGAGGCCGAACCGATATGCCGGAGGCGTTACGGCGGATGGAGAACTCCGGGCATCGCCACGGAAGAGACGCGGACTGCCACGCTGTGTCAGGTATGTCTGCGAACACCTGTCAGCTATGTATCAGGGCCGTACAACAGGTGGGGAGATGGCCGGTAGGCCAGAGGGGGACTTTTGATGTTTCCTCACATCTCGTGCAGCACATGCGTTGCCTTTACGGCGGCTGATGCCCGGTTCTCGACGCCGAGCTTCACGTAGATCTGTTCGAGGTGCTTGTTGACCGTGCGCGCCGACAGTCCCAATATTTCGCCGATGTCGCGGTTGGCCTTGCCTTTGGCGATCCAGAGCAGCACTTCGGATTCGCGCTGGGTGAGCGAGAAGCGCTGGCGCAGCACCTCGTCGTCGCTGCGCTGATTGGCGGCGGTGAGGCGGAAGAGATATTCGTCGGGACCGATCGCGCCGAGGAAGGCGAGCTGGAGCGCCGCCTGGCCGGCATGGGCGATCGAGATGATGCCGTCACGCACTGCGGCGACGCGGTCGCGCATCCAGCCGGCGATATGGCGGACGACGATGTCCATGCCGTCATCGCTGCCCATGGCGGCATTGACCAGCCGTGTCGCTTGCGGCGTCGACCAGTGGATGGCGCCGTCGCCCTTGACTGCCAGCAGATGGCGGCCGGCTGCATCCAGCGCGATGCGGGCGCTTTGGGCCGAGCGAGCGTTGCGCAGATGCACGCGGATGCGGGCGCGCAGCTCGTCGATGTTGATCGGCTTGCTGAGATAATCGACGCCGCCGGATTCCAGCGCGTGCACGACATGCTCGGTTTCGGTCAGGCCGGTCATGAAGATGACGGGCACCTGCGCCACCGCGGCATTCGCCTTCAGCCGGCGGCAGGTCTCGAAGCCGTCCATGCTGGGCATCACCGCGTCGAGCAGGATGAGATCGGGGGTGATGCGCTCGACGATACCGAGCGCCGCCGCGCCAGATGTGGCGATCAGCACGGAGAAGCCGGACTGTTCGAGCGCGTCGGTCAAGAAGCCGAGCGCTTCGGCTGAGTCGTCGACGAGCAGAACTATGTCGCGGGGCAGGGCCGGCTCAGCCAATGGATTCCACCTTTTCGTCGAAGTCGTGCAGGAAGGTCATGAAGCCGGCGAGATCGAAGGCGGCGACATAGACGCGAAGCTGCTCGGTGAATGGCTGATTTGCCTCCACCTTGGCAAGATCCGAAAGCTTGGCTTCGATGCCTCTGATATAGCCGATTTCGCCAAGCCGCAGCAATTCCTGCACATGGGCGGCACCTGGGCTCAGCATCGGCGCTTCGATCTTGACAGGAATGGCAGGCGCGGCGTCGGCATAGATCCATTTCAGCCCAAGATGCAGGGCGAGCTTGTCGCGCAGTTGGCGGATGTCGACCGGCTTGCCGATCGCGTCGTTGTGGCTGTCGTCACTGTCGATCAGAGCGGCCGCGTCGCCGATATTGGCCGAAAGCATCAGCACTGGCGCCGTCTGACCGGCCTCGCGCAGACGCGAGACGAGCTGCCAGCCATTCATCCCGGGCATCAGGATGTCGACGAGGAAAAGATCCGGTATGATGCCCTCGATCAGCGTCAGGCATTCGCCGCCGCCTGCCGCCGTCAGCACGATGAAATCGAGAGGCGCCAGGATTTCGCGCATCATCTCGCGATGGTCTTCGTTGTCGTCGACGACGACGAGCGTGCGCCGCAGGCCGTCGTAGCCGGCGATCCGCTTTTCCTGCGGTGCCGCGGCCGCAACGCGCATGACGGCAGACAGCATCAGCCGCACGCGGAAGGTCGAGCCTTCGTCCTTCACGCTCGAAACCGAAATCTCGCCGCCGAGCGTGTTGGTCAGAAGCCGGGTGATGGTGAGTCCCAGGCCGAGCCCCGGCATCGGCCGCACGCTTTCGGCCTCGCCGCGCTGGAAGGGTTCGTAAATGCGGGGCAGGTCTTTCTCTGTAATGCCGCGGCCGGTATCGGCGACGGTGAAGGTCGCGACCTGGCTGCGATAGCCGACATCGAAGGTGACGCTGCCTTCGTCGGTGAATTTGATGGCATTGGAGAGCAGGTTGACGAGGATCTGGCGCAGGCGCTTTTCGTCGGTGCGGACGAATTGCGGCAGAGCGGCTGAGCGCTCGTGGATGAAGGCGAGCCCTTTTGCCTGCGCTTGCGGGCGGAACATATCGACGATCTGGTCGAGGAAATCCTGGATGTTGATCTCGTTGGAATAGACCTGCAGGCGGCCGGCCTCGATCTTGGAGATATCGAGCAGGCCGTCGATCAACCCGGAAAGGTGTTCGGCGCTGCGGCGGATGACCTTGATCGAGGATTGGCGCGGCGCCGGGATGGTCTCGTCGCGCTCGAGAATCTGGGCATAGCCGAGCACGGCGTTCAGCGGCGTGCGCAATTCATGGCTGAGCCCGACGACATAGCGGCTCTTGGCGCGGTTGGCGGCCTCGGCCGTCTCCTTGGCATTCTGCAGGGCGGCGTCGGTCTTCTTGTGGGCGGCAATTTCCTTGAGCAGCAGCGTGTTCTGGCGCGAGGATTCCTCCTCGGCGACGACGCGGCTGTCATGGGCGAGCACATAGAACCAGCAGACGACGCCTGAGATCACCGAGAAAACGAAGAAGACGATGAGGATCGTCCGGTTGACGACCTCGGCCGTCTCGGGTGAGGCGGCGGCGACCTGATGGGCGATCATCGCCAGGATCGCGCCGATCGCGGTCAATGCCAGCACGACGGCGATGCCGTAACGGCCGAGGCGCGTCGTCAGCTTTCCGACAATGGTATCCGGCAGCAGCGCCTTGGCGACGGTGCCGACCTGCGCGTTGAAACGGGCGGCCGGCTTGCACATGTCGTGGCAGCGGCTGTCGAGTGAGCAGCAGAGCGAGCAGATCGGTGCGGCATAGGCCGGGCACCAGGCCATGTCCTCCGGCTCGAACGGGTGTTCGCAGACCGAGCAGGTGATGTTCGTCAGGTTCTTCCAGCTCTGGCGCGGCTTGCGGGCGAGATAGAATTTGCCTTTGGTCGCCCAGGCGATGACGGGCGACGCGATCAACGCGATGACCAGGGTGATATAGGGAGCGAGCGAGGCGGCGATCTCGCCGAAGGCGCCGAAATGGGCAATCAGCGATACCGTTGCCGACAGCGTCATGGCGCCGAGACCGACGGGATTGATGTCGTAGAGGTGGGCGCGCTTGAACTCGATGCCGGGGGGAGCCAGCCCCAGCGGCTTGTTGATGAACAGATCGGCGGAGATCGTGCACAGCCAGGCCATGGCGATGATCGAGAAGATGCCGAGCGTCTCCTCCAGCAGCCGGTAGATGCCGAGTTCCATCAAAAGCAGGGCGATGGCGACGTTGAAGACCAGCCAGATGACACGGCCGGGGTGGCTGTGGGTCAGCCGCGAGAAGAAATTCGACCAGGCGAGCGAGCCGGCATAGGCGTTCATCACGTTGATCTTCAGCTGCGAGATGACGACGAAGGCGGCCATCAACAGCAGCGCCGCATTGTGCCAGGGGACCATGTAGCCGAAGGCGGTCAGATACATTTGCGCCGGGTCGGCGGCGCGGTCGAGGGGGACGCCCGAGGTGAAGGTGAGCACGACCAGGAAGGAGCCGGCAAGCAGCTTCGGCGCGCCGATGATGACCCAGCCGGGGCCGGCCAGAAAGACCGCCAGGCGATGGCGCCACTTGCGCTGCGGGTCCGGCGGCAGGAAGCGCAGGAAGTCGGCCTGTTCACCGATCTGCGACATCAGCGCCAGGATGACGGCGGAGGCCGCGCCGAACTCGACCAGATCGAATTCGGCGATGGTGCCCGGCGGGCCTGAGGCGTGGCGAATGCCGGCGAAGGCGCGCCAGAGATCGAATTTTTCCCAGTCCAAAAAGGCGATGAAGATGAAAGGCAGGATATTCAGCACGATCCAGAAGGGCTGGGTCATCAGCTGGAACTTGCTGATCAACCGCACGCCGTGCGTCACGAGCGGGATCACCATGACGGCGCTGATGATGTAGCCGATCCAGAGCGGGATGCCGAGGGTAAGCTCCAGCGCCCCGGACATGATCGATGCCTCGATCGCAAACAGCATGAAGGTGAAGCTCGCATAGATCAGCGAGGTGATGGTCGAGCCGATATAGCCGAAGCCCGCGCCGCGCGTCAGGAGATCGATGTCGACGCCGTGGCGGATGGCGTAGCGGCTGATCGGCAAGCCGATCGCCAACATGGCGATGCTGGCGACGATAATGGCATAAAAGGCGTTGGTGGTGCCGTAGGAGAGGGTGATCGCACCGCCGATCGCCTCAAGCGCCAGAAAGGAAATCGCGCCGATCGCCGTCTGCGAGATGCGCTGCGAGGAGAAATGGCGGGCGCTTTTGGCGGTGAAGCGCAGCGCGTAATCTTCCAGCGTCTGGTTGGCGACCCAGCGATTATATTCGCGTCTTACCGGAATGATGCGTTGGCGCGCTGCCATGTCTTCCTTTCGGCATTCCGGTTGGGGCTCATCGTCTCTCCGGCAGTTTTGGCGGGATGGGCGGGAAAGGCAAGAGGCGGGTGCCGGCTGGTTCACAGAATGGCAATATTTTTGCAATTGATCTGTCACATAAGCGCTCTAACTCTCCCGGCGTTCGTTCAACCATTTCGGGTATCACCATGTCTGTTTTAAGCCTTTGCCGCCTGAGCACCGCCCTTGTCTGCCTTCTTTCCATCGTGCCATCGCTTGCCAGCGCCGAGCAGGCCACGGCGGCGAAAGTTCCTTATGCGGAGGCTGGAAACACCAACAAACGTGGTGACGCCTGCTTCTCGACGGCGGACACCAATGCCGCCGTTCACCTCCTCTCCGGCTTCCTCGAAATCTGGACCCCGCGCACGCCTTTCGTCGATGCGGGTGTCGAAGCCCCGGCCAAGGACAATTGTCCGGCAGTCGCCAAGACGGATTGGGACGGTATTCCCGCCAGCAAGACCGACGGCCATATCGTCAACCAGGCCGTCCATGACGCCAACATCGCCTATGTCGTCAATGCGACGCGGGCGCGGACGGCCGATCAGGCGTTGGCCGCCTATCTCGACGATCGGCGCGGCAAGAATGCCAGCATCGTCGATGGTCTCGGTCCGCTGACGGATGCCTGGAAGGCCGGCTCGAAGCAGACCACCACGATCACCGAGGTGGCGGCTGATGCGACGACGGTCAAATACGACGATAAGGGCAACAATCGCGGCGCCGGCAGCAAGCCGGACGCGGAAAACAAGACCGATGCCAACCCGGACATGGGCCTTGCGATCGACTTCATCAACGCCGCAAGCGGCGACGGTTCGACGGAGCCTGCCAAGCGCTATTTCAAATATGGCCGTCCGTATCGCTGGAGTCGGGACGTGTCGGTCGTCCCGACGCTGGAGCCCGCCAAAAGCGTCAAGCCGGTCGAAGACGGCGGTTTCCCGAGCGGGCATACGGCGGAAGCCTGGCGGGATGCACTGGCCATGGCCTATCTCGTGCCGCAGCGCTTTCAGGAAATGATCACGCGCGCCAGCGAACTGGGTGAAGACCGCATCCTTGCCGGCATGCATTCTCCTCTCGACGTGATGGGCGGCCGCATGCTCGGCACCGCCACGGTCGTCTACAATCTGAACAAGGCCGACATCTCAGCGCTGAAGAGCGATGCGTATGCCCAAGCGCAGGCATGGCTCATCGCCAAATCAGGCGTTGCGGATGCGGGTGCGCTCGAAGTCGCCGCGCATGCAGCGCCGCTCGCGGCAGACCGTTTCGCCGATCATGACGCCAACCGCGCTTACGTACTGAAGCGCCTGACCTACGGCCTGCCGACGATCCATGCGACCGATCAGCCGGCTCGCGTGCCGCAGGGCGCCGAAGCGCTTCTCGAAACGCGTCTGCCCTATCTGGACGGCGCGCAACGCCGTGACGTGCTTGGCACAACGGCGATTGCATCCGGCTATCCGCTCATCGACGACGCGGAAGGCTACGGCCGTCTCAACCTGTTTGCCGCCGCCGATGGCTATGGCGCGTTCGAGCAGGATGTCACCGTGACGATGGACGCGGCAAAGGGCGGTTTCAATGCGATCGATACCTGGCGGAACGGTATCGGCGGCAAGGGCAAGCTGGTGAAGCGCGGCAGCGGCATTCTCGGGCTTTCGGGCACCAACAGCTATGCCGGCGGCACCGTGCTGGAAGATGGCGTGCTGGTGGCCGGCTCATCCTCGGCCTTCGGTACCGGCGGGCTGACGGTCAATGGCGGTTCGCTCGTTCTGGCGGCCGATAAGCCGTTGACCGTGAGCGGCGATTATCAGCAGCTCGCCAATGCGACAGCGAAGCCGACGCTCGGCGCTAACGGCGCAGGCGCGCTGGTCGTCGCAGGCAAGGCGGTGCTGGCCGGCGATCTCGACGTGACGCTTGCCGATGGCTATGCCCCGACGCCGGGAACGAAGATCGAGATCTTGAAGGCGAATGCCGTGACCGGCACCTTCGGCAAGCTCACGGTCTCCGGCCACAAGGCGAGCCTCTCCTACAGTCCGACAACGGTTACCTTGACGATCGACGGATAATTTCCGGTATCGAGCGGACAGGGCGTCGCTGCTGTGGGATGCCCTTCCTGCCCCGGCCTGTCTGTTTGACCCCCGCACCTACGTCATTTTGCGTATGTGTTTTTGCGCTGCAGCACCCGATAGTCCCTTAAGCAACAGTTAATCTCCGTTTCCGGCCTGTTGCGGAACAAGAAGAGGGGCTCAACCTGATGAATCTCAAAACCACTATCACCGGTGCTGCGCTCGGCGCCGTCATGGCGGCATCGGCCGCTTTCAGCGGGGCGATTGCCGCCGACGACACGATCAAGGTCGGCGTATTGCATTCGCTCTCCGGCACCATGGCGATTTCCGAAACGACGCTGAAAGATGCCATGCTGATGCTCATCGACGAGCAGAACAAGAAGGGCGGCCTTCTCGGCAAGAAGCTCGAGGCCGTCGTCGTCGATCCGGCTTCCGACTGGCCGCTGTTTGCCGAAAAGGCACGCGAACTGATCGAAAAGGACAAGGTCGCTGCCGTCTTCGGTTGCTGGACTTCGTCTTCGCGCAAATCCGTGCTGCCGGTCTTCGAAGAGCTGAACTCGCTGCTCTTCTACCCGGTGCAGTATGAAGGCGAAGAATCCTCGCGCAACATCTTCTACACCGGTGCGGCTCCGAACCAGCAGGCGATCCCGGCCGTCGACTACCTGATGAACACCGAAGGCGTGAAGCGCTTCGTGCTCGAAGGCACCGACTACGTTTATCCCCGCACGACCAACAAGATCCTCGAAGCCTATCTCGAAGCCAAGGGCATTCCGAAGGAAGACATTCTCGTCAACTACACGCCGTTCGGTTTCTCCGACTGGCAGACTGAAGTCGCCAAGATCAAGGAATTCGGCTCGGCCGGCAAGAAGACTGCCGTCGTCTCCACCATCAACGGCGACGCCAACGTTCCCTTCTACAAGGAACTCGGCAACCAGGGCATCAAGGCAACCGATATTCCCGTCGTCGCCTTCTCGGTCGGTGAAGAAGAGCTTGCCGGTCTCGACACCAAGCCGCTCGTTGGCCATCTCGCCGCCTGGAACTACTTCGAGTCGGTCGAAAGCCCGGCCAACAAGAAGTTCATCAAGGAATGGCATGCGTTCACCAAGAACGACAAGCGCGTGACGAATGACCCGATGGAAGCCGCCTATATCGGCTTCAACGCCTGGGTCAAAGCTGTCCAGGCTGCCGGCACCACCAATACCGATGCCGTTCTCGACAACATCATCGGCGTCACCGTTCCGAACCTCTCCGGCGGCTATGCCACCGTCATGCCGAACCACCACATCACCAAGCCGGTGCTGATCGGTGAAATCCAGGCCGACGGCCAGTTCGAAATCGTCCAACAGACGCCTGCCGTCGTCGGCGACGAATGGTCGGACTACCTGCCCGACTCCAAGGACCTGATCTCCGATTGGCGCAAGCCTATGTCCTGCGGCAACTTCAATGTCGCGACCGGCAAGTGCGGCGGCAAGGGCTCCTGAGCGAGCTGACCTGACACGAGCCTGAAGACTTCCGTCCGGATTGCAAATCCGGGCGGAAGCTCCGTCCCCGGCGGTCGCTGCCGAGAAGGCAACGCTGGAGCAATTCCAACAAAGGTGCACAGCGGTTCTGTGTCCGGAATTGCGTGAGAACACTGAGATAGAGCATTTCACACTATGCTCCGGTTAGGCGGGAAAGCCGATGTATCGCGCCATCAAGATTTTTCTTTTGACCCTTTGCCTGACCCTCTCGGGGCTGACGGCCGGCCTGAAGGCTCAGGACGATATCCATGCCCTCGTCGATGCGCTCGGCACCGGCGGGTTTCCGGAGCGCGAAGCCGCCATCAAGGCGCTCGTCGCCTCGAAGGATGCGCATGTCAGCCAGATATTGCAGCAGTTGAGCGACGGCCTGCTCTATGTCAATTCCGAGGAGGGCGGTCCAGTTCTCGTCCAAGGCGGCACCGAAGACGAGCCGACCTTTTCCGATCCGATCACCGGCGAGGCTGTCGCCGATCTCGATCCCGACATGATGTCCAAAGTCCGGATCAACAATTCCGTTCGTACCCTGATCGGCACCATCATGAGCCAGTTGACGCTGCTGAGCCCCGATCGCGGCGCTCGCCTTGCTGCGGCTCAAGGCCTGCTGAAGGATGCCGATCCCGCCAACCTTGATCTGCTTAATTCCGCGCTGGCGGATGAGAAGGACGCCGAGATCAAGAGCACCATGGAAGCGGCCCGTGCCGTGATGGTGCTGAAGGGCGATGTCAGCGCCGCCGAGAAGAAGGAGGCGATCGATACGGTCGCAGCCCGCGGCGGTCGCGACGCCCTGACCATTCTGACCACGGCGTTGACAACGGCGCCCGAAGATCTGAAGCCCGTCATCCAGGCGCATATCAGCTCGATCAACCGCAGCTTGGTGCTCTGGGATATCGTCCAGAACGTCTGGTACGGTCTGTCGCTCGGCTCGGTGCTGCTGCTAGCGGCAATCGGCCTTGCCATCACTTTCGGGGTCATGGGCGTCATCAACATGGCGCATGGCGAAATGGTGATGATCGGCGCTTACACCACTTATGTCGTGCAGGAATACATCACCTCGACCTTTCCTGAGCTTGCCGATTATTCGCTGGCCTTTGCGGTGCCGGCCGCCTTCATCTTCACCGGCTTCGTCGGCCTGATCATCGAGCGTGTCGTCATCCGCTATCTCTACGGCCGGCCGCTGGAAACCTTGCTTGCCACCTGGGGCGTATCGCTGATCCTGCAGCAGGCGGTGCGCAGCTATTTCGGCCCGACCAACCGCGAGGTTCGCAATCCGAGCTGGATGTCCGGCACCTTCGATTTCGGCGGGCTTGCCATCACTTGGAACCGGCTCTGGATCATCGTCTTTTCGGTCGTGGTATTCCTGACGCTGCTGATGCTGCTGAAGCGTTCCGCCTTCGGCCTGCAGATGCGGGCGGTGACGCAGAACCGGCGCATGGCCTCCTCAATGGGCATCCGGACCGGCTGGGTCGACGCCTTCACCTTCGCGCTCGGCTCCGGCATCGCCGGCATGGCGGGTGTCGCACTCTCGCAGATCGATAACGTCTCGCCGAACCTCGGCCAGAGCTACATCATCGACAGCTTCATGGTCGTCGTCTTCGGCGGTGTCGGCAATCTCTGGGGCACGCTGGTCGGCGCGCTTTCGCTCGGCGTCGTCAACAAGTTCCTCGAGCCTTTCGCCGGCGCCGTGCTCGGCAAGATCCTGGTGCTCGTCCTCATCATTCTCTTCATCCAGAAGCGTCCGCGCGGGCTCTTCGCACTCAAAGGAAGGGCGGTGGAAGCATGATTACGGCCTTCCTTCTCCGGTCTCTCGATCGCAGGATCTCGATTGCCATCGCCCTGTTGCTGGCGGTCGCCATTCTCGTACCGGTGCTCAATCTGGCGACCGGCCCGACCAACCCGCTGCACATCCCGACCTATATCATGGCGCTGTTCGGCAAATATCTGACCTATGCGCTGCTGGCGCTGGCGCTCGATCTCGTCTGGGGCTTCTGCGGCATCCTCTCGCTCGGCCACGGCGCCTTCTTCGCGCTCGGCGGTTATGCGATGGGCATGTATCTGATGCGCCAGATCGGCTCGCGCGGCGTCTACGGCGATCCTGTCCTGCCCGATTTCATGGTGTTCCTGAATTGGAAGGAGCTGCCCTGGTTCTGGTACGGTTTCGACCAGTTCTGGTTTGCGGCGCTGATGGTGCTCGCCGTGCCCGGCCTGCTCGCCTTCGTCTTCGGGTGGTTCGCCTTCCGCTCGCGCGTCAACGGCGTCTATCTTTCGATCATCACCCAGGCGATGACTTATGCGCTGCTGCTGGCCTTCTTCCGCAACGATATGGGCTTCGGCGGCAACAACGGCATGACCGATTTCAAGGACATCCTCGGCTTCAACATCCAGGCGGACGGCACGCGTGCGAGCCTCTTTGCGGCGACCGCGATCTTCCTGGCCCTGTCGCTGATGATCGCCTCGGCGATCGTGCGCTCGAAATTCGGCAAGGTGCTGGTCGGCGTGCGCGATGCCGAAAGCCGCACGCGCTTCCTCGGCTACCGCGTCGAGCATTTCAAGCTCTTCACCTTCGTCGTCTCGGCGATGATGGCAGGCATTGCCGGCGCGCTCTACGTGCCGCAGGTCGGCATCATCAATCCGGGCGAATTCGCTCCTGCCAATTCGATCGAAGTCGTCATCTGGACGGCGGTCGGCGGGCGGGCGACGCTGATCGGGCCCATCATCGGCGCGATCCTCGTCAACGGCGGCAAGACGATCTTCACCGGCCTCTTCCCGGAGATCTGGCTGTTTGCGCTGGGCGGCCTTTTCGTCGCCGTGACGCTGTTCCTGCCGAAGGGCGTCGTCGGCACGATTGCGCAATATCTCGGCAAGCAGAAGCTTGTCTCCAAGGCTGCCCCGCCGGCGGCTGAAGAAGACGACATCGAGCCGAAAATCCAGGCAGCGGAGTGAGCACAGTGATTCCCGACGTCAAACCCACCAGCGTGCTTTATCTCAACGGCGTGTCGGTTTCCTTCGACGGCTTCAAGGCGCTGAATTCGCTGTCGATCGTTATCGAGCCCGGTGAGCTTCGCGCCATCATCGGCCCGAACGGCGCCGGCAAGACGACGATGATGGATATCATCACCGGCAAGACCAGGCCCGATGAGGGCGAGGTGTTCTTCAACGGCACGATCGACCTGACCAAGAAGGATGAAGCCGATATCGCCCAGCTCGGCATCGGCCGGAAATTCCAGAAGCCGACGGTCTTCGAAAGCCATACGGTGTGGGACAATCTGGAGCTTGCGCTGAACCGGCGTCGTGGTGTGTTCCCGACGTTGTTCTACCGGCTTTCGGGCGAGGACAAGGCGCGCATCGAGGAGATCCTGGAAACGGTGCGGCTGACGCACCGCCGTGACGAATTCGCCGCCAACCTCTCGCATGGGCAGAAGCAGTGGCTGGAGATCGGCATGCTGCTGGCGCAGGAGCCGAAACTCCTGCTGGTCGACGAACCGGTGGCCGGCATGACCGATGCGGAAACGGCGGAAACGGCGGTCCTGCTCAAGGATATCGCTAGGACCCGCTCGGTCGTCGTCGTCGAGCACGACATGGGCTTCATCCGCGACCTCGGCGTCAAGGTGACGTGCCTTGCCGAAGGCTCGGTGCTGGCGGAAGGGTCGATCGATTTTGTCAGTTCCGATCCGAAGGTGATCGAGAACTATCTGGGGCGGTGATCAGTGCAACTTGGAGACTTGAACCTGACAAAAGAAGACGCTCTAAAACGGGCGGGTTTTACTGTGGGGTTTCATCATGGCTTTTCTCGGTATTCTGGTTGTGGCGCTCAGCGGCGCGGTCGTCTGGTATTGGCGTTTGAAAATGGCGCGTGAAGCGGGAAACGAGATCATCGATTCGGTCGAGCGGATGCGGGGCGCTTATAAGCGCAAAAAGTTTCGCAAGCAGGCCGAAGTCGCGCCGCTGGCCTCGATCGCCGATCCGGCGATTGCGGCGGTGGCCTTTTTCTTCTGCCTTGCCAAGGAAAAGCCGATCTATGTCGACGCTGCGAAGGATGTCGTTCGCAACCGCATGAAAGGCATCATCCGGCCGGGCGACATGGAAGAGGTGCTGGTTTTCGGCGAGTGGGCGTCCAAGAACGTCACCAGTCCCGAAGATCCGATCCGCCGGTTCCGGCCTCTCTGGATAGAGGCGCTCGACATGCAAGAGCGTCAGCAATTGATCGGTATTGCCGAGGACGTGGCCGCGGTCGGCGGCGAGAGAACGACGGAACAGGAGCACGCCCTGCAGACGCTGAGGCGTGGCCTAATGAACTGATGGGGAATGGGTGAACGGATGCTGACAGTCGAAAACGCAAATCTGCATTATGGCGCCGCCCAGGCGCTGCGCGGCATCTCGATCAAAGCGGAGATGGGAAAGATTACCTGCGTGCTGGGGCGTAACGGCGTGGGGAAGAGTTCTCTTCTGCGCGCCGTTACCGGCCAGCATCCGCTGTCGGCGGGTACCATCACCTTCAATGACACCAGACTCAACGGTCTGCCGCCCTTTGCCCGCGCCAAGCAGGGCGTCGGCTATGTGCCGCAGGGCCGCGAAATCTTCCCGCTGCTTACCGTCAAGGAAAATCTCGAAACCGGCTTCGCTCCGCTTGGTCGCCGCGACCGCAACATCCCCGACGACATCTTCAGCCTCTTCCCGGTGCTGAAGTCGATGTTGTCGCGTCGCGGCGGCGATCTTTCCGGCGGGCAGCAGCAGCAGTTGGCGATCGGGCGCGCCATGGTGACGCGGCCGAAGATCCTCGTGCTCGACGAGCCGACCGAAGGCATCCAGCCCTCGATCATCAAGGATATCGGCCGGGCGATCCGCTATTTGCGTGACTCCACAGGCATGGCGATCCTGCTCGTCGAACAATATCTGGATTTCTGCCGGGAGCTCGCCGATTACGTCTACATCATGGATCGCGGCGAGATCGTGCATGAAGGGCTTGCCGAAACGCTGGATACACCGGAGGCCCGCCGTCATCTGACCGTCTGACCGGCAGATGCCGCATTTTGCAGCAGTGGACCCAGCAATTCGCAGATCTGCCGCATCTGCTGCGGGCATCCTGGACGGCATGGGAATTGCTTGCTTTCTGCTATCTGCGCGCTTGAATGAAAATCAAAGGCGCGACCGAAAGGGACGATATGACGATTGCGGCGGCAGGCACGAGACCGCAAAGAGCGGAGGGGCGCGGGCATCTGGCGGCAAAGCTGTTCGATGGCCGTACGCGCATCCGTGAGCTCTATCAGGAGGGAGCGGCGAAGATCCGCCTGCCTGATACCTTCAATGCCTCCATGGAAGCCGTCATCATCAACACCGCTGGCGGGCTCACCGGCGGCGACCGGATGGATTGGAGCGTCGATGCCGGCGCCGGTACGCGCATCGACGTCACCACCCAGGCCTGCGAGAAGATTTACAAGGCATCGGCCGGCACCGCCGAGGTGACGACCAGCATCAAGGTTGGAGCCCAGGCTCGCGTCGACTGGCTGCCGCAGGAAACGATCCTCTTCGATAGAGCCGCACTTTTCCGCCGGCTGGATGTCGATCTTGACGAGAGTGCCGAATTTCTGGCCGTCGAAGCCGTCCTGCTCGGCCGCAAGGCGATGGGGGAGGCGGTGGAGACCGGGCTGTTCCGCGACCGCTGGCGCATCCGCCGCTCGGGCCAACTGATCCATGCCGAGGAACTCAGGCTTTCCGAAGGCGTGGCGGCGCTGGCCGCGCGGCAGGCCGTGCTCGGCGGGCAGGTGGCCTTTGCGACGCTGCTTTATGCCGGACCGCTTTCCGAAGCCTATCTCGCCAAGGTCCGGCCGCTCGTCGAAGGATCGATGGGCGGTGCAAGCGCCTGGGATGGCAAGCTTGTCGTCCGCCTTGCGGCGGCCGACGGATTCTCACTCAGAAAAATCCTGATCCCGGTCATTTCCGCCTTGCGCAATGGCGCGCCTGTGCCGAAAGTCTGGAATCTATGAACCTGGAGCATGATGCCGAAAAGTGTGAGCGGTTTTCGGACGACATCAGGCTCTAACTCTTTAATGCAGAACAGGATCATCCTGTTCTAGGTATGAAGCAGATGGGCAAGCAATGAACCTCACTCCGAGAGAAAAAGACAAGCTGCTGATATCAATGGCGGCGATGGTGGCGCGGCGGCGGCTGGAGCGCGGCGTCAAGCTGAACTATCCCGAAGCGATCGCGCTGATCAGCGATTTCGTCGTCGAAGGCGCCCGCGACGGCCGCCCGGTTGCCGAGCTGATGGAAGCCGGCGCCCATGTGATCGGCCGCGGCCAGGTGATGGAGGGCGTTGCCGAGATGATCCACGACGTGCAGGTGGAGGCGACGTTCCCGGATGGAACCAAGCTCGTCACCGTGCACGAGCCGATCCGGTGAGGAGATAGGAATGCTGGAGCTCAGGCCCAATTGCGAATGCTGCGATAAGGATTTGCCGGCGGACAGCACCGAGGCACGGATCTGCACCTATGAATGCACCTTCTGCGCCGATTGCGTCGAGGGTGTGCTGAAAGGTGTCTGCCCGAACTGCGGCGGCAATCTCGTCGCGAGGCCTATTCGGCCGGTTGATATGCTTGCCAAAAATCCGGCGTCGACGAAGCCCGTGCTGAAGGCCGAGGGCTGTGCGCCCAAGGCGGCTTAAGGAGGACGAGATGATTCCAGGTGAAATCATTGCCGCAAGCGGCGACATCGAACTGAATGCCGGCGCGCAGACGGTGACGCTGGAGGTTTCCAATACGGGCGACCGGCCAGTGCAGGTCGGCAGCCACTATCATTTCGCCGAGACCAATGCCGGGCTTTCCTTCGATCGCGCTGTTGCACATGGCAAGCGGCTCGATATCCCGGCGGGAACGGCGGTGCGCTTCGAGCCGGGGCAGACGCGCTCGGTGACGCTGATCCCGCTTTCCGGCAAGCGCGAGGTTTACGGCTTCCGCCAGCTGGTGATGGGCAAGCTCTAAGAGCGATGGTCGGGAGGAACGCATGCGTTTGAATATCTGCCTGGTCGGAGCGGCGATGCTGCTCATGGCTGGTAGCGCCTCCGCCGAGGAGATCGATTGCAACAGTCCCAAGACGCAATCGGACATGACGGCCTGCGAGGCGGCGCGCCATGAGGCTGCCGACAAGGCTCTGAATGCGCAATACAAGAAGACCCGCGCCGCCCTGGCGGCGATCGACAAGGACCTGGATGGCGACATGAAGGGCGCGGAGCAGGCGCTGGTCAAAGCGCAGCGCGCCTGGATCGATTATCGCGACGCCGAATGTGACGCCTTCGGCTTTCAGGCCCGCGGCGGCACGATGGAGCCGATGCTGGTCGCCGGATGTCTCGCCAACATCACGGACAAACGCACGAAAGAGCTAAAAGAGCTCGAAGACACGATGAGCAACTGAGGTGATCAGGAAGATCATGATCGTCGGCAATGGTGAGGTCGGAGAAGGGATGGCAGGCATCATCGATGCCGCCGATTTCGTCGTCCGCTTCAACGAATGTCGCTCCTATGGCGACGGCGGCAGCCGCACCGATGCCGTCGCGGTCTGCAATACCGGCCGGCCGGCGAAAGCGATGCTCGGTTCGCGTGAGTGGCGCGCCCATCCCGGCGTCGTTTCGGCGCGCGAGATCTGGAGCGTGCGCGATCCGGAAAAATTCGCCGCGCTGCGCGCGCCGCTTGCCGTCTCGCATCCGGAACTCGACGATTTCTGCGACGACTATACCGATGAGTTCAGTGCCTTCTGTGCCGATGCCGGCAAGAGGCACGTCGTCATCGGCAAGTCGATCCACGAGGCCGTCGACGTGTCGCTTTCGGCTTTTGATCCGCAGCCATATGTCGTGCCGAGCAGCGGCATGATCGTGATCGGCGAGGTGCTGGAGACATATGCCGATGCCGAGGTGACGCTCGCCGGCTTCGGCCATGCCGGCTGGGAATGGCACCCTTTTGCGGCCGAAAGGCAGCTTGTCGATAGTTATATTGCCGCCGGCCGCCTCACCCGGCTCGGCGGAAAAAACCTTATCTCTTCTTCCCACGGAGCCTGATGGATGCCCTACAAGATCTCGCGCGCCGCCTATGCCGGCATGTTCGGACCGACCACCGGAGACAAGGTGCGCCTTGCCGATACGGAGCTTTTCATCGAGATCGAGAAGGATTTCACCACCTATGGCGAGGAGGTGAAGTTCGGCGGCGGCAAGGTGATCCGTGACGGCATGGGCCAGAGCCAGGTGACGCGGGCGGATGGCGCGGTCGATACGGTCATCACCAATGCGGTGATCGTTGATCATTCCGGCATCTACAAGGCCGATATCGGGCTGAAGGACGGGCGCATCGTCGCGATCGGCAAGGCGGGCAATCCTGACATGCAGCCTGGCGTCAATATCATCGTCGGCCCGGGCACGGAGGCGATCGCCGCCGAAGGCAAGATTATCACCGCCGGCGGCATGGACAGCCATATCCACTTCATCGCGCCGCAGCAGATCGAAGAAGCGCTGATGAGCGGCATGACCTGCATGCTCGGCGGCGGCACGGGGCCGGCGCATGGCACGCTTGCCACCACCTGCACGCCCGGTCCCTGGCATCTGGCGCGGATGATCGAAGCGGCCGACGCCTTCCCGATGAACCTCGCTTTCGCCGGCAAGGGCAATGCCTCGCTGCCGGGGGCGCTCACCGAAATGGTGCTAGCCGGCGCCACCTCGCTGAAGCTGCACGAGGATTGGGGCACGACGCCAGGCGCCATCGACTGCTGCCTGTCGGTTGCCGACGAATATGACGTGCAGGTGATGATCCACACCGACACGCTGAACGAAAGCGGCTTCGTCGAGGATACGATCGGCGCGATCAAGGGCCGCACCATCCATGCCTTCCACACGGAAGGGGCGGGCGGCGGGCACGCGCCCGACATTATCAAGATCTGCGGCCAGCCGAACGTCATTCCCTCGTCCACCAATCCGACGCGGCCGTATACGGTCAACACCATCGCCGAGCATCTCGACATGCTGATGGTCTGCCACCACCTGTCGCCATCGATCCCCGAGGATATCGCCTTTGCCGAAAGCCGGATCCGCAAGGAGACGATCGCGGCGGAAGATATCCTGCATGATATCGGCGCCTTCTCGATCATCTCGTCCGACAGCCAGGCCATGGGCCGCGTCGGCGAAGTGGCGATCCGCACCTGGCAGACGGCCGACAAGATGAAGCGTCAGCGCGGCCGGCTGAAGGAAGAAAAGGGTGACAACGACAATTTCCGCGTTCGCCGTTATATCGCCAAATATACGATCAATCCGGCGATCGCCCATGGTCTCAGCCATGAGATCGGCTCGGTCGAGATCGGCAAACGCGCCGACCTCGTGCTCTGGAACCCGGCCTTTTTCGGGGTGAAGCCCGACATGGTGCTGCTCGGCGGCTCGATCGCGGCCGCGCCGATGGGCGATCCGAACGCCTCGATCCCGACGCCGCAGCCGGTCCACTACCGGCCGATGTTTGCTTCCTACGGCAGGAGCCTCACCAATTCCTCCGTCACCTTCGTCAGCCAGGCCTCGCTCGACGCCGGCCTGAAGGGCCGGCTCGGCGTCGCCAAGCAACTGGTTGCGGTGAAGAATACGCGCGGCGGCATCTCCAAGGCATCGATGATCCACAACGACCTGACACCCGAGATCGAGGTCGATCCGGAGACCTACGAAGTGAGGGCGAACGGCGAATTGCTGACATGCGAGCCGGCGACGGTGCTGCCAATGGCGCAACGCTACTTCCTGTTTTAGGTCCACGTCCGATGTGCGACGGACGGCCCTGATGAGAACAGGCATCCGCTGGCTGTTGCGGATCGTCTTCCTGCTTGTGCTTCTGGCGGCCTGCGGAATCTTCATTCCCAGGCCGCTGATTGCGCCGGGCAAGGCGTCGGCGGCGGTGACGCATCGGGTTCTCCTGCTGTCGGGTCCGATCCATACCGATATTGCCATTCCGCTCGACGCGGAAACGCGGGCGGCTTTCTCCTTCCTCGGCGATACCGGTTTTCCGCTTGGCCATCCGAATGCCGAATGGCTCATTATCGGCTGGGGCGGCCGTGCCTTCTATCTGGAAACGCCGACATGGGCGGAGCTGAAGCCGGTGCCGGTGCTGCGCGCGCTGACGATCGACCGTTCGGCGCTGCATGTGGACCTTGCCGGTCATATCACCGAGCCCCAGCCCACCGTTACGGCATTCGATGTCAGTGACGATCAATTGGCGCGGCTGCGCGATTTTATTTCGGAGAGCTTCGTCCGCGACGCAGGCACGGTGGTGCCGATCCCGGATGCAGGATACGGCGAGATCGACCGGTTCTTCGAGGCCAAGGGATACTTCAACGCCCTCTTCGGCTGCAACACCTGGACTGCCGCTGCCCTGCGCTCGGCCGGGCTTCGAACCGGCTTATGGAACCCGCTTCCACAAGCATTGCGATTATCTGTTTCTGTCTACAATTGAAGCAACCGCCGAGCTCGCCCACTCCTAAAGTGAATTGTGAATCGCACTCTCCATTTGGTTGTAAAAATCGCTGGGAAAACCGATGTTTTCCCCAGCTAAACCATTCTGGAACAGCGGCACTGACCAGCGTAGAAAATCGCTTTTATGTCAATTAGTTAAGTGTCTCTCTGAGCTGTTCGATTCAGGGATTGGAAAGCTGCATCCCCTGCTAGAAAAATTCTGTCCACCGAATCGTCTGAAACCGTTCGAATTTTAACGAGTCGATTAAGACACCCGCAGCAATTGGGCTCTTATCAATGCCTTGAAACGCCGGGCAGGAAGGTCGATTCTCATGAGAAACTGGATGTCGCTGCAGGCCGATTTTGGCAATTTTCAACATCGCAGAAACGTCTATGTCTTCGCGCTGAAGATGAGCTTTCTTGCCGTTGTCCTCTCCGGCGTCATCATGGTGCTGACGATACCGCCGCTTGGCTTTTTCGGCCTGTTGCCGGTGACACTCTCGCATGCGATCAGCTTCGGCGCCATTTTTTCCTGGCTCGTCGGCGGGACGGTTTCCGGCATGCTGTCGCTGGCTGCCGGTTTTGCCCTGCATGAGCTGACGCTGTCGCGGGCGGAGTTCGAAAAGCTCAGCCGCACGGACACGCTCTCCGGCCTGCTGAACCGGCGCGCCTTTACGGAGGCACTGGAAAAAACCGAGGGCAACGCTTCGCTTGTGATTTTCGATGTCGACCGCTTCAAGGCGATCAACGATCGCTTCGGCCATGCTTGCGGCGATGCCGTCATTACCGCAGTATCAGGCATGCTCACATCTACCTTCGATGAAATTTCCATTGTCGCACGGCTGGGTGGGGAGGAGTTCGGCGTCATCGTCTCCGGCGAGCCGCTGGAGGCACGGATGGAGCGCATCGAAGGTGTCCGAGCCCGGATCGCAAGCGGCGCCATCAAGGCGGACGGGCACGACATCCGCATTACCGTTTCCGGCGGTGTGGCCGATCTCGTCGCCGAGCGCAACAAGCAGCAGGTCTATGCTTCTGCCGACCGGGCGCTCTATCTGGCCAAGGCGCTTGGGCGCAATCGCGTCGTGCACGAGCGGGAGGGTTTGCATCATGCCTGGCACGGGCTTGCGGAGAACGGCGTCGATGTCGAAGGCAGGGGGCTGGAGAGCGACAACGTGATGCAGGCTTACGGAATATAAAGATGGATCCGAGTGAAAAACCATTGGTGCTTGCATCGGGAAGAGCTATTTTGCATGGTCGTCCTCTCAGAAAACGGACATACCATGCAGCGCGTTACTTCCTATCTTCCTGCCGGAACCCCTTCCTCCCATCCGACCGCCCAGGTCAAGCTGCCGCATGACTTGCGCCATTTGCGCCGCAAGCTGCTGCATCTGGAAAATGGCGAGATGGTCATGCTCGATCTCAAGGATGCGGTGCTTTTCGCCAATGGCGATCTGTTGGTACGTGACGACGGCGAGTTGATCGAGATCCTCGCTGCCGACGAGAAGCTCTTCGAGGTTCGCGGACGCGACCGCACGCATCTCGTGGAACTCGCCTGGCATCTCGGCAACCGGCATCTTGCTGCGCAGATCGAGGAAGACCGCATCGTCATCCTGCGCGATCATGTCATCCGCACCATGCTGCAGGGACTCGGCGCCGTCGTTCTCGAAATCGACGAGCCGTTCCAGCCGGCGCGCGGCGCCTACCATTCTCACGGCGGGCATTCGCATGGGCATGATCACGATCTTGCTCATAATCACGGCCATGACCATGATCACGAACATGGCTACGAGCATGAGCATGAGCACCGCCACGATCGCGGTCATGATCATGACCATAGTCATGACCATGGACGGGATCATGACCATGGACATCACGACCACAAGCACGACTGAGCCTTGATGACGAGTGATCGCGAGCTCCAGGCATTGCTGCGCCTGACGGCATGGCTCTCGCCGGCCTTTCCGATCGGCAGCTTTGCCTATTCGGGAGGGCTGGAGCGGGCAGTGTCCGACGGGCTGGTTACAGATTCGAGCTCGCTTGCGGCCTGGATCGGCACGCTGATCGGCCATGGGTCGGTCTGGAACGATGCCGTGCTTCTGGCCGAAAGTCACAGGTACCAGGCAGAGCCCCTGCGCCTTGCCGAGATTGCCGCACTCGCCGAAGCGCTTGCCGGGTCGCGCGAGCGCCATCAGGAAACGATGTTGCTCGGCGAGGCTTTTCTTGCGGCGGCGCGGGCCTGGCCGGACGAGGTGTTCGAGCGATTGCCTGACAAGGTCGCTTATCCCATTGCGGTCGGGGCGGTGACGGGCGCCCACGACATAAAGCCCGAGAAGGCGCTTGCCATCTTCCTGCATGCCTATGCATCGCAGGCGATATCGGCAGGCATCCGTCTCGGCGTTGCCGGACAGAGGAATGGCGTTGCCATCCTTGCCGGTCTTGAAGAATGTATCGCGGAGGTCGCCCGACGGGCGGCAGCCTCGACGCTCGACGATCTGGGCTCGGCGACCGTGCAGGCCGATATTGCCAGCCTGCGCCACGAGATGCAGACGACGCGGCTGTTCCGCTCGTGACGGTGCGAAATTATCGCTGTGGCTAGAGCAATTCCAGCAAAAGTGCGCAGCGGTTTTGCGCCCGGAATTGCGTGAAAACAACGAGATAGAGCGCTTCCGTGATTCGAAGAAAAACAAGCGCTCTAAGTCATTTGACGGTGGCGCGGGCGGGCGGCTTCGCTATCATCAGCTTGGATTGGAGTAAGGCACATGAAATCAAGAAACGGACCTTTGCGTGTCGGCATCGGCGGGCCGGTCGGTTCGGGCAAGACGGCGCTGACCGAAAAGCTCTGCAAAGCGATGCGCGACGATTATTCCGTCGCCGTCGTCACCAACGACATCTATACGACCGAGGATGCCGAAGCGCTGGTGCGCATGCAGGCACTGCCTTCCGACCGCATCGTCGGCGTCGAGACCGGCGGCTGCCCACATACCGCTATTCGCGAGGATGCGACGATTAATTTGCAGGCGATCGCCGGCCTCAACCAGCGGATCCCCGATCTCGACGTCGTCTTCATCGAATCCGGCGGCGACAATCTGGCGGCGACCTTTTCGCCCGATCTTGCCGATATCACCATCTATGTCATCTCCGTCTGCCAGGGCGAGGAAATCCCGCGCAAGGGCGGGCCTGGCATCACCCGCTCGGACCTGCTTGTCATCAACAAGAAGGACCTGGCGCCCTATGTCGGCGCCGATCTCGAGGTGATGGACCGGGATGCGACGCGGATGCGTGCGAGCCGCCCCTTCGTCTTCTCCGACATGAAGCGCGGCGACGGCATCAGCTCGATCGTCAGCTTCCTCAGGGAGCAGGGCGGGCTCTGACGGTCAGAACGGCGAAAAAGGAATGGCAAAATGAACGGGCCGGGAGTTGACTCCCGGCCCGTTCATTTTGTGGGTTTTTTGACTATTCCGCCGCGAAGGGCGGCAGGCGGAGCACGTTGGTGTCGTTGCTGTTGGCGGTCTTGCGCTTGCTTTCCGGCTTTTCGATCGCGGTCAGGCGCTCCTCCAGCGAGTCGATCTCGCTGCGGTTCTCGCGGGTGACGCGGGTGAGATCCTCGCGCGACAGCGGCAGGTCCTCATTGTCCTTCCGGCCGACCAGGCGGCCGAAAGCCCAGCCGAGCAGGCGGGACAGATCGTCCATGATCAGGAAGAAGGAGGGCACGACGACGAGCGAGAGCACCGTCGAGACGATGATGCCGCCGATCACCGCGATCGCCATCGGCGCCCGGAAGGAGCCGCCTTCGCCGACACCGAGCGCGGAAGGCAGCATGCCTGCCGACATGGCGATCGAGGTCATGATGATCGGCCGGGCGCGCTTGCGGCCGGCTTCGACCATGGCTTCGACCCGGGCTATGCCCTGGTGGCGCATCTCGATGGCGAAATCCACGAGCAGGATGGCGTTCTTGGTGACGACACCCATCAGCATCAGGATACCGATCATGACGGGCATGGACAGCGGATTGCTGGTGAGGATCAGGCCGGCTGCGACGCCGCCAATGGCGAGCGGCAGTGAGAACAGGATGGTGAAGGGCTGGATCACGTCCTTGAAGAGCAGGATCAGCACCGTCAGCACCAGCAGGAGGCCCATCAACATGGCGTTGACGAAGCTCTGCTGCATCTCGGACTGGACTTTGGTGTCGCCGCTTTCGGCAAGGTGCACCGTGGCCGGAATATTGGCCTCCTTGACGATTTCACGGAACCGGGCCGAAGCCGTGTCGAGCGCCACGCCCTGCGGCAGGTCGGAACCGATCGAGACGACGCGGTAACGGTTGTTGCGCTTGATCGAGCTTACGCCCTCCGAATAGTCGATATTGGCGACGCTCGCGAGCGGAACGGTGCCGCCGCTGGCGGTCTGGATCTTCAGTGCCCGCAGCGCCGCAAGGTCGCGACGCATGTCGAGTGCCGCCTGGACACGGATCGGGATCTGGCGATCGTCGAGCGAGATCTTGGCAAGGGCCGCATCGACATCGCCGATGGTGGCGACGCGGATGGTCTCGGAGATCTGCTGCGGCGTGATGCCGAGGCGGGCGGCCTCGTCCTTGCGCGGGTAAACCTGCAGTTCCGGGCGGGGCAGGGCGCCGTCGGCGCTGACATTGGCCAGCAGCGGATCAGCGCGAAGCTTGGATTCCAGAATGCCGACGGCGTCGTTCAGGTCCTTCTCGTTCTTGGAGAGGAAGTTGAAGGAGAGGTCGCGTTCGCCGCGGTCGTTGAGCTTGAGGATATGAACGTCGGGAATGTCGCGCAACTTGGCGAAGACTTCCTTTTCGATATCCCATTGCGGACGTTCGCGGCCGTGGACTTCCACCTTCGGCAGCATCGGCCCGATGACCGGGATATGGCCGAGCCCGTCATTGACCATCTTCTTGATCAGCGATTGGTCGAGCTTGTGAAGCGCCAGCGTGATGGTGGCGCGGCGCAGTTCGAGATCCCCCTTCGGCGATGCGCCGCCGAGGACGAAGACGCTTTCGACGCCGTTGATGTCCTTGACCCGATCGTAGATCGCATCCGTCGTCTTCTCGGTATCGTCAAGCCGTGCATTGGGCGGCAGTTCGACGGAGAGAACGATGCGCGAGGCATCTTCCGGCGGCAAAAAGCTGCCGGGAACCTGCATCAGCAGCAAAACGGAGCCGACCAGGAAAGCGAAGGCGACAATCAGCGTCGCGTAACGCGTATACCAGCGCCCGGTCGTGCCGCGTATGAGACGGGTGTATCCACGCATCAGCAGGCCGTCATTGTCGTGATGGTCTTCCATGCCGTCTTCGGCGCGCATGAGATAGGCAGCCATCATCGGGGTGATGAGGCGCGCGACCATCAGCGAGAAGAAGACGGAGAAGGCGACCGTCAGGCCGAACTGGATGAAGTACTGGCCCGGAATGCCCGGCATGAAGGAAACCGGCACGAAGACGGCAATGATCGTGAAGGTGGTGGCGATGACGGCAAGGCCGATTTCATCAGCCGCCTCGATCGCCGCCCGATAGGGCGTCTTGCCCATCTTGATGTGGCGGGCGATGTTTTCGATTTCGACGATCGCATCGTCGACGAGAATACCGGTCGCGAGCGTCAAAGCAAGGAAGCTGACGAGGTTCAGCGAGAAGCCCATCATGTCCATGATCCAGAAGGTCGGGATCGCAGACAGCGGAAGGGCGATTGCCGAAATCAGCGTCGCGCGCCAGTTCCTGAGGAACAGGAAGACGACGATGACGGCGAGCAGCGCGCCTTCGAGCAGCGTATGGATGGCGGCTTCGTAATTGCCATAGGTGAAATACACCGAATCGTCGATCAGTTCGATCTTCACGTTCGGGTTTTCGGTCCGCACCTTGTCGAGGCTTTGCGCTACGGTTTCGGCGACGCTGACTTCGCTGGCGCCCTTCGAGCGGAAGACGCCGAAGGTGACAACCGGCGTGGCGTTGAAGCGCGAGAAGGATTTCGGCTCTTCATAGGTGTCCTTGATGACACCGAGATCGGACAGTTTGACGAAGCGGCCGTTCGGCAGTGCGATCGTCGTGTCGGCGAGTTCGGCGACGTTGCGGGCATCGCCCAGAACACGGATCGCCTGTTCGCTGCCGGCCACCTGGCCGCGGCCGGAGCCGAGGTCGATGTTGGTGCCACGCAGCTGCTGGTTCACGCTTGCAGCGGTGATGCCATAGGCATCGAGCTTGCCGGGGGTGAGTTCAATGCGCACTTCGCGCTCGGCGCCGCCATAGCGATCGACGCGGCCGATACCGGCCTGGCCCTGCAGCGCACGCTTGACGGTATCGTCGACGAACCAGGAGAGTTCTTCCAGCGACATATCGGGCGAGGAAACGGCGAAGGTCTGGATCGCCTGGCCCTCGACATCGACCTTGGTGACGATCGGCGCTTCGGCAGTCGCCGGCAGGTCGCTGCGGATTCGGTCGATCGCGTCCTTGACGTCCTGTACGGCCTGTTCCGTCGGCACTTCCATCCGGAACATCACATTGGTCTGCGAGCTGCCGTCGGTCACCGTCGACTGGATTTCGTCGATGCCGGTGATCGAGGCGATCGCGTCTTCGATCTCCTTCGTCACCTGCATTTCGAGTTCAGCCGGTGAGGCGCCGCTCTGGGTCACGCTGATCGAAACGAGCGGCACATCGATGTTCGGGAAGCGCGTGATCGGCAGCGAATTGAAGGACTGCATGCCGATGAACACCAGCAGGCAGAAGGCCAGAAGCGGCGCGATGGGATTTCGAATGGACCAGGCTGAAAAATTCATCGGATGGTCTCTTTAGTTGGAAGCCGGGGGCTGTTCACGCACCGGAGTGATGTGGTCGCCGTCACGGACATAAGCGCCCGCCTTGGCCACGACCTCGTCGCCGGTCTTCAATCCATCGACGATCTCGACATAGGCACCGTCCTGGATGCCGGTCTCGATCTTGGCGAATTTCACCACGCCATCCTCGACCTTGCGGGCGGAGGAGCCTTCATTGCCGGTCAGCACGGCGGTCAGGGGAAGCGATACGCCCTCGGTCTCGCGGACGATGATCTCGGCGCTGCCATACATGCCGGAACGCGCCTTGCTGTCATCGTCGATGGAGATATGGACGAGGCCGAGGCGGGTGACCGGATCGACGGTCGGCGACACCAGGCGGATGGCGCCGGAAAGCTTCTCGCGGCTGCCGGAAAGCGAAATTGCCGCCTTCTGGCCGGCCACGACCCTGACGATATCGCTTTCGGCGACCTCGGCGACAAGCTCGACATCACCGTCGCGGATGATGGTGAACAATGGGTCGCCGTTGCCGGCAGCTATCGCACCGACCTTGGCGTTTTTCGCCGAGACCGTGCCGGCGACCGGCGTCTTCACGTCGGTGCGTGCCAGCTTCAGATCGGCATCGGCGATCTGGCTGTCGAAGACCTTGAGATCGGCTTCGGCGACCTCGATCGCCTGTTCGGCGGAGACAACGCGGGCATTGGCGGCGGCGGCAGTCGCATCGGCCTGTTCGACCTGGGCGGTGGAAACCGTGCCCTTCTTGACCATTTCCTGGGCGCGGGCCTGCTGCTGCCTTGCCTGTTCGGCATTGGCCTGTGCCTCGATGAGCTGGGCGCGCAGCTGGGCGAGACTTGCCTGACCCTTGGCTTTCGTCGCCATCATCTGGCTCTTTTCCAGCACCAGCGCGTCGTCATTGAGCGTCGCCAGCGTGCTTTCCGCCTGAACCTTGTCGCCGACATCGGCTTTCAGCGTGCGGATCGACAGACCTTCGACCTGCGGCTGGATATAGACTTCCTCGACGGGCTTGATCGTTCCCGTGCCGATGACACGGTCGACGAGAGTGCGATTGACAGCCTTGGTGACGACGATTGCCGGCAGGTTCTGCTGCGGTTTTGCGACCGGCGTTTCCTGCGAAAATGCGGTTGATGCAGCCAGAGCTGCTGCGAAAAGGGTGGAGGCGCCTAGAATTCCAATCGGCTTACGTGCCATGCGTCTTCGTCCAATCTTATGATAAGGTTGGCCGAACTCGCGCGTCTGCCACTCAGCGCGCGATCAGGCCACTGCCCTTCCTGCATTCTCAGAGGTATCCGCCGATCCTTTGCCGTCTTCATCCCTCGCCGGCAAATTCGGCTTGTAGGTGGTATCGATTTGCTCGATCTACAAGTCCGGCAGAAAACAATTCCCCATGAGGCGATAATAATTACCATTCCGACGTCAATCAATCACCGCAAGGTTATGTCAACATTACGAAGATTGATCGCGCTTCTACCCCATGACGTTTGACGCCCGATAAATGCGACAGTTGCAAGGTGTTTTTTCCGGTCTTGCGCCGAAAAAACAAAACGCGCGGAAATCTTCCGCGCGTTTCGCTTCGCAATATTGCCGAAACTACTTGGCAGCGGCGTCGGTAATGTCGTGCGTCCAGGCGCCCGCAGGCTCCTTGCTGATGATCTTCTGGTCGAGCAACGCCTTTGCCGTGCGGGCATAGAGCGCTTCATCCAGCTTGCCGGAGCCGTCGCCGACCAGCTTGGCGACTTCGCCCATCATGCGCTTCTGGTGGTTTTCGTCCTGACCGCCATTGTCCATGACGATCTCGGCGGCTTCATCGGGATTCTCGGTCGCATATTTCCAGCCCTTCAACGAAGCGCGGACGAACTTGACCATCTTTTCCTTGAAGGCCGGGTCCTTCAGCTTGTCTTCCATCGCATAGAGGCCGTCTTCGAGAAGGTCGTTGCCCATCTCGGTATAGTTGAAGACCGTCAGTTCTTCCGGCTTGAAGCCGGCATCGATCGCCTGCCAGTATTCGTTATAGGTCATGACGGAAATGCAGTCGGCCTGCTTCTGGACGAGCGGCTGTACGTCGAAGCTCTGCTTCAGCACGGTGACGCCGTTCGGGCCGCCTTCCGTGGACAGGCCGAGCTTGTTCATCCAGGCAAAGAAGGGATATTCGTTGCCGAAGAACCAGACGCCGAGCGTGTGGCCCTTGAAGTCGGCTTCGGTCTTGACCGGGCCGTCCTTGCGGCAGACCATTTCCAGGCCGGACTTCTGGTAGGGCTGGGCGATGTTGACGAGCGGAACGCCCTTTTCGCGGGCAACCAGGGCGCCGCCCATCCAGTCGACGATGACATCGGCGCCGCCGCCGGCGATCACCTGCTCGGGGGCGATATCGGGGCCGCCCGGCTTGATGTCGACGTCGAGGCCTTCTTCCTTGTAAAAGCCCTTGTCCTTGGCGACGTAATAACCGCCGAACTGGCTCTGCGTGACCCATTTCAACTGCAGCACCACCTTGTCGGCGGCCATCGCATGGGCTGCTGCAAGCGACATCGCGCTTGCCATCATTGCAACCATCAACTTTCTCATTTTCTTATCCTTACCCTCTGAAGTTATGCCCGGACCTGTTTGCAAAGCCCGCGCGCGTCTAGCCACCACGGATAGACGGATGCCAGAACGTCACCGCCCGTTCGGTCAGGGCGATGACACCATAGAAGATCGAGCCGGCCAGCGCCGCGACGGCGATTTCCGCCCAGACCATGTCGACATTCATGCGGCCGATCTCGGTGGAGATGCGGAAGCCCATGCCGACGATCGGCGTTCCGAAGAATTCCGCAACGATGGCACCAATCAGCGCCAGCGTCGAGTTGATCTTCAGTGCATTGAAAATAAAGGGCATTGCTGCCGGAAGCTTGAGCTTGAGCAGCGTCTGCCAGTCGCTCGAGGCATAGGTGCGCATCAGGTCGCGCTCCATGCTGCCGGAGGCGGCAAGGCCGGCGACGGTGTTCACCAGCATCGGGAAAAAGGTCATGATGATGACGACGGCGGCCTTCGACGGCCAGTCGAAGCCGAACCACATGACCATGACGGGGGCAACGCCAATGATCGGCAGAGCCGACACCATGTTGCCGATCGGCAGCAGGCCGCGGCGCAGGAAGACGATGCGATCGGCCAGCACCGCGACGGCGAAGCCGCTGAGGCAGCCGACGATGTAACCGATCAGCACCGCCTTGAAGATCGTCTGCCTGACATCGTCGCCGAGGATCGGCAGCGAGGCCATGATGCGCGCGCCGATGGCGCTCGGCGGCGGCAGCAGGATGAAGGGGACGCCGGCACCGCGCGTAACCGCCTCCCAGAGGATGAGTATCCAGGCGCCGAAGATCGCCGGGATCAGCAGTTGGAGTGTCGATCTGCCGAAGGCGGTGACGGGCTGCAATTTCGACAGCTCGGTGACGCATCGCCAGGCAAGCAGCCAGCAGGCAAAGAGCAGCAGGAAGAAAGCCCGTGTGGCCGCGCCGTCATTGCCGGAGAGAGCGGAAAGCAGCATCCAGGCGGCGCCATGTGCGCCGATAAACAAGACGGTGGCACGATAGGCCGGCGGCTGCGGCGCGAAGGACAGGAGGGCTGCCGCGATGACGATGGTGAAAGTGAGGCTTGCCGTGCCGTCGGTGAAGGGGCGCGGCGCGCCATCGGCCAGGAGCGGCAGGGCCGTCAGCGCCGCGAGACAGAGAAGGAGGGCAACGACGCCTTGCCAGGAAAAGCTCAGATGTCTCATGCCGGCCTCCCGCCCATGGTGCGGTCGACGATCTTCGCCGCAAGGCCGACGATCGCGACCAGGATACCGGCCAGCAGCGATCCGGCGACGAGGGCGGCCCAGATGTCGATGGTCTGGCTATAATAGGAGCCGGCGAGCAGCTTCGAGCCGATGCCGGCGACAGCCCCCGTCGGCAACTCGCCGACGATGGCGCCGACCAGGCTGGCGGCGATCGCGACCTTCATCGAGGTGAAGAGGAAAGGGATCGAGGCGGGAACGCGGAGCTTCCAGAACGTCTGCATCGGGCTGGCATAATAGGTGCGCATCAGGTCGAGATGCATGATTTCGGGCGAACGCAGCCCCTTCACCATGCCGACGGCGACCGGAAAGAAAGAGAGGTAGGTGGAGATCAGCGCCTTGGAAACGAGGCGGGAAGTGTCGGAATCGAGGTTCAGCAGATGCGCAATTGCATTGTCGCCGGTCAGCACATTGTAGGAGATGATGACGATCATCGGTGCAATCGCAAGGATCGGTATGGTCTGGCTCGCCACCAGCCAGGGCATCAGCGAGCGGTCCATGGCGCGATTGTGCACGATCAGCACGGCAAGAAGGATGCCGAGCAGCATGCCGAAACCGAAGCCGAGCAGGGTCGAGGAGAGCGTCACCCAGCTGTGATAGACGAGGCTGCGATTGCTCGAAAGGCTGCGCAGGAAGGTGTTCTCGTAGACGTTCTGCGCCACCTGATGCGGCGCCGGCAGGATCGGCTTCGGCTGGGCGAGCGTCTTGCCGATGAATTCGATGGTCGTAGGGGTGGCGCCGGCGCGGCCGTCCATGTCGCGCTGGAACGGCGCGTTCATCAGGACCGCAGCGACATACCAGATGACGAGGAGGGCCAACAGAATGGTGGTGACGGGGACGATCTTGTCTTTGAAGGTGTCGGGTTTCACAGCGACTGCCCCCATTTGCTGGCCCCGGACGCCCAACCATCCCTCGAACTCAACCGGCTAAACCTCATGGCTATGCCCCGTTCTCAGCCCCTCGCGGACGCGATGGGCGATTTCCAGGAATTCGGGGGTGTCGCGGATGTCGAGCGGGCGTTCGGCAGGCAGGGTCGAGTCGATCACGTCGGTCACGCGGCCCGGACGCGGCGACATCACCACGATCTTGGTCGAGAGGTAGACCGCCTCGGGGATGGAATGGGTGACGAAGCAGATCGTCTTGTTGGTGCGGGTCCAGAGCTTCAGCAGCTCTTCGTTCAGATGGTCGCGGACGATCTCGTCCAGCGCGCCGAAGGGCTCGTCCATCAGCAGCAGGTCGGCGTCGAAGGCGAGCGCGCGGGCGATCGAGGCGCGCTGCTGCATGCCGCCGGAAAGCTGCCAGGGGAATTTCTTCTCGAAGCCGGAAAGACTGACGAGATCGAGCGCTTCGGCGATGCGCCTCGTCCGGTCGGCGCCAGAATATCCCATGATTTCCAGCGGCAGGGCGATGTTGTTTTCGATGGTGCGCCAGGGATAGAGCGCCGGCGCCTGGAAGACATAGCCGTAGGCACGGGCCTTGCGCGCCTCTTCCGGCGTCATGCCATTGATCGAGATCTCGCCCGAGGTGCTCTTCTCCAGATCGGCGATGACACGCAGGAAGGTCGTCTTGCCGCAGCCCGACGGGCCGATGAAAGAGACGAAATCGCCCTTGCGAACATCGAGATTGACATTGCTCAGGGCACGCACCGGGCCGTCATTCGCCTGGTAGGTGAGACAGAGATCCTTGGCGGATACGACGGAGGGTGCTTGCATCAATGCGACCAGTCTTGTTTTCCCCGCGGGAACGCGGTTTGCGTGTTATCATTATCGCCGGTTTTATCGACGATACATTCCATGGAGGATGAGGATGGACGTGACATCAAAGCCCACCTGCCACATCGTTCGCCCCAATCATGCCTATGACGGCAAGCAGGGTCTCAGCTATTTCGAAGGGGTCGCGGCCGAGACGGTCGGCGCCAAGGGCATCTGCATGCACCTCCTGACGATCCCACCCGGCGTGCGCGCCAAGGCGCATCTGCATGAGGCGCACGAGACGGCGATCTACATGCTCTCCGGCGAGGCGCATACCTGGTACGGGGACCGGCTGGAGCATCACGTCGTCGTCCATGCCGGCGAACTTTTCTATATCCCGGCAGGCGTGCCGCATCTGCCGGCAAACCTCAGCAGCACGCCGTGCACGGCGGTCATCGCGCGCACCGATCCGAACGAGCAGGAGAGCGTCGTGCTGCTGCCGGAGTTGGACGCTTTGGTGCCGGCGTGAGGTCATTGGCATGGAGGCGTCGGTCCCCGGTTGATGGCCGTATCGTTACGCACCATCATCATACGCCGGTTGCCGGAATGCCGCTGCGCTCCACCTTGCGCGGAGAGGTGATCTCCTTCCAGGTGGACAGCGCCTTGCTGACGGCCGTCACCGGCTCGCGCCGGACGAATTCGCCGTGGCCCTCGCGGGTCTTGATGGTGCTTTCCTCGATCGCGACGATGCCGCGCGTCAGCGTGTAGCGCGGCAGGCCGGTCACTTCCTTGCCCTCGAAGACGTTGTAGTCGATCGCCGACTGCTGGGCCTTGGACGAGATGGTCTTGGAACGTTTCGGATCCCAGACGACGATATCGGCATCGGCGCCGACCAGGATCGCGCCCTTCTTCGGATAGATGTTGAGGATCTTGGCGATGTTGGTCGAGGTGACGGCGACGAATTCGTTCATCGTCAACCGGCCTGTGTTGACGCCATGCGTCCAGAGCATCGGCATGCGGTCTTCGAGGCCGCCGGTGCCGTTCGGGATCTTGGTGAAATCGCCGACGCCGAAGCGCTTCTGCGCCGTGGTGAAGGCGCAATGGTCGGTGGCGACCACCTGCAACGAGCCGGAGGCAAGGCCCGCCCAAAGCGAGTCCTGATGCTGTTTGCTGCGGAAGGGCGGCGACATCACTCGGCGGGCGGCGTGATCCCAGTCGGGGTTGGAATATTCGCTCTCGTCGAGCGTCAGGTGCTGGATCAGCGGTTCGCCATAGACACGCATGCCTTTGGCGCGGGCGCGGCGGATCGCCTCGTGCGCCTGTTCGCAGGAGGTGTGGACGATATAGACCGGGCAGCCGGCCATATCGGCGATCATAATGGCGCGGTTGGTGGCTTCGCCCTCGACTTCTGCGGGCCGCGAATAGGCATGCGCCTCGGGGCCGTTATTGCCTTCGGCCAGCAGCTTTGCCGACATCGAGGCGACGACGTCGCCGTTTTCGGCATGCACCAGCGGCAGGGCGCCGAGTTCGGCGCAGCGCTGGAAAGACGCGAACATCTCGTCGTCGTCCACCATCAGCGCGCCCTTATAGGCCATGAAGTGCTTGAAGGTGTTGATGCCCTTGTCGCGGACGATGGTCTCCATCTCCTTGAAGACCTGCTCGCTCCACCAGGTAACCGCCATGTGGAAGGAATAATCGCAATTGGCCCGGGTCGATTTGTTGTCCCACATGGTCAGCGCTTCGAGCAGGGACTGGCCGGGGGCGGGGAGCGCAAAATCGACCACCATCGTCGTGCCGCCGGAAAGGGCCGCGCGCGTGCCGCTCTCGAAATCGTCAGAGGAATAGGTACCCATGAAGGGCATTTCGAGATGGGTGTGCGGGTCGATGCCGCCCGGCATGATATAACAGCCGGAGGCGTCGAGGGTTTCGTCGCCGGAGAGGTTCGGGCCAATCTCGACGATCTTGCCGCCATCGATCTTGACATCCGCCTTGTAGGTCAGGTCGGCGGTGACGATGGTGCCGTTCTTGATGACTGTGGTCATGGCTGCTGTTCCTTTTCCCCGCGATCTTGTTGCTCTTATGGCTCCACTGCCATCGTCAGTGTGCCGTTTCTAAGGAGTTCCGCACCCTTGGCGATAAGGCTGTAGACGTCCGCCTCGCTCAACTCATCGTGCGCGTCATGCTCTTCCTCATAATACCAGTCGGGCCGCTCGACGACATCGGTGCCGCCGATTGACAAGGACCAAAAACCATCGCTTTCGCGAAAGTAGAAATCCTTGCCGTCGATCAGCCCGGTTGACTGTACGGGTTGGCTGCCCTGGGGGCGTTTGATCAGTATGCCGGGCATGGAGGGGCCGAGCTCGATTCGAACGACGCCAGTCCCAGGCCCAGAGATATAATAGGTCTGGTGGGGCGCATCTGGGTCGCGGTCATCTGAATGGGCCAGTTGAACACCAGAAGGTTTATAGCGCCAAAGGCTCGATATTTGCGGAAGCCTGATCCGCTCGCCTGCCGTGTTGATGCCAATGTAGAAAATCTGCATGCCAGGTACATCGCCCCACGGACCTTCGTTCACCGGCGTCTCATTGGCACTAGCCCATGCAAGATCGTCGGGAGTTTGCTGAAAGTAGAACTTAAAAGCATCAGGATAATCGAGATAAGTCGTCGGCAAGTCTGACGTCATCACACCACGATCTCCGCCGTCTCGACCACCGCATGGAACAGCACGTCGGCTCCAGCCGTCGCCCATTCCTTGGAAATCTCCTCGGCCTCGTTGTGAGAGAGACCACCCACGCACGGGCACATGACCATCGTCGCAGGTGCAACCTTGGCGGCCCAGCAGGCGTCGTGGCCGGCGCCGGAGATGATGTTCATGTGGCTGTAGCCGAGCCTCTCGGCGGCATCGCGCACCGAGGTGACCAGTTTCGGATCGAAGGTGATCGGCTCGAAGTGGCCGATTGCCTCGATGGAACAGCCGACGCCGAGCGCATCGGTGATCTCGGGCGCCTTCGCCTCGATCTTGGCCCGCATCCGGTCGAGCTTCTCCTTGTCGGGCGAGCGGATGTCGACGGTGAAGACGACCTTGCCCGGCAACACGTTGCGGGAATTCGGCGAGAAGAACACCTGGCCGACACCGCCGACGGCGCCCGGCTGTTCGCCCATCGCCACACTCTGGACCATTTCCAGAATGCGGGCCATGGCAAGGCCGGCATTGACACGCAGGTTCATCGGCGTCGAGCCGGTATGGGCTTCCTTGCCGATCAGCGTGAATTCCAGCCACCAGAGGCCCTGGCAGTGGGTGACGACGCCGATCTGCTTTTCTTCTGCTTCCAGGATCGGTCCTTGCTCGATGTGATATTCGAAATAGGCATGCATCTTGCGGGCGCCGACCTCTTCGTCGCCGACCCAGCCGATGCGCTTCAGTTCGTCGCCGAACAGATTGCCCTCGGGGTCCTTGCGATTATAGGCAAAATCCAGGCTGTGCACGCCGGCGAAGACGCCCGACGCCAGCATGGCGGGGGCAAAACGCGCGCCTTCCTCATTCGTCCAGTTGGTGACGACAACAGGATGTTTGGTCTTGATGCCGAGGTCGTTCATGGTGCGGACGACTTCGAGGGCGGCAAGCACGCCGAGCACGCCGTCATATTTGCCGCCGGTCGGCTGGGTGTCGAGATGCGAGCCGACATAGACCGGCAAGGCATCGGGATCGGTGCCGGGGCGGGTGGCGAACATCGTGCCCATGCGGTCGATCCCCATGGTCAGACCGGCATCGTCGCACCATGTCTTGAAGAGGCTGCGGCCTTGCGCATCCGCATCCGTCAGCGTCTGGCGATTGTTGCCGCCGGCGATGCCGGGGCCGATCTTCGCCATGTCCATGAGACTGTCCCAGAGACGGTCGCCATTGACGCGCATGTTCTCGCCTGGTGCTGCCACCATTTCCTATGCCCTCACCTGTTTGCGGCAGTCATGCAAAGGGCATGCCTGCCTGTTCCCGTGGTCTATTCCTGCGCTTCTTATTGGTTTTGTCGAGCGCCGGAAAATCGCCAGTTGCCTTTGTTTTTCATCTGGCGGATAATTTGACCGATTGGTAAACATTACAACTTCCACCGCCGGGCTCAAGACGAAAATCACGAAAATCGCCGATAAAAATACGGGCAGTTGCTCAACAAAGCGGCAGGAGGTGTCTCCGGGCAAAACTTGAGCGAAGAAGTTGAATTTCAAGGGGAAATAACAGCCTGTGACCATACCGAGAGCAGCGAAAACCCTAAGGCGGACGCGAATCCAGGAGGAGAAGGAAGAGCAGATCCTGGAGGCGGCGCTCGACGTGTTTTCGGCAAGCGGCTTCCGCGGCTCGACCATCGACCAGATCGCCGAAGTGGCCGGCATGTCGAAACCCAATCTGCTCTATTACTTCCGCACCAAGGAAGCCATGCACCGGGCGCTGATCGACCGGGTGCTCTACACTTGGCTGGAGCCGCTGCGGGCCTTCGACGCCGAGGGCAATCCCGAGGAGGAAATCCGCAGCTACATCAGACGCAAACTGGAGATGGCCCGCGATTTTCCGCGCGAGAGCCGGCTTTTCGCCAATGAGGTGCTGCAGGGCGCGCCGCATATCGAGGACGAGCTGAAGGGGCCGCTAAAGGAACTGGTCGACGAGAAGGCGGAGGTCATCCGCGCCTGGGCGAAAGCCGGCAAGATCGTCAAATGCGACCCCTACCATCTGATCTTCTCCATCTGGTCGACGACGCAGCATTACGCAGATTTCGACGTCCAGGTGCGGGCCGTGCTCGGACAGGAGCATTCCGGCGATGGGCGCTTCGAGGATGCGGCGCGGTTTCTGGAGCAGCTCTTCATCGGCGGGCTGCGACCGGATCCCATCGGGACGTGACCTTTACTCTCTCCTAGGAAGCGGCACCCGGGCAAGAATATCCGTCATGCCTTCCATCGTATAGGGCTTCTGCAGCACAGGTGCGTCCGAATGGCTGTTCGCCTGGGCGATGCCTTCCCCATAACCTGTGGCAAAAATGAAGGGCACGCCGTCAGCTGCGAGCCGGTCGGCGATCCCGAAACTCGTCTCATCGCCGAGATTGACATCGAGAAGCGCCAGATCGAAGGACCGGCCAGCCAGGATTTCCATCGCCTCGGTGACACTTGGCGCCGTTGCCACCTCGGCGCCGAGCCGGCGCAGGATGTCCTCGCCATCCATGGCGATGATCAGGTTGTTTTCCACCAGCAGAACATTCAGGCCGGAGAGTGGCTGAGCGTCGGCAATCGTCTTGCGATCGGCCGCTCCGACCGGAGCCGGCTTTGACGGTTCGCTCGTCGGGCCGACGACATGTCGCGCCGGAATGCAGAAATCCGCCTCGAGCCCGTCCTTGGCGTAGCGGACCTCCGCCTTGCCGCCGAGGTCATAGGGAATCGAGCGGCGGATGATGGTCGAACCGAAGCCGTGGCGTTTGGGTTCGATGACGGGCGGGCCGTCCTTTTCGTGCCAGTCAATGTGCAGATTGCCCTCGTCGTCGCGCCGCCAGCCGAGTTCGACGGTGCCGCTGCCGTTGCCGGAAAGACTGCCGTATTTGGCGCTGTTGGTCATCAGCTCATGGAAAACAAGGGCGGCGGTGGAGAATGCCTGCGGTTCCAGCAGTACGTCCTCGCCGCTCATCCGGATGCGTTGTGCGTTTTTCCCGAGATAGGCGGCAGTTTCCGCCAGCAGCAATTGCCGGAGCGAAGCGGGCGCCCAGTGGTCGCGGGTAATCTGATCATGGGCACGGGCGAGCGACTGGATGCGGCCCTCGAGCTGGCGGATGTAGTCGCCAAGGCTGACGGAGGTTGCCTGTGACTGCCGGACGATACCGGTGATGAGGCTCAATATGTTGCGGACACGGTGGTTCAGTTCGGCGATCAGCAGTTCCTGGCGCTCGTTTGCCGTCTGGCGCGCCATGCTGACCTCGTCGGTGAGGCGCAACACCACCTCGATCAATGTAACGCGGATGGTTTCGGCGACGCGGTGCTCGGCTTCGGTGAAGGGCAGCGAGCGGCCGCGCACCAGTTCAGACCAGGCTTCGAAACTCTTGCGCGGCGTCAGCCGCGGGCCGTTAGGGCCGTACTCCACCGGCTTATACGGGTCGCCGCCCCAGCGGACAGTGCGCACCAATTCCTGACGGAAAAGCACGACATAATCGCGCGGCGAACGCGAGATGGGGATGGCGAGCATGCCCGCCACCGCGTCGTCGACTTCAAGATCCGGATAGGCTTCTGCGAGCCTGTCCACGGCATAGATGCGGCCGGCGGCATTGCGGTTGAGGTGGCGGACGAGGGCTGTGAAGCCTCTCTCGTCCGGCCCGATGCCGGCAAGTGCCAGCCGGCCGTTGATCCAGACGCCGATGCCGTCGGCAGGAATGGCGTCGGCAAGCGCCTCGATCAGCCAGGCGGGATCGTCGAGCAGGCTTGCATTGTCCGCCACGGAGGTGAGGAGCCGGTCGGCGATGCGGCGCGCCTTGGTCTCGTATTCGAGAGCCTGCCGCCGTTCGCGGCTTTCAAGGCGCGAAGCAAACATCTGGCCGAAGAGTTCGGCAGTGGAGCGGCTTTGGGCCGAAGGCAGACGCGGGCCGTAGTGATGGCAGGCAAACAGGCCCCAGAGCCTGCCGTCGACGACGATCGATATGGAGAGCGAGGCGCCAACGCCCATGTTTTTCAAATATTCGATATGGATCGGCGAGACCGAACGCAAGACCGACATGGAAAGATCGAGCGGCTGGCCGTGTTCGTCGAGCGGCGGGAGGATCGGGACCGGGACGGCGTCGACATCGGCAATGATGCGGAACAGGTTGCGCAGATAAAGCGCGCGTGCCTGCACCGGAATGTCGGAAGCCGGGTAGTGCAGCCCGAGAAACGAGCCGATCCCGGCCCGGGCGGCTTCCGCCACGACTTCGCCGGAACCGCTTTCGTCGAAACGGTAGACCATGACCCGATCGAAGCCGGTGAGGGCGCGCGCCTGTCTTGCTCCTTCGCGGAAAAAAGCCTCCATTGTTTCCGTGTGATCGAGGCGGGACATCATGCTGCGCATTGAGAGGGAAGCGGCGTCGCGCCTGTCTTCCTGGCAGCGCTCGCCTTCGATGATGACCTGACCTTTGTTCAGATGCACGGCAACGTCGAACCTGTTTTGATCGGGCGTCAGAGCAATGCCGAAAATGCGCTCGACGACGTCGGAGCTGCGCAACGTGGTCAGCTTGTTGCGGACCGTGTGGAGTGCTTCAGGGGTGATCAGGGAGACAATGGGACGGCCGATCGCGTCGGTCTGCGCAACACCGAGGAACTCCACCAGATTTGTAGAGGCGCGCGTGACAATCCAATCTGAGGATACCGCCAAGAGAAAACCGAAGGGTTGAACCGAGCCGAGCTGGTGTATCGGCTCGCGGTCGCAATTGGTGAGATCGACGGGTTCGTGCGTGCCGCTCATTGGACAGCTTCCGTGGGGACCGCTTCCATCGGGGCCGCTTCCAGCGCGAGTTGCCCGGCTTTGAGGAAGAGGTCGAAGACATCGCGGGCAGCGGTTATGGCAGCGGCGGGATCGTCGACGTTGCTCCCGTCAAGACGATCCATGAAGAGCCGCATGGCGTCCTTTGGGCCTTGCGGGCTCAGGTAGCTGCCGGGCAAGTGATCAGGGATGGCCTTGGCGAGCAGGGCGCCGCCGAGCTTGGAGCCTTCAAGGACGTAGGCAGCCCCCCAGACCGCCGCGTCGCAATGCAATGCCGGTTGCGGAAGGAGCGGGGGCAATCGATCGTCGAGCGCCCTTATGTCGGCAGCGAGCAGGTGTGCACGCCTTCGTCCCGTCCAGTCGGGGAGCAGGCGGGCGATTCCGGCTTGCTCAAGCGCATGTTCGACTGATGGTACGACCTGGGCATGGGCGCGCAGGAAGGCCTTGTAATCCTGGGGGCGTGAGAGGTTGAAACTGCCGAAGAGAGTGTCGACCGCGGCGTGGCAATCTGCTGTTTGTGCGCGGAGGGCGCTGCGAAGTGACATGCTGACCGTGTTCCGAGTGATATGGCGTGCGCTATGAGGGGCGACGAACTAGCGATATACTGCGGCATCGGGTTATTTCCAGAGAAACGGCTAGGAATAACATAGGTTTCTCGCCAGCTGGTGGCTGCAATCCACCATTGGCGATCAGCACCCAACGTTCAGCCCATCATTGCGGGCAGTCTGGCGGCGAGCGTGTCGATCGCGAGCCTCACCTTGGGCAGCATGACCGGGGAGCGTAGCCAGATGGCATGGGCATCGAAGACATTGGCCGGTTCGTGCTTCAGCACCTGAATGAGCCGGCCTGCCAGCACCTGCTCGCGTACCAGCCAGCAAGGCAGCCAGGCCAGGCCGCGCCCGGCGACGGCGGCATCGGAAATCGACGCGAGGTCGTCGAGCCGCAGCCGTGCCTTCGGCTGCATCCGCCGTCCGGGATCGGCTGCAGTGGGGAATATCCACCCTTTGTCGTTATCGCCCCGCCTGTAAACGATGCCTTCATGCAGCGGAATATCGGAGATCGTCTGCGGCGCGCCATATCTTTCCAGATAGGCGGGCGATGCACAGACGGTCATGCGCTGGCGGGCGATCGCCCGGGCCATCAGATCCGGATTGTCCTTCAGCGGTCCGTTGCGGATGGCAAGGTCGAAGCCGTCCTCGAGCAGGTCGACGATCCGGTCGCTGAAGGAAAGGTCGAGTTCGAGATCCGGATGTTCATCGAGCAGGCTTGCGAGGATCGGCGCGATGCAATGGCGGCCGAAAAGCACGGGCATGGAGATGCGCAACCGGCCGCGCACATCACGCCGGCCGGATTCCAGCATGGCTTCCCCGAGGCGGATTTCCTCGACCGCTCGCAGGCAGCGCTCGTAGAAGAAACGGCCTTCCTCGGTCAGGCTCTGCATGCGCGTCGTGCGGTTGAAAAGCCGAACGCCGAGACGCTGTTCCAGACGTGCGATCGTCTTGCCGACGGCCGAGCGCGTGAGGTGGAGCCGCTCGGCGGCAGCCGAAAAGCCGCCTGCCTCGACGGCTTCGACAAAAATCGAGATCCCCTTCAGCTGTTCCATTTGTTTCCTCTTTGGAACCATTCTGGCGAATTAATATCGCAACTGGCGCAAAATATTCAACGATATGTTTTCGCTCCCTGCAATGGACAAGGAGCAAGACAATGCAGACAACACGGCAATGGCAGATCGATGCGGTTGGATCGGAGCACAATCTCACGGTCGGCGAGCGGAGGCTCGAACCGGTTTCGGGAAACAGGATCCTGGTCCGGACGGAAGCCGTCTCGCTCAATTTCCGCGACCGGCTGGTGATGGAGAGCGGTATGGGATTGCCGCTGCAATTTCCCTTCGTGCCGGCCTCCGATATGGCGGGGGTCGTGGAGACGGTCGGGCCTGAGGTCACCCGTTTCAAGCCGGGCGACCGGGTCATTTCGACCTTTTCGCCCGACTGGATCGACGGACGCGGGTTGGGCGATGCCCGCACGCCGCCTTACAAGACACGCGGCGGCGTCTATCCCGGCGTCCTTTCCCAATACACCGTTCTGTCGGAGGAATGGTATTCGCGCGCACCCGATACGCTCGATGCAGCACAGGCGAGCACCTTGCCCTGCGCCGGGCTGACTGCCTGGTTCGCCTTGATCGAACGCGGCGGTCTGAAGGCCGGTGACAAGGTGCTGGTGCAAGGCACCGGCGGCGTGGCGCTTTTCGGCCTGCAGATCGCCAAGGCGCACGGCGCCGAGGTCTTCATCACCTCAGGCAGCGCGGAGAAGCTCGAGCGCGCCGTTGCTCTCGGCGCCGATCACGCGATCAACCGCCGCGAGGGCGACTGGGTTGAGCAACTCTACCAACTGACCGGCGGCTATGGCGCCGACCACGTGCTTGAGATCGTCGGCGGCCCGCATCTCGACCTGGCACTGAAAGCGGTGGCGATCAATGGCCGCATTTCCGTGATCGGCGTGCTCGAAGGCTTCGAAGTCTCCGGCCAGGCCGCTCCGCTGCTGCTCAAGGCGCCTGTCGTGCAGGGCATTTCCGTCGGCCATCGCCGCGCGCTGGAAGACCTGGTGCGGGCAGTCGACCAGAACGGGCTGAAGCCCGTGATCGACAAGCGCTATGCCTTCGACGAATTCCCGCAGGCGCTCGATCATCTCTATCGCGGGCCCTTTGGCAAGGTGGTCGTCGAGTTCTGACGGTCGCGATCTTCCGTTCGATTAAGTTATGCGGCCATTCAAAGGGCGACAGCGCCGGGCATCTGAAAAGACGCGCGGCGCTGCCGGCGGAGAAGGGAGGCCGCTCAGGCCGCGGCTGGAACGCCTTGTTCGAAGGTGAAGCGTTCATCGGCCCAGCCGGTCATGCCGCCGATCATCAGTTTCACGGACAGGCCGAGGCGGGAGAGGCGAAGTGCGGCCTTGTCAGCGCCGTTGCAATGCGGGCCGGCGCAATAGACGACGAAGAGCGTGTCGGAGGGCCAGGCCGACATGCGGTGCGCCGTCATCTTTCCATGCGGCAGGTTGATGGCGCCGGGAATGTGGGACTGTGCAAAGAGCGTCGGCGAGCGTACGTCGAGAAGAACGAAATCGACCTTGCCAGATGCAAAGGCTGCGTGGACGTCGGAGCAATCGGTCTCGAAGGCAAGCTTGGCGGCAAAATGGGCAGCGGCGATATCAGCAGCGGCGGCGGGGATGTCTGCGACGGGGCTTGGCATTTGCGATTTCCTTTTTGGTTCGAATTGCAGCCTGGTATCGCCGATGCTAAAGCTCTGCGAAATTGGCCATCATGACTGACAGCGTAAAGATCATGCCAAACTCCTCGCCGCAGCAGACGAAAGGACCGCTGGTCGCAGCGCTTGCCTATGACGGGCTCTGCACTTTCGAATTCGGCATCGTCTATGAGGTCTTCGGCCTGCCACGCCCGGAGATGGGGGAGGATTGGTATCGCTTCTCGGTCTGCGGCATCGAACCGGGGCCGCTTCGCGCCGCCGGAGGGCTGACGGTCGCCGTCGACAAGGGCCTGGAGGTGCTCGATGAGGCGGATCTGATCGTCGTGCCCGGCTGGCGGGCGATTGATGCGCCGGTGCCGGCACCCCTCGCGAGAGCACTGACGGCAGCGCATCAGCGCGGCGCGCGCATCATGTCGCTCTGCTCGGGCGTTGCAGTTCTTGCCGGATCGGGACTGCTTGCCAACCGCAGGGCGACGACACATTGGCGCTATGTCGCCACGATTGCCGCGCGTTATCCCGACATCACGCTCGATGCCGACGTTCTCTACATGGACGAAGGCAGCCTGCTGACGGCGGCAGGCAGTGCTGCCGGCATCGATCTCTGCCTGCATGTGGTGCGCGGCGATTTCGGTTCGGAGGCGGCAAACAGCGTCGCCCGCCGGCTGGTCGTGCCACCGCATCGCGAAGGCGGACAGGCGCAATTCATTCGCGCGCCGGTTCCCGAGGAGCGCGAGGGCATCCGCTTGGGGCCGCTGATCGAATGGATGCGCGAAAGCCTTTCCGAGGACCAGCCGATCAGCCTGCTTGCCAAAAGAGCCGGTATGAGCATGCGCACCTTTCAGCGGCGCTTCGAAGCGACGACGGGTCTCAGCGTCGGCGAATGGCTGCTGACGGAGCGGCTGCGCCATGCCCGCGATCTGCTGGAGAGGGAACTTGCCGTTTCGCTCGACGATATCGCCGTCGCCAGCGGCTTTGGAACACTGGCGACGATGCGGCATCATTTCCGCAGGCGGCTCGGGACGAGCCCCAATGCCTATCGGAAGTCGTTCGGCGGTTAAATTGGCCCGAGGCTTCGAACGTTACTGGCAAGACTGCAACGCCGCGGATTTCCGCGGCGTTGCAAATCCCTATTCCGCCGCCTGGCGTGCCATCGGGTTGTTCGGGTGCGTCGTCCAGTTGGCATAGTTCGGGTCGACGACGCGGCCGGTGCGCTTGTCGAGGGTGCCGGCGGGAAGCTGCTCCATGGTGATGCAGTTCTCGACCGGGCAGACGCTGACGCAGAGATTGCAGCCGACGCATTCCTCGTCCATCACCTCGAAATGACGAGCGCCGTTGACGAAGTTGGTGATTGCCTGGTGCGAGGTATCCTCGCATGCGATGTAGCAGCGGCCGCACTTGATGCAGGCGTCCTGGTCGATCTTGGCCTTGGCGATGTAGTTGAGGTTCAGATACTGCCAGTCGGTGACGTTGGGCACGGCGCGGCCGGTAATGTCGTCGAGGTTGCGGTGGCCTTTTTCGTCCATCCAGTCGGAGAGGCCCGTGATCATCTCCTGGACGATCTTGAAGCCGTAGGTCATCGCCGCTGTGCAGACCTGGACGTTGCCGGCGCCGAGAACGAGGAATTCGGCCGCGTCCCGCCAGGTGGTGATGCCGCCGATGCCTGAGATCGGCAGGCCGTAGGTTTCGGGATCACGGGCGATCTCGGCCACCATGTTGAGCGCGATCGGCTTGACCGCCGGGCCGCAATAACCGCCGTGGCTGCCCTTGCCGCCAACCGTCGGGTTGGGGGCGAAGTTGTCGAGATCGACGGAGACGATCGAATTGATCGTGTTGATCAGCGAGACGGCATCGGTGCCGCCCGCCTTGGCGGCGCGGGCGGGGCGGCGGACATCGGTGATGTTGGGCGTCAGCTTGGTGATGACGGGCATTCGGGTGTACTGCTTGCACCAGCGCACGACCATTTCGATATATTCCGGCACCTGGCCGACCGCGGAACCCATGCCGCGCTCGGACATGCCGTGCGGACAGCCGAAATTGAGCTCGATGCCGTCGGCGCCGGTCTCTTCGACCAGCGGCAGGATCGCCTTCCAGGCCTGCTCCTCGCAGGGTACCATGATCGAGGCGATCAGCGCCCGGTCCGGCCAGTTCATCTTCACCTGCTTCATTTCCCGCAGGTTGGTATAGAGGTCGCGGTCGGTGATGAGCTCGATATTGTTCAGCCCCAGCAGGCGGCGGTCGGCGCCCCAGATCGCGCCGTAGCGCGGGCCGTTGACGTTAACGACAGGCGGGCCTTCCTCGCCCAGCGTCTTCCAGACCACGCCGCCCCAACCGGCCTTGAAGGCACGCTCGACGTTGTAGGCCTTGTCGGTCGGCGGCGCCGACGCCAGCCAGAACGGGTTCGGGGACTTGATGCCGACGAAATTATTGCGGAGATCAGCCATTGTTCATTCTCCCCTTCATGCAACCGCGACAGCCGGAGCGGCGGCCGCGGTGAGGGTGCGGTGGATGGATTCAGCCGCGTCGCGACCGTGGGCGACGGCGGAAACCGTGAGGTCGTCGCCGCCGAAGACGCAGTCACCACCGGCCCAGACGCCGTCGAGCGAGGTATGGCCTTCGCCATCGACGGCGATGCGGCCGCTTTCCATGCGCAGCGAACCGAGACCGGAGGCGTCAAACGTCTGGCCGATCGCCTTGAAGATCTGGTCGGCGGCAATGACGCCGGTTTCGCCGGTGCCGACCAGGCGGCCTTCGAGAAGCTTGGTATATTCCACTTCGATGGCGGCGACTTTGCCGTCCTGCGACAGGATCGATTTCGGCGCCAGCCAGTGGCGGATGATGACGCCCTTGGAGCTTGCCAGATCCTGCTCGAATTCCGAAGCGTTCATGTGTTCCTTGCCACGGCGGTAACAGATCGTCACCTCCTCGGCGCCAAGCAGCTTCGCCTGCACGGCAGCGTCGATCGCCGTCATGCCGCCGCCAAGGACGACGACGCGGCGGCCGACGGCGATTTCGCTCTTGTTTTCAGCCTGACGCAGTGCCGCGATGAAATCGACGGCGTCGTCGACGCCTGCGAGGTTCTCGCCCTCGATGCGCAGCGCGTTGACGCCGGCAAGGCCGATACCGAGGAAGACGCCGTCATATTGGGCCTGCAGATCGGCAAGCGAGAAATTGCGGCCGAGAAGCTGCCCATGCCGGACCTCGATGCCGCCGATCGAGAGGATGTAGTCGACTTCCTTCTGGGCGAAATCGTCGACCGTCTTATAGGTGGCGATGCCGTATTCGTTGAGGCCGCCGGATTTTTCCCTGGCATCATAGATGACGACGGAATGGCCTTTCACGGCCAGGCGATGGGCGGCGGCAAGGCCGGCTGGGCCTGCGCCGACGACGGCGATCGTCTTTCCGGTCGGTTCGGCCCTGGCATAGAACTGCTTGCCGGCCTGCATGGCGGCATCTGTCGCATAACGCTGCAGGCGGCCGATCTCGACGGGCCGCTCTTCGGCCGTGTTGCGCACACAGGCCTGTTCGCAGAGTTCTTCGGTGGGACAGACGCGGGCGCACATGCCGCCAAGGATGTTCTGATCGAAGATCGTCTTTGCCGAGCCGATCGGATTGCCCGTCGAAATCTGGCGGATGAACAGCGGAATGTCGATCGAGGTGGGACAGGCCGTCATGCACGGCGCGTCATAACAGAAATAACAGCGGTCGGCGGCGACCAGCGCCTCGTGATTGTCGAGGCGCGGATGCAGATCGGAAAAATTAGCCTCATACTCGGCGGGCGAAAGCCGGCCAGCATGAATCCCAGTTTCCAGTCGTTCCATTGAAGTTCCCTCATTATTGGTAAACGGCCTGTGAGGGAAAGCGTAACTCAGGTTTAAAAATTTATCAAACGGTAAAATTTTGACGGTTTTCTCTTGCTGGATGCCAAGTAATCAATTGTTTTTATTGGAAGAATTTATCTGGTCCGCATTCGTGAAATGGCTGGACGCGCCCCGCGCCAAGGGCATCGGAAAAAAGATTCAAAAAAGTCGAATTTTTTTCCGATCGGAGGGAACCAAAGTTTGATGTCGCCGTTATTGCGATATCCGGATGGTGATCGCATCGACCCAACATGCGCGCCCCCAACCCACTATCCGGACGTACTCACGGTCCCCTCCCGGTGAGTGAAGACAGCCGGTGCGCCGCCCTCGCACCGGCTGTTTTTCCGTTTGGCGCCTATTTCCAGGCTTTCACACGCGTTTGAAGATCTCGAATTCGGTTTCCGGAATGGTCAGGCGATACTCGATGCGGCCGGGAACGAGTTTCAGCTCCGCCTTGCCATTGACCGACGAAGGCACGACCCGCTCCAGCACGGTGCGGCCGAAGCTGTTGTCGCTGAATTCGTGGACTTCCGACTGATCATGAAGCACCTCCGCCCAAGCGACTTCGATCGCCTTCCTGTCGCCGATTGCGGCTTCGCGGCAATTCAGCGTGATCGAGGCGGCGCCGCCTGATATCGCGCCGTAGGAGGCGGAGTTGACGATGAGTTCGTGGAGGGCGAGCCCGAGATGCACGGCGGCATTCGGCGTCAGATGCGCATTGATGCCATAGATCGGCATGGAGCCTGATGTTTCCGGCCAATAGGGGGCGAACTGCTTTTCGGCGAGTTCGAAGAGATAGGCGCCGCGCCAGCTCGAATCGGTAATCAGATCCTGCGAGTTGGAAAGCGATTGCAGCCGTCCGCGGAATTTGAGGAGGAAGGTGTCGAGAGACAGCGTGTTGCGCGCGGTCTGCGTGGCAATCCCCTGGATGATGGCGAGAAGGTTCTTCGAGCGGTGTGAGAGTTCGCGCAGCAGCGATTTCAGCACTTTTTCGCGGTGCCGGCTTTCGGTCACTTCGGCCATGACGGAGAGAAGTCCGTGCGCGCCGCGTTCACCGGTGCGCTGGATCTTCAGTTCATAGGTACGCCTTTCGCCGTCGACGTCGATCTCGACCTCGGCATTGTTGGGGATCCCGGTTTCCAGCACCTTGTGTTTCAGCGCTGTCAGATATCGCCCATGGGCGTCGCCGAAAAGGGCAGCGTCGCTGTTGCCGGGCATAAAGAGCGCTGCAAAATGCGGCGGCAGATTTTCGGCGTAGAAGATCGACAGCCGGGCGTCTTGGCAGAGGATTGAAATCCCGGCGCTGCCGAGCGCGCGTTCCATCATTGCGGCTTTGCCTTCGAAGGTGAAAGGCACGCCGGACAATGGTTCAGTCGTATTCACTCGACCGCCTTTCCTTGTGACATCTTGAACGTCGCTGAAGGGAGCGCCCTTCCAGACACCGCCTGTCAACTCTAGAACAAAGCGCTGCAAAAACCGTTAAAGCCACCGGAGTCCCGGTAGCACCGGAACGCATGCTTTGGCGATTTGGTTCCGAAGTCCGGAAAATTGCGTCTCAGGCGGCCACTCTGGTCGATTCGTTGAAGAAAAGAGCTTGGCTGATCAGTGCCTTGACCATGTCCGGATTGAAGGGCTTGGTGACAAGGAAAGTCGGCTCAGGGCGCTCGCCGGTCAGAAGCCGTTCAGGGAAAGCGGTGATGAAGATCACCGGCACGCTCGACGTCTTCAGGATGTCGTTGACTGCGTCGATACCGGAACTGCCGTCGGCAAGCTGGATGTCGGCCAGCACCATGCTCGGCTTGGTCTTATTGTAGAGCGCGACGGCTTCGGCATGCGTGCGGGCGATGCCGGTGACGCGATGGCCGAGGCTTTCGACCATCTGCTCAATATCCATGGCGATCAGCGGCTCGTCCTCGATGATCATGATATCGGTGGCGACCTGACGGGAAATTTCCTGCGAGGCCACGTCGAGCAGATGCATGACGTCCTGTTCCTCGGTTTCCAGGATATCGGCGATTTCGGCGACGCGAAAATTTTCCACGGAGGCGAGCAAAAAGGCCTGACGGGCACGAGGCGAAACCTTGGAAAGGTTCAGTGTGGCGCGTTGCTCCCAGGCATAGGGCGAAGTCGGCTCTGGAATCTGGACTGCGGTGGAACCAAACAGTTGCGTAAACAGTTTGTAGAGTGCGACCCGGTCGTTCGCCGTATCCGGGAAAATCGACAGATCGGCGATGATGGCTTCGAGGACGGCGGCGACATAGGCGTCGCCCGAAGTCTGGGTGCCGGTGAGGGCGCGGGAATAGCGGCGCAGATAAGGAAGGTGCGGCGCAATTCGAGTAGAAAGTGTCATTAATGGCTCCTGCATACAGGCCGGCATTGGCTTCAATGAGCGGTTAACGTCGCCTTGCTAAAAAAGTTCCGGAACGGGAGGAACTTTTTTTGTCGCGCCGCATTATTCCAGCCGACAATGAAAGGGCGTAGCGTTTTGACCCATGCAACGGCAAATACTGGCGACATCGACACTGGAACGTTCGGAGTCGATGGTTGAAATCATGATTGATCCCCTGCACGCCCCTCTAACAGACAACCGGCGAGAAGACGAATTGATGACTACACGCAAGAAAGAGGCAGCCGATCAGCGAAAGCTGGAGCTGCGGGCAAGCGACATCCTGGACCCGAACAATCAGATCGGCGTCAGGTTGCGGTCGCTTTATGCGGCCGCACAGGATGAAGCGATTCCCGATCGTTTTCTCGACCTTCTCGAAAAGCTCGACCATGCTGAAATGATGGCTTCCGCCAAAATGGCCGAATAGGATCGCCGCATGGAAGATAAAGCGCAACCCAGCTTCAAGCGGGAACTGCTGGCGGCACTCCCCAGTCTTCGCGCCTTCGCGATCTCGCTCATCGGACGGCACGACCGTGCCGACGATCTCGTCCAGGACACCATCATGAAAGCCTGGGCCAAACAGGATCATTTCGAGATGGGCACCAATATGAAGGCCTGGCTCTTCACGATCCTGCGCAACGAACTCTACAGCCAGATGCGCAAGAGCGGCCGCGAGGTTCAGGACAGCGACGGGCTGTTTACGGAATCGATGGCGATGCATCCCTCGCAATATGGCGCGCTCGATCTGCAGGACTTCAAAAAGGCGCTCGACCAGCTGCCGCCGGACCAACGCGAAGCGATCATCCTCGTCGGCGCCTCGGGTTTCTCCTATGAGGAGGCCGCCGAAATCTGCGGCTGCGCCGTCGGCACCATCAAGAGCCGCGTCAACCGGGCCCGCCAGCGACTGCAGGAATTGCTGCAGATATCAGGCGAGGCGGATTTCGGCCCCGACGCCACGTCGGCGCCGCTGACGTCGAAGGCCTTTGCCTTCTGACAAGAGTTATACTTGGGAGGAAGGCCGGCTGCCCCTTCGGGCGCCGGCTTTTTTGCGTTCGTGGGAGTGTTAGAAGGGCGTGTATCCAAAAGTGGTGGATAGTTGTCTAACGCGCACTACTGTTCGTCCCTCATTCCTGTGCTCGTCACAGGAATCCAGTGCGCCCAAGTCCTTGGGCGCGAAAGGTTTTTCCCACCTGCCGTGTCGGTTCATTCACCGCGCGGAACGCGCCGTAGCTGGATTCCTGTGACAAGCACAGGAATGAGGGAGAGCGAGGTGGGAGTCATGCCTAATCTTCCGCTGGTAATGTGAAGAGGAAATACTTTCCCCTCTCCATTCTCGTGACAGTTGCGGGATAGGAGCAGGTGGGTTGCCACCTCAATCAATCCTCGCGCTTCGAGCCCACCAGATTGGCCGCGACGATTGCCGCCAGGACGCCGGCGGTCAGGAGCGGCTGGGCGCGGACGAGGCCGAGCCCGACCGTTGCCAGCGATTCCAGTGCCGCGCGGCGTTCACGGGCGCGGCGCGCTTCCCGGGCGTTGATGATCGCCATCACCACCAGCGCGATGATGGCGATCAGCAGCGCGCAGGCGGCCAGGAAGAGGGCCGCGCCGACCGGGCCGTAGATGCCGGCGAGCCAGATGGCGCCGGCGGTGACGGCCAGCGCGTAGGCGGTGAGGAGGAAGAGCACGGCAAGCGCAATGAAGATGCCATTGCGCTTGGCGCGTGCAACGGTGCGGTGCACGCTTGCGCCCGTCAGCAGGCTGAGGATCGATAACAGCATCGCGCTTCCTCAGCGCCGGGCGAGGAAGGCGATGGCAAGGCCGAAAGCGGCTGCGGCGCCGATCGTTGCCAATGGATGCTTGCGCACGGTCTCGCGCATTTCGGTTGCGCCGCGCTCATAGCCCTGCTGCAATTCGCGCAGCAGATCCTCGCTCCGGCCGAGCAGTTCCTCATAGCCGGCGCTGGCCTGGCCGCGGATTTTGTCGCCCTGGTGGCGTGAGCTCTTGCCAACGAGGCGGGTCAGTTCCGCGAGTTCGTCGCGCAACGCTTCGATCTGCTCCTCGATGCCGGATTCCAAATTGTGGAAGGTGCCGTTGCGGCGGCTGCGGCCGGACTGGAAGATAGAATAGCTCATGGCTGTCTCCATTGGCTGGGGCGCGCGCAAGCTCGCCTGTTTCGCACGTGGGTCACCACCGTCCGTTGCATGAATCATATCGCCCGGCATTGACCCAGATCACTGCCGACAACGTGTCGCACGGTCAAAAGTTCCGTGCAGACAGGCTCAGGGGCGGGAAACGGCGCTGTGGGCGAGCACGAAGGGGGTGCCGTCGGCCGGCACCTGATTGATCCGCAGCGCGCAGCCGAACACCGACAGCATCGTTTCGTCGGTCAGCACGTTACCGATGCTGCCGGCGGCGGCGAGGCGGCCGGATTTCATCAGCACGATGCGGTCGGCAAAGAGCGCCGTCAGGTTGAGATCGTGCATGACGGCGATGACACCGCCGCCGCGTTGGCAGAAGTTGCGGGCGAGCGTCATGATGGTCAGCTGGTGGCTGATGTCGAGGCTCGAGACCGGCTCGTCGAGCAGCAGCCAACAGGGCTTGCCATCGACGACGGGCTCGGCGATCTGGCAGAGCACGCGGGCAAGCTGCACGCGCTGCTGCTCGCCGCCGGAGAGTTCCTGATAGAAACGGCCTTCGAAGCCGGTCAGGTCGACGGAGGCGAGCGCGGCCGCCGCCGTCTGCTCGGCCTTGTCGGGATGCAGGTTGAGGCCTGATGTCAGGCCCATGCGGACGATCTCGCGCACGGTGAAGGGAAAGGAGATGGTGCTTGCCTGCGGCAGCACGCCGCGGATGGCGGCAAGCTGCCAGGGTTTCAGCCCCTTGACCTCGTCGCCGCCGATGCGCACCGAGCCGCCATAGGCAAGTTCGCCGGAGATGGCTTTCATCGTCGTCGTCTTGCCGGAGCCGTTCGGTCCGGCAATCGCCGTCAGTTCGCCGCCCTTTGCGGTGAAGGCAACGTCGCTGATGATGGCCTTGCCGGAAAGGCGCACGGAGACGCCGGAAACTTCGATCATCTGAACGTCACTCACAACATCCGCTCACAGCGCAAGACGCGAACGCTGCCTCAGCAGGATCCACAGGAAGAACGGCCCGCCGACCGCCGCGGTGATGATGCCGATCGGCAGTTCGGCCGGCGCAACCAGGGTGCGCGCCAGGACATCCGCGAAGATCAGCAGCGAGCCGCCGAGAAGCGCTGCGGCCGGCAACAGGAAACGATGGTCCGGGCCGATCGCCATGCGCAGGATATGCGGCACGACGATCCCGACGAAACCGATGCCGCCGCTGACGGCGACGGACGCGCCGGTCGCCGCGGCGACCCCGACGATCGCGACATTTTTCAGCCGTTGCACCGGCACGCCCATATGAAAGGCGGCCGCCTCGCCGAGCGTGATGGCATTGAGGCCGCGCGCCATGAAGGGCAGGGCGGTGAAGGACAACAGGATGATTGGGCCGGCCGCGGCGATCTTCGTCCATGTGGCGCCGGCAAGCGAGCCCATGCTCCAGAAGGTCAGGTCGCGCAACTGCTGGTCGTTGGCCATGTAGATCAGCAGTCCTGTCATGGCGAGGGCAAGCGCGCCGAGTGCAATGCCGGCAAGCAACATCGTTGCCACGGAGGTCTGGCCGTGACGGGTGGCGATCCGGTAGAGCAACAGCGTCGTGACGAGACCGCCGCCGAAGGCGGCCGCCGGCAGAGCGTATATGCCGAGAAGGGCTGAGAGCGGGGCTGCGATGCCGCCGCCGAGCACGATGATGGTGACTGCGCCGAGGCTTGCGCCGGAGGAGACGCCGACGAGGCCTGGATCGGCCAGCGGATTGCGGAACAGGCCCTGCATCACCGCACCGGAAACCGCGAGCGAGGCGCCGATCAGGAAGCCGAGGATCGCCCTGGGCAGGCGGATATCGAAGATGATGATCCGGTCACGCATGCTGAGCGCCGTCTCGGAGCCGGCCATCTTGCTGATAACGTCGAGGATCGAGGCATCTGAAGCGCCTGTCGTCACCGAAAACAGCATCGAGAAGACCGAGCCGGCGGCAAGCAGAACGATTGCCAGCAAGGCAAGCCGCGTCCGGTCGCCCGCCGGCCTGATTTCGCGCATGTCTGCCATCGACACGTGTCGCCCTCGTTCCATGGCTTGCGGCAGGGCCATGATCAGCCCCCGTAGATCGCCGTGTTGAGATCCCGCGCCGCGGCTGCCGTGCGCGGACCGAAGCCGAGCAGGTAGACGCCGTCCATCCGGATGATCGCTTTTTTCTCGCCTGCTGGCGTCAGCGCGATCGCCGGCTGCGCCAGCAGGTCCTCGTTCTTGGTGCCGGCGCCATCGCCGCGGTTCATCATCAGGATGAAGTCAGGCTTGGCTTCGATGATCGCCTCGTCCGTCAGCGGCTTGTAGCCTGGGAATGCGCCGACGGCGTTGACTGCGCCGGCGAGCTTGACGATGCCGTCGGCTGCGGTGCCGGTGCCCGATGCCATGATCCGGCCGTTCTGGGCGCTGAGGATGAAGAGGACGCGCTTGCGTTCGGCCTCCGGGCGCTTTTCGGCATCGGCGATCGCCGCGTCGAGATCGGCCGCGACCTTTTCTTCAAGTGCCTTCGCCTTGTCCTGCACGCCAAGCAGCGTGCCGACGCGGTCGATCTTGGCGATGATGCCGTCGCGGGTAAAGGCGCTCGGCACGGTCTCGAAGGGTACGCTGGCATTCTTCAGCACAGCCAGCGCCTCCTGCGGGCCTGAACCTTCGACGGCGATGATCGCCGTCGGGTTCATGGCGAGGATGCCTTCCGGCGAGAGTGCACGCATGTAGCCGACGTTCGGCAGCTTCAACGCCGCCTCCGGATAGATGCTCGTCGTGTCGCGGGCGATCAGCCGGCTTTCCTCGCCGAGCGCATAGACGATCTCGGTGATGTCGCCGCCGACCGAAACCAGGCGTGACGTGTCGAGCTTCTTTTCCTCGCCATGGGCGGCGCGCACGAAGGCGAAGCCTTCGATCGGCCGCGCCGTCGGGATCAACGGCAGCGCCATGACGGCTGCCGTCAGGGCCAGTTCCCAGGCACGGATCCGGCGCAGATTGTTACGCATCGTCATCGCTATGATCCTTATGCGGCCACGCTTGCTGCCCGCGGCAGGTTTTCCATGATCTCGCGCCACTCGACGCGTTCGTCGGAACCTTCCTGCCGCTTGCCGAAGAACTGGATGATCATTTCGCCGTTTGCATCGTAAGCCTCCAGCGAGGTGACGTGCCCGTCCTTGGTCGGCTTGCGCACGGCCCAGGTCTCGGCGATGTGATCCTGGCGCAGATGCAGATGGAAGGTCGGGTCCATGATATTGATCCACGGACCCATCGGCTGCACGTTGAAGATCGGGCCGGAATGGATCTGGACGATGCCGTTATTGGCGACGAAGCACATGATCGGCAGGCCTGATTTGACCGAGGCATGCATCATCTCTGCCGTCGCTGTGTTGTCGAGTTTCCAGGCATAGTCGTCGCCGACGCTGCGTACGGCCGCCTGGCGGCCGATCTTCAGGCGCTTCAGCATGCCGAAGAACTCGTGTGTATCGGTGAGTTTGCTCCAATTGTCGCGCAGCTCGTCGCGGCTGACTTCGGCGGTTTCATCGACGGCATTCGAGGTCTCGGCCTCGATAAATTCCTGCGACTGGTCTTCCAGCTTCAACTCGGCGACGATGGCGTGATAGGCCTCGACATTCGAGCTTGGGCGCAGATGCACCTTGTGCACGGCGTTGCCTGATTTGTCGAAATATTGCAGGCTGAGGCGTTCCTGGTCGCCATCCTTCTTGGAGACGGCGAAGCCATGCTCCCAGCGGCTCGGGAAGATGCGCAGGTCGATATTCTCGCCGAGAACGATGGCGGCCTGCGCGCCGCTCTTGATGTTTTCGAAGACGCCGATCTTCTCGTGCACGGCGCTTTCGTTGCGCGACAGCGCCATCACTTCGCCGAGACCGGCGACGCGTTCGAGAAGCTTCAGTGCGCTGCCGTCGATGCGGGTGACGCTGATGCCGGTTTCGGCGGCGACGAGGGCTGCCTCTGATATCTTCAGCTGGGCGGCGATATCGCGCTCGCGCATCTTCGGATTTTCAGCGCGAAACGCACGGATTTCGGCTGGCGCCGGTCTTGTCTGCTCGGTCATGTCCTACCCTACTTATTGAGAATGAGCTTGCCCTGACGGGTGATCTTCAGGCGGTAGACCACGCCGTCATGTCGAATCATGATCTCGTTCGTGCCGCGGAAAAGATCCGGGCTTTCGACGATCCGGTGCTGCGCCGCAGGCTCGCTCTGCAGCGGCACATGCTTAAAGTTATCTGGCTTTTCAACCATCATTTCGGTTGGCAATTCCGTGAAGCCGGTGATCGGGATCGCCGGTTTTGATGACAATTAACTTGACTTTCTTACTCATAGTTTTTTAAAGACGCAATAGGAGACTAATGCAGTCAAGTTTTTGAGATTGCTGATATCGGGACAATGGCGGAGAAGATTATGGCGGTGAGGTTTGCGGCTGTTACGGCTGGCATGGCGATGGCGGTTTCAAGCATATGCCAGGCGCAGGATGCGGCAACCGCCAAGCTGGATATCGAACTCAACGCTCTGGCGCCATCGCAGAAGGGCTGCATGATGACCTTCGTCGCCGAGAACAATCTTCAGGCGCCGATCAACAAGATCTCCTTCGAGCTCGCCTTCTTCAATGACAAGAATGCCGTCGACCGCATCACCGTGCTCGACTTTCGCGATCTGCCGCAGGGCAAGAAGCGCGTGCGCCAGTTCGATATGCCGAACGTGAAGTGCGAGACGGTCACGCGCATCATCATCAACGACACGCCGGTCTGCGACGGACCTGTTGCCGGCGAATGCATGAAGGGTCTGGTCACCCGCTCGCAGATTTCAGTTCCCTTCGAGGGCTAAAAATACGCCGGGGATGAACTCCGGCGGACATGTTTCAGGCTGTCCGAGGCATACACAATGGCAATTTCAGCGAAGTCCAGATCGAGACAGGTGCTCATCGCGGAGCCGGACGCTGGCGGCAGCCTGAACGACAATATCCCCGGCATGCATCCCGGCCACGAGCTTTCCGATCTGCGCAATGCGCAACGGCAGCCGGCCGGCGAGGCGATGGTCCACTATGCGCGTTTCGCGCAGATACCGTCTTTTCCCGACCATCCGGAAGCCGCGCCGGCGGCTCCCGTTGCTGCGCCTCCGATGGATGCGATGGTAGAAAAGCAGGAGGATGAAAAGGCGCCCGTGCGGCGGCGGGTGGCGCTGACTTGTATCGGTTCGTTTTTCTTTCACGCCGGTCTGGTGGCGGCTCTTGCTCTGTTCATGCCGAAACCACCGAACAAAGTGATTGAAGATGCCGGCGAAGCCGTTAGCGTCATCGTGTATGGCGATTCCGATGTTGACCAGACCTCCGCAGGTGATCCGGAGCTGGAAGTGAAGCCGGAAGAAATTGCCGCAGAGGAGGTTAAGCCGGATGCGGTTCAGTCGACTAGCGAGACTACCGAATTTCAGCCGACAGAGATACAGCCAGAGCCGACTCAACCAGTCGAGGCCGAACCTGTAGAAGCCGTGCCGCCTGCCCAGGAGGTGACGCGTGTTTCGCCCGAGACAGTTGTGGCAGCGGAACCGGAGGTGCTTGTTTCTCAGAACCCCGCCGACACTTTCGTCGCTCAGCCGATGGCAACGGCGGTGCCGGAACTGCCCGTGCCCGATATCGTATCGACCACGGTACCAGAACAGGTGACGACGGCTGCAGTGCAGCCGACCGAAGTTCAGCCGGAAGAAGTGAAGCCTGTCGAGGTCGCTGAAGTCCCGCCGGAACCCGAAGAAAAGCCAGAGGCGAAACCGAAGCCGAAGGTTGAGAAGCCGAAACCGGATGAAAAAAAGCAGCCTCGGAAGAAGGTGGAGCCGGCAGGCGGAAAGAAGGGCTCGGATAGCCGGGACTCGACGAGGGGCGTTGCTACTGGTGCACAGGAGGCGCCACAGTTTGACGGCATGTCGACAACAGCTGGCAGAGGCGACGGCACAGGAAGCGCGGCGGTGGCCAATTATCCCGGCAAAGTGCAGAAGCGTATTCGCCGTGCAATTCGGGTGCCCGACGAATACAAGAGGATGGGCGGCGCCATGTCTGTGCGTCTCAAATTGACGATTGATGGAACGGGCAGGTTGGCGGCTGTCTCCGTCGCCGGCAGTTCAGGAATTGCAGACTTGGATAAGGCTGCTGTCGATGGCGTACGCCGTGCGGCGCCGTTTCCACCCTTACCCCCTGAGTGGGGTAAGCCGAGTTGGACCTTTACCCAAGAGGTTCAAGTCACGGCTCGATAAATATGATAAAAATAATCAACTTTATACTTTACTCTAAAAATCAAGTTTAATAAGGTCCACCCGCACACGCAGGAATCGTGTGACGATCAACGAGTGAACGGGTGGTATATGGCTCGCAAGGGCAAGAAGGGTTCGAACCGGGAGGTCCGCGACAGCGCGGGCGAGGACGCTGCTCAGGCATCCACCGGGCGATCCAAACTGGATGGCCGCAGTTTCCTCTATGTCGGCGGCCGCGACTGCCAGGTGGCGCATCTTCGCCAGATCTGCAGCAATTTCGGCGCCGAGCTCATTCATCACGACGGCGGCTTGCGCGAAGCGGTTTCCCGCATCGATACCGTTCTTCCCTCGGTCGACTGCGTGTTCTGCCCGATCGACTGTATCAGCCACGATGCCTGCCTGCGGGTGAAGACCGGCTGCAAGAAGTTCGGCAAGGCCTTCATCCCGCTTCGCAACGGCAGCAAATCCAGCCTGGAGCGTGCGCTGCAGACGATGAACGAACGAGACAATGCAAGATGAACGACCAGCGCCCCGACGGCTTCACCATGATCGGCCTGCACAAGCTCGCCGCGCAGACCGGCGAGGGCCTCGTGCCCGAGCTCTACGCACTTTTCCGGCAGCATGCCGAACGCCAGAATATCCACCAGAATGTGACGCTGTTCCCGACCTGGGAAGCGCGTATGCCCGGAGAAGCCGCAACAAGACCGCTTGGCCAAGCGGCGGCAAACGGTAATAATATCCTCGCTTTTCCCTCGCGTTCCGCAAGGGCGGGCAAGAGGCAGGCGTAGGGAGATTCCATGTATATCGCAATGAACCGCTTCAAGGTCGCAACCGGAAGCGAAGGTGATTTGGAGACGGTCTGGCGCAACCGCGATTCCAGCCTGCCGGAGGTGCCCGGTTTCGTCGAATTCCGGCTGCTGCGCGGCAAGGTCAACGAAGAGGAGGGCTATACGCTCTATTCCTCGCACACGGTCTGGAAAAGCGAAGCGGATTTTCAGAACTGGACGAAGTCCGAAAGTTTTCGCGCGGCGCACCGCAATGCCGGCGATCACAAGGCGATCTACAAGGGGCCGCCGGTTTTCGAAGGCTTCAATGTGGTTGATGGCGTTTGATTGCAGTTGGTGCGGCGTGATTTAGCTCTTAGCGAAATCTTGATTCTGTCTTCAGCATGGCCCCACGCACACCCTCATTCCTGTGACAGGCACAGGAATGAAGGAGGAGAAGACGTGAGCAGTCAGCAAAAACTCTCTCAAGCCTTAACCCGGAAGACAGCGCCCGCGGCAACGGCCAGCCAGCCAAGCATCATCGCCCAGCCGCCGGTCGGTGCGGCATAGGGGAAGAGGCTGGAGCCGGTAAAGCGCAAGGTGACGAGATCGCCGGCAAAAAGCAGCGTTCCGACAATCATCAGAAAACCGGCCAGCCAGGCGGTTCTGAGCCTGGCGTTGCCGAGAGCCAATGCCAGCAGGGCCGGGGCGTGGGCAAGGCACATGGCGGATGCAGATGCCGCAAGATTGGCTTCGCCGCCGCCATGGGCGGCAAGGGCGGCGAGCCCCACGCCGGCGACGCCGAACAGGCCGGCAAAGAGATAGAGCACCGGCTCCAGACGCGCGTTCAAGCTCATGGTCAATCCTTATCGCCAGATGGCCTTATAGTCAGAGGGCCTTATAGTCAGAGGGCCTTATCGTCAGGGGCCTTGTTCTGCATGTGATAGGCGAGCCGTTCGACCGGCGCCCAGATGAGATCGCGCAGCGCCTGGCTGGCAATGGTTTCATCCATGGCACGGCGGAAGCAGAGCAGCCACTCATCGCGCTCGACAGGGCCGATCTCGGCGACGAAATGGCGGCTGCGCAGGCGCGGATGGCCGCGCTTGTCGGTATAAAGCGGCGGACCGCCGAGATATCCGGTCATATATTCGTAGAATTTCTCTTCGCTGCCCTGAAGGCTCGGCGGATGCACGGCGCGCACGTTCCTCGCCTCCGGCAGCCTGTCCATCAGTTCGTAGAAGCGGTGCGTCAGCGCCCGCACGATGGGATCGCCGCCGATCGCCTCGTAAAGTGTGGTGACTTTCTCCGTCACGAAACCATCCCTGAATACATCTGTCCCCGCCTCTACATGCACCTCTGGGAAAACGATCGCAACCGTCATCAAGGTGCCGCGGCATTTCGCGCATAATCCCGGTATCGCAGGGGTTCCAATCGATTCCTCTTGACAAAACCGTCCGGACGGTATCTTTTAATCTGCATGTCGAACGCTCATCATCGCAAGAAACAGCCCGCTCTCGTGCGCCAGCAATTGCTGGAGGTCGCCGCCCGCCTTGCTGCCAGCGAAGGCATGGCCGCGGTCACGCTCGATGCGGTGTCGGCTGCCTCCAGCGTCAGCAAGGGCGGGCTGCTGCATCATTTTCCGACGAAGAATGCGCTGCTCGATGCCCTGTTCGAGAGCCTGCTCGAAAAGTTCGACGCTGATATTGAGGAACTGATGCGCGGCGATCCGCAGCCGCAGGGCCGCTTTACCCGCGCCTATCTCAGGGCGGTAGCCGGTCTCAAGGATCGTCCCGACGATTCCAGGGGTTGGACGCAGGTGACGATCGCGCTTCTGGCCGAACCCCGGCTGCGTCTTCGCTGGCGCCAATGGGTGCAGGCACGGGCGGAGGAGTATATCGGCACCGACTCCTCCCTCGATGCGCAGGTCGTGCGTTTCGCCGCCGACGGACTTTGGTTCGCAGATACGTTAGAAAGCCATGATATCAACGGCGTTCTGAGGCGGGATCTCATCGATCGCCTTGTCGAACTGACCGGCAAGTAGTCCGAAAGGAATTCGCCATGAGCCAAGCTGCCGTCTACGGGCTGCTGTTTGCAGCCATCGTGCTCGAGGTCATCGGCACGACCGCGCTGCAACTGTCGCAGCAGTTCACCCGCATCGGGCCGACGGCACTCGTCGTCGCCTGTTATGCGGCCGCCTTCTATTGCCTGTCGCTGACGCTGAAGAGCATCCCGGTCGGCATCGCCTATGCGATTTGGAGCGCTTTGGGAATCGTGCTGATTTCCTCGGTCGGTCTGGTCTTCTTCAAGCAGCGCCTCGACCTGCCGGCCATCGTCGGGCTCGGGCTGATCGTAACAGGCGTTATGGTCGTCAATCTCTTCTCGAAATCCGTTTCACATTGATATTGCTGTGGTATTTCCAGGCGGATTTTCCGCCTTCGTCCGACAAATTTTCCCCTTTGTCAAAATACTGACAAAGGTCTATGTGTTCCTTGGACGTGGAGGAGACGAGGCGCAGCCAGCGCCGTTTTCCAAAGCGCTTTGAATCCTGCCTTCCCGCCTATCGATACTTCCAGGTTTCTACAGGAGCACATCATGGCCATTCGCACCGTCGTCTGGGGAGAGAATATCCACGAGAATACCAATGCCATCGTCCGGGGCATCTATCCCGAAGGCATGCACACGACGATCGCCAACGCTTTGAATGCCGACCCCAGCATCTCGGCGACGACGGCGACGCTGCAGGAGCCGGAACACGGCCTCAGCGAAGCCCGCCTTGCCGAAACCGATGTCTTGACCTGGTGGGGCCACAAGGATCACGGCGCGGTCTCCGACGTCGTCGTCGAGCGTGTCGCCAAGCGCGTCTGGGAAGGCATGGGGCTACTCGTGCTGCATTCCGGCCATTTCTCCAAGATCTTCAAGCGGTTGATGGGCACACCCTGCGCGCTGAAATGGCGCGAGGCGGGTGAGCGCGAGCGTCTGTGGACGATCAATCAGCGCCATCCGATCGCCGCCGGCATCGGCGAACATTTCGAACTCGAGAACGAAGAAATGTACGGCGAGCAGTTTTCGGTGCCGGAACCGCTCGAAACGGTGTTCATCTCCTGGTTCCAGGGCGGCGAAGTGTTCCGCTCGGGCCTGACCTGGCGCCGTGGCGCCGGCAACATCTTCTATTTCCGCCCCGGCCACGAGACCTATCCGACCTATCACGACGTCAATGTCCAGAAGGTGCTGATCAACGGCGTGAAGTGGGCCTATAACCCTGAGGGCTCGTTGACGGGTATCACCGACGCTCCAAATGTGCCGGTAGAAAAAGCACTGGAGCCGATCGTCGAACGCGGCCCGAAACTACACCAAGCCGGCGAAGCCGGTTACCGCTGAGGAGCATCCATGCGATTACTCGTTCTTGGCACGGGCGTGATGGCGAAAAACCAGCTCGCCCGCTTCCCCCTCATCGATGGCGTGACAGTGGTTGGCGCCGTCGACACCGATCCCGATCGGCTTTCGGCCTTCGCCGACAAATTCAACATCGAAAAGCGGTTTCTTTCCCTGGAGGAGGCGATCGCCTGGGGTGAGTTCGATGCGGCGACGAACGTCACGCCCGACCGCATCCATCACCCGACGACGATGGCGCTGATTGCTGCGGGCAAGCACGTCTTCTGCGAAAAGCCGCTGGCGGAGAATTATGCGAAGGCGCTGGAGATGACGGAGGCGGCCGAAAAGGCCGGCGTCATCAACATGGTGAACCTTACCTATCGCAACGTCGCGCCGCTGCAGCGCGCCCGTGAGATGGTGCTCGCCGGCGAGCTCGGCACGATCAGACACGTGGAAGCATCCTATCTCCAGAGCTGGTTGGTGTCGCGCGCCTGGGGCGACTGGCGTACCGAGTCCACCTGGTTGTGGCGGCTTTCCACCGGCCACGGCTCGAATGGCGTGCTCGGCGATGTCGGCATCCATATTCTGGATTTCGCCGCCTATGGCGCGGCGACCGACATCGACCACGTCTTTGCGCGGCTGAAGACCTTCAACAAGGCGCCGGGCGGTCAGATCGGCGAATACCTGCTCGACGCCAATGACAGCTTCACCATGTCCGTCGATTTCGCCAATGGCGCACTCGGCGTCATTCATGCCAGCCGCTGGGCGACAGGGCATCTGAACGAGTTGAAGCTGCGCATTTATGGCGAGAGGGGCAGCCTCGAGGTCATCCATCGTCCCAACGGTTCCGAGCTGCATGGCTGCCTCGGCGAGGATGTCGAAACCGCCACCTGGACGAAGATCGAGGTTGAACCGGTGGCGACCAACTATGAGCGTTTTGCCGAGGCCGTGGCAAGCGGCATCCAGCCGGACCCGAACTTCCGCCACGCCGCCAACCTGCAGAAGGTGCTCGACCTCGCCATGGTGACCGAGCGCGAACGGCGCGAGCTGAAGGTCTGATCCTGTCCGCTGGATAAGCCGCCGTTCATCCGACGGCGGCTTACGCAGCGCATCGGCGCGTCATCGGCTTTTCGTTTGCGAGGTTTTGACGCTATGCTTCTGCATGGGCAGCTCGAGGCTCTCCTTTGGTCCGTTCCTTTACGATCCCGTGACAGGAAGCCTGTGGCGGGACGGGAAATCCGTTGCGGCGGGACCGCGACCGGTCGCGCTGCTCGGCTTGCTGCTGGAAGCTGAGGGCCGGGTCGTCACCAAGGCGGATTTGATTGACAGGGCCTGGACGGGGCTTGCCGTGGAGGAAGGCAACCTTACGGTTCAGATTGCCGCGCTCAGGAAGCTTCTCGGCGCACGGCCGGATGGCACGGAGTGGATCGTCACCGTTCCCAGGGTCGGCTACCGCCTGCCGCGCCAGGAGGATGGCAGGATGGCGCCCGTGGCGTCGCAGCCGCCTTCCGTCGCGGTTCTTCCTTTCGTCAATCTCGGCGGCGATGCCGACCAGGATTATTTTGCCGACGGTGTGGTGGCGGAGATCATCACCGCCCTTGCGCGCTTCCGCTCCTTTTCCGTTGTCTCGCGTCATTCCGCCTTCGTCTACAAAGGACGCAGTGTCGATGTGCGAGAGGTGGCTCGAGAACTGGGCGTGCGCTATGTGCTCGAAGGCAGCATCCGGCGGGAAGGGGCGCAGGTGCGTATCAATGTACAACTGGTCGACGGCGTGACCGCGACCAATCTCTGGGCCGATCATTTTGAAGACGGCATCAGCCACGTCTTCGCTTTCCAGGACCATATCACCGAACGCGTCGCCTCGATCGTCGAGCCGGCGATCGAGATCGCCGAAATCCAGAGGTCACGACGTGACCGGCCGAACAGTCCGGCAGTTTACGATCTCTATCTGCGCGCCCTTGCCGCGATCATCGACGAGTCGATCGAAAGCAATGCCGCCGCCTATGCCTTGCTGCAGGAGGCGCTCGCCATGGAGCCGGAAAATGCGATGCTGCTTTCGCATGCCGCCTGGGTACTCGAACATCGCATTACCATGGGCTGGCCGCGGCTCGGGACGGACGACAAGGCGGAATGCGTCAGTCTTGCCCGGCGCGGGCTTCAGCATTCGGCCGGCGATCCCCGCGTGATGGCCCATTGCGGTATGGCGTTGCTGCAGACAGGCAAGGATTATGAAGGCGGCATGGCTGTGCTGGAGGCGGCCGCTGCCGCCAATCCCAACGATCTTCTGGTCGCGGCTTGCTCCGGCATTGCGGCTTTGCACTGCGGCGATATCGAGCATGCGCTCGAGCGCCTGCATCGCGCCCTGAAATTGGGACCCCGCGATCCGGATGCGCGTTTTTCTCTGACGGGCATCGCCATGGCCGAAATCTTTCGCGGCAATTACGAGGAAGCACTTTCATTTGCGTCACGCTCGCTGGCGCTGAACGCCCATTTCGATCCGACTTACTGGATGCTGATCGCCGCACACGCGCATCTCGGCAATATGGAGCAGGCGCGGCAGTTCCTGCGCGCGCTCGAGAAAATGGCACCTGATGTGACGCTGGAAGGCATTCTGGCGGGTCAGCCGGCCAAGAATCCCCAGCGTTTTGCGCCGGTGCTGGAAGGGCTGGCGCGCGCCGGGATGCGGCCGCGGCCATAGGCTTTTGCAAGTTTTTGCAGTTTTTAGTCGGACTTTAAGGACCTAGCCCCGTTGCGTCAGCCACGCTGATCCCATCAATCGGGATGGAGGGTCGGCTGATGCTTTCCAGCATGCATATTCTGTCGCTCAAACAGGGCAAGCTTTATGGCGAGCGAATTCCGATAGAGACGCTGCCGCAGGAGTTCAAGTTGCCACAGCGCCTTATCCTTCTGTTCTCGCTGATCGGTAGCTGGCGCGAGCGTACGAAAAAAGGCCCCACCGAAGCGGGGCCGGAAGTTGCCGAGCCGCAGCAGGCGGCTTCGGTTGCCTGATTATTCGATGACCTGCACCACACGGTGGGTGCGGGGTTCGACGATCACGCGTTGATTGTTGATGACCGTATAAGCATATTTCGGGTTGTCAGGGACCGGCGTTACGACGACGTCTGCCGGAAGCGGTTTGCCGACGACGATCGGTTCCTGGACGACCACGGAAGCAGTCGGGGCCGGCTGCTGCTGGACATAGGTCACGACCTCGCGCGGCGGCGGGTCGACAACGGCACCGGCGACACCGCCGGCCACGCCGCCAATGGCAGCACCCACGGGACCGCCGACGATCGCGCCGGTGATGGCGCCACCGGCTGCACCGGTCACGGCGCCATCAGCGAGCGCATTGGTTGCAAGAGACGACAGCGCAAGAGCGCTGGAGACAAGTAGGACCTTGTACATTTTGCTTCTCCTTACTGGGGTTGCGTTTGGGTAACGACCGCGCCAATTCGAGGTTCCAGCAGGAGAGAGTCACGCTTTGGAAGACCGGTTCACATTGTGTGAAGTGGCCCAGGCATGGGTCGGGATGCATTATTCCAGCCGACGGCGGAAGAGCCAGGCGGCGGCGCTGAGCGTGAAGGCGGCGATCAGCGCCAGCGGGATCGTCTGGTTCACCACCTCGCTCAAGGGGATATCCTTGAGGAAAACGCCTTTGACGATCACCAGGAAATAGCGCAGCGGATTGATGAGGGTTATCGGCTGCAGCCAGCTCGGCATGTTCTCGATCGGCGTGGCGAAGCCTGAGAGCAGCATGGCCGGAACCATGAACAGGAAGGCGCCGAGGATCGCCTGCTGCTGTGTCATCGACAGCGCCGAGATGAACAGGCCGAGGCCGGCGACCGAACCGAGATAGAAGATCGCGCTGCCGTAAAGCAGGAAGAGCGAGCCGCGCAGCGGCACCTCGAAGAGGAAGACGGCGGCCAGGATATAGACAGTAATGTGGAAGAGGCCGATCATCATCGGCGGGATCAGCTTGCCGATCAGGATTTCGTGCATGCGCAGCGGCGAGACCATCAACTGGTCGAAGGTGCCGAGTTCGCGCTCGCGGGCAATCGACAGCGCCGTGACGATAAGCCCGATCAGGAGCGCGATACTGGCGATCAGGTTCGGCACCATGAACCATTGGTAGGTGAGGTTCGGATTGAACCAGTTGCGCGGCACTGTCGAGACGATGTCGGCGCCGGCCCGTTTGCCGGCCGGCGTCTCGGCAGCAAGGCCGGCGCCTATCTGTGAGAGGTAGCCGGCGACGATCTGCGAGGCGTTGGAGCGGCGGCCGTCGAGCACCACCTGCAGGTCGGCCGGCGCTCCCGCCTCGATATTGCGCGAAAAATCCGGGCCGATCTCTATCGCCGCAATGGCTGTCTGGGTATCGATCGCCACCTGGATATCCGCCTGGCTTCCCGCCATCTCGATCCGGCGAAAGGTCGGCGAGCCATCGATACGCTCGATCAGTTCCTGGCCCCAGTGACCACTGTCGCGGTTGAGGATCATGATATCGACATTACGGACTTCGAGAGTTGCGGCGTAGGAAAAGACGAGAAGCTGGACGATCGGCGGGCCGATCAGGATGGCGCGACCCTTGGGGTCGCGCAGTACAGCCAGCAGTTCCTTGACGATGAGGGCGTAAAGCCTTGTCCATCCCATCTCAGCCGATCCTCTTTCTGGTGCTGCGGGCGGCAAGCATGAACATGATGGCGCCGATCGTCAGCATGACCGATATCGCCTTCACGAACATCGGCCAGATGTCGCCGGCGAGGAAGACCGTCTGCAGGCTGGGGATCAGGTAACGCGCCGGCACGATGAAGGTGATCCACTGGATCACGGTCGGCATGGAATTGATCTCGAAGAGGAAGCCCGACAGCAGGAAGGCCGGCAGAAATGCTGTAATCAGCGCCAACTGCGAGGCGAGGAACTGGTTCTTCGTTACCGTCGAGATCAACAGGCCCTGGCCGAGCGCCGGGATCAGGAAGGCGGCCGAGAGTGTATAAAGGGCGGCGACGGAACCGCGGAACGGCACGCCGAAGAGGAAGACCGCAAGCAGCACGCAGAGCGTCATCGAGGTGAGGCCGAGCAGGAAATAGGGCAGGATCTTACCGGCGAGCAGTTCGACCGCCGTCACCGGGGTCGCCATCATCGCCTCCATGGTGCCACGCTCCCATTCGCGGGCGACGACGAGCGAGGTCAGAAGCGTGCCAACCAGCGTCATGACGATGGCGATCGAGCCCGGCACGAGGAAATTGCGGCTGGTCAGTTCAGGATTGAACCAGAAGCGCTGCTCGACCGCGATGGCGGGACTATGCGAGGCGACGTCCGCCTGTCTCTGCCGCTCCCAGTTGGCGACGGCGCCCTGGGCATAATTTTGCACGAAATTCGCCGTGTTCGGATCGGAGCCGTCGACGATCACCTGGATATCGGGACGGTTGCCGGCGGTGTAGCGCGTGGTGAAATCGGCGGGGATAACGACGACGCCGCGCACCTTGCCGACCACGAGGTCTTCTTCGAAAAGACGCCGGTCACGGCCCATCGCCACATCGAAATAGCGTGAGGCCTGGAAACTGGCCGACAGATCCTGCGTCAGCGGCGTCATCTCCTCGGTCACGAGGCCGATGCCAGTGCGGGTGGTATCGAGCGAGACGCCGTAGCCGAACAGAAAAAGCAGGATCAGCGGCAGCACGAAGGCAATGAGGATGCTGCTCGGATCGCGGATCGCCTGCAAGCTTTCCTTGCGCACCAGGGCTGAAAGACGCCGAAGCCGACCGGAGGAGACACTCATGCGGCATCCTCCACTTCCGATTGCTGCACGAGGGCGATGAAGGCATCCTCCATCGTCGGGTCCGGCTGCTCCTTGGTCGCGACCCGCGCCTTCAATTCATCGGGCGAGCCGAGCGCAATCGAGCGGCCGCGATAGATCAGTGAGATTCGGTCGCAATATTCGGCCTCGTCCATGAAATGGGTGGTGACGAGCACTGTGACGCCCTTTTCGACCAGCGCATTGATATGCGTCCAGAATTCACGCCGGGTGATCGGATCGACGCCGGAGGTCGGTTCGTCGAGGAAGAGGGCGCGCGGCTCGTGCATAACGGCGCAGGCAAGCGCCAGGCGCTGCTTCAGGCCGAGCGGCAGATCTTTGGCGGGTTCGCCGGCATGGCGACCGAAATCGAAAATGTCCGCCATCAGGTCGATGCGCTCGCGCCGGTGTTTTCCGCGAAGGCCATAGACGCCAGAGAAGAATTCGAGGTTCTGCATGACGGTGAGATCGCCGTAGAGCGAGAATTTCTGCGCCATGTAGCCGAGCTGGTTGCGGGCTTCGGCGGCATCACGGCGAAGATCGAAACCGGCAACGCGGCCTTCGCCGCCGGTCGGCTTCAGCAGGCCGCAGAGCATCTTGAAGGTGGTGGACTTGCCGGCGCCGTTCGGACCGAGCAGGCCGAAGATCTCGCCGCGGCGGATATCGAAGCTGATATCGTCGGCAGCGGTGAAATCACCGAAGCGCTTGGTCAGGCCCTTGGCCTCGATTACCGGCCGGTCGTTCTCAGCCTTCAGCGACTGCTGAGCTTCTGCGAGCCTGGAGCGGCCACCCGGACCGCCGCCCAACATATCGATGAAGGCATCCTCGAAGCGCGGCGGTGCAGGGGCGAGTGTTGCGCCATCGCCGGCCTTGCTGATATCGGGCTTCTTGTCCTTCGCCGCGACCAGGCGGATCGCCTCGCCCTGGATCACGCCGTCGATGACGCCATCGGCCTGCAGGAGTTCGGCGAGCACCTGCCGGCGGCGGCCGGTGACATTGGATACCCTGAAGACCCGGTCCTTGACGCGCTCGGTCATCTCCATCGGTTTTCCCGAAAAGAGCAGCTTGCCCTGGTTCAAAAGCAGCACGTGATCACAGGCTTCCGCTTCGTCCAGATAGGCGGTCGACCAGAGCACGCCGATGCCTTCCTTCGTCAGGTTCTCGACCATCTTCCAGAGGTCGCGGCGCGAGATCGGATCGACGCCGACGCCCGGCTCGTCGAGCAGCAGCAGGTGCGGCTTCTTCAGAAGCGCACAGGCAAGGCCGAGCTTCTGCTTCATGCCGCCGGAGAGTTTCCCGGCCAGCCGGCCGGTGAACCGCTTGAGATCGGTGAAGGTGAGCAGTTCGTCGAAGGTGCTCGCGCGTTCGCTCTTCGGCAAGCCACGCAGATCGGCATAAAGATCGAGATTTTCCCGCACCGAGAGATCCTCATAGAGGCCGAAGCGCTGCGGCATGTAGCCGATCGCCGCCTGGATGCCGGCTGCATTCTTCCTGGTGTCGAAGCCGAGAACCTCCATCGTTCCCGTGTCGGGCAGCATCAGACCGGTCATCAGGCGGATCAGCGTCGTCTTGCCGGCGCCGTCAGGGCCGACGAGGCCGGTGATCGCGCCGCCGCCGATCGTGCCGGAGACGGTGTCGAGGGCGGCGGGTGCGTCGCCGAAGCGCTTGGTGACGCCGTCGATCCGGACGAGCGGCTTGTCGTCCGAACCTGTCAGCGAGCCGGTCTCGGCGGCAATCATTGTCCGCCTGCCGTCGGCATGGGAAGGCGCACGGTGACCGGCATGCCCTGGCGCAGATCCGGGCCGGGCTTGTCGATGACGATCCGCAGGCGATAAACGAGGTCGGTGCGGAGTTCCGGCGTCTCCACCGATTTCGGAGTGAATTCGGCGACCGGCGAGATGAAGCCGATCGTGCCTTCGTAGGGCTTGTCGGGCGCCGTATCGGAGGCGACCGAAACCTTCATGCCGGGGTGGATGCGGCCGAGATCGGGCTCCGCAACATAGGTGCGCACCCAGACGGGCTCGGTCAAGGACAGCACGAAAACGGTATCCGCCGGCGAGACGATGGCGCCATTTTCCCGCACGCGGGAAAGGATGACGCCGTCGTTCGGGGCGCGCAGTTCGGCATCTTCCAGCGAGGTGCGGGCTGAGGCCAGGGTTGCCTCGGCAGCCTTCACCTGCGCGTCGGCGGCGGCGATATCTTCGACGCGTGACCCCTCCTGCAGCAGTTTCAGCGCCTCGTTGGCGGATTGGGAGCGGGCGGCGGCCATCGCCCGTGCAGCGGTCGCCTGGTCGAGGCTCGCCTCGGAAATCGTGCCCTGCGGGCGCAACTGGCGGGCGCGGTCATAGGCAAGGTTGGCATTCTGGAGATCGGCGAGGCTTTCGTCATAGGCGGCGCGCGCCTGGGCGATTTCGGTCGGCCGTGGGCCGGCCTTCAGCTTGTCGAGCGTCGCTCGAAGGGCTGCTGCATTGGCCTCTCCGGAGCGGACAGCGAATTGATAGGGGGCGGCGTCGAGTTTCGCCAGAACCGTTCCGCTCTTGACCACATCGCCCTCGTCCACGCGCAGTTCGGAGAGGCGTCCGCTGACGCGGAAGCCGAGCGAGACCTGGCGGATATCGACATTGCCGTAAAGGACGAATTCTCGGCGGGCCTCGGCTTGCCAGCCGAGCTTTTCGGGCAGGCCGTACCACCAGGCGGCGGCACTCGCCGCAAGGAGGAGGATGGCGAGAGGAAGGATGCGTTTCATGCTGCGCCTCCCTTCGGCGAGCCGAGGACATCAACCAGTTCGGCGGCGAGGCCCCGCAAGGTTTCCACCTGTTCCGGGCCGATGGTGTCCCATTCCATCTGGGCAAGCACTGCCGCGTGGGTGACGCGAAAGACCAGGATGCTGCCGAGAAGATTGAAGGTGCGCAGGCGCACATGTTCCGAGGCGGGGTCTTCGCGAAGGATCGCGCCGATCAGCCGCCGGCCCATCTCGATCATCGGCCGCATAATACCTTGGTAGACCTTCGCAAAAGCCTCGGTCGGCTCCATCTGCTCGCGGATCAGGAAGCGCGCCCACGATTCGGATTCCTTGCCGACGAAAAGCGTCACCATGGTCTGTAGAATTTCGGTGAGGAAGAGGCGGGCCTGAGCTTCGGCGAGGCGTTCGCCCGCGGCGTCGAGCGCCAGCAGATGCGTGCCGATGCGCGCCCTCATGTCGCCGACATGCGTGTCGATGCGGGCCATCAGATACTCGGCGGTGGCGATGTAGAGACCTTCCTTGCTGCCGAAATAATAGGGAATTGCCTGCAGGTTCACGCCGGCGGCCTCTGTCAGCTGGCGTGTCGAAGCACCGTCGAAGCCGTACCGGCCGAAGACGTCGAGAGCGGCGGAGAGCATCTTCTGCCGCGCGATATCGGCGCGGGCGGAGGCCGGTGGCTGTGCGTCATGTTCTTGGGTCATGACAGATTTATAACGCCGTTAGGTAATTAAGTCAATCGATTGATATATTCTTGGCCGAATTGGCGGTTTATGCCTTCACTGGGTGCAAAGGTAGCAAGACAGGAACGTGGCATCGCTCGTGGCGGCTGCATGATCGGATTGGGATCGAAATGTGCCGTTCAGCGGTTCAACGTCGATCGGAACAGGTGATATCGGCTGTTCTGGAAAACGATTCGAAAGAAAGCAAAGAGGCCCGTGGGGAACGGACCTCTCAGGGTTCTCGGAGTGGGAAGAGGAACCAAGCCTCGGGGTCGGCTGCTAACAGGGTAGTGCTGCAATATCGCTAATTTTCACGACACTAATGTGTCTGGTATCAGCCGGCTGCGACCCAAAAGCCTGCCACTTTTTCGTGAAGCCTATGGCCATGTTTTGACACAAAACTGCCTTGCTCTTTCCGTATCGCCGGTTCGATGCGTATTCAGATTTATATCATTGCGCTCCTGCTCAGCGCCATCATGTGGTCGATCTCATTCGATGCGGCCCGGGAATCCTATCATGCCGCGCAAAGCGCGGGATTGATGCCGAACCTGCATATCAACAAGAAGCTGGATCGCATTCTGTAGACTGCGATGTAGCTCCCAGGTCCTTGCCGATTGCGTTCTCGGCCCGCGGCCGGGACCCTGTTTCTTTCTGCGTATCGAGCCCTTCCGGACAGAAAATCAAATTTCTTAAAATTTGACCGATCCGCTTAAAAGCGCTGAAAATACTGATGTGTAGAGTGATCTCATGAAAGCGACCGAAGCGTGGACAGACGCATCGATCGTTTGAAGCCGGGCTGAAAGCCCGCCGATCCGCAAACGGGGACCTCGACATGCGCAGAACTCTTACCGCCATCGCCTTGACCGTGACCATCAGTGCCACTGCCGGGCCGGCCTTCGCTATGGGCCCCGCCAGCCTTGCCCGCGACCTGATGTACACATCCGCCATCGGCCATTCGCCTGAGGTTCCCTTGACCACACGCGCCGGTTTCGTGCGCCCCGGCATTCCCCTCGTCCTGCGCAGCCCCGTGACGGTCGAGGGTGAGGGTTATCGGCTCAAGACCTATTCGCGGAGCCTGACCGTTGTCGTCGACTATATGTTTTCGAAGGCGGTCGATGTCGTGAGCGCGGTGACATTTCTCCGCTGACGGGATCGACTGGAAACAGTTCAGCAATAATTAGGCGCCAAGTTCGCCGCGTACGTCGAGATACCAGTCGACGAAGGCCTTGACGCCGACATCCAGGGTCGTATCCGGCTTGTATCCCGTCAACGCGACGAGCAGATCGGGGGCGGCGAATGTGCGCGGCACATCACCCTTCTGCATCGCCAGCATCTTGCGGATAGCGGGACGGCCGAGCGCCTTTTCCACCGTTTCGACAAAATTCATTAGGCTGACCGGCTGGCCTCCGCCAATATTGACGACACGAAAGGGTGCCTGGCGCGAAAGCGTTTCGATGCCCGCGTCGTCGAGGCGGTTTTCTTCGCTCGGGGTGATTGCCGACAATCTGACGATCGCTTCAATGAGATCGTCGATATAGGTGAAGTCACGGCTCATATTGCCTTCGCCGTAGATCTCGATCGGCTGGTCTTCCAGCATGTTCTTGGCGAATTTGAACAGCGCCATGTCGGGCCGGCCCCATGGGCCATAAACGGTGAAGAAGCGAAAGGCCGTGGTCGGAATCTTGTGAAGATGGGCATAGCTGTGCGCCATCAACTCCATCGATTTCTTCGTCGCGGCATAGATGGTCAGCGGCTCGTCGGCCCGATCGGTCTCGCGAAAGGGGACGGTCTCATTGGCGCCGTAGATCGATGACGTGGAAGCCAGCATCAGGTGACGGACGTCGACGCGCCGCGCGACTTCCATGATGTTCCACGAGCCTTCGACGTTCGAACGGAGATAGGCCTCGGGATTTTCCAGGCTGTAACGCACGCCGGCCTGCGCGGCGAGGTGGATCAGGATGTCGGGCTTGGCTGCCAGAACAGCCGATTCCAGCGCCGGCCGGTCCTCGAGCATTGATATGACGGGTTTGAACGCCGGAAACTGGGAGAGTGCCGCATGGCGCATCTCCTTGAGCTTGATGTTGTAATAGGGAGTGAGGCCATCGAAGCCGGTGACGTCATGCCCTTCCTGCAGCAGGCGCCTGGCCAGATGAAAACCGATAAAGCCGGCCGTACCGGTAATGAAGTAGCGCATTCCCACCTTTTCTCGGCTCCCTGCCGACGGCAAAGAGCCGATTCCGCATCAAAGTGCCCCCACTTACAAGATAAAAAGAGGCCGAGTCGATAGGTCTTTGAAAGAGACGGCAAGAGCTTCGTCTCGGCTGCCGTCGGCCCGCCCGCCGCTGTCTTGCCGGATGACGGCCGGCCGCCGATCTTTGCCGTGCCGGCCAGCCGTCCCTCCCGGGCATTATGCTGCATTGCAACATTGAGGCTTGCATGTTATGGCCGGCTGGTCGTCTGCAAGCAGGTCAGGATCGATGAGAAACATAATCTATTGGATTCTCTGCGCGTTTCTGACCGTTGCCATCTCGATCGTGTCGCTGCGCTATGTGACGAACTTCTGGCTGCTGTCCTTCGTCTACAGCTTTCAACTCCACCTCGGTGTCGTCTTCGTTGCCGCCAGCCTCGTCATTCTGGCCGTCAAAAGGCAGATCTACGGCTTTATCCTTCTGCTTGTCTCGCTTCTTCTCATCGCACACGGCGTCGTCATGCTGCGCGAGTTCTCGCAGGATGGCAGAGCAGCGGACACGCCGCCGCTTTTTCGTCTGATGTCGTTCAACATTGCGATCGATAACTGGAAAAACTCGACCGAAATTACCGATATGGTGATTGCGTCGAATGCCGATGTCGTCAATCTGCTCGAAGCCAAGCCGCTGACATTCCATCTGCAGCAATTGTTCAAGGCCTATCCCTATCATATCGGCTGCGACAGTGGGAAAGATACGTGCGATACGCTGGTGCTGTCCAAGCGCCCGTTCGTCAGCCGGCAGGTCGCAAGCATGGGCAGCCTCCGAAAAAACAGGCTGGTGATATCGAGCGTCGACTTCGGCGGCGAGACCATCAATCTGGTGTCGGCGCACCTGACCAAACCATATTTCGACGATTTCCAGATGGCCGAATTGGAAGATCTCGGCAAAGTGCTGGGTTCGATCGACGGTCCGCTGGTGTTGTCAGGCGACTTCAACTCCTCGGTGATCGCTCCAAGCATCCAAGGTTTTCTGCGTGAACAGAAGCTGAAAACGATCGTGCCGGAACCGGCAACATGGCCGGTTGCCGCCGGCGCGCTCGGGATCGCCATCGACCATATATTTGCCCGCGCGCCGCTTCATCTGCGATCACTGAAACGTCTCGATGACAATCTCGGCTCGAACCATTCAGGCCTTATCGCCGAATTCGTTCTCGACAAGGGTGGCGAAACTTCACCGGCAAAGTGAGCTAGCCGGGGGCAAGATGACCTTGCCCGGGGCAAGAGAGCTTGCCGGGGGCAAAGTCAAAATCTCGTTCTGCCGCCTTTTTTGTCGATCATCTGAAATTTCTCGCCGTCGGTCTTCACGCTGACGCAGTCGGTCGACTTGTTGGGAAACCGGACACACACCTGGCCGTTGGTGATCTTATAGCCATTGGCGTTGCCCTTGCGATATTCGTAACCGTTGCTGCTTTCTTTCAGCTCCGACGTGCCCGGCAGGTGCTGGCGAATTTCAGCCTCGCTTGCGGTTCGCATCTTTCCCGTTTCGGCTAACGCAATTCCCGGCAACATGACTGAAAGAAATCCGGCGAGGGCGGTCATGATACGCATCAGGGGGATATCTCCAGTCATGTCTTTCGGTGCGCCCATTCTACGAGAACTCCGAGAGCGAATTCAACAGCGAAGGTGGTCGCGCCGCAGGCCGACCAGCGGCTGCGGCTGCGATTTTACGTTCTTCCGAACTCATCGACGATACGGATGATGTCGTCTTCGCCGAGATAGGAGCCGGTCTGCACCTCGATGAGTTCGAGGACGATCTTGCCGGGATTGGCGAGACGATGAACTTCGCCGAGCGGAATATAGACGCTCTCGTTCTCGCGCAGCATCCGAACGGTCTCGCCGACTGTCACCTCGGCCGTTCCCTTGACGACGACCCAGTGTTCGGAGCGATGGTGGTGTTTTTGCAGCGAGAGCTTCTTGCCCGGCGTGACGAAGATGCGCTTCACCTGGAAACGATCGCCGTTGAAGATGGAGGTATAGCCGCCCCAGGGACGGTAGGACGTCGGATGGGTTTCGGCGAATTTCGCCGTGGCGGACTTAGAGGCCAGCATCTTGACCAATTGCCCGACATTCTGGCTGTCTTTGAGCGGCCCGACATAGACGGCGTCTTCGCTGGCGATGACGGCGACATCATCCATGCCCTGGACGGCAAGATGCACGCCATGGGTCATGACGAGCGAGTTGCGGGTATTGACGACGGTGGTGTTGGCGGCGGCGACGTTGCCGTTGTCGTCGCGTGCGCCTGATTTCCAGACGGCATCCCAGCTACCCATGTCCGACCATTTGAACGGTGAGGGGACGACAGCCGCCTTGGACGTTTTTTCCATGATCGCATAGTCTATGGAGATATCGGGGCTCTTGGCGAAATGGTCGGCGTCGAGGCGGGTGAAATCGAGGTCGCGGCTTGCTTTCGAAACGGCCTTGCTGGCCGCCTTCAGCACATCGGGCGCATATTCCTGCAGTTCGGCGATGAGCTCCGCCACCGGGAACATGAAGATGCCTGAATTCCAGTAGAAGCCGCCGTCGGCGAGCATCCGTTCGGCCGTTTCCAATGCCGGCTTCTCCACGAAGCGGACGACCTTGTGCGCACCGTTTTCGAGGGCATCGCCGATCTCGATATAGCCGTAACCCGTCGCTGGCTCCGTCGGCGTGATGCCGAAGGTTACGAGCTTGCCGTCGGCAGCGGCGTCGCGGGCGATGCGGATGCAATCGAAATAGCTCTTGTCGGCGAGGATCTCGTGATCCGAGGCGAGCATCTGGATGATGGTGTGCTTGCCAAAGAGGTCAGCTGCAAGCGTTGCGGCCGCGGCCACCGCTGCGGCTGTGTTGCGGGCGACCGGTTCGAGCAGGATCGCTGCGAGCGGGATGGCGCGCTCGCGAGCCTGTTCGGCGACCAGGAAGCGGAATTCTTCATTGGTGACGACGATCGGGGCTTCATAGAGTTCGGGATCGGAAACGCGTTCGAGAGTTTCCTGAAACAACGTCTTGTCGCCGACGAACTGGATGAATTGTTTCGGTGCGGTGGCACGGGAAAGCGGCCAGAGCCGCGTGCCTTTGCCGCCGGCCATGATCACGGGAACGATTTTCTGCGTCATAGGCGGGTTCCTTGAGATAAACGGCTTGTTCGTCACATGTTACCGGGCGCCTGCCCAGTCTCTTATTCGATTGAGCCCTGTCTTCAGCAAGTCCAGGGCTGCAGCTTCGCTGCCGGCCTCCACGTAGCAGCGCATCTCAGGCGCATTGCCGGATGGGCGGAAGTGAATGATCCCGCCATCTCCTAGCGTCACCCGAAGTCCGTCGATATCGGATTTCGCGGCCACCTCGCCGATCGGCTGCAGGAAAGCCCGGAGATTTTCTTCCGAGGCGCGCAGATGCTCCATCAGTGCCGCGCTCGTCTCCACCGGAAAATTCTCCAGCCGATCGGCTGCGGCAAAGGGCAGGTGATAGGAGGCGGCAATGGCTGAGAGCGGCTGCCGGCGGATAGCGGCGAGCGACAGGATTGCGAGCATCGGGACAAAACAATCACGCGTCGGCAAGGCGCGCACGGCTCTGCCGTTGATATCGAAAGGGGTTGCTGTCAGCAGCCCGCCATTGGCTTCAAAGCCCATGACATGATCTTCGCCGGCGGCTACGGCCTCTTCCATACCGGATATGACGAAGGGCGAGCCGACGCGGGTGCGCCTGACGGCGAAAGAGCCTGCGGCCTCGATGCCGGAATTTGACGTAACCGGTGTCACCACCGTCCCGGCGCGCAAGAAATTGGCTGCCACAAGGCCGAGAAGGTCGCCGCGCAAGGGGGCGCCGGTTTCGTCAGCGACCAGCGGACGATCGCCGTCGCCATCGGTCGAGACGATTGCATCGAACTTGTGCTCGGACACCCAGCGCTTCATCAGCGTGATCGTCTCGTCGGAAACAGCCTCGGTATCGACGGGGATGAAACTCTCCGAACGTCCGAGAGCGGTAATCTCAGCGCCGTAATGAGCGAGAACGTCAACCAGCAGATCGCGGGCGACGGTGCTGTGCTGGTAGACGCCGATCTTCAGGCCGGACAGCGCGCCTTGCGGAAGCAGGGCGGCATTGCGTTCAAAAAAGAGCTGCCGGCAGATCGCTTCATGATCCTCCGTCTCGGCCGGCGCCTGCGTCACCGCTTCACCGCTTCGCTCGATCTCGGCCGCCGATGCGGTAATTGCCGTCTCGTCCGATTTGTCGATCTCGCCATCGGGACGATAGAACTTGATGCCATTGCGGTCCGCCGGAATATGCGAGCCCGTAACCATCAGGCATGCGGCGTTGCTCTCGAGGCCATAGAGAGCAAGAGCGGGTGTGGGGACATTGCCGCAGTCGAATATCCGGAAGCCGAGCGCGGCGAGCGCACCTGCACAATTTCCTGAAATTTCGGGGCTTGAATCGCGAAAATCACGGCCGATCAGAATGACGTCGCCGGCCTGCGCCTTGCCGGTCTGCAACAGATATTTGCCGAACGCGGTGGCGTAGAGAGCAGAGGCGCGTCCCTTGAGATCGACTGAAAGTCCGCGAAGGCCGCTCGTGCCGAATTTCATAGGAAGACATGGCTCCGATTGCACGATCAAGTTTCTACTCAGGCCGCCTGCCGGCGTAAACACCAAAGCTCACATATAGTTAAACACGGAGGATGATGTTTCACGCAGGCTTTTGCAATCTTCTCTTGCTGAATTCTGAGGGCGTAGACCCATTGCTGATCCAGCAGGCATTGCAGCGTAGGTCGATTTTGTTAGAACCGTGTGTCTGTTGTTTCGTCCTATGCGAAGGATTTTCCTAGATGAGCGATACATCCGTCAGTCTCGAGGAGAGTTGGAAGGCTGCGCTGGAGGGGGAGTTTTCAAGCCCCTACATGCAACAGCTCAAATCTTTCCTCGTCGCGCAGAAGCAAGTCGGAAAGCGGATTTTCCCCAAGGGCAGCGAATATTTCCGCGCCCTCGATCTGACGCCGATCTCCAACGTCAAGGCCGTCATCCTCGGCCAGGACCCCTATCACGGGCTCGGGCAAGCCCATGGGCTGTGCTTCAGTGTCCGGCCGGGTGTGCGCATCCCGCCCTCCCTCGTCAATATCTACAAGGAGATGGAAACGGATCTCGGCATAGCGCCGGCACGTCACGGTTTTCTCGAGCATTGGGCAAGACAGGGCGTGCTCCTGCTGAACAGCGTGCTGACCGTCGAGGAAGGACAGGCGGCGGCTCATCAGGGCAAGGGATGGGAGCGCTTCACCGACGCCGTCATCCGCAAGGTCAATGATGAATGCGAATCCGTCGTCTTCATGCTCTGGGGTTCCTATGCCCAGCGCAAGGCCGCCTTCGTCGATACGACGCGGCATCTCGTGCTCCGGGCGCCGCATCCCTCGCCGCTTTCGGCCCATAACGGCTTTTTCGGCTGCGGGCATTTTTCGAAGGCGAACGCCTTCCTGCAGTCGCGCGGACGAGAACCGATCGACTGGCAATTGCCGGCTAATCCCCATGAAGCCTAGATGTGAACGTAAGCGAGCATTCGTTCACTAAAAGAAGACAATGCGTTTTGATCTAAGGGTCTGTTCCGCAGGAGCTGCAGCGCGCATCTTAGCCTCATTGAAAGCCCGCAACGGCGGGCATGAAAGGGGTCTCACATGCTCGATCAGATCAAGGGTCTGCACCACGTCACGTCGATGGCGCAGGACGCCCGCACCAACAACCAGTTTTTCACCAATGCGCTCGGCCTGCGCCGGGTCAAGAAGACTGTCAATTTCGACGCGCCTGACGTTTATCACCTTTACTACGGTGACGAGATCGGCACGCCCGGCAGCGTGATGACCTATTTCCCGTTCCCGAAGATGGCGCAGGGCCGTGCCGGCACCGGGGAGGTCGGCACGACTGTGTTTTCCGTTCCGCAAGGCTCGCTCGGCTTCTGGAGCGATCGCTTGGCCGCGCTTGGTCTCGGCGGACTGAAGGCGGAGGAAAGTTTCGGCGAAAAGAGGCTGAACTTCTCCGGTCCCGATGGCGACGGCTTCGCGCTCGTCGAGGTCAGGGATGATGCGCGTCAGCCCTGGACACAGGGCGGCATCAGCGAGGACCATGCCATTCGCGGCTTCCACTCTGTCGCCATGCGGCTGAGGGACGAGGGCGCCACGGCCGAACTCCTGAAGTTCATGGGCTACGAGGTCTCTGAGGAAAGGGATGGCGTCAAGCGGCTGATCAAACCCTCCGGCAATGGCGCGCATCTCATCGATCTCGAAACCATGCCGAACATTGCCCGCGCGCTTCCCGGCGCCGGCTCCGTTCACCATGTCGCCTTCGCTGTCGAAAACCGCGAGAAGCAGCTCGAAGTGCGCAAGGCACTGATGGACACCGGCTACCAGGTCACACCAGTGATCGACCGCGATTATTTCTGGGCGATCTATTTCCGCACGCCGGGCGGTGTGCTGTTCGAGGTCGCGACCAATGAGCCCGGCTTCGATCGCGACGAAGATACGGCCCATCTCGGCGAAGCCCTGAAGCTGCCGCAGCAGCACGCCCATCTTCGCGCGCTGCTCGAGCAGCATCTGCAGCCGCTCGAAGCGTAAGGAGAGGCGATATGACCGAAACCGGATATGTGCACCGGCTGTATGCCGGTGCACCGGATAAACCCATCCTGTTGGTGCTGCACGGCACCGGCGGTGACGAAAACCAGTTCTTCGACTTCGGCCGGCGCCTGCTGCCCGAGGCGACGATTCTCTCGCCGCGCGGAGATGTTTCCGAACATGGCGCGGCGCGATTCTTTCGCCGCACCGGGGAGGGGGTCTACGATATGCCCGACCTTTTGCGAGCGACGGAAAAGATGGCCGCCTACGTCAAGGCGTTTGCCGACGAGCACCGGGCTTCCAAGATTCTCGGCCTGGGTTTTTCAAACGGCGCAAATATTCTTGCCAACGTGCTGATCGAGAAGGGTATCTTCGATGCTGCGGTTTTGATGCACCCGCTCATTCCGTTTCAACCTGAAACCCAGTCGACGCTTGCGGGAAAAAAGGTGCTGGTGACGGCAGGGCAGCGAGATCCGATCGCTGCCGTTCCCATGACCGAGGCGCTGTCCGACCATCTTAAGAGCCGAGGGGCTGATGTCAGGGTGGTCTGGCATCCCGGTGGCCACGAGATTGCGCCGCTTGAGATCAATGCGGTCCGCGATTTTCTCGGCGCTTATTGAAACGTACACCGCTAAAGCGCGTCGCAATCTTTACAGATTCGCTTCTGGCGCTTTAGGTCCTTGGTTTTACGCATGTCATTGTCGCAAAACCGCTGCACACTTTTGGGCGACAAGCTTTAGCTGGCGGGAGACTGATTTGCGGGACCGACGATTGCCGGTCCCGCATCTTTGCTGGCACGATGATCCCATCGTCCGTTATCGATAAGACTTCAGGGGCGAGGAGGATATTTGCCCCTGATTGCCTTCATGTAAAAATTTCCCGGGGATTCCGCCATCGTCAACCCGACGACGACACCCTTGGGAACGCCTTCATATTCTCGTCTCTGACCGTTGGTCAGATAGACCCGTAGATGCCGGCTGTCTTCGTCGTAGGTGATTGCCTCGATAAGTTTCGAATCAACCGCAGTTTCCACTTTGCACCCCGCAATTTTGGATCTGAGATTCCCAATCAAGAATGTCATTCACGCTCGCAACGCACCATCTTTATGCTGCCCCGCGGGGGCGTCAAGCGCGATCTTCTTTAACGTTCATTTTTTCGTGTAGGCTCTCGTTATAGTTGATTAATACAGCTTTTTCGAAGGTTTCTCCTGTGGAAATCCGACAGCCGCGATTCTTCCACTCGGGAAATATTAACCGCAAAGATGACGTGAAACACCATATGCGCTCCGCTTAACGACGGATTAACCGTCATATATTAAAATATAGCGGAATATTAACCGTAGCGCTCTCCCAGATATGAACAATTACAGATTGCTGTTTCTCGCGACGGTAGTGTTACTATCACTGGCGAGTTGCTTGAGTGGGCGTGGCCACGTGCCTCCGACAACCGATCTGCCTGCAAAATTTCGAGAAAGCGCCATCGAAGAGGTCGAGAATGCATTGTCGTCCGTTCACCGCGACACGCAAACCGGTCAGGCGCTACGCGCTCAGGCGAAGACTACGCAGGATTCCCTTGCGCTTTCAATCGGCAGCTACAAGGATGGACAATCATCCTTCACTGAGCCTCATGCCGTTGCGGCGATGGACAAGAGATGGATTGTTTCCGACAGCCCGTCATCCGGTCGGGTCTCATAAATGGGTTACATGTTTAACTATCTAGGGCCGTGGCGACAACAGATACCGATACTGGCTGGCAACCGTAAAAGACGCGCTCGGCTGACGTTTGCCGAAGGCGAATTCGCTGCGGTCTACGCGATGAGCGATGTTCACGGATGTTACAATGAGCTTGTCGAGGCGCATCGCCGCATCGAGGCGGACGCCGCCCGCATTCCGGGACCGAAACTCATCGTCATGCTCGGCGACTATGTCGATCGCGGGCCTGATTCGAGTGCTGTGCTGGAGTTCCTGAGCAAGAGCCCCCCGCCGGGATTTCAGCGGTTCGTCCTGTGCGGCAATCACGATTCGGAACTGGTGCAGCTCTATCGCAAACCGGCGCGCATTCTCGAATGGCTCGGCTTTGCCGGAACGGAGACGTTGCACTCATACGGTATCGATATCGAGCATCTGCTGCAGTCGGCGGCCGGAAGCGAAACGATTGCCCGCGTCATTCACAACATGATTCCCGAACGGCATATCGAATTCCTGGAATCGCTGCCGATCATGCTGCGGATGGGAAGGCTCCTCTTTGTCCATGCGGGCATCAAGCCGGGCATCGACCTCAAGAAGCAAAAGGACAGCGACCTCATGTGGATCCGTCAGCCCTTCCTGGAGGAAGGGCCGCAGCTTCCTGTCCTCGTGATTCACGGCCATACCCCGGCGCGAACCCCGACATTCGGTCCGCAACGCATCGGCATCGACACCGCGGTTTCGGCGACGGGCCGGCTGACCGTGCTGACGATAAAGGGGACGCGGGTCGGGATCCTCTAGCGCATCATGCTTTCCGAAAATCGGAATCGATTTTCGGAAAGAATGATGCGCAGGTTCAACGTGTTAGAGCGTCCTTTGTGCGTCCGAAAAGGACGCACGGCGCTCTAAATCGACGAGCCCGGTGTCGGCCGAAAACCGCTTACACTGTTTCGACATCACGCTCTAAAAGCAAACGCCGCGGGCTATGCTCCGCGGCGTCAGGACGATCAGATGTTCATCTATTTCAGGAGTGGGTCACGTCCTGGTAGAGATTGGTGCCGATACCGGTATAGGTGAAGCCGTATTTGCGGACCTCGTCACTGCGGTAGATATTGCGCAGATCGACCAGGATCGGAGCGCGCATCGACTGCTTCAGGCGATTGAAATCGAGCGCGCGGAACTGGTTCCATTCGGTGACGATGACAAGCGCATCCGCGCCGGCCGCCGCTTCGTAAGGGCCACTTGCATATTCGATGTTCTCGATCACCTTGCGGGCATTCTCCATGCCCTCGGGATCGTAGCCGACCACCTGGGCCCCGGCATCCTGCAGGGTCTGGATGATTGCGATCGCCGGGCTGTCGCGCATGTCGTCGGTGTTCGGCTTGAAGGTCAGGCCGAGAATCGCGACCTTCTTGCCGCGAATGTCTCCGCCGACGGCCGAGATGACTTTGCGTCCCATCGCCCGCTTGCGGTTGTCGTTGATCGAGATCGTCGTCTCGATCAGCCGGACCGGCGCGTCGTAATCCTGCGCCGTCTTGGCAAGGGCAAGCGTATCCTTGGGGAAGCAGGAGCCACCGTAACCCGGGCCGGCATGCAGGAACTTGGCGCCGATACGGCCATCGAGACCGATGCCGCGCGAGACGTCCTGGACGTTTGCGTCGACCCGTTCGCAGAGATCGGCGATCTCGTTGATGAAGGTGATCTTCATCGCGAGAAATGCATTGGCTGCATATTTGATCAGTTCCGAGGTGCGGCGGGTGGTGAAGACCAGGGGGGCCTGATTGAGATAAAGCGGACGATAGACCTCAGTCATGGTTTCACGCGCCCGATCGTCGTTCAGCCCGACGACAATGCGGTCAGGGCGCTTGAAATCTTCGATCGCCGCGCCTTCGCGCAGGAATTCGGGATTGGAAACCACGGCGACATCCGCCGCAGGGTTGGTTTCGCGCATGATGCGTTCGACTTCGTCTCCCGTGCCGACCGGAACCGTCGACTTGGTGACGATAACGGTGAAGCCTTCCACGTAGGTGGCAATCTCGCGCGCTGCGGCGTACACATAGGAGAGATCCGCGTGGCCATCGCCGCGCCGGGACGGCGTGCCGACTGCGATGAACACGACGTCGGCGCTGCGGACGCTTTCGCCGACATCCGTCGAAAACGACAGCCGGCCGGTGCTGGTATTTTCGGCGACCAGTTGCTCCAGACCCGGTTCGTAGATCGGAATGCGCCCTTCGCGAAGGGCTTCGATCTTGCTCAGATCCTTGTCGACGCAGATGACGTCGTGGCCGAAATCCGCAAAGCAAACGCCTGAAACGAGGCCGACATAGCCTGATCCAATCATCGTGATGCGCATAATTCCCTCAAATCATTAGAGTAGAACGTCATGCTGCGTCGCAGCATGAGTTCGTCTTAGTTAATCTGGACGAAAAGACAATACCGAAGATCGCCTTGGTACCCACATCGGACATCGAACTCCGGGCATCGCAGCTTGCTGCCGGCTACCCCGTCGACAGCCAAAACATAGGTTTATGTGGAAGATATGACAAGTCGAGCCGCTCGTCAGAGCGGCTCGACTTCAATCCGGAAACAGGATCAATCGGTCTGTGTCGTTGCTCGGCTGCTACAGCCGGTACCAGACGTAGGGGTCTGTTCCCGATTGAATCTTGTCCCAGCGCAGGTCGGTCTCGCGCCAGTTCTTGATGGTGCTTTTCCTGTTGTCGAGGACGAGATCGCCCTTGTCGGTTCTGACGACGAGGACCGCATGTCCTTCACCGGAGGGCGTATATGCGGTCGCGATCCGCAACGCGCGCGATGACCAGCCCATCGCTATCAGGCGGCTGCGTTTGGTCAATGCGAAATCTTCGCAGTCGCCGCTGCGCACATTCACTTTCCAGACGTCGCCATTCAGTTCGCTGCGGGAGTCGTTCCGGCCGATCATCGTACGATTGACGGCGGTGTTGACACCCTTCAGTTGCAGCATTTGCTTGTCCGTCAGCGCAATGACTGCCAAGCCATTGTTGTCGCGGCATTCGGCCGGGTTCTGGGCGCAGAACAGCACCTGGGCGAAAGGCGGAATGATCTTGTCTTTTTCCGAGATATAGCTGACCGACGAACTATCGGTCAGACCGCGGGCAAATCCTGCGGGACCGGCGGCAAATGCCGAGCATGCATTGCCGGCTGTAAAGGCCAGTGCCAGAAGTGTAACGACTGTTTTCTTCATCTCTTAAATCCCCGTTACGGGCAACCGATTGAGATCAGGCTTGCCTTTTGTCTCAGTCAATGGCATGGCGATTTAGTGATCTGCCAAGTATTGGCTGCAGAACGTCTGTCCCGTTCCTGCTGCTTGAAGGAGCATAGCCGGGGCTTGTCTCGATTGGTTTAAACCTTTCGCGACAATTTTAAACGATATGGATTTCTGTCAGACCTTAACATTCAAGCGCTTGATCTGCAACTTAAATTAGCATGAATAAATGATCGCAGCGGTTGCCTCACGGCTTTTGATCGCGTTTGCTTTGGTAAATAAACTCTGATGCTGTCCAATCTGATCAACAGGCCGGTCTTGCGAGAGGTTCTTCTCTCCGCCTTTATTAGCCTGGTTATACTGACACTCATTCCGTTCGGCAGCGTCACGCCCTTTCCCTTCGCCTTCGCCGCGATCGCAATCTTTGCGCTTGCCATCATTTCAGCACTGCTGTTCGGAGAGCCGCGACAAAGCCGATGGGTTTTCAGTGTCGCTTTGCTTTTGCTTGTCGTGCTGACGGGGTGGACCTTCGTCCAGACCATCGAGCTGCCTTCCGATTGGCTGGCAAATCCTGCCTGGAATGCTGCCCGGGACCTGGCAGATGTCCAGTATGCGGCGATCTCGGTCGAACCGGCCGATACGCTCGCGTCGACCCTCTGGGTCGCGCTGCCTTTCGTCACGTTCCTGACCGGGCTTCTGTTATGCGATACAGATCAGCGCGCGCGCAAAGTGCTCTCCGGCCTCGGGCTTTCGGCAGGCATCATCGCTGTTTTCGGTCTGTTGCAGTTTTCGCTGTTTCCCAACATCCTGATCGTCGTGGACAAACACGCCTATCTCGACAGCCTGACCGCGGTCTTCGTCAACCGCAATACCGCTGCGACCTTCCTCGGGCTTGGAACGCTGCTCATGCTGACCCTGGTCCGGGACGTTGTCCGTGCCTATTCGAACTATCCGCCCGGCGAACCGGGCCGAAACGCGCTTCTCTTGAGATCGTGGATCTACATCCTGCTCTTATGCGCATGCTTCACCGCGCTGATGCTGAGCCGCTCACGCGCCGGGATATTTGCCACCTTTGTTGCCGCCCTCATCTATTTTCCATGGCTTGTTCTCAATTGGCGCGGATCGAGGCGTCATCTGAAACCGGCGCCAAAATGGCGTTCGATGCTGAAAATCCTTTCGGCGATTGGTTTCGTCGTGGTGCTCTTGGCGATGTTTGCAGGCCAGGCGATTTTGCGTGCGCAAGAGCGGCGGCTCGAGGATGATGATCGGTTCTGTATCCTGCCGGGCATATTGCGTGCCGTTTCGGACCATTGGTTGACGGGGACGGGGCTCGGAACCTTCCGGACCGTGTTTTCCGCCTACCGCGATCCGGCCTGCGGGATTTTCGGCATCTTCGACCGCGCACACAATTTCTATCTGGAAGGATTTCTGGGCCTCGGAATATTGTTCCCGATAGCGGCGATCCTTGCCTTCTCGGTCCTTGCCAAAGTTTTCTGGCGCGGGTTCGCCCAAAGGCGGCGCCTCAGGCATTATGTTCTTCTTGGCCTGGCGGGGACGGTTTTGGTCGCCCTTCATGCAGCGGTCGATTTCTCGCTGCAGATACCGGGTTTCGCCGTGTTTTATTCGGCCTTTCTCAGTGCGGTTGTCGCGATAAGTCTCGGGCGCAACAATGGAGACGCGGACATGGCATATGAGCGGCCGTTAACCACTTAAAGTTTAAATGGATGGATTTTAATAAGATTTTCGGAAAAGATCGATTGTGCAGGTGCGAACGGTTGACTCTGAAACCCAAGAAATTTTATAGCGGGGGCAGCCTTCGGATTGTTGCGACGCCAGAAAAGTCGGACCGAAGTCGTTTTTCGCTTCCTAAGGGGCTCGGCGTTGCCAGCCTGCCACAGTTAGGGGAATGTTAATCGGCTTTCAGTGTTATTGATCGGGGATCGTCTTGTATTTTGTCAGATTGCGGGGCAGTAGCTTCAGGGGCGTCAACACAGGTTATTCTATGGGTTGTTCTCGTATCGGTAGTACACGCGTCGCCATTGTTGTAGCGCTAACGACTATATTGGCAAGCTGCACCTCGTTGCCAAGATCCGGTCCTGATCACAAAGATGTTGATCGGGATGCGGCAGTGAAAGTGACAACGAAGGAGCGTCGCGTCGGTATCGACTACGCCCTGATTGATCTCAGCAAGAACGTTCTCCCGTATTTTACTTCTCCCCAGCCAACTTCCTTCAAGGGCTTTGGCGGCGGTCGAGGCGGGGCGCCCGAAATTCCGCTTGGGTACGGTGACGTCGTTGAGGTCGCCATCTTCGAAGCTCAGTCCGGCGGTCTCTTCATTCCGTCCGATGCCGGCAGCCGACCCGGCAACTACATCTCTCTGCCGAGCCAGACTATCGATAGAAACGGAACGATCACAATTCCCTATGCGGGCAGGGTTCCGGCTGCCGGCCGCCTCAAGGAGACCGTGGAGCAGGATGTCGAGGATCGCCTGGCGAGCCGCGCGATCGAGCCGCAGGTGGTCATTACGACGACGACGAGCCGCTCCAGCCAGGTGGCTGTGCTCGGTGATGTCAACAATCCCCAGCGCATCGAGATCAGCCCGGCCGGTGAGCGCGTTCTCGATGTCATTTCCGCCGCAGGCGGTTTGACGACCAACAATATCGAAACGAATGTGACGCTGCAGCGCCGCGGCAAGATCGCGACCGTCGCCTACAACACGCTCTTGAAGAACCCGGCGGAAAACATCTACGTCGCACCGGATGATACGATCTCGATCGATCATGAGCGTCGCACATTCCTTGCGCTGGGTGCCGCAGGTACCAGCGGGCGCTTCGATTTCGAAGAATCCGACCTGACCCTTGGCGAGGCTATCGCGAAGGCGGGCGGCCTGCGTGACGACCGCGCGGATCCGGCCCAGGTCATGCTTTATCGCCTTGTCCCCAAGAAAACGGTTCAGGCGATGCATGTGGACACGACGAGATTTGCGGGTGAAACGGTTCCGGTGATAGTTCGAGCCAACCTTCGTGATCCGGCCACCTTATTTGCTGCTCAGCAATTCAAGATGGAAGACAAGGATATTATCTATATTTCCAATTCGGCCTCTGTTGAACTGGTCAAGTTCCTTGACATCGTAAACTCGGTATCGTCCACTGTTTCCGGAGTGGCCGACGATGCGAATGATACCCGTAACGCCGTACAAGATCTTGGAAATTGATTGAAATAGGCGGGCCGGCATCGATCACCAATGATCAATGCCGGCGGCCTATATAGCGATTTGATGAAGGACGATGGTTGTGGCAAGGTCAGGTGTTTATCGTAAGCTTGCGTATAGCGGAATTGTCGTCACCACGGTTGTCGGCATGAACTCAAGCGCTTTTGCGGCAGCTTGCGTGCGGCTTTCAAATCTGAGTTCCGTCGATATCAGTGGATTTACAGCCAACCCCGCCGCTCTCCTTGAAATGTCCGATCCGCTGGTTCTGTCGTCGCACGTCCGCGCGCTGGTAGGGAGCAGCAATGACGCGCTGTCGCCGGTGATCGAGCAGGCCAAGAAGGCCGATGCCGCACAGATGGCTGCTATCGGTGCCGGTCTTGGGAGGGCCGCAAACAGCTGCCAGGTAACGGATCCGCAATTCAAGCTGGCCATCGAAAAGGCCGTCGCCGAGGCGGCGAGCGCTGATCCAAATCTTGCGCCGCTCCTTGCCGCTTTTGCGAAGGTTCTCGCCGAAGGTGGAACCGCGGCGCTCGGCCCGGGTGGAAGTGCGGCAGCCGCCGCATCTGGCATCGGCAACAATGGGTCGATCGGCCGGACGGGGCCGGGTGCCGATGATGGCACGCCCTTCGAGGGTGCCGCGACGACTGCCGGTACGCTGCAGGTTTCGAATGCCGGCTCGGACTCGGATTCGAGTTCAACGACAACGACTACGACCGCGACTATAATCGTTAGCACAGGCTCGGGAGGGCAGTCGTCTACCGATACGACGCAGTCGACGAGTCAGAGTGTGCCGGTCATACAATAGCTGGAATTGCCCTTAGATCTTAGCGCTTGACGCCTTTGTTGGAGATCGAAATTGCTATCGCCAGATAAACTTACGCCACGTATCGACCCCTCCCGCGATACCGGAAACGAAGCTGACTTCATCGATTTCGATAAGCTCATCGCAATTGCCCGCCGACAGTGGCGGATGGTTGCGGCGTGTGGTTTCGCCTTCGCCATTCTCGGCATTGTCTATGTGCTGACCTCGGTGCCGGTCTACACTGCCGATACAAGCGTGCTGATCGACCGCAGCGACAACCAGGTGATCAACCAGCTGGCCGCTTTCGGTCAGATGGACGATGACGAAGGGACTGTCCTCAGTCAGGTCGAGTTGTTGAAGTCCGACACGATCGCCTATGCCGTCGTCGACAAACTGAAACTCGTCGACAATCCGGTGTTCATGGCGCCGAAAAGCTCGCTTTTTTCCGTCTCGACGCTGAAATCCTTTGTGAATTTCCGGTCATGGTTTGCCGATGACGCAGTCGTCGCACCCGATCCGGAAATGAAGCGGCGAAGCGCTGCGGAGACCGTCGCAGGCAATATCGATGTCGAACGCGTGGGCAAATCCTATGTGCTCGATGTCAGCTATACCTCGCAGTCGCCGGATCTGGCGCGTGATATCGCGGCTGCCATCGCCGACGTCTATCTGGTTGACAAGCTCAATTCGAAATATGAGGCGACACGCCGGGCCGGCGAGTGGCTGCAGGAGCGTATCGAAGAGCTGCGTCAGCAAGCGCTGGACACCGACCTTGCGGTTCAGAAATTCCGCAGCGAGCATGGGCTTGTCGAGGCCGGCTCCGGTACACTGATCAGCGAGCAGCAGCTTTCCGAGATCAACACTCAATTGATCAATGCACAGGCCGAGACGGCAAAGGCCGAGGCGAAATATGCCCGCGTCAAGTCGATCATCGATGCCAAGCAGACCGATGCGATCGTCACGGATGTGCTCGACAGCTCGATTTCGAACGACCTGCGCAAGAAATATCTGGAGGCTTCCAAGCTCGAGACCGAAATTGAAGCGCGGCTCGGTCCCGATCACGTCCAGGCTGTTCGGCTTCGTGCGGAAATGGAAGAATATAAACGGCTCATGTTCGATGAGTTGAACCGCATCGCCGAGAGCTACCAAAGCGAACTGCAGGTCGCGAAATCGCGCGAAAATTCCTTGCGCGACAGTGTGACACAGGCGACGGGCATTGCCGCAAGCGCCGGCGAAACGCAGGTGCAGCTTCGCGAACTCGAGCGTACGCGCGATACCTACAAGAACCTCTACCAGAGCTTCCTGACGCGTTACCAGGAAGCCATTCAGCAGCAGAGCTTTCCGATCACCGCCGCACGCATCATCACGACGGCGGAGACCCCGACGAAGCCGAGTGCTCCGAAGCGCGCCCTGGTCGTCGCTTTTGCAATGTTCCTGGGATGTGCAGTCGGAAGCGGCATAGGCGCTTTCCGCGAATTCCGGGATCGGTTCTTCCGCACCGGCGATGATGTCCGCGAGGTCCTCGACGTCGAGTCTCTCGGCGTCATGCCGCTGGTTGAAAATAACGTCGAGGATCCGACGCTCGTTGATCCCAGCAATCCACGCAGCATCGCCAGGGGCGGGAAGACCACGACCTATGTCGAGGAGCATCCGCTTTCGGCATTTGCCGAGACGCTTCGAAGCGCCAAGATTGCCATCGACCTCAGTGCAGCCGATCAGCGCTGCAAGGTCATCGGCGTCGTGTCGAGCTTGCCCGGCGAGGGTAAGTCGACGACATCCATCAATTTTGCCAAGCTTCTGGCAATGCAGGGTGCGCGTTGCTTGCTTATCGATGGCGACATGCGCAATCCCGGCGCCACCCGGGCGATCGGCCGCCATGCCGAGGCCGGCTTGCTCGAGGCGATCGTCGATGGTCGTCCGCTCAAGGATCTGATCCTTCTCGATCCGAAAACTAAGCTTGCATTTTTGCCGACGGTGGCACGGTATCGTGTTCCGCACTCGTCGGAACTGCTTGCGTCACGCGGCATGGATCAGCTTCTTGAAACGGCGCGTCAAAGCTTCGACTATATTATCGTTGACCTTCCACCCCTCGCGCCGGTTGTGGATGCGCGCGCAATCAATTCGAAGCTCGATGCGGTGGTTTTCGTTATCGAGTGGGGCAAGACGTCGCGCAAGGTCGTGCAGTCGACCCTGCTGTCCGAGCCGGAACTCTACGCGAAGTGCGTCGGCACCATATTGACCAAGGTCGACCCGTCGCAGATGAAACTTTACCGGACATTCGGTTCGAGCGAATATTATTATAAGCGTTATTCGCGATACTATACCGAAAGCTGATGATCCGCAGTCAGTTCGTTTCGGTCAGCAGGATCGCTTTCATCATCGTCACCGTCGTCTTTGTGATGCTGGCCGGTCGGGAGCTCTACGCTTCGATCAGAACGGCCAGCATCTCGATCGTCGCCGAAAGGATCGAGCACGGCGACACCGTAAGTGACGATGTCGTGACCAGATATGCGTCACGCAGTGCCGAGGTGGTTGACGAGCATTACTGCCGATCCGACATTGTGGCTGCTGGCGTGACCCTTGTTCTGGCGCAACTTGACCGCCAGAACGTTAATGTCAACTACGACGCCTGGGCCGCTGCGGCGTCGAGTGCGGACCGATACCTGCGGTATGCGCTTTCGTGCATGCCGACGAACAGCAATTTTTGGCTTCGTCTTGCGGCCGTGCAGTCGATCATCGCCGAAGAGCCGCTTTCGCTTGCGGGAATGATGAAGCGTTCGGTCGCTCTCGCGCCTCACGACGAGTCGATGATTCTAACCCGGTTCTATTTCTGGAACGATTTTACCGATGCGACGCTTTTGGCGGCAAAGAGTGCCCTCGATAGCGATCTTATGACGATGCTGAAACGGGGCGATCGTTGCCGGGTCAACGCCACCATAAAAGAGATCAGCCCGCAACTCCGCCCTGTCTTCGATCGAACCTGGGCAGCCGTCGGTAATGGAGCGACAGCGCGATTTCGGCAACGCTGCCGCAAGTAATCCGCCGGCAGTTTTTCCGAGAACAGTTCCAGATGCACGTCGGCTTTGGACCAAGTGTTTACGGGCAGCAACGCCCGCCGCTTAGGGGGGCGTTGCTCATTGGATTGCTTTATTGACGATCAGACGCTGACGCCCGAAACAAAATCCGTGCCCGTGATATTCAGCGTCAGAACGCCGACATCGGTGTGGCCTTCGCCGTCGGAGATCTTGTAATACTGGATGGTTTCCGTGACGTGATCGCCGGGGGCGATATCTGCAGCCAGATCATAAGTGAAGCTGCCGTCCGCCTTGACATGGAACGTGCCATAGGTGCCGGCGACGTCAGTCGTTGCGCTCGGGCTGCCGCTAACGTTCGTGCCGGCAAACTGGCGAAGAAAGAGATGACCATTGTCGCCGGCAATGTCGTTGTCCAGAACGTTGCCGCCGATGGCGCTGCCTTCGTTGAAGCTGTAGTGGTCGTCGACGGCGATCGGCTTCACCTGGGTTACGCCCTGAATATTCAGGGTAAACAGGCCGACGTCGGTATGACCTGCTCCGTCGGAAATCTTGTAGGAGACCTTCTCCTGAAGCAGTTCACCATTGGTGAAGTTGACCTTGGCAGCGTCGCTCAGGACATAGGTGTAGCTGCCGTCCGGCTTGACGAAGAAGGTGCCGTAGTCGCCCTGGATTTCGGTGACCTGGCTGTTGCCTTGCTTGGCGCCAACGCTTTGCTGGTCGAAGAAGCGAAGGAACAGGTTGCCGTCGGAGGTATCGTTGGCAAGCAAATTCCCCGAGATGGCGTCAGTTTCCAAGAATGTTGCAGTATCATCGGTTGCATGAATGGCCATTAATGTCTCTCCTTGAATTGTTCTTCACTGGTCAATTCTGACCTTTAGCGAGCGGCTCGATTAAGGATATCTTAATACAGAGAGTCAAGGGCGTAATTAACAGGAGATGAACATTTTCGGGTGTATCGTGTAATAATGACACACGTACAATGTGCACAAGACGATGAAACGCCTGGTTATTATTTCATTAATAATAAGTGAAAACGCCGATGTGTAGACATGAATTCATATTTCTTCAGGGTGTAAGAATCTTTATTCAAAAGCAATTTATAAGAATACGAATCCAGGCTGATGCGCAGATGAAATTTCGATATAACCACTTCGGATTATCGATGTGGCGGTTCGATCTTGTTCGACTAGCCTCAGCTTGGCGCTTTCGATCCGCCGAAGTAACTGATGTCATTTCCTTGTCACATATGTTTACCAAGTAACGTTTCTTGCTGATCGAAATTCTGCCGAGTGACCTTGAAGATAGACTTACATCCTCTACAGGTGTGAGGTAACGGATCTCGCAATTGTGCGGTGCACCTTTGTTGCAACGCGATATATTCAATACATAAAGATGTTTATGTGGAAGGCGTAAGAATTATTGCGAGATGTCACGCATTTTAGTGTTTCATTTTAGCAGGCAGAGAGAGATGCGCGATTAAAAGATTTTCCAATACCTTTGGGAGATCGCAGCATGACCGTCTATTACGTGAATTCAGCAACAGGGTCCGACCACAATAGCGGAACCAGCGAGAGTTCAGCTTTTGCGACGTTATCTGCCGTCGAATCCTTGAGGCTGAACCCCGGCGACAGCGTGCTGCTTGCTGCCGGAAGCGTATTCAATGAACAGTTCGACCTGAAATATTCAGGCAGCATTACCGCTCCGATCACGATCGGCAGCTACGGTATCGGCGATGCGCCGGTCATTCACAGCAGCAATGATGGCATCCACGGTTCCAAGGCTTCGAATATCGTCATCGAGAATATCAAGATCGCCGATACCGGCGCCAATGCGATATATGCAGGGAATGTGTCGAACTGGACGGTGCGCAACGTCGAGGTGACCAATACGGGCCTTTCTGGAAAGCCCGGCTCGATCAGCTTCCAAAGCAGCCAAAACATCACGATTGAGAACAGCACCCTGACCGGCGTACATGCCGATGGCATTTGGATGGACAAGGTCAACGGTGTCACCCTGATCAACAATACCGTCACCAACAGCCAGGGTGCAGCAGCAGACGCCATCCAACTCAACAACAGCAGCAATATCCTGGTCAAGGACAATCATCTGGAGCAGACGGAGACCAACAGCGCCAAGGGTGTCCTTGTGCTGGTTCGGGCTGTAAATGCCGTGGTCGAGGGCAACACGCTGGTCGGAGGCGGCTTTGGGTTGAGTGCTCAGGCAGGCACGAACATCGCCATCCATGACAATGATATCTCGGGATACGGCGGTTATAGCTGGTCCTACGGCATCGGCCTTGGCGATCAGGGTGACGCCAAGAACTATGATATCAGCGGAAATTATGTACATGGTGGCGTGTATGGCGTCCTCGTCAGCGCCGCTGGCAATCCCAGCTATATCCGTGAGAACATCGATATCCATGACAATGTCTTTGACGACCTGTCTTCGTCAGCGCTGAAGGTTGACAGGCCTGCATCAGGGTCCTTCTATGACAATATCATCGACAGCTTGGTCTCGACGCTGACGATGCCGGCAGCAATTGCTGCTCAGAACACGTTCTCGATCGGCGAAAACAAAACGCTCGAACAAGCGCAGGCCGAACTCGACAGCGCCGCTGGCAGCACAAGCAGCGATACGTCATCGAACAATGAGCAGACGCCCGCAGTGCCCGTCGTCGAGCAGCATGTGGAAGCGCCGGCGCAGCCGCAGACAAGCACCCCGCCGGCTACGACCGAAACGCCTACCGCCACGGTGGCTGCGGCCGTCGTTCCGAAGATTGTCGCGGTCCATGACAGCCTGAAGATCTCGGCCGACACCGGCAGCGCCTATCACGGCAATCTCCTTGAGAACGACAGTGCCGTCAACGGGACCGTGCTGCTGCGGCGTTTCGGTGACAGCGCGGTGGACAAGCATGGCCTGACGCTGACCGGGAAATACGGCGTCATCCATGTCGACAGCGATGGCGACTATACCTATACGGTCGATGCCGCTAAACTCGCCGGCCTTAGCGGAAAAGTCAGCGAATCCTTCCAGTACAAGATTTCAGATGGTGCGTCGCACATCGATACGGACTCGTTGAGCGTTGGCATCAATGTGGACGCGTTCCATAGCAGCCAGGCTTCGCACCTGCTGGTCTGAGTCCCGCCAATGCCAGAGAGTGTCGGTCGTCTTCGGCCGGCCGACCGTTCCCGGCTTGAAGGCCCGATCATGAATTGATGTCGGGGGTCGGGACCGGGGAGCTAGTCGATGACAAAAGATTTCCGCCGTTCATCAGAAGAATAAACTATAGGTCGAATTTATAGTTAATAGCCTAGTAAACATCCGGTCTATGCGCGCGACACGTTCATCTTTCTGAGCCGTTATTGGGCGGTTTGCGATTTTCACTTGCTTCGGCCGGTGTATTTAGCGTAGCGTTAGGCTAGAATCCCTGAAATCGCTCGCTATAAATTGGAATATTTGGTCACTTTTCGGTTGGATTCATGCAATAAGCTATGGGCTTGCAAGCGGAGTTCGGCGCCGACGCCGGGATCCAAAGGCAGTCGTGTGATTGATCGGGCTTGATGGACCCGTAGCTGCGGTGCGCGCTCGCATATTTGCTTGTGTGCGATGCAGTAAGAGAGGGATTATTTCGTGTTTCAGAGTTCAGCAGCGGATGTCAACGAGCCGTCCAAAGCCTTGCGGAAATGCAAGGGAGGGCTTGTCTTCATTGGTATAGCAAGCGCGCTTGTCAACATCCTTTATCTTACAAGTTCGTTCTTTATGCTTGAGGTATATGACCGCGTCATACCCAGCAAAAGCATACCGACGCTGGCGGCTTTGGCAATACTTGCGCTCTTTCTCTACGCTTTTCAGGGGGCGTTCGAAGTCCTGCGCAGCAGGATGTTGGTGCGCGTTGCCGGCGCGCTCGACGAGATGACCAACGGACGTGTGTTCCGGGCGCTCATCAAGGCACCGTTGAAGGTCAAAATCGGCGGGGACGGGCTTCAGCCATTGCGCGATTTTGACCAGATCAGAACCTTCCTGTCCGGCATGGGCCCGACGGCGATGTTCGATCTGCCCTGGCTTCCGTTCTATATTGTGATCTGTTTCCTGTTCCATCCGGCGATCGGATATATCGCGATCGGCGGATCGCTGGTTCTCGCCATCCTGACGTTCATGACCAACCAGGGAACGCGCACGCTCTCAAAACAGCAATCCGAAGCCGCCAATATGCGCAATGCCTTTGCGCAGAGCTCGATCCGTAACTCGGAGGTCATTCATGCCATGGGCATGGCCGGCACCATGGGTGAAATCTGGGATCGCAAAAACGCGGAATATCGCAGCATCACCCGGCAAGCTTCGGATGTCGGCAACGGCTATGCGACGCTGTCGAAGATTTTCCGTATTGCCCTGCAATCGGGAACGCTGGCGACCGGCGCGATCCTGGTCATCCAGGGGCAGGCGTCCTCGGGCATTATCATTGCGGGTTCGATCCTGACGTCTCGGGCTCTGGCGCCTGTGGAAGCGGCGATCGGAAATTGGCGCGGTTTCGTTTCCGCCCAGCAGAGTTGGGCGCGGCTGTCGAACCTGTTGAAGACAATTCCGGAGATTCCGACTCCGCTTGCGCTTGCGGCTCCGACCAAGCAGGTCACGGTCGAGGGGGTGGCAAGCGGGCCGCCGGCGGGCCAGCGCCTCGTCATTTCCGATGTCAGCTTCGGCCTGAGGGCAGGAAGCGCGCTTGGGATCATCGGTTACAGCGCCTCGGGCAAGTCGTCCCTGGCTCGGGCGATGATGGGGATTTGGCCGACCGTCAGAGGATCCATTCGTCTCGATGGCGCAGCACTCGACCAATGGGATGGCGACGCACTTGGCCGGCATATCGGTTATCTCCCACAGGACGTGGAGCTTTTCTCAGGAACCGTCGCGCAGAATATCTGCCGTTTTGCGAAGGAAATGTCGCCTGAGGCGGTGGTAGCCGCGGCGCGGGCGGCGCGTGTTCACGATCTCATTCTTCGTCTGCCGAACGGTTATGAAACCGAGATCGGCGAAGGCGGTGCTGCGCTTTCCGCCGGCCAGAGGCAGCGTATCGCACTTGCAAGAGCCCTTTACGGTGAACCATTCCTCGTCGTGCTCGACGAACCCAACTCCAATCTCGACGAGGAAGGCGAGCGGGCGCTGAGTGCCGCGATCATGAGCGTGCGTGCACGCGGCGGCATCGTCGTCGTCATCGCGCATCGATCCGGCGTTCTGACGGTGTGCGACTTCGTGCTGATGATGCAGGACGGCCGGATGATCGCATTCGGTCCCAAAGAGGAAGTTATGGCGCGGGTTAGCCGACCGGAAACGGCGCGCACGCCGATTGCCGAGCGCGTGGCTCAGCTCAAAGTCGTCGTCGACGGCATGAATGCGGCCGAATAGGCCGGAGGGAAGATTGTGACTAAGCTTATCAGTGAATCCAGGCGTTCTCTTAATCGCCATGTCGCGGTTGTCGGCGCATTGTCGATAGCCCTCGTTTGCGGCATTGGCGGTTGGGCGGCGACGACAGAGCTTTCGAGCGCAGTCATCGGCGAGGGCGTGGTTGTCGTCAACGGCGATGTCAAGAAAATCCAGCATCTGACTGGCGGCATCGTGTCGGAACTTCTGGTCTCCGAAAATGACCACGTGTCGGCCGGGCAGGTCCTGATACGGCTCGATGGAACGTCGACGAGAGCGAACCTTTCGATCGTCGAAAGCACGCTCGCCCAGCTCTATGCGCGCCGCGCCCGTCTGAAGGCGGAACGGATCGGTGCCGATTCGTTCGAGGTTCAGGAGAACATCAGCGATCTCACATCATCCGGCACAGCCGCGCAGGATCTTCTCGATGGCGAGCGGAAACTGTTCGACAGCCGCAGGTCGGCGCTTATCGGAATGAAGAGCCAGTTGGCGTCGCGCAAGGATCAGCTGGCCGAGCAGGTCAAAGGGTTGGTCGTTCAGATCAATGCCACCAACGATTCCCTGGGTTTGATCGAAGAGGAGCTCGAAGGAGTCGACACTCTCTACAAGAAGGGGCTCGTAACGCTTCAGCGTTTGAATCAGCTCAAGCGCGCGCGCGCCGATCTCCAGGGCAATAGTGGCCAGGAAATTGCCGCAAAGGCGGAAGCCGAAGGCAAGGCGATCGAGATCGATCGTCAGTCGATTCAGCTGGACGAGGATCGTCGTTCGGAGATCGCAAAGGATCTGACCGACGTCGAGGCGAAGATAGCCGAAAATGAAGAGCGCCGTGGGGCCGCGGTCGACCAACTCCGCCGTCTCGACATTACCGCGCCGCTGAGCGGGCGGGTTCACGAACTTTCGGTCCACACGGTCAATGGCGTCATCGATCCGGGCCAGACGCTGATGCTCGTCGTCCCTGAAAATGACGACCTTACGGTTGAGGCGAAAGTCGCTACTCGCGATATCGATCAGGTTCACGTCGGCCAATTCGTCGATGTGCGATTCAGCGCCTTTGATCAGCGCACGACGCCCGATGTGCGTGGCGAGATCACCTCCATTGCGCCTGATATCGTCAAGGATGAACGGACCGGCATCAGCTACTATCCTCTTCGCGTCAAGCCGGAGGCTGCGAGCATCGCGAAGCTGAAGTCAATAAAGCTCTATCCCGGCATGCCGGCTGAAGTCTTTATCAAGATCGGCGACAGGACGGTTATCTCCTATCTCACGAAGCCGCTGACCGATCAGATGCAGCACGTATTTCGTGAGGAGTGATTGGCGGTCGTATCGGATCGCCAAGAACGCCAACGTTTCAAAGTAGCCGTTGTCATCCGCTAAAGCGCGTCGCGAATCTTTCAGATTCGCGACGCGCTTTATGTTAATGCATGTCGATATCGTAACCGCTGCACAGTTCTGCGGAACATGCTCGAGGCTTGGGTTTGGTTATTTTGCCACGATCGAACAGGCATGAGCGGCCATTTCACGAATTTGTCTCAAGCCAGCTGCAGGGTCTCCCGATGATTGGTTTGCGGCTTTGGCGAACAGTGCGAATTCGGAGACGACGGGCTTCTGGGCTGGTTTTGCTTTTGGCTTGCCTCGGGATGTTTTCAATCACCAGGAACAGTTATGCCGAGGGTCTTGCGCCGTTGAAAATAGTGGCTTTCGGAACATCCTTGACGGCCCGCGGGGGATGGCAGCCCGCCTTGGAGGCCGAGCTTGCAGCCTGTCTGCGCCGGCCCGTGAAGGTCGACAGCGTTGCAAAGAGCGGCGAGACGTCGCTATGGGCTCTTACCCAAGTTGATCGCGTCGTTGCCGAGCAGCCGGATATCATCCTCATCGAGTTTTATGCCAATGATGCGGCATTGCAGCGGTTCGTGTCGCTCGCACAAAGCCGAAAGAATATCGGCGACATTCTCGACCAGCTTCGGCAGCGTCTGCCGCAAGCTCGGATCATCGTCATGGCGATGAATCCGTTTTCAGGATTACGTGGGCTGATCCGCCCCTTTGTGGATAGTTACATTTCGGTTCATCAGGCGGAGGCGCAAAAACGGGGTCTGGAGTTTGTCGACCACCGGCCCAACTGGCAGCGTCTTGCGCCGGATGACCTGGCCGCGGCGATTCCTGATGGCTCGCATCCTCTGCCCGACATCGCGTCCAGGATCATCGCGCCTGAACTTGTCAAACATATCGCTGGCAACAACTGCGGAGAATGAAAATTCCTCACTTGCCCGTCACCGTCGGTGACTGCAGCCGGGTTCAGGCCGTTGCGATATAGTTTTTCAGGTAGCTGACCAGCGAAGCCCGACCGGCTTCCGAGGGGTCTTCGTGAGACGGACTATCCAGGTCTTCGAGGAGATAGTTTCTGAGATCGTCATCGCTATGCGCGACGTAGATTCCCGGCCGGCCCGCAAGCTGGCTCACCGTGGCAAGCTGGTGATCGTTTCGGTGCTCGCCGAGAGCCGCTTTCCGGGGGACGAGAATGATCGGTTTCCCAAAACGCTTGGCCGTCAGAACGGTGCCGATCCCGGCATGAGAAACGATGATGGTTGCATCGCGAAAGACTCTGTCGAAGTCCTGCGGCTCGATATTCTTGATCCACTTCATGTTCTGTGGCGTGTAGCTGCCCCTGCCGATCTGTGCCAGAACCGGTTTGGACAAATCCTTTGCGAAGGTGTCGACAGCCTTGACGAGGCGATCGAATGGCAACTGCGTTCCGACGGTGACAAGGATCAAAGCACAGCTCCTGCGTAGTGGGGGCCATCCGGCCGTGAAAGATGCTGCCATTGCGTGAGCCAGAGTGTCGCAATATGGCCGGCCAATTTACCCGATAGGGAAAGCTTCTCGACATTGGCGACGCTGTCGATCCAGATCGTTCGCTTGCCTGTCAATTTGCCGGCTAGCAGGCAAAAAAGTCCGGGCGCGGCGCCAGTGGAGATGACGACGTCTGGCCTGTGCCGGAGGACGATCGAGAAGGCGCTGAAAAAGCACCGGATCGACATGGGAATCGAGTCGCGGCTGCAATCGGGAAGCACCAGACCGTCACGAATGTCGTATTTGGCAAGCAGCCCTGGGATGGTCGTTGCAAAGATGATATCGCAGCCCTCGAATGCGCTGCGCATCGCCATCAGCTGCTCCCAGTGGCCACCTCCTGACGAGGCTGCGAGAACCTTCAATTTTTTCTCAGTCATAGACAGGCATCTCCTATATTTGACCGATGATAAAAGCGAAAAAACCATTCCGTTCGAACAGCGGTGGTGTCACGATCGTTCAACGGAAGTGTACCATTTTTGGCCCGGTCGGTTGAAGCCTTGAAGTTGATAAACAGCCAATTAGGCATGACGTTTTCGTCTGAAACAGAATAACGGCCAAACTCGTCCGAGCGCGCCCCGCAAACGATATCAGTGAGCGGCATTGGGCCTATATTCCTGATATGCATGTCCGAGAATCCCGTTAACCATGCCCGCGCCGCGCAGAACATGGGTGAGGGCACGCATGCCCCAATAAGGTGAAATCAGGATCGCCGGCAGCATGACCAACCCAAGCACGACTCTCGTGGCGCCATAGGCCGCGCGGTAGATCCGGCGCTTCAGGTTGCCGTGCAGGACTTCGCTGACTGCGAAGGTATTGCCGAGCCGGTATTGTCTTTGCAACACCCATTTCCAGGTCATCCGGTTCGCAGGCACGATGTCGTAGACAAGTGCCTTGTCAGCCCAGAAAACCTGCATGCCCCGGCGGATGGCCTGGTTGAAGAAAAGGTAGTCCGTGCCCCCGGTAAAGCGCATCTTCTCTTCAAAACGCAGGTTCCATGAGCGGATCAGCGGATAGTCGAACATGACGTTGTTCGAGGCCGCATAGGAAATGCGTTGACCGTCGGTGTTCTTCTTGCGCTCGAACACCCTCGCCCTGATGAAATATTCCGGCGGGTTTTCGGGATAGACCGGTTGGACGGGACCGTAGACGCAATCTGCGCGGTTTTTCTCCCGGGTCTCCAGCATCGCGTCCAGCCAGCCGTCGACCGGCCATTCGTCATCATCGAGAAAGCAGAAGAGGTCGGTGCCGGGAGGCGCCGAATCCAGCGCGCGATTGCGCGCAAAGGGTATGCCCTGGTTCGGTTCCACGACATAGATCAGGTCGTAGGCGCCTGTCTGGCCAAAGCCCTCCACTGTCGCCTTTGCGCTGCCGGTCGCATCATTGTCGACGATCACCATGGTGAGATGATAGGGACGATCTGGATGCCTGACCTGGCGCGTCATCACGTCGAGCAGCTTGGCGATCCCGTCCAGGCGCCGATAGGTCAGCACGCCGACGGCGATCTTCAACGGCGAAACACCTGCCTGACCGGCGCCGACGGAAGAATGCGGGAAGGTTTCTTGCTGGTTCATGACCGTCCTCTCCGCAGCATATTTCCCAAGCGCTTGCGCGCGGCCATCAAGGCCACTTGGGTTGCGGCATCCTCGCCGAACGGACCGCCGGCCAGCGTGTTGCGCGCTTCGCTGCGAAGCTTCAGCAGCGAAGTCGTTTCGGCAATGCCGCCGGCGACCAGGCTCTTGCCGAGCGCCTGCAGCCCATCATAGCGACGCGCCAGTTCCAGCCCGGTCGCGATCATGATCTGCGGGCGTAGCGTTTTTGCCCTGCTTGTGCCCGTGTAGCGGTTCGACGCATGAATGCGCTGGAATGTCAGAGGCGTTTCGACGATGGCGCCGCGGCCGAGAAAGGCAGCGGCGAATTTGAGATAGTTGTCGCTGAGCACGACGCCATCTGCCGCGGACATCGGCAGGATCTGGCGCAGCAGGTCGCGGCGGAAGCTCAAGCCCGATGTCGGAACGGGAAGAGAGGGGAAGCCACCTTTGCCAAGCGTTGCCCGCTTGTCGAACAGCGTCACCTGCAGTTCTGCAGGAGGCTGGTCGCCTTCATTGGTCGTCACCCGGTCGAAGCACCAGTCGATCTCGTTGCGATCGTAGATCTCGGTGATCCGCGCGAGCTTGCCGGGCAAAAACGCATCGTCGGCATCGAGGAGAAAGATGATGTCGCCGCTTGCCGCCGCGAAGCCTGCATTGAAGCTCGAGGCCTGGCCGCCGTTTTCCTTCAATACGGTCCGGATCTGTTTCCCGTAGGAAGCAAGGATCTCGCGGGAATCGTCCGTCGACCCGTCGTCGACCACCACCACTTCGAAATCAGGGTAGCTCTGCGACAGAACGCTGTCGATGCATGGGCGCAAAAACTGCCCATAATTGAAATTGTTGATCAGCACCGAGAGTTTCAAATTATCGTCTCCTGGACCAATCGATCACCGCGCCAGCGTCTGGGGCGCGTATCTGCGAATTCCGGCGCGATAACCACGCATGTAGTAATATTTCCAGATGGCCCAGAAACGCTTCTTCGATTGCGGCAGGAGATAAAGCGTGGCTGCCCGACAAGCCCATTGCGCGCTTTCGACCCAGGTTTGCAGCGGAACGCCACTTAGCCTCATCCCTTCGGGAACCTCATCCGGGAAGAGTGCCGGCATGCCGTAGCCGAGCCGTTCGCCCCGTTTCTGTACCCAATCCTCGGTGACACTTGATGCCGGAATCCAGTGATGGACCACGGCTTCGGCGCATCGATAGGATTTGGCGCCATTTGCCGCCAGGCGAATGATGATCTCCGCATCTTCACCCATGGCGAACATCTTTCCGGGAAGAGGACCGATATCTTCCCGGTAGCGCACGCTCGTTCCAAGCAGATCCCGCCGAATGATCGTGTTCGGACCCCAGACTTTCGTCGGATCACACGGTCCGCTTTGCGTTTCGTCGACGATCGCGAAGGTGGATCCCATCGGAATCCAGTCGATAAAGCGGCCCTTCGGTTCTTTTTCCCAATCGGGGACGATACGGCCTCCGAAAACGCCGTAGGCCGGATGAGCGATGGCGCAATCAACGATCGCTTTCAGCCAGTTCGGTTCGGCGCGTATGTCGTCGTCCGTAAAGACAACGAGATCTCCCTTTACCCGATCCAAACCCAAATTCAGCGCGCCGGATTTCCCCGGCTTGCGCTGCTGCAGGATGGTGATTGGAAGCGTCTCGCTATACGATTTCAAAAGATCAAAGGTGCCGTCATTGCTGTTGTTGTCGACAGCAATCAATTCCCATCGGTCATGGGGAAGCTCCTGGCGCACCAAGGAATCCAACATGTGGCGCAGCCGCCGGCTGGCGCCATTGTAGGATGCAAAGAGCACGCTGACGAATAGATCCGACATCAGTTACCAACCCTCTTGGTGAAGTCGAAAGAGAAAAGCGTCATATTTTGACTGCCTGTGCGATGTTCGAACGGGACTGATTCCTTACGCGGGGTTTGACCGCGTCTTGCCGAAAAACTCGCGCCTATGACTTTCACCGAGTACCCTCAGCTTACGAAGATTGCGCAACCACCGCCGCGGTTTGGTCAGCACGCCGCGATTCAGGAAATACTGTCGTAGCAGGCTCGGTGCCTGGCTATGCGATCCGCCATGGGCAACCCGATAGACCGCCCCACGAAAGGGAAGCTTCGTGAGCGGCGCTCCGCGTTGGGCAAGGATGTTCGCAATGCGGACATGGCTGCCGAGCATCGACTTGATCCAGTCGAGCGAAGCATCCTCAAAGCGTTCCGGCAGTTCATAGAGATCGGCACGAATGATCAACGAGGTACCGCAGAGATGGCTGAAGTCGTCGTGGCCAAACAGGAAATTGCCGCCATCGTCCCAGATGTAACCGTGGTCGATCGTCCATCCGTTGGCGTCCCGATGATCGGATACGTGCTGAACGATCCTGGAGCTGACGAAGTCATCGTCATCGACAATCATGAAGAAGCGACTGTCGGTGGCGTTCAACATGCCACTGAGTACGCGACGGCCTTTGTCTGCCCGGAACGCATCAAGGAAGTCTTCCTTGCTGCCCTTTCCGAGCTCATGCAGGTCGTTCGGCGGAAAGGTGACGCGCACCGCGGAAAATTTCTCCGGCAAATCGGGCAAGTCGGCCCCTTCGTTTGCGACGATGATTCCGCGCCAATCTCCATTGGTCTGGTTGGAAATGGAGGTCACGGTCTGGCTGAGGTTCGCCTTCAGCCTGCTCCAATCACGGGCATTGTCCTGATGTCGGACCGGGATAATGAAGGTGACAAGTGGCATCGAATGACCCCCTTAAGCCCGCAAGCTCACAGCTTCTTTTTGATCGGCACGCCCCTTGGACGCCTGACCACGCGCCCACTCGATTCCGTCCTCGAGCGAGGTTGCCTTATATGAAAGGTCGGTTCCGCCGGAGAAAGCATTCATGAAGCGGCGGATCTTTCCATAGCTGTTATCAAGCACGGCATGCGGGCGACCGAGCAGCAGCGAGCAGATATGGACGTGCAGGCGATCGGTCACGATTGCGCGGGCGCGCGAAATCTGACTGATGCCGCGCTCGAAGCGGTTGTGTGCCGCAGCATCCAACCTGCGCAAGGCAACTTCGCTCGGCTTCAATGCGAGATAAGCCGAAGCTACCCCCAACCTCTTGGCGATATCGACCTTCCGTTTCGACTCGGTAATCCAGTCTTCCACAGGAATATCGGAAGGAATCTCGCGATCGGTACCGCCCACCCGTTCCGCATCCTCGCGCAACATGGCGAGGACGGGGATCTGTGTCGCCCTTTCCGGCAGCGGGCCGATGGCAAAAGCCATATCGGGGCACAGTCGTACGGCGCAGTCGAAGTGTTTTTCGGAAAACTCCTTCGATTCCTCGTCGCGCACAAGCAGCACGAAATTCTTGTGGCGCCCGATTGCCCGTTTGGATTGCTCGATGCGTTCAGACGAGCTGTAGTGGATCGATTGCGGGAACTGGATGATCTGCCGATCCGGAAAACGCTCCATGATGGCTTCGCGAAAATCCTGGTGGGCAACCCAGATATCGCCGAAATTGCCGCCGCCGTGAATGAAGATCGGGCCGGTCGGTACCCGCCGTTTCAGTTCGTCGGCAGAGAAGTCGTACAGCCTGGAAACATAGTCCGGGCGCTTGCCGAAGCGATCCCTGAGATAGGCCATCTCACCCAGCCAGATTGCCGAGTCGCCGCAATTGCGGATGTCGGGAAAATCGAGAATCGCAAGCGGTTCGTCGCGCGAGACATAGTCCTTCAGGCAATCATGGATCATGCCATTGAGTTTTGCGATCAGCTCCGATCTGGATTGGCTGGTCATTCTGCCTCTCTTGTTTGTGTTCGTTTAGCTTCAGGCCGACTTGGCTACGGCAATACGTTTGGCTTTTGACAGGAACTTGACAAAGATACGCTGAACTTCGGTTTCCGGCCCGTTTGGCTTGTTCATCGCGAGCCAAAGGACAAAGCTGGAACCGATATAGATGATGCCGCCGGTGATGAGCAGAATGGCCAGATGAAGGGTCAAGCCCAGCTTATCAGTAGGCATGCTGAGGAAATGCGACAATCCTAGGACGCCGGCTGCCATCAAGGCAACGCTGGCAAGCGCGCGGAAGTTGGCGCCGAGCTGTTGGAAGAATGGCAGGTTGATCAAGCGCTTGACGAGAAGCATGTTGACCACGGTGGAAATCAGGCCCGTCAACACGCGCGCATAAACGACGCCGGGAAGCCCGGCCATCATGAGACCAGCGATGATGATGGGAACGCGAACCACCAGCATCTGCGTGTCGCGGATGAACAGCATCTTGGTATGGCCCTTTGCCATGCCCAGCGGCTGCACGAGCGAACCCAGGGTCTGCAGGGCGAAGACCGATGCGAGCGCCTGGACGATGAAGATCGCGGGAACCCACTTCTCTCCCAGGGCAAGCCGCATCATTGGATCGGCCACGACGGCCATGCCGATTCCCGCCGGAAGCGCCACCGCCGCCAAAAGCGCCTGGGCGCGCTGATAGGCCGCGATCAGGCGGACCGGGTCGTTGCGGACCTTCGAAAAGCCAGGGTAAATCGTCTGGTTCAACGGTGCCGTCGCCTCGCGCGTCGGCAGCGTCGACAGGGTGTTGCCGACCGTATAATGGCCAAGCTGCGTGGCGCCCAGCATCTTGCCGATCAGCAGATATTCGATGCGCCAGTTCAGCGTGTTGACGATCTGTCCGGCCGTCAGCCACACCGAGAACGAAAACAATTCGCGTGCATGACGGAAGGTGATGCGAGGCCAGAACGGCAGGACGGTATAGGAAACGATAATATTGGTCACCTGATAGGCGAGGGTGCCGATAACGAGCGCCCAATAGCTGTGATAGATGGCCGCGATTCCTACCGTGACGACAAATCCGACCAGCTTTTGCGAGACGTTGAGGACGAATTCCTGCCAGAAGATCAGGTCACGCTGGAGCATGACACGGCGCGGATTGGCTAGCCCGCTGAGCAGCAGGCTGAAACTCAAGGCAAGCATCACGCTCGTCAGCCGCGGCTCGTTATAGAATTCGGCGATCGGATAGGAGGCGGCGGCAAACAGCAGCGCCAATACCGCGCTTCTCGTCACGCTCAACGTCCACACCGCGCTGAAATGCGTTTCGCTTGGAGATTCGTGGCGGATAAGCGCCTGATTGAGCGAGAGTTCGGTGACCGAACTCAAGATGACCTGGATCGTCGTTGCAATGGCGACGAGACCAAAATCAGCCGGCACGAGATACCATGCGAGCACAAAGGTGCTGAGTGCCGAAAGTCCGTTGACGATGGCGCGGGACAGACTCAGCCACATGCTGCCCTGAATCAGGCGGTCGGTAACACTGCTCATGGGCGAACGGCTCCTGAGGTCAACAACATCGACCGTCCAAGCGGGCTGCACACCCATTCCGAGTGCGTCTCCCTCTTGCAGGAGCAAAGGGTGTTGATGGAGTTGGAAAGCATCATGCTTTGTTGCCTCGTCACGGGGTCTGCGACATTAAAGGGCGCTTGCCGTCTGCGTGGAAAAATCTTGCTTCAGCCGGCCCAGTTCGGCCAGCATTTTCTCGTGCGCTCTTACGATAGCCTCGTCGGAGCTGAGCTGTCCTGGCTTCGCGGCTACCCGCTGCAGCGTCTGGACGGTAGAGCCGAAGACATAGTTACCGGTCAGCTGCCGGATGCGGCGGTGGCGGAACGTGATGTTTTTCAACAGGTAGGTGTTCTTCCGCACCAGCGACGCTCCGGCTTCAACCAGGTTCGACGGGCCGATCGGATCGAAATCGATCTCCAGATCCAGCGCACTCGCCCAATCATACCATTTGGCGCGATTGCCGGGTGCGATCGGCCGGATCGCCCGCCAGGGAACGCGGAGCGCATCGGATATGATGCAGCCATGCATCGCCTCGGAGACGACCTTATGCGATGCGCTGATCTCGGTTAGAACCTTTTCCACCGACCAGCGGGGATCGATATAGTGGATGCCGGCGAGATCGCAGACTTTATCCCAGCTGCCGTACATGGCGCTTTCGTAGTGCGGCATGAAGGAGACGGGATAACGCTTCTCGATGCTTTTGGCATCCCAGCAGCTGCGCGTGAGGATGCCCGAATCGCCGATCGCGTAGCTTGGGTCGATGCCGAGGATTTCCGCGGTCTTCTTTCCGCGCACGAAATAGAACGTCCAGTTGCCGTCGACTTTCGGCGGGTTGGTATATCCGCCATAGCCTGAGCCGAAGACGATCTTCTGCATCTTCGGATCGAAATTGTCGTAGAGGATCGAGCCGATGCCGAGAAAGAGCTGGCTTTCGTCTTCGTCGAAGAAGCCGGGCAGCAGACGCTCCCAAAGCCAATGGTTCAGTTCGTCGCCAAAATTCTCGTGTTTCCCCCGGTAGGCAAACATCTTCATCGTGCTTCTCCAGTCGGCAAGTGCGTCACGATCTGCGAGACCGTGTCGTCTTCGCGGGCCATGCGTCCGTAACGCGAAATGATCTTGATGTCGCTGCGGATTATCTTGGCCGGGTTGCCCGCCACGAGCGAGCGCGGCGGAACGCTCTTGGTCACCACCGAGCCGGAGCCGATGACGCATTCGTCGCCGATCTCGACGCCGGGCAGAATGATGCTGCGGGCGCCGATGAAGCAGCGTTTGCCGATTCTCGTGTGAAGATAGAGCCCGCGTGTGAGATCGTGGGTCAGGATAGCCGCCTCAAAGGCGACATAGGTTTCCGCGCCGATATGCAATCCCTTCGGATTGGTCTTGTCGAACCGCACGCTCAACGAAAAGCTGGCCGTCGGATCGATGTCCATTCCCCAGAACTTCGTATAATAGAGCCATTTGGCCTTCACAAATCCGTTCCGCAGCGGGCGAAATACGTTCAGTCCCCACTTCGGCTTTTTTCCTGTCTGCACCATCAAGTCCGACCCCGGCTGGCAAATTCGTCTAGCACGGAACTGTAATAGTCCTCGAGCATCCCCGTCTGACGACGTAAGTCGAAGCGCTCGGCCACCAGAAGCGGTGCCCGCACGCTAAAGGCTGTCCACAAGGCCTGGTCGTTGAGCAGCCTTCCGACCGCCTCCGCCATTCCCGCGACATCCCGCTCCTCCACGAGATAACCAGTTTTCCCCTCTTCGATCGCTTCGCCCACGCCTCCCGAGCGAAATGCGACGACCGGAGTCCCGACGGCTTCCGCCTCGAGATTGGCGAGGCCGAAAGCTTCGGCGTGACCATTATCGAGGGTCACGCTTCCATGGAGATAAAGCTCCGCACTGGCGAGCAGATCCCTTATCTCAGTCTGCGACAGATTTTCATGGATCGTGACGCTTGGCAAGGAACGACGTGCCAGTGCTTCGATTTCCTCCTTCAACGGACCCTGGCCGACCATGACGAATTCGACCGGGGTACCGGCGGCAGCCACGCGCGAAAGCGCATCGATCATGAAACGATGGCCCTTGTAGTCGACGAAACGGGCAATGGAAACCACGAGCCCTTTTTTTCGCGGACGAGGCTCCATTTTGAAGAGGTCGAGGTCGATGCCGATATGATGGCGATAGACGCGCTCGGCGCGAAAGCCGAGCGCTAGCAGCCGGTCGCGGATGAAATCGGAAACGGCGATGTTCCAGCTGTTCCAGCCGGCCATCTCGCTTCGGCCTTTGGCGAAGAAGCGCACCTGATTGAAGCCGCCCGGCTTTTTCGGATCGCCGCCATAGGTGGCGTCGAAGCCGTGGAACGTCGTGACCAGCGGCTTGCCGGCGGCGCGCGCCAAGGGACCGATGACATAACCGTTCTTGCCGAAATGGGCGTGAACGAGATCGGCTTTGCCGATCGCAGGAAAGAGGAAGGGAAGGCCGATCTGCGGGATTTTCAGAAGCAGTTCACCGACTCGCGCAACGGGGGATCGACGGATGTCATGAACCGGAACAGTGGATTTTTTTGTATGGGCCGAAGAAATGCGCGAGCCGGCAAGAATTTCAGCTTCGAAAGAACGAAACGCTACTGCCTGGTTGAGAACAAATGCCTGGCTGGCAGGCAAAAATTTTTCCACATAAATAACGGCCTTTTTCATGAATCTGTTCGCGTCTCCGTTGTCTTGCGCATCACATTGCCTCTATTGCCCGCCGGATACCATCAATCGCACTTCTCGGCGCATTATTGTCGTCGTAAAGATTAACGCGCTTAGTGCAAGCCGCATTGGGATCGGCCCCCTTCTCATCGCGATCGGCATATTTTTCCGACATGCCCCATACTGTCACGCCTTTCAAGTCGCCATGCTCAGCCGCCACGGTGATTACGTCGCTGAAAATATCGGCGTAGGACGCCGGCGTGAAGCCTTTGTCGCGGTTCAGGAAGTGGCAGGAGGCATCGAGCTCGGTAATGAAAACGCCGATTCCCATCTCCTTCAGCGCCGCACAGAAGCGCCCCATTCCCTCCGGATCGATCCGGTCGAGGCCGGGGCGGAAATGCGCCTGCAGCCCGACCGCATTGATCGGCGTTTTCTTCGCGACGAGATCCTCGACGATTTTCAGGATCCGCGCGCGCTTCTGTTCGAACACGTCGGATTTTTTCTCCAGATGCGTTTCGTTGAGCACCAGCGTCGCGTCGGGATTGGCCTGGTGCGCCATGTCGAAACTCATGCGGATATATTCATCGCCAAGAAGGCGTCGGAAAACACAATCCCGCAGGTCCGGTGCATCATACTCCAACGGCTCGTTGACCACATCCCAAGCATCGATCGAGTTCTTATAGCGAGTGACAACCTGTTTTATGTGACGGTTCATGGTCGCCTGAATGGTCTTTGCATCCGTGATATCAGACACCCACTCCGGGACGCGATACCAGATCAGCGTATGTCCATAAACCCTCATGTTGTTTTTGCGTGCAAATGCAACCATACGGTCGGCGCTGCCGAAGCTGAAAACGCCGGGTCTCTTTTCCGTGGCATTCCACTTCAGCTCGTTTCGCGGCGTTATTGAATTGACGTTGTCGATGTAGATCTCGGAAGCGATTGGATCGTTGATGTTTTGCAGATCGATTGCCGATCCGAATCGGAACGACTTCCTGTCGGCAAGGGCGCGTAGCCCTGCAGCCGGAGGCACCTGTGCAAAGGCGTGGCCCGCCCTGGCATATAACAGAGCGAGCGGAACCGAGGCGAGGAAACGTCTTCTATTCATTCTATCTCTCACTGTTGGCTTTTTTCATGTCCGCGGTGGAAATTGAAGGGCCGGGCTCGTCGGCAATGATCCATCGCGGGGTTCGCGTTCAATTGAGTAGAGTAATGCAACCTCAAATATACTTTCGCCGCAGGGGATATTGTCAGTATCTGATAGACTTTTCAGGATGCTCCAAGATATGAATCTTTGCGGAGGGGCGCTCGTGATGGAAGATTGGTTTAGCTATCTGATGAGCTGTTTTCCTATGGCATTTCATAATGCCGTTTTTTTTATGGCGACTGCACGAAACGCTCTATCCCTTCTCGATGACTGGCAGTTCATAGCCCTTGCTCTCGGCGTCATCGGCATCATTTTCCTCCTCTCTGCAGCGCTCGTCAGAATGTCGTGGCGGCTGCGTCGGTCGGAGATCGTCATCCGCTCGCTGAACGAAGATCTTGCGCAAGTCACGCAGGATCTCAATGTCGAGCGTGTCTGGCGTCTGGCGGGTGGGGACAGCACCGAACGGCCGAGTGCGGACAGTTTGAAAGAGCTTTACAGGCTTCTGGCCAGACATCACGACGATGCAAGTTACATGGCGTGATCAGCGCTAATGCGGATGCTCACGGCTCTCTGCCGGCGCCTCGCGATCGGGTGGCGTGGAGACCGATTCCGGTTGCTCGCTGCCGATCTCGGCTGCGGGGTCTGGCGATGGAAGCCATATTTTGCTCGAAAAGTAATTTCTCGTTCTTTTCTGAGGTCCTGAAGTGGCATCCAACGACAGTGTAAAATTATAATTCCCGGGATTGAGCACCTCGCGGGTGAAGCTGATGCTCGCTCCGAAGCCGTCTTCCTTGATGTCCTTCAGATTCTTGATCGCGTCGAGCGTCTCGTGAAAATCGAGCCATTGTGGCTGCCGCAGCATGATTTGGAAGATTTGCAGAATGCCGGGATCGAGCTGGCCATTTTGATCCGTCTCGGGATTGATGATTTTCACGCGCATATTGTTGATCGTGCCAGCGGCGTCACCCCGAACGATCACAAAGATAGAGTTCGGGAACTGGTCCTTCTGTCGCTTGCCGCTGTGCTCAAAAAAGCATTCGAACGTATCGGCGTTGAAGCTCGCCGCCGCCCAATCGCTGGTTTCTATACCGGCATCGCGCAGCGCCGCGCACATTGCGGCGCCGGATATCCGCCATGTCCGTAGAAAAGTCGACGCGGTCTGCGCCGCCGGTGGTTCGATGAGATGCACGGGAAGCGTGAAGGTGACAGGTGGTTTCGGGCGGGGAAGGGCTTTGGGCGGAGGCCTAACCTCAGGAGGAAAGAGATCGTAGCCAAAATAATGGCCGACCGTCTTCAAGTGTTTCATGTCGTTGGAAAGAAGCACCGTTCCCATGATTAGCGAGAGGGAAATCGTCAGCAGCAACCAGAAGACCACGGGAACCCGCGGTTTCCCCAACGGCTGTTTCGCATATGCGGACGACGAATTATCGGGCAAGCTTGTCTTCTCCGGCACGCGAGAAGGGTTTCGATCGGCTGTCTAAATCAAGCAGTATACATTCATCCGTTAAATATCTTTGGCTTCGTGTCGGCAATTGGGCACTTTAAGGGCCGGCATCAGGGGAGGGCTGCAGATTTCGGCAGGGACGCTTCAACACCGTCACACGCGACAATCTCCAATGCAGCCCTGCAATTGCAGGGATGGATACCAGGATGACCTCGAAGCGATTGTATCGTTTTGTTTTCTTGGCAACCCCACGGATTTTTAGCGTTATTTCGGATGTTGGGCGTTTATTTATGTATAACCTAGTTTAAGTAAATAATACTTACAATTGTTTTTGCCTATTCTGCGTTGTAAATTCCTTTATCGCGTATAGGTTTTGTTTTTTATTATAAAACTTTAGATTATAATTTGACTATTATTATTGTCTGTCGGTTGCTGGTCAGGTTTAATCAAATTTTCGACGTATTCCTGGATAGGGTCTGCCGCGCAATCGCCGAGGGGGAGGGGCATGTCCGTCGAGCTAGACGCAACCACCTATATTCACGCCAAGCCGACAACCGCGCATTCCTACATCTTGCCTTCCGTGCTCGACGTGCTCGAGAGCCATTTCGAAGGTTCTGCAGAAAACGACGTCTTTGATTTGGGATGTGGCACCGGCGGCGCAGCAGCGGCTCTTGCGCGACATGGGTATTATGTCGTCGGCGTCGATCCTTCCAGCGACGGCATCGCCAAGGCCAATGTCAATTATCCCGACCTGCCGTTGAATGTCGGCTCGGCCTATGGCGACCTTTCCAGGGAATATGGCACATTCAATGCCCAGATCAGCCTTGAGGTGGTGGAGCATGTCTACGATCCGAAGGCATTCATCTCGACGGTGTACGATCTCGTGAAGCCGGGCGGTATCGCAGTCATGTCGACGCCCTATCATGGTTACCTGAAGAATCTTGCCCTGGCTGCGCTGGGGAAAATGGACGACCATTTCATGCCGTTGAAGGAACATGGTCATATCAAGTTCTGGTCGAAAAGCACATTGAGCACGCTGCTGCTGGATGCCGGCTTCGACAATATTCGTTTTGAATATGTCGGAAGGATTCCTGTTTTCGCCAAGTCGATGATCGCCGTCGCTCAAAAACCTCTTTGGCGGCGGCGTCGCAGTGGCGCATCTCCCAGAGAGCATTCGTTCCCGCGAAATGGGCGATAGAGCGCAGCGCATATCCGCGCCAAGCGGCGCCCGCTGTAATAATCCACAGGTTGTTTTTTACTGTGTGTGATGCTGAAAAAAATCCTTACGAAATATTTACTTTTAGTTGCATTCTTGCTTAAACTCTCCATTATACAGCTGGCGTGCTGATAAAGCGGGAGACTTATTCACATGAAGGCTAAATCGCCGAATTCTATCGACGTCTATGTTGGCAATCGCGTGAGAGTTCGGCGAAAGACGCTCGGGATGACCCAGCACGGTTTGGCCGAACTTCTGGGCATTACCTTCCAGCAGATCCAGAAATACGAAAAGGGAACGAATAGAATCGGCGCCAGCCGTCTTCAGCGCATATCCGAGATTCTTCGCGTGCCCGTCGGCTTTTTCTTCGAGAACGGCGGCGCTGGACCGATCGAGGGCGAGACGAGCGAGTTGAACAAGTTTTTGTCCTCGAAGGAGGGGCTGGCGCTCAACAAGGCGTTCATCGCCATCGAGGACCCGAATATCCGGCAAAAGCTGGTAGCATTGGCCAAAAGCCTGGCGGTCGCGGGATTGACTGACATCGACGGTGAGTTGCAGGATCCGGTTGTGAACGGCTGAAGGTGCACCTTGCTTCATTTGCAGACGTTCGGCGATCTACGGTTGATCGACGCGAATGGCGAACCGGTTCGCTATCCGATCAAGGGCCTGTTGATGATGGCCCATCTCTACGCGGGTGCGAGCCATGAGCTCAGCCGGTATGAATTGGCGCAGTTTCTATGGAGCGATGTCGAAGCCGAACTGGCGCGGCTCAATCTGCGCAAACTGATTTCCCGCATCCGCGAGACGGACGGCGGGCGGGCCGAAATACCCTTCGATTTCACCGCCACCACGGTTCGTCTCAACACGCAGGCGGTTTCCAGCGATCTGGATGTCTTTCGCACCGCCGGTCCGCCGCTGGAGCGGCTGAATGCGATCGCCGAACTGACCCAGCGCGGCTTCATCGGAAATATCAAACCAGCGACAAAGCTAATAGATACCTGGATGAGGGCGCAACGGGACGCTCAGGCGCTGCAACTGCGGCAAGCATTGCTGGATGCGCTGCCTGATGTAGAGAAGTCGGGGGCTGCGCGCATCATTTCGAGCGCCGCTCTGCAGATCCTCGAACGGGATCCGAACGACGAGCAGGTCCGAGCCTTGCTGCAACAGCTATCGGGCGGTTCATCGTTCGGCGAGAGATTGCCAAGCGGCAATGGTCCTGCAAGGGTGGAGGTGAAGCGCGCTGAGACCGGTGGCGCGACCTCTGCCGATATCGAACGCGCATCGCTGCCGCTGATCCTGCCTCGGCTGGTGTTGCTTCCCCCGACTTCGATACACGCAGATGCCGGGCTGGCGCTTGCGAGCGCCCTGATCGAAGACGTCACGATCGAACTCTGCGCGCTTCGAAATATTTCCATCGTTGCACCGCATACGGCCGGACAAATCCGCCGGGATTCCGAGAAGGCGACCGTCGTCGCCCGCCATTCGATCGCCTATCTCCTGGATACGCGGTTCTCCGACGAAGGATTGTTCGCGCAGCTGATTTACTTCCCCACGGACGAGATCATCTGGGCCCATCGCTTTGTGATGACGCCTGATACGCTGCCCCGGCAGAGACGGCTGATCGCGCAGCAGTTGACCTTGTCGGTGGCCCGCGAACTGGCTGAAAAGGAGGAAGAGCGCTTACGCTTCGAAGCCAACCCTGAGGCCTATCACGCTTATCTCGTCGGCTCGAGCCTGATGAGCAAGCTAACATTGCCGCATATCCGCCGGGCACGGAAGGCTTTCAAGCAGTCGCTGTCGCATAAGGCGGATTTCTCTCCATCGTTTACCGGGCTGGCGAGAACCTTCACCAGCGAATGGCTTGTGACGGCGCAGGGGAATAATGAGCTGCTGCATCTGGCAGAGCAGAATGCGCTTCGGGCGATCGAGCGGGATCCGGCATCGGCGGCGGGCCATCGCGAGCTTGGCGTCACCAAACTCTATCTCGGCGATGTCGATGCCAGCGTCGCCGCACTTCATCTGGCGGAGGAGCTCAGCCCGCATTTTGCCGACGTCATCTACAGCCATGCCGACACGCTCGTGCATGCATCCCGTCCGGGCGATGCGCTCGCCAAGATCCAGAGAGCGATTTCGCTCAATCCGATCGCGCCTGATGCCTATCTCTGGTGTGCTGCGGGAGCGAGCTTCTTTCTGGAACAGTACGAGGAGGCCATTGCCTATGTCGAGGCGATGAAAGACAAAGCGCCGGCCCATCGCATCGCTGCGGCCAGTTGCGCAATGATCGGCGATCGAAAACGGGCGCTCTTCCATCGGCAGCGCGCCGAGAGCATCAACCCGGTGTTCGACGTCGAGAAGTGGCTCGCCATCGTTCCCTTCAAGGAGCAATGGCAAAAGGAGCTTTATCGGGAGGGCCTGTTGAGGGCTGGTTTTTAACAATCACTTAGGGGCATTACATGGCAAAGGCAGTCATTATTGGAATACCCGGCGAAGCAGGTCTCTGGCTCGCCGACCTCGATGCGGGCACGGTCAAGCCTCTCAATCCGACGGGGGATTTGGCAACCGCAAACGGCCTGCGCAAAGCCGGCGGTACATTCGTAAAGAACGTCGACCTCGGCGTCGCCGTTTCGTCGGCGCAGGTCGCCCTTTCCGGTCACGTCGACGGCTGAGCCGGCATTCTGACGCACCGGTCGATATATTCCGATAGAAGCATGTCGCCGCGGGAAACTCTTTCCCGCGTCGAACCTCTTTTGGCCAGGTTCGGCATTACCAGGGTCGCGCGACACACCGGGCTGGATGACACCGGAATCCCCGTCTGGTGCGCATACGCCCCGAATTCGCGGTCGATCGTGATTGCCCAGGGAAAGGGCCTGACCGATCTCGACGCCAAAGTATCCACCGTCATGGAAGCGCTCGAGCGGGCGGTTGCGGGCGAACCCTCCGTCGATCTCGTCCGCGGCACTGCTTCCCGTCTGCAGGCGATGGGGCACAAGGCCGAAACGCTGAACTGCCTGACCGCTCTTCATAAATCCGATCTCGGATCGGACGAGGAGACTGAATGGGTTGCCGGCGTTAATATCCTCACCGGCGATGAGGTTTATATCCCTTTTGAAGCGGTGGTGCTCGACCGGACACGCGACGCGCGATACTGGATGTCTTCGGACGGTCTGGCATCGGGAAACAATATCGAGGAGGCGATCCTTCACGGCGTCCTGGAGCGCATCGAGCGTGATGCCCATGTGCTGTGGCAGGTGAGCGGGGAAGCGGATCGTTATGCCGGCTGCGTCGATCCCCGCGGCTTTGAGGATGGCGCCCTGGACGGGCTGATCGACAAGATCGAAGCATCGGGATTGGCACTGAAGCTCTTCGATATCACCAGCGATATCGGCATCCCCTGTTTCACCGCCATGCTGGGCCCGCGGGATATTGGCGGCGGCAGGGACATTCGCCTTGTCGAGGTGACCGGCGGCGCCGGCGCGCATCCGTCCCCCGTGCGCGGGGCCATTCGGGCGGTGACGGAGGCCGTGCAATCCCGGCTGACCTATATCAGCGGAGCCAGGGACGATATTACCCCTGCAACTTTCTCAAGATCGTTGCCGCCGCTGATGCGGCGGGCCTTCGATGCTGTTGCCGCACCGCCTGTTGCCGCCATTGGTAGCGGTGGGGAGGCCGGATCTCGGCAATGGGATCTGGCGCAGATGCTGCAGCACGTGCTCGATGCGCTGCGACAGAGGCAGATCGCTTCGGTGATTGCCGTGCGCCTCAGCGATGAGGCGCTTCCCTTCAGTGTCGTCAAGGTTGTCATCCCCGAACTCGAAAATCCGGAGGGCGCGCGCGCCCGGCGGTTCGGAACGCGGGCGCTTGCCAGGGCGATAGGCTTTTGAAGATCATTTTCGCCGGACCCAGTCTTCCCGATGCGGCGTCGCTGGCCGGCGACGGGATCCGCGTCCTGCCGCCTGCCACGCAAGGCGATGTCCTGGCTCAGGTGGAGCAGGGCGCCAATGTCATCGGCCTGATCGACGGCGGCTTCGAATATGCCGCGCCGGTCTGGCACAAGGAAATTCTCCATGCTCTTTCGCTGGGCGTCGCGGTTCTCGGGGCGGCAAGCATGGGCGCGTTGCGGGCTGCCGAATGCCATTCGTTCGGCATGGTCGGGATCGGTCGCATTTTCGACGATTATCGCAGCGGCCGGTTGGTTGACGATGCCGCCGTCGCACTTACGCACGCGCCAAGCGCGCTTGGCAGCAAGCCGCTGACGGTGCCCCTCGTCAATGTCAGCGCAACGCTCGATGCGATGGAGGATGGCGGACTGCTGGCAAGCGGGTTGCGCCGGGAGCTCGACGATGCCGCAGGCGCGATCTTTTTCAAGAAACGGACATGGCGGGCGATCGTCGAGCAATGCGCAGGGTTGACCGAACCGGATCGTCCGCGACTGTTGGCGGCCCTTCTGTCGAATGCCGTCGATCAAAAGCGCATCGATGCCTTGGCATTGCTGAAAGCCGTGCAGGAGGCCGGCGACAGTCGTTCGAATGCCGACCTGCCCTGGACACTGCACGAAACCCCGTTCCGGACACGCCCAGCATTGTGAATCGAAGATGATGATGGTCACCGGGGGTTGTGTCACGCTTTTTTCACGGGCTCGATCACGTTTGCGCGCGTATCATGCCTTCAATTCGTTGGAGAAATGGGCATGGGCGTGACATCGGTTGTCAAGATAGACGCAGACCAAGGGGCGGAAGACGGTCTGGAGGAGCTTGTCGCATTGGCGCGAATGATTGCCTATGCGCGACAGGTCGCTCAGGATGTCAAACTGCAATTCGCAACGAATTGCCTCGACCTGGCGCTCGAGGCCGTCAAGCAGGAGGTGGGGGAGGGTTTGACCAGGGAACTGGCTGAATTAAGTTCTCCGGTTCCGCAAGTGAGTGTGAGAAGTCATTAGTACGGCGCGTCCGATCGGACGGGCTGAAGAAACTCCACCGCTTTCAAACCCGCGCATAACCCCGAAAATCGGCTTCGATTTTCGGGGTTATTTTGTGCGCTTGCGCAATCGGGCAACCGTCAATCGAACGGATCCGCTTGTTTCAACCGCCGTGAGGCAACGCGCTGAAGCCGACGCCCGGTACGGGCCCATGCTTCGGCGCTTAATGTCGATTTTAGGTTGGGGAAGGCCGGCTCGTTTCCGGCCGCTGGCGTTTGGTTTAGAAGCTGTTCGATATCCATCTCACGGATGGCTTCGAAGCGAGGGGTAAGCGCCTTCGCTGACGTTGCCTCCCGGCAGGGAAGCGGCGGCGATTTCGGGTTTCATTTGTGCTCTGGACATCGGCCGCTTGCCGGCCGATCCCTGCTTTCAGTGGGTCAAATTGCGCTTCTGAGCCAGCAGCAAAATGTAATCGTCGGCAATGTCTGCGATGGCCATTGCCACTTCCGCCGGATCGCATCCGTCGACCTTGGTATTTGCAATGAACTGATAGACCGCCTTCTCGATCTGCTTCCGGCAGATCATCACGCGCTCATCGTAACCAAATTCCGGAATCTGCGATGCTATATCACTCATCAGGTCGGCTCCCTCACTACTTACAGTGACCATGACACAAATTATAAGTTGAGCAAGCAAATGCTTTATGAACGGTTAATTCGCTGCCGAGGTGAGACCATTTCGACACAGGTTAAGCATGTCATCGAGGATCCGGCGTATTGAAACAGGGGTTTTCGACTACGCTCGGGCATATCTATTGTTTCGTTTCGGGACACTCGCCAAAGACGGCCGATGCTTCCTACGTCGCGGATTTTGCGTCGGTATTTCAAGCGGCGAGGGCGAGCCCATATGCCGACGTTCGAAATGATAGAGCGAATGTTGCTGGCCGGGTTTGTCGGTTCAACCCGCGGAAATCTATTAAAAATCTATATTTATCAATATGTTACTTTCTGCTTGGCCGTGTGGCTTTGTATCGGCAAGTTTCCGAGGCGCGGCCATCCCCGAATTTTGGACCATCGGCTGTCGTAACCTCACCAGTAATACCGGCAGGTTGCGGGGGATGTTGAGAATTCGGAGCGGACATCGCTTTCGGCAGATTTTCCGGTTCCAAAGAAAAGCTAAAGCCGACATCGTGAACATTAAATGTACGGAATAGACTGAGATGGTCAATTTACCAAAACAAATCAAATTTTATCAAAAGGTAAAATTATGATTTCAAATAATGGTTGTATTTAAGTATCAATTGCAAAACGATATATAGCTTCTATTGCAATAGTCTCAGGATGCATTGTTCTTGATGGGTTTGCGATACTTATAAAATTCTATCTGGTGATGATATCAGATTGATGAAGACTGTTTCGCCTCCGAAAATATCCTGAGATCGATTGGGGCCTTAGCTAAAATATCGACCAAGGAGAGCCGGCGCTTCGGCATTTGCCGCTGCGGGAGTTTCGCGTCGGGCCGATCTCAATGGGGCAATATCGTCACCCCCCACTCCGATCCACGGGCTTTGATGCAGCGATAACAGTGATCGTATTTGCGGCAACCTGCCATCAGGCAAAGTTGAGGACCCGTCGGGGTGGATGACGGGTCCTCCGGTAGGAATGTTTGCACAGTGCGCTGCTATGATTACAGTTAAATTTGATATTGTCACAGATCATTATTGGGATGATTGTTATTTTTGTAGATTAATTGTCTTTTTCTGGCGGTTATTCTGTTTTGATATCGATTTTTTGGATGTGTAATGACGAGATATTCAGAGGATGGTAGAAGTGTTATTTGTCAAAGCTTTAGACATTTGACAACGCTCGATCCTTTGGCGCGATATGGGCGCAGAGCCAAAGGCGCCAGAGCTAATAGCCGACAGGCTCAGGCGTCCTGCGGCGAGGTCGCCGGCGAGGATTCACCAGACCGGTCGATCTCCGACAAGCGGCTGAGCAATGCCTTGGTTCTAAAGCGCGACCAGCCGCCAACCAGTGGGATAAGCGGGTCTATCTCTTCGAATTTTCCGAAATTCTTTTGCTTTGGTTGCCTGGCCGGCCAGGCTTTGGACAAGACCCTGTGTGCGGCCCTGTTGGCTTTTGACAGAATCAATTTGGCTATGATGCCAGAAGCAAGCAGTGGGCTATGATGATAAATCTGTTTGAGCGAGGCAGCGGCGCTCGGCCAATCTTTCAACGCGGCAAATTTTGAAAATGCATAAAGATGCGCCGATGCGCGGGCGCAGCTGACGACAAAGGCCGGAAGTGTCGGATTTCGGGCAATACACTGTTCGCTCACAGCGAGAAGGGATCGCGCCATGCGCGATCTATCGGCGGACATGGCTTCGGAGTGAACACGATATCCCACCAGCCCCAACGGCACCGTCTCGATCTTGAAATGCTCGGCGGTGCGAAGTTCGAAATCGAAATCCTCGCACCCTCCGATCCCCTGTCTTGCATAACTTGGATCGTAGCCTCCGATCGTGTCGACGACGGCCCGGCGAACCATGAAGCCGCTGCCATTGCCGACGAAGCGGAATACGAGATGACGGCTCAGAATGGAATCCCGGGCGCTCAGCGACGAGCCGGATTTCGTGCAATATCCCTCAGGATCAATGAAGCGGTGCAGAGAATAGACCGCGCCCCAGCTGTCCGGCAGGCGATGGAGCGCCGAAAGCATTCTTTCGATATAGGTCGGATGCCAGATGTCATCGGCATCGAGGAAAGCGATATAGGGGGAGTTCGATGCCTGGATCCCGGTGTTGCGGGCGGCAGCGACGCCGTGGTTTTCCGTCGACAGAATCCGGATCCTTGCATCTCCATCGGCGAAGCGGCGGCAGATGGAAGCGGTGTCATCCGTCGAACCGTCGTCGATGATGACGATCTCCAGCGCCTTGTGGGTCTGGTCGACGACCGACCGCAGCGTCTCGGCAAGGTAGGAGCTGGCGTTATAGGCAGGAACGATCACCGCCACTGGAATGTTGGATGTGGTTGGCATCTCCATCACCGTCACCCGAGCTTGGATGTGAGTGCGGGCGGACGCAGATCGATCCGGTTCTTCATCAGCCTGGCCACAGCCGGCCGATGGCTGACGACGATCAGCGTTCTGCCCGCGTCTTCTTTCATCGCCGAAAATACCCGCATCTCGGTGTCTTCGTCGAGCGCGCTCGTGGCCTCGTCCAAAAGCAGGATCTGGGGCCGGCCGGCGAGCGCGCGCGCCAGGCCGATGCGCTGCCTCTGTCCGCCCGAAAGCCGGATCGCCTCGTCGCCCAGCCATTCGTCGAAGCCATAGGGCAGATCTTCGATGAACTCCGTGGCGCACGCCACATCGGCGGCCCAGCGGATATCCTCCTCCGGGATATCGCGACGAAACCGGATGTTGTCGAGGACTGTACCCTCCATCAGCTCGACGTCCTGGCCGGATACGGAGAGCAGTTGCAGCCAGCTGGAGCGGTCGATGCTTGTCAGATCCCGGCCGTCGACCGTGATCACGCCTTGGGTCGGCCGGTTGAGATCGAGGATCATGTTGAGGATGGTCGTCTTGCCGGAGCCGCTTGGCCCGGTCAGAGCCGTCGTCTCGCCTGCCCTGATCGCAAAGCTCAGATCGTGAACCGCTGGCGCGTTCGAGCGCTCGTAGGCGAAGGACACATTGTGAAAGACGATCGCCTCGGCCAGGCGGGTGACCTTCTCCCCTTGCGCGGTCTGCTTGATGTCATCCTTTTCGGCAAGCAGCGCCAGGACGTTCTGCAGCGACGCTTCCATCTCGTAAAGGCTGAGGATCTGCGAGTCGAATCCCTTGATATGCGGCTGAAGCCGATAAAGCAGGATGGTGGCCGAGAGCGCTGCCTTGAAATCGACCGGCAGGAATTCCGAGGACAGGATGATCGTCAGAATGACCCCGAAGGTCAGGATTTCGCTCAGAAGCGAGGTCGTCGCTCCCATCCAGTCCGACCGGCGCCAGGTCTGGCCGACGTCTCTCGAAAGCGTCTCGAAGAGCTGCTGGTGGCGCTTCTCCAGGCCGAAGCTCTTGACTGCCTTCAATGTCTGCAGGGTTGTCCAGCTCAACTGCGTCAAGGCTTCGACTGCGGCCAGGGCGGAGGTGCCGAGACGGCGGTAGGCGCCGGCGAAGAACCCCAGTACGAAATTATGGATGAAGCCGAAGGCCAGCCCGAGCAAGGCGATCGGCCAAGCCATGACCAGCATGCCGACGCCGAAGATCACGATTGTGCCGAAATTGACCCCCAGTCGGACGAGGCTGGCATGGGCAGACGACACCGCGTAGGATTCGGTGGCGATGACATTGATCAGGTCGCTGCGCTCATAGTCCTGAAAGCGCTGGAACGGCATGGTCAGGACCTTGGCGTAGAGGCGGTCCCGCATGCTGTCGCTGATCCGATGGTTGACCGCGCTTGCAATCAGCGAATTGGCGCATCCGAGAAGAATCCGGAACAGGATCGAGCTGATGAGGATGCCGATCAGCACAGGCTTGGAAAGACTGAGGTCGATGCCGCCGAAAAACGCCGGAAGCCATGCGACGGCGCTGCCGGCAACCGGGCCTTCCTGCCCGAGAAGAAAGACGAGGCTAACCAGAAAGGTGATCCCGACCATTTCCGAGAAGCCCGTGAGGATGCCCAGGACGATCATCACCGTCATCTTCAGCCGCAACGAGGGAACGAGTTGGCGAAGCTCACGGAACCGGGCCGCGACCACCAGATAGGCGCCTGTCGGTTTAGCGGAAGCTGGTTTTCGAAACCTATTCATGGCCGGCCGTCCGCGAAGAGGTCGGGCTGATCGCCTGCTCGGCAGGCATGGCCGAGAAACGATCGCTGAATGCCGTTCCGATTTGCGGAATCTCCGCGGCGAAGTGCTTCTTTTGCCGGGCTGGCTTTCCGAGAACATGCCTTGCCATCCGCATGCCCTGGCGTTTCGTCTGGCGCCAGCCCTGCTTGATGCCATGAAGGATCAGCTGCGGGATGTATTTTTTTGCCATCATCGGCGCCAGCCTGCTGAGCTGCGCGTAATCGGCTTGGAAAAACGCCTTGTTGAAATACCAGTGCGCCGTGTGGAATTGGGCTGCCCGGACATCCCGCGCAAGCTGCGGATAACGCGCGATGATCGGGGCCATGACCAGGTTATGGGACTTCAGCATCCGATAGGCGTTGCTGGACATGTTGCCCCTGGTGAAGCGATAGCCTGTGAGGAAATCGGGAACCAAGGCGAAGGGCAGGATCTCGGCGAGCGCCAGATAAAGCTTCAGATCCTCACAGCCTTCGGCGCCATTGTCGCGCAGGCCGGCGTCATAGCCGCCGCAGCGAAGGATCTCCGCCCGCGGCATCAAGGGGGTGCTGCCATTGCCGATGAAGTTTTCCCGCAGCAGCGGCTCGAAGATATTTCCTTGATGCATGACCGGTCGTGAATGGCCGAAGATGATGCCGTTCTCGTCGATCGCCGCATACCAATTGTAGGCGACCCCGTGTCCGCCGGGCAATGTCCTCAGCGCCTGAAGCTGGCGCTCGATCTTCTCAGGGTGCCACACATCATCGGCGTCGACGGGAGCGATATAGGGGCCGCGTGCCTCTCTTATGCCGTGGTTGCGCGCGCGTGCAACCCCGCCATTGTCCTGGCGCAGAACCCGGATACGGCGGTCGCTCAGGCCATAATCGCTCGCAAGTTCGAAGGTCCCATCCCGCGATCCGTCGTCGACCACCAGGATTTCGAGCTTGTCGTAGGACTGGGCAGAGACGCTTCGCAATGTTTCGGCAAGCGTCCTCTCGGCATTGTAAGCCGGTATGACGACGGTGATGAGAGGGGCGGCTGCGCCTGATATTGTCATCCGATAAAGGCTCCCGGCAGGCCAATAAGCTCAGGGAAGGCTTCGAGCGGATGATCGCCGCGCACTTCGAGGCGCGGCAGACCGAAGATATTGTCGGAAAAGCCGGCCTTATCCGGCCGTGTTGTGAAGCCGACCCCGTAGCCGGAAAGCGCCAGAATGCCCGGGACCCTGAAGTCCGTCGCGCCGTAGGGCAGCGCGATGGAGTCGACCGGGGCGCCCAGCCGGTTCCGCAGCACATTGCGCGACAGCATGGCTTCGGCGAGCAGGGCTTCATTGTCCAGCGCAGTGGCCGGTGTGTGGGATGCGAGATGGGAACCGAAGCTGATGCCCTTTTGGTGCAACTCCTGAATCTGCGACCACGACATCAGGGCCGCGGGCTCTCCATAGGCGGAATCCCAGTCCGACCGGCCGCCGACTTTATCGGTCACGACGAACACCTCGGCGCTGAAGCCATTCTCGGCCAGGATCGGGAAGGCGTCCGTCAGGAAATCCAGATAGGCGTCGTCGAAGGTCAGCATGACCGGCCGGCCCTGGATCGGCTTGCCGCTGCGCAAAAGCTCCGCCAGGGTCTGCGCCGTCACGGTGTAATAACCCTGGCGCCGAAGGAACTGCATCTGCTTGCGGAAGATATCAGGCGAGGTGCGGAAGCGCCGGAGTGCGGCGGGGCCATCCCGTGCGATCCGGTGATACATCAGGATGGGAACCGAGGTCGTGACCTCCGTCATCCATGCCGCTTCGCGGTCGACGCCGTCAGGCCCCCAGATGATGTGTTTTGCCACATCCGCATCCAATGGGGTTCCATGCCCCTCGCTGCGTAGGACAGCCGCGGCAACAGGGCCTTTTCGGAACCTGTGGATGGCATAGAGTTCGGTCTCGATCGTCTCTTCCAGGGCCATCCCGGGTTGCGCGGCCAACACCTGCCGGATCGTCCCGACACCGAAAGGATTGCCCCAGTCGAAACCCGTCCGGTTGGGTTCGTCGCGGCGGATATGCGCATGGGCGGTGATGAGGTAGCCGTTCGCCTTCAGCGCGGCCGCCATCTTCCGGCAGGCAGCCGCGAGCATCTCCTCATCCTTCATGTAATACAGCACTTCGGAGCAGACGATGAGATCCTGTTCGGGCGGAAGATCCTGTCTGACGAAATCGAGAACGCGAAGCTCGATATTGCGATGGTCGCGACACCGCTCCACCGCCCTGTCGATCGCCCGCTGGGAAATATCGGTGGCCGTCAGCCGGCCGACCTTTTGCGCCAGCTTTTCGGTGAAAATCCCCTCGGCGCAGGCCAGCTCCAGCACCTTCTCGATCCCTTCTGGGATCAGGCTCAGCGTCTGCGCATATTTCACCTGCTCGTAGACCGAGACGTAGTTCCACGGATCCGGTCGTTCGAAGATATGCTCCCAGTATTCCTCCTCCGAGTGAACGGCAGGAGCTGCCTTTTCTTCCTCTGGGCGCGGCCCGGAGGGGTTTAGGGGGCGTGGCGCCGGGTCGCGCTGGAGGGTCCGCAGGCTGTCGGAGAGCCGTGCATCATTGTCATCGCTGTCGCTTGACGCAGAGGCAAGGAGAGCTTTGCGCCCAAGGCCCACCATCAGTCTTTCCAGGCGGCCGCGCCGCCGGCCGTGCCGGATTATGATCCCGCCGAAGGCTCGGTATCCGCGCAGCGCCTCCCTCGTCCAGGAACCGATATAGGCGAGCGTCGGCGGCGTCTGCAGATGCTCGCCTGCCTGCATCTCCTGCATGATCAGCCGGATTTGCGCCCGGATCGAAAGATCGCCCCAGAGCGGCCCGACAAAGGTGCCGACATGCTGTCCGCGTGAGAAAGCGTGCATGACGAGCGTATCGGCCTGCTCGGCCTTGGGGATCCTGGAAAGCGCGCCCAGCTCGACGCTGACGACTTGGACATTGCCGAGCGTGAAAGATCGCAGGAGATTCGCGGCAGATAGCTGCCAAGCGACGTTCTCCACGATCTTCCGCCCGGTGCCGGGGAAGGAATGCCGCTGGATCAGCTCGATGAGCGAAAGAAAAGTCGGTCGCCATGTGTCGAGTGCATCGATGAGATCGTCGGCCCGATCGGAAAACACTCCCGTCTGCAATCCGTGCATGATCACGTCGACAAGAAAGCCCTCATAGCCCGTGGCATCAGGCATGTCAGGCAGCAGTGCGCCAAGGGCCGCGACATCCAAGGTCGGATCGAGCTTGGCTGCGACGACCCAGGCGAGCATGCGCAGCTGGCTGACGGCGGGCGGGATCCAGCCTGTCTGCGGCCCCTCGGTCGACAAGCCCTGCTGCCTCAGCAGCGCTTGCGCCTTCCTCGTCACGCGAACGGCGTCACGCACCATTTTGACCGGATCGCCGGAGAGCGAGCCGGCCTTCATGCGATAGAAAGCCAGGCACGTGTCGACCCGGCGAAATTCTGCGCCTGCAAAGGCCATGCGCATCCAGAGATCCCAGTCCTCGCCGGTCTGTAGGGTCTCATCCATGCCTCCCAGCCGCTCGAAAAGGCTTTTGGGAAAGACAACCGTATGGATGGCGAGCGCGCAGAAGGAGGAGAACTCGCGCTTGGCGACATCGCCCGCCAGAATGGGGGCTGCTTCCACCCGCAGCAGCCGGCCGTCCGGGGCGACCCGGCGGTAGGCGCAATAGGCGATGACAGGCGGGGAGGCATCCTCTGCCACAGGCAGCATGCTTTCGATGAAGGTCGGATCCAGCCAGTCGTCGGCATCCAGCATGCAGAGCAGGGGCGCCGCCGCCAGGCGTGCGGCATGATTTCGCGCCGCGGCCGCACCGGCATTCGGCTGGCGGGCGGGTAGAATGCGGCTGTCTTTTCCGGCGATGGCCTCGAGAACCTCCCAAGTCCGGTCGCTCGAACCGTCATCGACGACGACGGCCTGCCAGTTCGAGCGTGTCTGTTGCTGCAGGCTGGCAAGACATTCGGCAAGCGTATCGTCTGCATTATAGGCAGGAATGAGGAATGAGATCTCAGGTGTCGCAGCACTCACCATGCAGGCATCTTCCATCGTCGCAGAACATAGAAAGCGCCATTCACGCTGCCGAGCATCTCCTGCTTCAGGAAAAAGTCGTTCGATGTCGCGCCTTTGCGAAATCGTTTCCGTAGCCTTCCGGCATAATATTTCGGAAAGGAGATGAGGATGCGCCTGAGATTGCCGTTATGTCCGGTGTTCTGATACTGCACCAGCAGGGCTGCGACATGGCCGCTCATATATTGGTGGATCTGCTTGGCCAGTCCCTTCATGTCCTTGCGGTGAAAGTGCCAGGCCACAGCCGTCGGCTCGTAGCGGCAGACGTGGCCATGATGGAGCAGCCGGTTCCAGTATTCGGAATCGCCCGAGCAGCCGGCAGCGCCCATGTCGAGACGGACATCGAACAGGCCGATCTCGTCGAAGACCTTGCGGCGGAAGGCCTGGCTTGCGCCGGCGCCGATCGTCCAGACCGGAGCGCCGTAACGCGTGTCCCTGGTATAGAAATCCTGATTGAAGTCCTGCCTGAGATAGCCCCGGCCGAAGCTCCAATGCTTTTCGAAGATGAACTGTGCCGGCGTTGCCAGTTCTCCGGGAAGGACCAATCCCGTCACGCAGGCGATCTCAGGCAGATCGAATCCCTTCATCAGGTTCTCCAGCCATCGCTGGTGGAGAACGACGTCGTCGTCGGTAAAGGCGACGAATTCGGTTCTCGCCGCCCGAACCGCCGCATTGCGGGCATAATCCAGCCCGACCCGGTCTTCACGGACATAGGTGGCGCCCGCTTCCTCCACGACGCGGCGCGTCGCATCGCCTGCTGAGGCATTATCCACCACGATGATCTCGACCGGCTGAAGCGACTGTTCGGGGATCGAGGCCAGGCACCGGCGCAGTTCCTCCGGCCGGTCCTTGGTGCAGATCAGAATGCTGACGTCGCGGTTGCGCACAGGGGTTTGCGCAACGTGACGCGCATGCTCGAGCGTCTCGCGTCGTACGACACGCTCGGCGAGTGCCGCCGCCGTCTCGGGCCTTTCGATATAGGCTTGTCCGACGGGAAGACCATCCGACAGAAAGACCACGAGCCCATCGGAGACCAAAGGCGAAGCCGCATCGAGGTGAGACGTGGCGAGATCAAGATAGTGGATCGGTACGGGAAAACTTATATCCTTCAGATCGGACGGAATGGGTTCTCGCATCGTCACTCTCTCAATCGCCCCGTGAACATACGCCACATGCAGCCGGGGCGCGAGTCTCGAAAGTCATCATGGTTTATTCTGCCGCGTGCGCCTTCATTTGGCTCCTGAACCAATCGAGCGTCTTCGCCACGCCCTGTTCGTAGGTGATTTTGCACGACCACTCGGGCATGACATAATTCGCGTTGGTCAAGTCCGGCCGTCTGTTCGTGGGGTCCTGCGGCGGTGACGGCTCGAAGACGATCGGCACGCCGCCGACGAGTCTGGAGACATATTGCGCGACCTCCAGAACCGAAATCTCGCGATCGTTGCCGACGTTCAGGGGCCCCTTGTAGTCGGTTTGATTGATCCAGAAATAGCGCGCGAAACCGTCGACAATGTCGTCGACATAACCCCAGCTGCGCGACTGCAGGCCGTCGCCGAACACGGTAATCGGGCGGCCCGAAAGCGCCTGGGTGATGAAGTTGGAGACGGCGCGCCCATCGTCGGTGCGTGTCCGCGGACCATAGATATTGAAGGGGCGGACGACTTTGACATCGAGCCCTTGCGTGCGCTGCATCTCGAACAGCAGCGACTCCGTGCACCTTTTGCTCTCGTCATAGGACGAGCGCGGACCGGTGCAGTCGACCTGACCCTTGTAGGATTCCGGCTGCGGCGACACCAGAGGATCGCCATAGACTTCCGAAGACGAGGTGAAACCGAAACGTCCGCCCTTCTTCAGCAAGTCGAGCAACCGGAATGCCCCGAGAAGATTGGCGGAGATCGTCCTCTTCGGCTCCTTCATGTACCACGGCGGCGATGCCGGGGATGCAAGGTGATAGATTTCGTCGAACTTATCCGAGGTCTGCAGCGTCTCGACGTCGGATTTCACGAAGTGGAAACGGGGATCCCGGATGTGCGCGATATTTTCGAAAAGCCCCGTCCAGAGGTTGTCAACAACGACCAACTTCTGAATATCCGTCCTCAGCAAAAGTCGATCACACAAGTGGGATCCGATGAAGCCAGCCCCGCCAGAAATCAATACGCTTTTCATTGCTTCGTGCCTCGTGACTTGAGATTAAGCTGATTGTTTATTAGCATTACCTGTAATGCATGACAATTATTTAGAAGAGTTCTAAGAATTACTCGCCTATTAATGTTAATTGTTAGATGTGCCTACTTTAAAGTGTTTCTGCCGATGCCGCGCTCGATCACGAGCTGCCGGGCCGGACTGGATGCTGCCGATGATCGTCGCGCGATCATCACGACCTGCCCGAACTTGACTATCCGTTCCATGAGACGGCCCCACCATTTGCGGTTCGACGAAGGAGTCGGCATGGTATCGACAACCACTCAGACGCGTTCCGGACCCAGAGAGCTGAGGTTGTCTCAACGAAAAGCATGTCTGTCGGTGCAGACACCGCATGCCTGATGTGCGCTATATTTTCGAAAGATCCGCTGCAATGATTGTCAACAACAGCCAGTCTCTGGGTATCATTTTCCAAGTAGAAGTCGTCACATAAATACGATCCGATGAAGTCGAACCCGTTTCTCACGCCATCTCGCTTCGTTACTTGAGGATATAGTATTGTTATTACAGTGATCGAACGTTTTGTATGGGCACGAAGTCCGGGGTGGGTCGGACTTTGGTCTGAATTTTGCGCGTGGAAACGATCGTCATCGTCATTCGACTATCCGCCGCGCGTCTTTTTCAGGCGGGGAGATAACGCGCTAAGGCATTGAATCAAGCTCATTGTTTCCGAAAATCGGTTTCGATTTTCGGAAAGCACGTGTGGCGGTGCCCGGCTCTCCGCATAGCCCGAAACGAACTTTCATTCATCGGTGCCGGCGCCGCAAAAGACGCCGCCGGCACCGTCTGCTTCGTTTAGACCTCGATAATGTAGACGATCGTCAATGCATTGGGATCGACGATCACGATGCGGCCGTCTGCAAGGATGAAGAAGCGGTAGCCTTCATATTGCGGAACGATCTTCACGATGCGCGTCGGCAACCGCTCGAGCCGGACCTTCTTCGGAATCTTCGTTCCGACGGAGACCGTGAAGTTCACTTCTTTCACCGGCTCGACATGCACCTCTTTCACCGCCGTTCGAATTTCGGTCTGCTGTTCGACCGAGATGTTGACGTTGGTCTTGGTGTTCGTCTGGTTGTTCGTCGTGGTGTTGTTCACGTTGGTTTCGGACGAACTCTTGTTCGTCGTCGCGTTCTGGTCGGCAGGTTGCTTTGACGCATCACCGCTCTTGGTGGCGCTGCCGCTATCCGTGCCTTCCGCCGGCTTGGCATTCTGCATGCTGCTCTTCGAGGTGGCGGTGCCGCTGCCATCCGTGGTGGCGGACTTTCCGGCTGGCTTCTGTTCGGCCGTGGCGCCGCCGCTGGCGTCTTGCGATCCGGATTTGGTTTCGGTCGAAGACTTGCCGGATGCACTTCCGCTCTTCGCGTTATCGTTCGAAGGCTGCTCGGCGTTCTTCTGCATGTCGGAACCCTGGCCGGATTTCTGCTGCGTTGACTGGCCCTTGCCTTGCGGGCAGGCTCCGGAAGCGTCGGGGGTGCAGTCGGTGCCTGTCTTGCCGGCGCCGGATTGCGCACCGGCGTCCATGCCCATCTGAGAACCGGGCTGCGCCTGGCCGCTGCTCTTGGTGTCCTGCTGGGCTGCGGCCGGCAGTGCTGCAAGCGGCGATACGCCAAGCGACAGCGCGGCCAGGATCATGGTGAGATGGTTGCTTTTCATAATCGATCTCCGAAGTTTGAACACGCCATACCGCCCGCATTCCCATGCGTCGCATGCGTGCCCTAATGGTTGGAAAGGGCGGCCGCAGCCGCTCGTCGGTCACTGGATGACCTGGATGACCTTCCGGGAGGAAGGTTCGACGATCACACGCTGTTCGTTGACGATCGCGTATGCATATTTCGGATCGTCGGGAATTGGCGTCACCACGACGGTCTCCGGCAGAGGCTGCCCGACGACGACCTTCTCCTTCACAACGACGCGTTCGGCCGGAGCCGGAGCCTGCTGTACATAGGTCACCACCTTCTGCGGCGGCGGGTCGATGACGCTGCCCGCCACGCCGCCGACGATGCCGCCGACAGCAGCACCGACCGGGCCGCCGACAATCGCGCCCGTTGCAGCACCACCCGCCGCGCCTGTGACCGTCGATGACTGCGCAAAGGCAGATGTCGATGCCAACAGGACGCTGGCGGCAATTCCTACTGCTTTGATATTCATCCGTTTTCCTCCTTCAATGCGGTTGGTTCCGCTGGTGAGCCAAACCTGAAAATGGAGGAAGTGTTCCCGGGCTGGGACTTCATGCCGGGGCTGGCCCGGACTATGGTCCTAGAGCCTCCAGCCCGGCCGGACAGTGTCCGTCATTGCGTCGGGAATCGACTCAACATCCGATCCTGAACGTTCTCCGGGCCGACGATCATCGCTGCCAGCGAGATGGCTTTTTCCCGGGCTTCGGGTTTTGTTATATAGCCTTCGAGCAGCACGACAGGACCGAGCATCCTGATCTCGATGGCGCTGCTGTCGAGATCCGGATCGGCGGAAAGGGCTGCTTCGATTGTTGCGATGGTCGATGCCGAACTATGGCCTTGCGGACAGCGCTCTTCATGGCTGTGGTTTTCGGGGCCGAACTTCATATACTCCTCCTGTTCCGTCCCCTCCACGGACCTTACGTTGCCTCAACCCACTATATGAGCAGCGGGTCCTCAGGCCGCCAGTCCGACTTAGGTCCGGCTTTCCCTCGCTGCCATCCTGCCTAGATTCTCCTCATCCTTGTTGAAAGGACATCAGGGAGGTTCGGTCGTTGTAGCTGAACTCCAGTCAGAACCTCCCTGGTGAAGCATCAGGTGCCGATCGGCGCGAGATAAAAGGCGGTTATCCATGCAAAAGATCGGCATAGTGGATTGGCGCAGGAGCGAAGACTTCGCGCCTGTGATGCTTGTCATCGGCGGCAAGCCCAGGCTGGTTCGCTCTCTCCATGAGGTCGCCGACGCCCTTATTGCCGCCTGGCCGACAGACGACGGCAAGGAATATATCGCAGCCATAAAAACATGCCTGGATGCCATCCAGGGCAATATTCCGGCCACGGTAGCCCGCGCCGCACTCATTCACGCTGCGGAAGAAGCCGGAATTCGCGTCATCGCGGTCGTTCACTGAGATTTTTGCAAGCTCGTGCAGCGCATCAAGCCTTGATGATTGCGGTCAGCCCTCCGGGGGCGACGCAAACCGGCTCGCATCGAACAGGTCTATGGCGGCGACCGGAGTGATGTCCTGACCTGAGGTCGCGGCATCGACCTCACGATGAACCGTGCGGGGGGAAACGCGAGGCGCGTTCAATTCCATCACCTCGCCGGGAGAATGCAGCGCCCATTTCATCAGCGCCGCGTCCGTGGTCGTTTCAAAGAAACTTGCTTCTTCCCAGGAAGCGGTCATCGGCAGGGAGGCGATCATATCCGCGCCCTGCTTGGAGGCCTGGTGTGCAACACGGAGAGGTTCGAAGCGCGCGTAGCCCGGCAATGCGGGCGCAGGTCTGGCCGGAAGCACTTCAATTGGGCCGATCGATGCCGTCTCCAGTTTGTCATCCACATCAGCGTCGTGCTCAAGGGCAGCCGGCCGCATCGCCGGTATCGGAATCGGCAAAGATGCAAGATCCCCAGCGGACCGTTTGTCATCCTGCTCGACCGCGCCGGTCTGCAGCGCCAGCGCATTCAATGCCCGGCTGCGGGGCGTGGGCAGAAGCGCCGTCATGAGCTTATTGTCTGTGGTGTCGCCGCCCGGCCCGGTCGCCGCGCCCACCTCTTCGTCTTCTCCAGCGGTGCTGGCGATCTGGATCGAGGTGGAGCTGCCGCGCTTCCTGTAGTTCGCAACCGCCTGATTGTATCCAGGCAGCGGCCGGCCATCGGCAGGGAGATGCATCGTCTGCCCGTTCGGGAACAGTCGGGCGAGTTCCTGCCGGGACATGCGGGGCCAGGCCCTGACATTGCCGACGTCGAGATGCACGAAGGGCGATCCCGAGGTCGGATAATATCCGACGCCGCCGCCCTGCATCTGCATGGCCAGCGCCCGCAGCGTCGAAAGCTTCACGCCGGGAACGTAGAAATCCATCGCCTTGCCCAGCATATGCTGGCTCTTCTTGGCGACGCCCGTGCTGCGCGAGCGGTTGCGGAGCATGTTGTTGGTGGTGGGCGAACGATAGGCGGAGACGATATGGATATAGTCCTTGCCGCCGCTGCGCTTATACACCTCCCAGACCAGGTCGAGCAGCCGCGGATCCATCCGGGTCGGCTCGTTCCTTCGCCAGTCGCGCAGAAACCGATTGATCTGGGCAAGGCCTTTGGGATCGAACTTTCCGTCGCGCTTATAGGTGATCGTGGCCCGCTCGCCGGTATGGGTAAAGAACAGCTTCAGGGCCCGGTCTTCGGCCGAGGCAACGGATGCCGAGCCGACAAGCGCCGGCAGCGCAAACAGAGCCGGCAGAATGGTCTTCGCGACCAACCGTTCCGCACGCGACAGCAGCGTGGCAATTCCGCCCAAGCCTGCGCCCGATAATCCTCGCACTGGATACTTCAACACGAACAATCCCGCCTACACCAAACACGCGACGATGTGCGGGAACCTCCGCATCCATCACGCCCAGTAAAGCCAGCTTATGGTCAACAAATCGCTAACAAGCGTAACCGGTGCTCCGCTCCTACACTGTCCTCGCCGCCCCAATCCGCCTTTCTATGGACGAGCAACGGGAGTTTTCTCCATAGCAGGCGTGATCTCTCACCCAACCGGATTATTGAAATCACCGGTCCGGTCTATATTTGAGCAGGTTTCGGCGACCCTATGAGAAATAGTCGTCGATTGGGCTCGATCTTCGCGACGAACGCTCTTTTAAAGATCATGCCCGAAGCAAGCGGATGTGGCTGGTGTAAAGGAACCCTCATGGCTGGAGCAGCCTTGATCGGTCTGAGGCTCCATGTCATCGGATGATGTTTGAAGGTAACGGCATGCGCAAAACAATGGCAGTCGGCCTCGCCGCCTTGATCGCCATGTACTTTCTCGGCGGCATGAGCGCGAGACATGAGACATTTCCTTGGCCACAACTTTCCGCGATGAGGAAAATGGTTGGCGGAGAGAAGGCGACTGCTCCAAGCCGTTATACGTTCGACGACAAGGAACGACTCATCGGGGATGAATCAAAAACGCTTGTGACCTGCCCGGCTCAAACTGACCGAACGGCTGTCTTACTCATTCTTGGCCAATCGAACGCGGCCAACGACAGTGGACAACGGTACAAGTCAAATTATGGCGCTCGCGTTATAAACGCCTTTGACAAACGGTGCTTCATCGCCGCGTCGCCACTTCTTGGATCGACCGATACCAAGGGAGAGTATTGGACGCTTCTTGGCAACAATTTGATCGCATCGGGACAAAATGACAGCGTCATCCTCGCACCCCTCGCATATTCCGGATCTGAGGTCGCACGATGGGCGAAAGGCGGTGACCTCAATCCTATGCTGGTCGATACATTGAAACAGCTTCAGGATTCCGGTTATCGGATAACGAACGTCCTCTGGATGCAAGGAGAGGCGGACCTCGTTATCGGCACCACTGCGGAGGCCTACCAGAACCGTTTCATGTCGATGGTTGACACATTGCGTCAGTACGGCGTCGAAGCACCGGTTTACATTTCGATCGCATCGAAATGCCTCGAACCGAGCAACGGCGGCTTCAAGGAGCATATTCCGGACAACGCGATAGTACGGGCGCAACTGGCCCTATCAAGAAGCGGCCCCGGTATCCGAGAGGGCGTCAATTCCGACGCGTTGCTCGATGGAGAAGACCGCTACGACGATTGCCATATCGGGGGCACAGGCGCGGAGAAACTGTCGCGGGCCTGGCTGAACCTTTTGCGCGGCGATGGCCGACTGGAAACCTCGCGATAATCTTCCCAGAACCGGTTTTCGCGCCTTAGCGAGCTTCAGCTTCAGGCTCTGAAAGCTGAACAAACTCTATGTCCTCAGAAGTTTGGACTATTCTCATGGCCCTCCAACTCAGGGCACCCCCTGATGTTGCCGAAACCGATCGTTCGCCGGTCGCCGGATTCATCCAGACCTCTGAGCACGATGATATTCTCATCCTGCTGTATAATCTCGCTACGATAGATACCGGCCCGAATCGCCCGGTTTTTCGCTTGGCTTATATTGCATTGCCCGGGCGGCGGAGTGACATGCCAGTATCTCGTACCTTGCCCATCCGAATGCCATCCGCCGGAAGCAGCGAATCCCGACAGACTGGATAGCAGTATGCCAGATGCCAATATCATGCTGCCTAGAACCAGTTTCATGTCATCTCCGTAAGCTGCGGCAGGGCTCGTCTTCATTCTGCTTGTCCTGTTTTTCAACGGACAACCGGGTTTCCCATGGCGTCACCACCACATTAAGTGGCTCGCGCTAACACTGTGCTAACGCCGGTTTCGGCGGCAATTTGCGGATATTGGCGCGGGTTGCGCCGGCGTTGCTCGCCGAGGATCAAAAGGAGCCCCGCCGAAACGCGCCTATTTGTGGAAAGGACGGACCGCACAGGAAGGAAGGGAAGCGGACAACCCCAGTTATGGGGCGCCTGTGCGATCCTTGTGCTCTAACAGTAGATAGCCGGAAAAGTTCCTTAAGGTTCCTGACCAATGAATGGCTCCGAACCGGCAGGAGAGGGCGGATCGCGAAGATTGCAAGGGGTGTGCTGCTGGAGACAGGAGACTCCTCTGCGCGATCCGCTCCGAGCCAAGTAACACTTTTGTATGACAACAGTTCCGGTGTAATTCTGCGCGGCAATAGTATTGTCGACTTCAAGGGACCTGCTAATGCCAAAAAAAGGACCCCGCTTCTGAGCGGGGCTAAGGTTGAGGTGGGCCGAACAGCTAAATGTCGTGTGGCTGTTGTATAACAAATCTCCGCACGGCCCGAAGGTATTACGATCAACGGAGCAAATTGTTCCGTGCCGACAGATTTTTTTAATCAGTCGCACAATTCGTTCCGCCACTTCGGGCTCCACGTCCTGGCGAAGCCATTCTTTAGCAGTTTCTTGTCGACTTCAGGCCGTGCTCGGCCAGCAGTCTTTCAGCCAAAGGTCGCTTCCCGCAGCGGCATCGGGCGTTCGGCTTCCGGGCGTGGATCACCCGATCCAAACCCGGATATGCTCTCTAACTCCCCGCCCTCAGCAATGCCGCCGTCCGCCTTAGCCAGTCGGCGGGATCGTGGCGGTGATAGACCTGTTCCGACGGCTCGATGTTGTCCAGGAACCGCCGATAGATCACGGCCTGCCTGGCCGCGGCAATGGGCGCGAGGAGGCCGGCCGCACGAGCGGGCTCGCAGCCGGGCAGCCGGGCCAGCCATGCGCGAGCCCAGTGCTCCTTGATCGTCTCCACGTACTCGGATGCGACGCGGTCGAGAAATGCCGGCTGGTCTAGCATCGGATGGCCGATCCCGCTGTCGCCCCAATCAAGTAGAGTAAGGGTTCGTTCTGTTCCGCGAAAGTTGCCGGGATGAAGATCGCCGTGGACCAGCGTATCAGGCAATCCGCAGGACTCGAGCGCGGCAAAGCGGTCGGCGAGACCGCTGACGAAACGCTGGAGCAGCGTAAGCTCGTTCCGAGGCAGCTCCTCGCTTGCACGCTCCGTCACATCGCCGATCGCAGCGATCAAAGCCGGACCGCCCCAGTCCGGCAGTCCCATGGAGCGCAATTGATCAACGCGGCCGGTCCACGATGACTGCAGCTCAACCAGTAGGGTCACCATCTCGAGCAGTCGCGGCAACGGCGCCTCGTACATGTCCTCGCCCGCGATTTCTGCGAGCAGCATGCGTCCGCCGTCGTGGCCAAGCAGTTCCGGAACGGGACGGCCGGCCAATGCTGTGATGACGCGCGGCTCGTGCGCGAAGAATGGCGGCACGACTTTTAGCCATACAGTTTGGCGGGCGACAGGAATGCGCCAGATGCTGGATAGATTCCAGCTTCGGATCTGGACAGGCATCCCGGCGGGCGCCAAGCCATGCCCGGCTAGTATGCGCGTCGCCCAAGCGAGATCGGCGGCAGGCCCGCCGGGTTCAGCGTAGCTTTGGCGCAGCGGGTGGGGCTCGAGTCGCCCTGCCCAGACCTCGGTCGGAACGGACTGTGCGACCTCGGCCAGATACGTGACCTCCCCACCGTGCGGTCGGTCGCGAACTGCCTCCAGCAGCCGCAGGATCGTGACATCGATCCCATAGTATTCGCGGACGGCTAGGACTACCGACTGCGCATCCTGCCACCAAGGAAGATCAACCGGGACCAGTGCCAGTCGGCCGATCACGGCACCCTCTGGCGTAACGAGCACCAGACGGGCGACACGCGGCGGCGGCTCCGATTGCTTTTCGCCGTCCATGGTTCCCCTCGCGACTCCCCAAACACAAAAGCGGGATGACGTTGGCGCAATGTGACCGTAGTGACAACGAATCCTTGCTACGACTCGTTCTGGTGTCTAGCTTTTCGATGCTCGCGCATCCGCGCTCCGCTGCATGACGCAGTTCGCTACCGCAACATTATCTCCGAGCATGCTCTCCCTGAAATGACGAGGATCTGACATGCTTGCTGAACGTCATACGACACCGGAATCCAACCCCGTCGACGCAGCTATGGCCTGGCACGGAGGGGATCCGCGCGCAACCATCGATGCTCTGCTCAAGGATCGGGAACGGCTGTGCGAACAGCTTGCAATGGCCCAGGCATGCATCAGCAAGGGCTATACGCGCGGTTGGCTGCCCGGCGCTGAATTCGAGGGGTGATGACGATAACTGCGGAGACGAGCAGCATCCCGGGGTTCGTCGCAGAACTTGTACGGCAAATGAAGTTGACCGCCGACCGCGGGCGAAATCGAGAGCTTGTTGCCTCGTGCGATGATCACGGTGCGCGATCTGCGCCAGCAAGCTGGCATCCCTCGAAGTGGTACCGAACACGATGCAATCGTCCGGCTGGATATCGTGGCAAAAGGCATCGTCACATTTTCCCAAGCGAATATTTCGGCAACCCGTCGCGAAGCGGCAGATTTGGTCCGGAGTTTCTGGATCATTGTCGACAGCGGGACCATAGTGACCTTGAAGCCGTCGCGGTAAAGCAACAGCGATCGTCCTCCCGTGTGATTTAGGCTAGTAGCCTCCCCGGCGCATGGGGGGCGTCCTTGCGATTGATCGTTATTCGAAGAGAGCACGGCGAAGATGCCGTTGGCGCGAGACCGGACGTCGAGCGCTACCCTATTGGCGGCCCAGTTTCCAACTGTCCCCAGACGGACAGGCTACGCCGTTGAAGCGCGTCATGCCGTCGAGCGATTGCCGACTGGTTACAAAACCGCGACATCCGTCCGGCCCATCGTTACTGGCATCGATCTGTTCGATAACGCCCGCGCTGCCCGTCGATGGGTTGGCCCAAGCAAGCGCAGTCGCACCGACAGCACCGCGACCGACTGTATCTGCGATCACCGCTTGATCGGTCAAAGGCGTCTGGTGCTGGATTGCTGACTGGGCGAGGGGAGTCTCAAGCGGCTCGATATGAGAGCACGCCGCCAAGGCCGCGATGCTCATTGCCGAGATGAAGTGCTTCGGAGTCATCGCTCGGATAAAGCGCTTTGCCTGTTGTGTTTCAAGTTACGAATAGTTCACATTCTGGCGAGGTCTGAAGAAAACGAGGTCGCGTTTCAACCGTTCGCTACGATTACCGTGATGACCAAGTCTCCGTTGCTCGCCCAAGCGACACCCAGTAGTCTCGTCGTCTCATCGACATATCGACAGTGGCACGCATCGATTCCATGGCAATTCTCTTCAAAACAACAATCAGCGAAAACACCGCATTCGAGATGATCGAACGGTCACTGTCAGGTGTTTACCAATATGACGGTTATCTCAATGTCGTTAGCGATGCGGGCGAGACGGCATTGTCTTGGGGTCCGGCAATGCATGCCGAAGAGTTCAAGGCAGAAGTCAGCCAAATCCTGCGGCAGACTTGGGATGCTGCCTGCTTCTGGGTCATTTATGAGCGCCGCGAAGACCGGAAGGATCCAGAAGGGACTGACATCCGTAACGCGGCTTTCCGCCTGACGCGCGGATACAGCGGCGTTATCGTTGTCACGCTCAGCCTCCTCGGGAAGCGTGACAGCGCCAACGACCTGGAACTCGTCTTCGTCTGCTTCGAGCAGGATTTTCACAGGAGGAATTTTCGCGTGCGCTATGAGGGTAAGCCGATACCAAACCCGGACTGATGTTGCGAGGACGTGTGCTCACGCGCGCGACCCGTTCTACGTTCGATTTGCAGACGAGGGCAAGGCACGAGAACTGGCGACCATCGCTTCGCTCATCGAGACCGGCAAACTCAATGCCGTCGATCCGCAGACCTATCTCACCGCCACACTCACTGCCATAGATAAGCTATTGCCGTGGAAGGAAATCACAGACTTCGACTTTGACGACGGCCCGCTTAAGATGTGTTGGAACTGGCAACACCATCGCACGCAGGATGCTCCGACAGAGTACCTATGCCCATGATCAATCGGGAGGTTGGCCGCCCGCGAACCGTCGGTGCCGAGGGTTAAGGGGGATTCCCGAAAACGAGTTTGAAAAGGGTGCTCCGGATCAGGGGCAGACACCCTTTTCGTGCTGAGTTTTGCAGTCTCAGCGGAACGGAAATTAGCAGAGAGATTGCTGTCTACCATCGGACCGAAGTCCGACTCACTCGCAATAATTCGTCGATGTCAGCAGCCGAGGTGACACCATCAATTGAGTTGCATTGTGCCTCTACGTCAGGGTTGTGGCGGACGCTTCGAGGGTCAACGCGCTTACAAAAAAACAGGCGCAGGAAGGATTGCGCAGGGCCTACATCCATGCTCTCGCGTCCGAGGCGCGCGTGCCCGCTTGTTGAAGTGGAGGGCCGAGCTGTCTCCTCGTCGGCCATGGACCCTCGACCAGGTGAAAAGGCTAAGGGGGCGCAGCTTATGGCTATGGGGCAGTCTTCAAAACGGTGGCGCACCCGACAGGATTCGAACCTGTGACCTTTGGAATCGGAATCCAACACTCTATCCAGCTGAGCTACGGGTGCATGCCGAAGGCGGTTTGAATCGCCTGTCCGATGGGTGGTTCTTAGCCTAGCTTGCGGCCGGCTTCAATCGCGAAATTCTCAGAAATACCGATGCTTGCGGTTTGGCGGGTGTTTTTATCCGTCAGCCTGTGAGAACGCATAAAAAACTCCGCCGGCCTTGCGGGCGGCGGAGCGTTGTTGTCGTGGGCTGTCGCCTGGTGGCGGTCAGATCTGCATGGCGCCGGGGCCGGGGATGGCTTTCGGCGGCACCTTGCCGAGGATGATCATGCCCAGCACCTCGTCCTTGGTCACGTCCTCGGTGCGGGCGTGGCCCACCACCTGGCCGTTCTTCATCACCGAGACGCGGTCGGCGAGGTCGAAGACGTCGTGGATGTCGTGGCTGATGAGGAAGATGCCAATGCCTTCCTTCTTCAGCTGCTTGATCAGTTCGCCCACCTGCGCCGTCTCCTGGGGGCCGAGCGCTGCCGTCGGCTCGTCCATGATCAGGATGCGGGCGTTGAAGAGGATGGCGCGGGCGATCGCCACCGATTGCCGCTGGCCGCCCGAGAGCGCCTTCACCGGCTCCTTGAAGCGTTTGAAGTTGGGGTTGAGCCGCCCCATCACTTCGCGGGCCGAGGCCTCCATCGCCACGTCGTCGAGCGTGCCCCAGCGGGTCTTCAGCTCGCGGCCGAGATAGAGGTTGGCGGCGGCGTCGACATTGTCGGCGACGGCGAGCGTCTGGTAGATCGTCTCGATCCCGTATTTCTTGGCATCGCGCGGATTGCGGATGTCGGCCGGCTCGCCGTTGATCAGGATCTCGCCGCCATCGCGCTTGTAGGCGCCGGAGAGGATCTTGATGAGCGTCGACTTGCCGGCGCCGTTATGGCCGAGCAGGGCGACCACTTCGCCGGGGTAGAGATCGACCGAGGCATTGTCCACGGCGTGAATGCCGCCGAAGGCGATCGAGATGTTTTTCAGTTCCACGAGGGGAGTGCGTTGATCAGCCATATCCAGGGCTCCTCTCACTTGGCACGGGCGCGGTAGACGGTGTCGAGCCAGACCGCCACGACAAGGACGGTGCCGACGACGACGCTCTGCAGCGGCGTGTCGACATGTGCGAGCACCATGCCCGACTGCAGCGACTGCATGACGAGCGCGCCGAGCATGGCGCCGGCGATGGTGCCGGTGCCGCCTGCCAGCGACGTTCCGCCGATAACGGCGGCGGCGATGGTGTAGAGCTCGTCGAGCGTGCCCTGCGAGTTCGTCGCGGCGTTGAGGCGGGCGGTTGATATCGCCGCCGCGATGGCTGCGAGTACACCCATCAGCGCGAAGATGCGCACCGTCACCCAGCGGGTCTTGATGCCGGCGAGTTCGGCCGCCTCGGGGTTGCCGCCGATCGCGAAGACATAGCGGCCGAAGCGCAGGCGTGTCGCGATGAAGGTCATGATGATGCCGACCACGATGGCGATCAGCACCGGCACGGCGATGCCGTAGGGAATATCGAGGCCCGTTTCCGGCCAGGGGATATTGTTGGTCTCGGCATATTTCTTGGCGATATTGATCGGCCAGTAATAGCTGTTGGCGATCGAGACGGCGCCGAGGATCAGGAAGCAGCTGAGGATGGCGAGGAAATATTCCGCCCAGATCGGCCGGCGCGGAAAGCCGAAGCGGCGGCGCTGATGGCGCGAGCCGATGATGCTGGCGATGACGAAGAGGCAGGCGGCGATGCCGACGATCCAGCTCCAGGTGGCGCCGATCGAGCCTTCGGCGCCGCCACCCATGATGCGGAAGGTCTGGTCCATCGGCGCAACCGTCTGGCCGCTGGTGACGAGCCAGGTCGCGCCGCGCCAGACGAGCAGGCCGCCGAGGGTGACGATGAAGGAGGGAACGTTCAGGAAGGCGATGATGACGCCCTGGAAGGCGCCGATCAGGAAGCCGGCTGCGATGCCGATCAGCAGCGTGATCGCCCAGGTGAAGGGGCTGTCGAAGCCGATATATTCCGGCAGGATCTTGGCCTGCGTGACACCCATGATCATGCCGCAGAGGCCGAGCACGGAACCGACCGAAAGATCGATGTTGCGGGTGACGATGATCAGCACCATGCCCGTCGTCATGATGGCGATGTCGGTCGTCTGAACCGAGAGGTTCCAGAGATTGCGCGGGGTCAGGAACAGGCCGCCGGTGATGATGTGGAAACCGATCCAGATGATGATGAGCGCGCCGATCATGCCGAGCAGGCGTGTGTCGATCTCGGTGGCGCGGAAGAAGCGGGTCACCGGATTGGCTTCCGCCGTTCGCGGCCCGCTTGATGTTGTGGATTTTACCATTTCGGCCATGGGTTTGCCGTTCCCCCACTGTGTTTGGACGGACGCGCCGGCGTGCCCGAATCTGCCATCGGCGTCATGCGTCTGTTCTTCAACTAACCATCGCGATGCTTGCGGAAACCGGTCGCGTGGCGTCGCGACACCCTTCCGGCAGGGAATGAAAACCCGCGATGGTGCGGCGAGGCGGAGAAAACTTCGTCGTTGGAATTCTCATCCGCGTCCGGCGCCGCAGCGATGTTGCGCTGCGGCGCCGGCAATTTCAATTACAGCCGCGGCTTACTTGCAGGCAGCGACGGTGTCGGCCTTGACGCCCTGGCAGGCTTCCGCCTTGGAGATCCAGCCGGCGTCGATGACGACGTTCAGGTTGTCCTTGGTGATCGCCAGCGGCTTCAGGAAGACCGACTGCATTTCAACACCCTTCGGGCCGCCCTTGAAAGCCTGGGCGCCGTCGATCTTGCTCATGTCCTTGCCGCCGGCGAGGTCTAGAGCGATTTCTGCGGCGCGCTTGCCGAGTTCCCGGCTGTCCTTCCAGACGGAAACCGTCTGCGTGCCGAGAGCGATGCGGTTCAGCGCCGCCTTGTCACCGTCCTGGCCGGAAACCGGAACGGAGCCGGCAAGACCCTGCGCGTCGAGCGCTGCGATCGCGCCGCCGGCCGTGCCGTCGTTCGAAGCGACGACGGCGTCAACCTTGTTGTTGTTGGCGGTCAGGAACTGCTCCATGTTGCGCTGGGCGTTCTCCGGCAGCCAGCCGTCGGTATAGGCTTCGCCGACATTCTTGATCTTGCCGGCGTCGATCGCGGCCTTCAGCACTTCCTGTTGGCCCGAGAACAGGAAGTCGGCGTTCGGGTCCGAAGACGAGCCCTTGATGAAGACGTAGTTGCCTTCCGGCTTGGCCTTGAAGACGCCTTCAGCCTGCAGGCGGCCGACTTCCTTGTTGTCGAAGGTGATGTAGAAGGCAGCCGGGTTTTCGATCAGGCGGTCGTAGCCGACCACCGGAATGCCTTCAGCAGCGGCCTTTTCGATGGCCGGGCCGATTGCGTCGGAGTCCTGAGCGAGGATGATCAGCGCGTTGGCGCCTTGCGAAATCAGCGATTCGACGTCGGTGAGCTGCTTTGCGGCAGAAGACTGCGCGTCAGCGGAAATATACTTGGCGCCCTTGGCTTCGAGAGCCTTCTTGATGGCGGCTTCGTCCGTCTTCCAGCGCTCTTCCTGGAAATTCGACCAGGAAACACCGACGACGAGATCGGCAGCCATGGCAGCGGTATGTACGGAAACGAGGATGGCAGCGCCGGCCATCAATTTGAAAATAGACTTCATAATGTCCTCCCGAGTGAGTTGCGGCCGGCCCAGCCCATGCTTCCTCCGGCCACCGCGAAAAAGCCTGTCGGGAAAGGTTTGGATTTTTTTCTCGACAGTCGAGAAATTTAGTGTCAGAGATTTTTTCAACTGTCAACACTGCACTACCGGCTTAATTCGCTTGCGCAACAGCAGCCGGAGATGCAGTGGAAACCACGGGAAGAGCAAGCAGGAGGAGAGGGCGGCATTCATGCTGACCAAGTCGAGCACGGAGCTGGTCCGGCAGAGAAACAGCGTGCTCGTGCTGTCCGTGCTGCGCCGCCACGGCGCGCTCGCCCATACCGAAATATCCGATTCCACCGGGCTTTCCTCAGCCACCATCTCGGCGATCACCGCCGACTTGGAAAAAGCCCAGATCATCGAGAAATCCGAGCAGCAGCCGGCAAGCGGGCGTGGCCGGCCGCGCGTGCTTTTGCGCCAGCGGCGCGATTGCGGCTATCTCATCGTCGTCATCATCTCCTCGGATGCGGTGCAATATTCGCTTGTGGATTATGCCGGCAAGCTGATCGACCGCTTCAGCGAGGAGCGTTCGCATGATCCGGCGGGTGCCGTGCGCTTCGTCGCAGCAGTACGCGCCGGGCTTTCGCGCATTCTCGATCGTTCGAAGATTACGCAGGAAAAGGTGCTGCTGATCTCGATCAGCAGCAAGGGGCTGGTCAACTCCACCGAGCCGGTTCTAGTCTGGTCGCCCATCTTCGGCAGCGAGCAGATCGATTTCGAATCGGCGCTCCGGCCGGAATGGCAGGCCAAGGTAATCCTGGATAACGAGACGCTTTTAGTCGCCGCAGCGCTCGGCGCGCGTGAAGAAAATATGAAGGGCGCCGATTTCCGCTCGCTCGCCGCCCTTTCGCTCGGCCACAGCATCGGGCTCGGCATCGTCCGGCGCGGCAACCAGACGGGCCAGGAGATCTCGGCCCCCAATTTCGGGCACATGCTGCATATGGCCAATGGCGGCCTCTGCCGCTGCGGCACACGCGGCTGCATCGAGGCCTATGCCGGTTTTTACGCCATCCTGCGCAGCGCCTTCGAAGTGCCGCTCGATACCATCCCGGCCAAATTCGTGCCGGTGGCGGAACTCGACAAGATCGCCGCCAAGGCGCGCCAGGGTCACCGCATCTCCGCCTTCGCCTTCCGCCAGGCAGGGCTGGCGCTCGGCAACGGCCTGTCGCGCATGCTGAGCCTGACCGAGCGCATGCCGATCGCCATCACGGGCCCGGGCACACGTTATTACGACCTTCTCCGCCAGGGGATCGAAGAGGGCCTCGGGCAATCGCATGTCGTGCGCATGGAGGGCATGCCCGAGATCAGGGTGGTCCCCGAAGAACAGATCCTCGTCTTCGAAGGCCATCTGAACCGGGCGCTATCGGTGATCGATCAGGATATCGTACTCTCGGGCGTACAGAGCGCGGAATGAGGGCGCGTTGCTGAAATGCATGGGGAGCAGGTGTCCTTTCTCCGACATAGAGTCAAACGCCACCAAACGCGAAATGGCCGGGCAAATGCCCGGCCATCTCATGCATGGCTTCCGGTCGGGAGAGGGCCGTCAGCCGATCTTGATGAGCTTGCCTTCCTTGACGGACTGAACCGCGGCATCGGCGAGCGCCAGCGCTGCGAGGCCATCTGCGCCAGACGGCGAGATCTTCGAACCCTTCTCGATCGCGGCGATGAAGGCTGCGATCTCGTTGGCATAGGCTTCGGTGTAACGGGTCATGAAGAAATCATGCAGCGGCGGGCGGGTGTAGCCGTCGCCGTTTGCCACCTCGATCGAAACAGGACGCTGGTTTTCGGCCGCAGCCATGCCCTTTGCGCCATGCACTTCGATGCGCTGGTCATAGCCGTAGGTGGCGCGGCGGGAGTTGGAGATCACCGCCTGCTTGCCCGATTTCGTCTGCAGGATCACCGAGACGCTGTCATAGTCGCCGGCTTCGCCGATCGCCTTGTCGACGAGCACGGCAGCGGTCGCCAGAACCGAGACCGGCTCTTCGCCGAGCAGGAAGCGGGCCATGTCGAAGTCATGGATCGTCATGTCGCGGAAGATGCCGCCCGAGCGCTTTATGTAATCGACCGGCGGGGCGCCGGGGTCGCGCGAGGTGATCGTCACCATCTCGACATCGCCGATCTTGCCGTCGTCGATGACCTTGCGCACGGCCATGAAATGCGGGTCGAAGCGGCGGTTGAAGCCGACCATCAGCTTGGCGCCGGTCTCTTCCACCACCTTGATGCAGGACTTGACGCGGGCGACGTCGAGATCGATCGGCTTTTCGCAGAAGATCGCCTTGCCGGCGCGGGCGAAGCGTTCGATCAGGTCGGCATGTGTATCCGTCGGCGTGCAGATGACGACGGCGTCGATATCCTTGGCGGCTTCGATCGCCTCGATGGTGCGGACTTCGCAGCCATAGGCGGAGGCGATCGCTTCGGCAGCCTGCGGAAAGGCGTCGGCGACCGCGACGAGCGTCGCATTGGCGTCGCCACTGACGGCCTTTGCATGGACCTTGCCGATGCGGCCGGCGCCGAGAAGACCAAATCTCACTGTCATTCTAACCTCCCTTGAATTCGGAACAAATAAACCGAATTGCCAAAAATCTGGAATTTTCATTCCATCTTCTGCGGACCACGTCAAGCCCGCGGATCTTTCACATTTGCAAGATTCGAACCAGAGCCTTCCTGGTCGGATTGAAGTCTTCTACCGGGCCGGGTTTTGGTCGAGGCAGAGCCGATAGTCTCTGATCCTGGCGTAAAGATGCCCGGTCTTTCAGCCAAGAGAATACTTTAATCTGATCAGGAAAGGTTCTAGAGACAATCGCAGCACGGGCCGAAGGCGGTGCGACATATGCGACCGCGGGGCAGGAATGCAAATCATCGATCCGAACCATCCGGCATACCGTCATCTTTGGGTGCGTGTTGCCATTATTGCCGTCTGCTTCGGCTGGGCCGTGGTCGAATTCGTCACCGGCGATCCGTTCTGGGGCGTGCTCGCGGGCGGGGCAGGCGCCTATTCCTTCTATATGTTGTTCTGGACCTTCAATCCGCAGCCGCCGGTCATCGAGCCACCCGTGCAGCCCGACGCCGAGGACGAGGACGAACCCGCGGCGACCGCTGAAAAACCTTCGAAGGACGGGCCCGCGGAATAGTCAGCGGCCGATTCGGCGCAGTGCTTCGTCGATCAGCAGGTTGGCCAGCATCATCCGCTTCGTCGCATTGTCGCGGAAGGGCAGCGCGACGCCATCGGGGTGATTGGCCCGGGCGAAGGCGCGGCGCTTCTCGCGCAGTGTCAGCGGCGTATCGGCGGCGGAGATCGCCAGTTCGGCGGCAACCTCCTGCGGTGTCGTGCGGGCGAGATGATCCGGCATGGCGGGCTCGGCTGGAGGCGCAGGCGCCGGCTTTTCCACGACCCCAGCGGCGGCATCGAGATCCAGATTGTCGAAATAGGCCTGGCCGACGCGCTGCGAGGCAGCTGAGACGCCCTCCATGACATCGAAGGCAAGGCCGGTGCCGAGGCCGGAAACGCGATGGGCGGCCGGCGCATCGGCGTCTTCGGCCGTCTCGTCCTCCGCCTTCAGCCGCTCGAGGACTGATTGAAATACCGACTGCCCGAACAGCATCACGCCTCCCTTTCGAAGCAGGTATTAGAAGAGAGCAAGATGGCGCAGGGCTTGCGGGCTTGTCCGCCGGCTTGTCAGCCGGCCTGCTTGCGGCTCTCCTCGAGGATGATGTCGTAGAGCAGCCTTGCGCTCGGCGGCAGCGCCCGTTCTCTCGCGGTGATCATGCTGTAGGGCTTGACGTTGATGTCGAAATCGATCGGCAGCATGCGCACATCGGAGGCATTCGAGCTCTGGCTCGCCAGGAACTGGGCGACGTCGACGGCGACGGGCGCGATCGCATCGGTTTCGCAGATGATGGCGCAGGTCAGAAGCAGCGACGAGGTGTTGACGATATTCTCCGGCAGCGCCACGCCACGCGACAGGAAAACGTCCTCGATCGTGCGGCGCAGCAGCGTGCCCGGCGGCTGGAACACCCAGTCATAATCCCTGACGTCGGAAAGGCTGCTCACCTTCTGTTTCATCAGCGGGTGGCGGTCGCGCACGATCAGGCAAGCCCGCTCGATACCGATCTCCGTCACCTCGAAGAGGCGCGGGTTGAGATCGTCGGGGATGCGGCCGATGATGAAGTCGTGGCGGGCGGCGAGCAGCTCGCGGGCGAGCACGTTGCTCGTCTCCACCTGGATATTGATCTCAATGCCCGGATAGGCCTTGCGCACCTTGTTGATCGCCGGCACGACGAGGCTCATGGCGGGTGCGGTCACCGAGCCGATGAAGACCGAGCCGCCCTTGCCGCTTTTCAGCTCGCCGATCTCGCGGCTCGCCTCGCGCAGCTCCAGAAGGATCTTCCGGGCCCTGCGCGCCAGCGCTGCGCCGAAGGTCGTCAGCACCACGCCGCGGGCCACGCGCTCATAGAGCGAGGTCTTGGTGATTGATTCCATTTCCGACAACATGCGCGACGCGGCCGGCTGCGAGATGTTCAGGACTTCCGCAGCTGCGGAAATCTGTCCACTATCTTCGATTGCGACGATCATCCGCAGGTGATTCAGCTTAAGTCCTGCACGCAAAAGGCTGTCATCGCCGAAATTATCACTGTGGATATCGACGTAGTCCATCGAAAATGGCTCGGAAACGATCGTCATGGTTGCAGCCTCCTCGCTGCGCTCCATCAAAAGTAATACTTTTTAACGATATACCAAAATTGTTATGCACGTTAGCACTTATTCTATTTGACAGTTATAGGAATCCATACCAGTTTGCCGCCGTGTGCTGGTTGGCACTCAACACGTGTGAGATCGTGGAGGAGACCTACTTCGTTTCTCACCATCTGAAGTAACTATCCAATACGGAACCTGCCACAGTTTCGGGGCGGGCGATTTTTCGTCCGCTGCTCTATTAACAAGGGAGAGAGAAATGAAATCCATTATCTCATTGATGGCTGCGGCTGCCTTCGGCGTCGCTTCGTTCGTTGCACCGGCGCTCGCCGCGGACAAAGGCACTGTCGGTATCGCGATGCCGACCAAGGCTTCGGCCCGCTGGATCGACGACGGCAACAACATCGTCAAGCAGCTCCAGGCTGCCGGTTACGGCACTGACCTGCAGTATGGCGACGACGACATTCCGAACCAGCTTTCGCAGATCGAAAACATGGTGACCAAGGGCGTCAAGGTTCTCGTCATCGCTTCGATCGACGGCACGACGCTTTCCGACGTTCTCCAGAAGGCACACGATGCCGGTATCAAGGTCATCGCTTATGACCGTCTGATCCGCGATTCGGGCAACGTCGACTACTACGCAACCTTCGACAACTTCCAGGTCGGCGTTCTGCAGGCTGGCTCCATCGTTGACGGCCTCGGCCTCAAGGATGGCAAGGGCCCGTTCAACATCGAACTCTTCGGCGGTTCGCCGGACGATAACAACGCCTTCTTCTTCTATGATGGCGCAATGTCCGTCCTGCAGCCCTACATCGACAGTGGCAAGCTCGTCGTGAAGTCCGGCCAGACCGGCATGGACAAGGTCGGCACGCTGCGTTGGGATCCGGCAACGGCCCAGGCCCGCATGGACAACCTGCTCTCGGCTAACTACACCGATGCCAAGGTTGATGCCGTCCTGTCTCCCTATGACGGTCTGTCGATCGGTATCATTTCCTCGCTGAAGGGCGTTGGTTACGGTACTGCGGCCCAGCCGCTGCCGATCGTCACCGGTCAGGACGCTGAAATCCCGTCGGTCAAGTCGATCATTGCTGGCGAACAGCATTCGACGATCTTCAAGGACACCCGCGAACTCGCCAAGGTCACCGTTGCCATGGTCGATGCCGTGATGTCCGGCAAGGAGCCTGAAGTCAACGACACGAAGACCTACGATAACGGCGTCAAGGTCGTTCCGTCCTATCTGCTGAAGCCGGTTGCCGTCGACAAGACCAACTACAAGCAGATCCTCGTCGACAGCGGTTACTACACCGAAGACAAGCTGAAGTAAGTTGAGCAGGAGGCCGGAGCCCGCGCTTGCGGGTTCCGGCCTTCGATTTTATGATTACCCGGCCATTAAACGGCTGGGGGCGCTGGAACTTTGACTATGGACAATACCATCCTCGAGATGCGGAGCATCACCAAGACGTTCCCGGGCGTCAAGGCGCTGGAGAACGTGAACCTCAAGGTTCGCCAGGGTGAGATCCACGCATTGGTGGGCGAAAACGGGGCCGGCAAATCGACCCTGATGAAAGTGCTATCAGGCGTCTATCCCACCGGCAGCTATGAAGGCGACATCGTCTATGAAGGCGAGACGCGCAACTTCAAGGCCCTGAGGGACTCCGAAGAAATCGGCATCGTCATCATCCACCAGGAACTGGCGCTCGTGCCGTTGCTGTCGATCGGCGAAAACATCTTCCTCGGCAACGAGAACGCCAAGAACGGCGTCATCAGCTGGGATGAGACGTTCAACCGCACGAAGCAGCTGCTCAAGAAGGTTGGCCTGCAGGAATCTCCGAACACTTTGGTGACCGACATCGGCGTCGGCAAGCAGCAGCTGGTCGAGATCGCCAAGGCGCTGTCGAAGAGCGTGAAGCTGCTCATCCTCGACGAGCCCACGGCCTCGCTCAACGAAAGCGATTCCGACGCTCTGCTCAACCTGCTGATGGAGTTCCGCAAGCAGGGCATCACCTCGATCATCATTTCCCATAAGCTGAACGAGATCCGCAAGGTCGCCGACCAGATCACGGTCCTGCGCGACGGCATGACCGTCAAGACGCTCGACTGTCACGCGGACGAAATCAGCGAAGACATCATCATCCGCAACATGGTCGGCCGCGATCTCGAAGACCGCTATCCGCCGCGTTCGGTGCCGATCGGCGAAACCATTCTCGAAGTGAAGAACTGGAACGCCTATCACCAGCAGCACCGCGACCGCCAGGTTCTGCACAATATCAACATCACAGTCCGGAAGGGCGAGGTCGTCGGCATCGCCGGCCTGATGGGGGCAGGGCGCACCGAATTCGCCATGAGCCTGTTTGGCAAGGCCTATGGCCACAAGATCTCGGGCGAGGCGCTGATGTACGGCAAGCCGGTCGACGTCAGTACCGTGCGCAGGGCGATCGACGCGGGTCTCGCCTACGTTACCGAAGACCGCAAGCAGCTCGGCCTCGTGCTCAACGACACGATCCTGCACAACACGACGCTCGTCAATTTGAAGGCGGTGTCGAATGCGTCCGTCATCGACAGCGTCAAGGAATCGCGGGTTGCGACCGACTATCGCTCGAAGCTGCGCATCCGCTCCTCCAGCATCTTCCAGGAGACGGTCAATCTTTCCGGTGGCAACCAGCAGAAGGTGGTGCTGTCGAAATGGTTGTTCTCCAATCCCGATGTTTTGATCCTCGACGAGCCGACGCGCGGCATCGATGTTGGCGCAAAATACGAAATCTATACTATCATCAACCAGCTTGCCGCCGATGGAAAGGGCGTTCTGATGATCTCGTCGGAAATGCCCGAATTGCTTGGCACTTGTGACCGCATCTACGTGATGAACGAAGGACGCATCGTCGCTGAACTGCCGAAGGGAGAAGCAAGCCAGGAAACCATCATGCGCGCTATCATGCGCTCAGGGGAGAAGAAGCAATGACACCGATCAATCAACCCATCGCTGAGCAGGGGCGTGTCGTCTCCATCGGAGACTATGTTCGCGGCAACATCCGCGAATATGGCATGTTCATCGCGCTCATCGCGATCATGGTGTTCTTCCAGTTCTCGACCGGTGGCGTTCTCTTCAGGCCGCTCAACCTGACCAATATCATTCTGCAGAACTCGTTCATCGTCATCATGGCGCTCGGCATGCTGCTGGTCATCGTCGCCGGCCATATCGATCTGTCGGTCGGATCCGTCGTCGGCTTTATCGGCGCTATCGCCGGCGTGATGACGGTGCAATGGCACACCAATTATGTCCTGGCGGGTATCGTATGTCTTGCCATGGGCGCGCTTGTCGGCGGCATCCAGGGCTATTTCGTCGCTTATCACAAAATCCCGTCCTTCATCGTCACGCTGGCCGGCATGCTGGTCTTCCGCGGCCTGACGCTGTTCGTGATGACGGCATCGGGGACCGGCACCAGCATCGGTCCTTTCCCGCCGGCCTTCCAGCTGATCAGCATCGGCTTCCTGCCAAACGCTTTCGATATGGGCGGCATCAACTCGACCTCGATCATCCTCACCGTCGTCGGCGCCGTCGCCCTCTTCTATCTGGCATGGCGCAAGCGTCTGTCGAACGAGAAGCATGGCAACGACGTTGAGCCGCTCGGCTTCTTCCTTGCCCAGAACGCCCTCGTCACGCTCGCCATTCTGGCGCTCGGCTATCAGCTGTCGATCTATCGCGGCTTCCCGAACGTGCTGATGGTCATGCTGGTCCTGGTTGCTGCCTATGCCTTCATTACCCGCCGCACGACGATCGGTCGCCGCATCTACGCCATGGGCGGCAATGAGAAGGCGACGAAGCTTTCCGGTATCAACACCGAGCGGCTGACCTTCCTGACCTTTGCCAATATGGGTCTGCTCGCCGGACTGGCTGGTCTGATCGTTGCCCTGCGTCTCAACTCGGCGACGGCCAAGGGCGGCTTCGGTCTTGAACTCGACGTGATCGCCGCCTGCTTCATCGGTGGCGCATCCGCCCAGGGCGGCGTCGGCAAGGTGACCGGCGCTGTCATCGGCGCGCTGATCATGGGCATCATGAACAACGGCATGTCGATCCACGGTCTCGGCACCGACTCGCAGCAGATGGTCAAGGGCGCCGTGCTCCTCGCCGCCGTGTTCTTCGACGTCTATAATAAGAACAAGGGCTGACCGCTTCCGAAGCGCCAGCCAGGCATTCGCAGTCATATGAATGATGGATTCCGGCTCCTGATGGAGCCGGACAGGCGGAGCTTTTTCCTGTCTTCGCCGAAACGAGAAGGATCGAAGACGTGCTTATTTCCCAGATCAAAGGTGCCAACGGAGAGATCGTCGTCGCCGTGCGTGAGCCGGGCGGCGCTGCAAAGTCGGTCAACAATGCCGGCAGCGTCTATGCGCTGGCGATGGAAGCCGCAGACGGCGGCAAGTCGCTTGCCTCAGTCATCGAGGCCCATGGCTACGGCGCTGCCGTCGATCTTGAAAAGGCCTATGCGGAGGGCCGCTTCCTTCCGCCGATCACCCATCCCGATGCCGCCCACCTGCATCTGACCGGCACCGGCCTGACGCATCTGGGATCGGCGGCAACGCGCGATTCCATGCACAAGAAAACCACCGAAGCCGCCGAGGAAACCCTGACGGACTCGATGAAGATGTTCAAGATGGGGCTGGAGAACGGCAAGCCGAAGGCCGGCGAGAAGGGCGTGCAGCCCGAATGGTTCTACAAGGGCAACGGCTATGGCACGGCAGCCCCCGGCGCCCCGCTGATCTCGCCGTCCTTCGCGCTCGACGGCGGCGAAGAGCCTGAAATGGCTGGCATTTACGTGATTTCCAAGGACGGCTCGCCGTTCCGCATCGGCTTTGCGCTGTCGAACGAGTTTTCGGACCACGTCACCGAGCGGATCAACTATCTCTATCTGGCCCACTCCAAACTGCGCCCGGCCGCCTATGGTCCGGAAATCCGCATCGGCGCCGCCCCGGACGATATTCGCGGCACCTCGCGCATCAAGCGCGGCGACAAGGTGATCTTCGAAAAGCCGTTCCTCTCCGGTGAGGCGAACATGTCGCACACCTTCGCCAATCTCGAATATCACCATTTCAAATACGGCCTCTTCCGTGTGCCGGGCGATGTTCATGTCCATATGTTCGGCACGGCGACCCTTTCCTTTGCCGATGGCGTCAAGACCGAAGAGGGCGACATCTTCGAGATCGAAGTCGCCGAATTCGGCCTGCCGCTCCGCAATCCGCTTGCAGTGGCCGCCGAGGAAGAGATCGCCGTCCGGCAGCTCTGATTTCAAGACCTGGCCGCATCCGGCGGCCGGATCATGCTCGTAAACGGTAAAGGAGGCTTGTTAAGCCCATGACCATTTATCAAAACCTGATCGCCGGCGAATGGGTCGGCTCGAACGCGACGAAGAATATCAATCCGTCGGACACGAACGAAGTCGTCGGCCTCTATGCCGACGGCAGCGCTGAAGACACCAGAAACGCCATTGCCGCCGCCAAGGCCGCTTTCCCGGCCTGGTCGCGTTCCGGCATCTGGGAACGCCACGTCATCCTGAAGAAGACCGGCGACGAGATCATGGCGCGGAAGGACGAACTCGGCGCGCTGCTCGCCCGCGAGGAAGGCAAAACGCTGCCGGAAGCCACCGGTGAAGTGATCCGCGCCTCGCAGATTTTCGAATTCTTCGCCGGCGAAGCGCTGCGGCTGGCTGGCGAGGTCCTCCCCTCGGTTCGCCCGAACATCGGCGTCGAGATCACCCGCGAGGCGCTTGGCGTCATCGGCATCATCACGCCGTGGAATTTCCCGATCGCCATCCCCGCCTGGAAGATCGCGCCGGCACTCTGCTACGGCAACACCATCGTCTTCAAGCCGGCCGAACTGGTGCCCGCCTGTTCCTGGGCGATTGTCGATATCCTCAACCGCGCCGGCCTGCCGAAGGGCGTCTTGAACCTCGTCATGGGCAAGGGCTCGGTCGTCGGTCAGGCCATGCTCGAAAGCCCCGACGTTCACGGCATCACCTTTACCGGTTCCACCGGCACCGGCCGGCGTGTCGCCGCCGCCTCCATCGAGCATAACCGCAAGTTCCAGCTGGAAATGGGCGGCAAGAACCCGATGGTCGTGCTCGACGATGCCGACCTCAACGTCGCCGTCGAGGCCGCCGCCAATTCCGGCTTCTTCTCCACCGGCCAGCGCTGCACGGCGTCGTCGCGCCTGATCGTCACCGAGGGCATTCACGACAAGTTCGTCGCAGCGCTCACCGACAAGCTGAAGACGCTGGTCGTCGACAACGCGCTGAAGGCCGGCACCCATATCGGTCCGGTCGTCGATGAGCGGCAGCTGAAGACCGATACCGACTATATCGAGATCGGCAAGTCGGAAGGCGCCAAACTCGCCTTCGGCGGCGAGGTCATCTCGCGCGACACGCCCGGCTTCTATCTGCAGCCGACGCTGTTTACCGAAGCGACCAACCAGATGCGGATTTCGCGCGAGGAGATCTTCGGGCCTGTGGTCTCGGTGATCCGGGCGAAGGATTACGACGAGGCGCTTGCCATCGCCAACGACACGCCGTTCGGCCTTTCGGCCGGCATCGCCACGACCAGCCTGAAACATGCGACGCACTTCAAGCGCAATTCCGAGGCCGGCATGGTGATGGTCAACCTGCCGACGGCAGGCGTCGATTTCCACGTTCCCTTCGGCGGCCGCAAAGGTTCGTCCTATGGCCCGCGCGAGCAGGGCAAATACGCCGCCGAATTCTACACAACCGTCAAGACCGCCTACACGCTGGCTTGAAACAAAGGCGATGTCCCGGACCGTACGAGGCGGTCCGGCGACATCCTGAAGGATAGAGACGATGAAGAAGAAAGCGGAATGGCCGCGCAAGCTGAGGTCGCAGGAATGGTACGGCGGCACGAGCCGCGATGTGATTTATCACCGCGGCTGGCTTAAGAACCAGGGTTATCCGCACGACCTGTTCGATGGCCGGCCGGTGATCGGCATCCTCAACACCTGGTCGGATATGACCCCGTGCAACGGTCATCTCAGAGAACTCGCCGAAAAGGTGAAGGCGGGCGTATGGGAGGCCGGCGGCTTCCCGCTTGAGGTGCCGGTATTCTCGGCGTCGGAAAACACCTTCCGCCCGACCGCGATGATGTATCGCAACCTTGCCGCGCTCGCGGTGGAAGAGGCGATCCGCGGCCAGCCGATGGACGGCTGCGTGCTGCTGGTCGGCTGCGACAAGACCACGCCGTCGCTTCTCATGGGAGCGGCTTCCTGCGACCTGCCGTCGATCGTCGTCACCGGCGGACCGATGCTGAACGGCTATTTCCGTGGCGAACGCGTCGGCTCGGGCACGCATCTGTGGAAGTTTTCCGAAATGGTGAAGGCCGGCGAGATGACGCAGGCCGAATTCCTCGAGGCGGAAGCCTCGATGAGCCGTTCGTCGGGCACCTGCAACACCATGGGCACCGCGTCCACCATGGCTTCCATGGCCGAGGCGCTCGGCATGGCACTGTCAGGTAATGCCGCGATCCCGGGCGTTGATTCCCGCCGCAAGGTCATGGCGCAGCTCACCGGCCGGCGGATCGTCCAGATGGTCAAGGACGACCTGAAGCCCTCCGACATCATGACGAAGCAGGCTTTCGAGAACGCCATCCGCACCAACGCGGCCATCGGCGGATCGACCAATGCCGTCATCCACCTGCTCGCCATCGCCGGCCGTGTCGGCATCGATCTTTCGCTTGATGACTGGGACCGCTGCGGCCGCGACGTTCCCACAATCGTCAACCTGATGCCGTCGGGCAAATACCTGATGGAAGAGTTCTTCTATGCGGGCGGCCTGCCGGTGGTGCTGAAGCGCCTCGGCGAGGCAGGTCTTCTGCACAAGGATGCGCTGACGGTCTCCGGCGAAACCGTCTGGGACGAGGTCAAGGAGGTCATCAACTGGAACGAGGACGTCATCCTGCCGGCTGAAAAGGCGCTGACATCTTCGGGCGGCATCGTCGTGCTGCGCGGCAATCTCGCGCCGAAGGGCGCGGTGTTGAAGCCTTCGGCCGCCTCGCCGCATCTCCTGGTGCACCGGGGCAGGGCCGTGGTGTTCGAGGACATCGACGACTACAAGGCCAAGATCAACGACGATAATCTCGACATCGACGAAACTTGCATCATGGTCATGAAGAACTGCGGGCCGAAGGGTTATCCCGGCATGGCCGAGGTCGGCAACATGGGGCTGCCGCCGAAGGTGCTGAAGAAGGGCATCCTCGACATGGTGCGCATTTCCGACGCGCGCATGTCCGGAACGGCTTACGGCACCGTCGTGCTGCACACCTCTCCGGAAGCAGCCGTCGGCGGACCGCTGGCGGTCGTGAAAAATGGCGACATGATCGAGCTGGATGTGCCGAACCGTCGCCTGCATCTCGACATTTCCGAGGAAGAACTGGCGCGGCGGCTCGCCGAATGGCAGCCGAACCACGATCTGCCCAAATCAGGCTATGCCTTCCTGCATCAGCAGCATGTCGAGGGGGCCGATACCGGTGCGGACCTCGACTTCCTCAAGGGATGTCGCGGAAACGCTGTCGGTAAGGACAGCCACTGACAGCGTAGATCCAGGATTGGAAATCGATGAAAGGCGGGGCATCACCCCGCCTTTTTTGCACTTGTTCAATGAGAAGATGGCGGCAATTTTGACGTGCGACGCCTCCCGAAATAAGGTGGATTTCGGGAGTGTCCAGTCAGCTCTGGCTTTGACTTTGCATCTGGCCGCCGTCTTCTACCTTCACGGTGACCGACAACGTTTCGCCCGGCGTACCGATGCGCATGCCTGAAATCGGCGCGGCGTCGCGGTAGCAGAGGCCGGAGGCGATCCTGACGTACCGGGCATCCGGGCAGATCTCGTTGGCGGGATCGAAGCCGACCCAGCCGAGGCCGGGAATATGGGCCTCGGCCCAGGCATGGGTCGCCGCCTGCTCGACCTTCTCTTCCATCATAAGATAGCCCGAGATGTAACGCGCCGGCACCTGCAGGGCGCGGGCGGCGGCAATGAAAATGTGCGCGTGGTCCTGGCAGACGCCGCTCTTCTTCTCCAGCGCCTGTTCGGCCGTCGTCTCGGTGTTGCTGGTGCCGGGCTTGTAGTCGACCGTCTCGTGGATTGCCGCCATCAGCGCATGCATGCGGGCAAGCTCGTTATCGCCTCCGACACCCTTGATCAGTTCCTTGACCAGCTTGCCGCCCTTGGTCAGCGGCGTGTCGCGCAGAAACAGCCAAAGCGGGCAGAAGCCGGTATGCGGGCCGGTGACGCCGTTGTTGTCCTCCGTCTCGACCTCGCCTTCGGCGAGAATGCGCGTCACGTCCTGCTCGCCTTCCAGCGAGACCAGATTGACGTGATTGCCGTACTGGTCGTCATACTCGACCTCGGGTACGGCACCCTCTACGTTCAGCGCCCAGGTGAGGACTTTCTGATGGGGGCTCGTCGGCGGCGTCAACCTCAGCCGTTGCAGCGAGAACTGCGTCGGTCCGTCGTAGCGGTATTCGGTGAGATGGCTGATCTTCATTCTCATGTTCTGATCCGCTTATACATAGAACCGGTAGCCGTCGGAAATTTCCGCACCGAGCTTGTTGTTGCGCGCGACGAAATCCTCCAGGAATTCGTGCAGGCCCTGATCCATGATATCCCGGATCGCTCTCGTCTGCAGTGTGGTGCGGATTGCGTCCGCCGTATCGTGAGCGGCGAGCCGCTCCCCGTAATCCGTGGCGAGATAGCCGAGATTGCTGACGATCTTCTCATAGCAATAGGCAAGCGAGCGCGGCATCTGCACATTCAGCGTCAGAAAGTCGGCGATGTTCATCGCCCGGTATTCGCCGTCATAGGCCCAGCTATAGGCCCGGTGTGCGGAGACCGAGCGCAGGATCGATTCCCACTGCACATTGTCGAGAGAGGAGCCGACTGATGAGACCGAGGGCAGCAGCACGTAATATTTCACGTCGAGGATGCGGCTGGTATTATCGGCCCGCTCGATGAAGGTGCCGATGCGGGCGAAATTATAGAGTTCGTTGCGCAGTGTCGAGCCGTGGAAGGCGCCGCGGATGAGGCCGGCACGGCGCTTGATGACGTCGATCACCTCCGGCATGTCGGCCGCCTTGACGCGCTTTTCGAGCAGAGACTTCAGCTCGATCCAGCATTCGTTGGTGGCTTCCCAGGTCTCGCGCGTCAGAGCCGTGCGCACCATGCGGGCATTGTTTCTGCCGGACTCGATGCAGGACATGACGCTCGACGGATTGGCGCGATCGCGCAGGAGATAGTCGATCGCGTCGGCATTGGTCAGCTTTGCGTGGCCCTCGTCATAGGCCTCGCGCACGCCGGCGCTTTGCAGCACGCCATCCCAGTTGTCATCGCCGGTGCTGCTGCGGGTCAGCGACATGCGCAACCCGGCATCGATCAGGCGGGCGATATTTTCGGCGCGCTCGATGTAACGGAACATCCAGTAAAGGCCGTTTGCGGTTCTTCCGAGCATCAGTCCTCCAATACCCAGGTGTCTTTGGTGCCGCCGCCCTGGCTGGAATTGACCACCAGCGAGCCTTGCTTCAGCGCCACGCGGGTGAGCCCGCCCGGAATGATCTGAACCTTGTCGGATACAAGCACATAGGGGCGAAGGTCGACATGGCGCGGCGCGATGCCCTTGTTGACGAGGATCGGCACGGTGGAGAGCGACAGCGTCGGCTGGGCGATGTAATTGTTCGGCTTGGCCTTCAGCTTCTCGGCGAAATCGGCGCGTTCCTTCTTCGATGCCGTCGGTCCCACAAGCATGCCGTAGCCGCCGGAACCGTGCACTTCCTTGACGACCAGCTCCTCCAGATGTTCCAGCACGTATTTCAGGCTTGATGCTTCCGAACAACGCCAGGTCGGCACGTTTTCGAGCAGGGCCTTGCGGCCGGTATAGAATTCGACGATCTCGGGCATATAGGAATAGATCGCCTTGTCGTCGCAAATGCCGGTGCCCGGCGCATTGGCGATGGTGATGTTGCCGGAACGGTAGACATCCATGATGCCGGGAATGCCGAGCGCGGAATCGGCCCGGAAGGTCAGGGGATCGAGGAAGTCGTCGTCGACGCGGCGGTAGAGCACGTCGATCGCCTCGTAACCGCGGGTCGTCCGCATCTTCACCTTGCCGTCGATGACGCGCAGATCCGAGCCCTCGACCAGTTCGACGCCCATCATGTCGGCGAGGAAGGAATGCTCGTAATAGGCCGAATTGTAGATGCCGGGGGTCAGCACCGCGACGCGCGGCTTGCCGGTGCAGCCGGGAGGAGCAAGCGAGGCGAGGCTCTGGCGCAAGAGATAGGGATAATCCTCGACACGCTGCACCTTGTTCTTGTGGAACAGTTCCGGGAACATCTGCATCATGGTTTCCCGGTTTTCCAGCATGTAGCTGACACCGGAGGGCGTGCGGGCGTTGTCCTCAAGCACGTAAAACTGGTCCTCGCCGGTGCGCACGATGTCGGTGCCGACGATATGGGTGTAGACGCCGCCGGGCGGACGGAAGCCGATCATCTCGGGGATGAAGGTGACGTTGTTCTCGATCAGTTCGCGCGGGATGCGGCCGGCGCGGATGATCTCCTGCTTATGGTAGATATCGTCCAGAAAAGCGTTGAGTGCGATTACCCGCTGCTCGATGCCCTGGGCGAGCTTGCGCCATTCGCGGGCGGAGATGATGCGGGGAATGATGTCGAAGGGGATGAGTTTTTCGGAACTGTCGGCATGGCCGTAGACCGCGAATGTGATGCCGGTCTTCCGGAAGATGTTTTCCGCATCGCGGGACTTGGCAATCAGATGCGCCCGGTCTTGGCTGTTGTACCACTCGAAGTATTTGTCATAAGGCGGGCGAGGGCTTTCGTCCCCGGTAATCATTTCATCAAATGCCAAAAGCGCGGCTCCCCTTTTTTGTTCATTTGAATACAACGCAAATGGCAATGCAAGAACCATGCGCAGTTCGGGGAAAAGATTTCGCGCTGCGAGAAACGGGTGAAAATCTGGGCATTTAACGTGATGCGCTGCGGCATGGCGGATATTCATCCAAGGTGCCTGCGTAAAATCTGAGCATATGACCGTTTTTCGTTCAGCCAAGGCGATCGAATATGGCCATGCGCGCGAGGCTCGCCGACCTCTGCAGAACCGCCATCGGGTCCTTGCATCAGCGAAATTTCAAATAAGCATCAACGCTTCGCCTTTGACTGCGGCTACGGGGTGCCGCTATCAGCACAGCGAAGCTTTTATTGCGAGCCGCCATGTCCCTCGATCGCCTTGCCCCCGCCGTTTTCGTCCTGCTCTGGTCCACGGGCTGGGTGGTGGCGAAATATGCCTCGCTGCATTCCGAGCCCTTCACCTTTCTTTCGATACGTTACGCGCTGTCGGCGGCGGCGTTTCTGGCGCTCTGCCTGGCGGTGCGGGCGCGATGGCCCAAAAGCCGGGCGACAGCGCTGCGCGCCATCTATTCCGGTTTCTTCCTGCATGGTTTCTATCTCGCCGGTCTCTGGTGGGCGATCGCCAACGGGGTGCCGGCCGGCATATCGGGCATCATCGCGGCGCTGCAGCCGCTGTTGACGGCGATGGCGGCTCCTTTCCTCATCGGCGAGCGCTTGCAGCAGGCACAGAAACTTGGCCTTGCTCTCGGCTTCATCGGCATTGCCATTGCGATTTCGCCGAAGCTGCTCGATCCGGCGACCGCCGATCTCACCCATGCCGCCCTGCCGCTGGCGATCAACCTCGTCGCCATGGCGTCCGTCACCTACGGCACGCTCTACCAGAAGAAACACCTGCAATCCGGTGACCTCAGAACGATCGCGACCCTGCAATATATCGGCGCGCTGATCCTCACCCTGCCGCTTTCGCTCATCTTCGAGCATCAGCATTTCGACGGCGCCGCGCAGGCCTATGGCGCGCTCATTTGGTCGGTTTTCGGCCTGTCGATGGGCGGGGTCGGACTGCTGCTTCATCTGATCCGTCGCGGCCAGGTGTCCCGCGCCGCCTCGCTGATCTACCTGATGCCGCCGACCGTCGCGCTCGAGGCCTTCATCGCCTTCGGGGAACCGCTGACCCTGCCGTTGATCCTCGGCACCGTGGTGGTCGTGACAGGCGTTTATCTCACCAACCGCCGGGCGGTCAGCGAGCATAGGCCGGTCGAGGTATAGAGCCTGTGCGTTCTTTCGGACGCAGAAAAGACACCCTAACACTTTCAACCCTCGCATCATGCTTTCTGAAAATCGATTCCGATTCTCGGAAAGCATGATGCGGAGATAACAAAAAGGCCGGAGATATCCCCGGCCTTTCCGCTTTTCAGTCGTTCAACGATCAGGCGCGTTCGCGGCGCTGGCCGCTGCCGTTGCGGGAGCCTGAGCCACCGCGGCGGTTGCCGCCGTTGCCGTCGCGGCGTGGTTCGCCGCCCTGGGCCTGCTGCGGGCCGCGGTCTTCGCCGTGCTTGCGGGCCGGGCGGCCGTGGGCATGGCGATTATTGCCGCGGTGATGACCGCTCGGTTCGCCATTGGCGTGGGCGCCGTGATGCGCCGGACGCTGCGGCTTTGCCGAGGGGCGGAAGTCGGAGGTTGCGACCAGATCGTTATCAGGACCGAGATCCGGGGTCACTTCGCCGCGGCGCTGGCCGCGGAAATCCTCGTTACGGCTGGTCGGGCGCTCGGGGCGCGGGCGGCGCTCCTGGCGGCTGCCGCGATGCTCGGAGCGATTCTGGTCGCCACGGCCTTCGCCGCGACCATTACTTTCGCGACCCTGGCCGCCATTGCGATTGCGGTTGTTGCCGTTGCCGTTGGCACGACGGGGTGTGGCATTCATGTTTGCCGGAGGTTCGCCGCTTGCGACGGTGATATCGATGCCCATCAGGCGTTCGATGTCACGCAGCAGCTTGGCTTCGTCAGGGGCGCAGAAGGCGATGGCGATGCCGTCGCGGCCGGCGCGCGCCGTGCGGCCGATGCGGTGGACATAGGCGTCGGGCACCTCAGGCAGATCGTAGTTGTAGACGTGGCTGACGGCCGGGATATCGATGCCGCGGGCGGCGACGTCGGTGGCGATCAGCGTCTTGATGCTGCCGTCGCGGAAGGCCTTCAGCGCCCGTTCGCGCTGACCCTGGCTCTTGTTGCCATGGATCGAGGCAACGGAATAGCCGATGTTCTCGAGATGCTTCATCAGCTTTTCCGCACCGTGCTTGGTGCGCAGGAAGACGATGGCGCGGCCATCCGGGTTTTCAGTCAGCGACTTGCGGAGCAGTTCCGTCTTGTCGTTCTTGCCGCCGACGAAATGGACGTATTGTTCGACCTTGTCGGCAGCCTTGCCCGGAGGCGTAACTTCGACTTTGACGGGATCGACGAGGTATTCGCCGGCGAGATCGGCGATCGCCTTCGGCATGGTGGCCGAGAAGAGCATGGTCTGTCGCTTCTTCGGCACCATCTTGGCGATCTTGCGCAGATCATGCACGAAGCCGAGGTCGAGCATCTGGTCGGCTTCGTCGAGCACGAGATAGCGGACCGTGGTCAGCGTGATCGCGCGGCGATTGACGAGGTCGAGCAGGCGGCCAGGCGTGGCAACGAGGATATCGGTGCCCTTTTCGAGTTGAAGCTGCTGCTTGTTGATCGAAACGCCGCCGACGACGACATTGATGCGCAGCGGCGACTTGCGGATGAACTTCTTCAGGCTCTCGGCGATCTGGTTCACCAGTTCGCGGGTCGGGGCCAGGATCAGCGTCCGCGTCGTGCGGTTGTCGGGACGCCGTTCGTCGGCGAGCAGCTTTTCGATGAGAGGCAGGCCGAAAGCGGCGGTCTTGCCTGTGCCGGTCTGGGCGAGGCCGATCAGGTCGCGGCCTTCGAGGAGGAGAGGAATGGCATGTTCCTGGATGGGTGTCGGCGTTTCGATGCCGAGCTGGAACAAAGTAGCGACGATCGGCTTGGAGACACCAAGCGATTCAAAATTAGTCAAGGCATAACCTTTCGGGGCGCCACAACGACTATTGCCGGAACGCACCATGCGATCCGGTTTCATTCTGGCGTCAAGAACCCCGCGTGAAGTGGGAACTTGTGAGTTGGAAAAAGCTTTCCAGCGCTTCTGGCCGCTCATGGGAGTGCGGCGCTCTATCGAAATGCGCTTTTGTCCCTTCTTCCTGCGTCCGTATTTTTTAGCAGGGGCACGCTCACGCGGCGGCCGGAAGGGTGAAAGCTGACCCGCATTTGGGCTAGTTCGCGTGGAAAGTCAAGTGCGGTGCACAAGAAAGCCTTAGCCTGGGTCAGCTGAGGGCATGACGAGGACGAAGCTTTCCGATGCGGTCTCCGCGCCGTTGACGAGGATGGCGATGCGGTGTTCGCCGGGATAATAGCGCCGCGTCGTGATTGGCCGCATGGCGTGGCGGCGCTCAATCGTCCGGCTTTGCCCGGGCGCGAGCGTGATCGTCTTGCACTTGAAAACCTTGGGCGAGAGCGAACCGTCGCCCTTCACATGGTGGATGGCGTAGTCGATCATCAGCGATTGCGGGATCTCGCCGGCATTCGTCAACCGGATTTCGAAATCCAACCCTTCGCCGAACATCACCTCACCGTTTACGAGCCGTAGTTCGCATTGGAGCGAAGCGGTGGCGGCGAAGCCGAAATTGGCGAGCGCCTGCGCGTGGCCCTTCTTCAGAAGCGTGCGCGAGGCGTGTTTCAGCAGCCAGCGGCGTTCGGGCGAAGCGGCATCGATATGACAGGCGATGAAGGCGGCGACCATATCGGGGTGATCCTTGGCGACGTCGTTCAGGCTGTTGGCGACGGAACGGCGCACATAATCCTCCGGGTCATCCATCAGCGCGGTCAGGATGGGCAGGATCGGCGCCGGGTCCTTTACGAGCTGCGGCAGGCGCATGGCCCAAGGAAGACGTGGCCGCGTTCCCTCGCTCGCCAGCCGGCGCACATGCCGGTCGGGATCGCCGACCCAGCCGGAAATGATGGCGAGTGCGCGTTGCTGGTCGCGGTGGATGAATTGCCGGATGCCGAATTCGGCAGTGAAATGCGGCGTCAGCGCCTTCAGCAGGTCGAGGCCGAGATCGAAATGATCAAGGCCGCGCGCAGCGATGAACTGATTGACCGGCAACAGCATCCAGCCGGAGAGCCCCTGCCTGCCGGTGGCGGGCAGGCTTGCCATCAGAATGGCTGCGGCCTCGCGGAAATCATCGGGAAGCGTCGCAAACAGGGCGTCGCGGATCAGCGCCGAGCGCTCCATCAGTTCCAGCGCCGTGAGGCCATTGGTCGCCAGCGTCACGAAACGGTCTCTGTCGAAAGCCGACGCGTTGCCACCAATACGATCGGCCATATCGCCGACCAGCGCTTCATGCAGCAGGTTCTTCAGCGGTTCCGGCATGCTGGGGTCCTTCCTCTATGCGGCGGCCGCATGAGGGCGGCTTGGTCTGCGAAACAGCTGGCCTTTGTTGGAGAATAGAGTGATCGCATCCACCCGAGCAATCGGGTGCAGATAGCGGAAGCGCGCGACTTCGCGACCTTTCAACGCAACGGTGCCGTCGATTTCCTTGGAATGAGGGTTGGGGCCGAGATCCGAATGCGCTCCTCGGCAGGACTGTTGTCACCTGCAAGAAGATCAAGGGCGTTTGATGCAATTTGCTCGAACGGCACCCGTAGTGTCGTGAGCGGTGTGGGGAGGTGGCTGACAATCGGAATGTCGTTATAGCCTACGATCGAGATGTCCTGCGGCACGGAAAGGCCAAGTTTCGTCAGTCCCGACAAAGCGCCGATGGCAGTATTGTCGTTGACGGCGAAAACGGCGGTTGGACGTGGACTGAGATGCATCAGTGTCTCGACGGCTACCGCACCGGACTCGATGCCGAATGTCGAGGGAATGATGTATGAGGGATCTGCATTCAATCCAGCCTCTTCCAGGGCGTGGCGGAAACCCTCCACGCGCCCCCGCGAACTGGAGGCATAGGATGGACCGGCAATGACGCCAATTCTGCGGTGGCCGAGATCGAGGAGATGGCGGGCCGCGAGGTAGCCACCGAGCCTGTCATCGCCGACTGACGAGAGGCTGTGGCCATCCGTTCGGAGCGCCAGGACATAGGGAATGCCGCGTTTTGCCAGCTCGTCCGGAAAGTCATCGTCTTCCCGCGCTGTCGAAAGAATCAATCCATCGACACCCCGCTTCAACAGAGACTCGGCCGCAAGCCGGTCTGCTCTTGGCTTGTCGTCGGTCGTTGCGACAATCGCGAAGCGGCCACTACGGCTGCAGGCCTTGGCCAGCGCTTCGTAAAGCATGGCCATGACCGTATCCGTCAGCCTGGGTACAATCACCCCGACCGTCATCGTGTTGCCGCGCCTGAGGCTCGCTGCAGAAACATCGCGAACGTATCCGAGCTCTTCGGCAACCTTGCGCACGCGCCGCGCGGTCTCACTGTCGGAGCGCGGAAGCCTCTCGTCCAGAATGCGGGACACGGTAGACTTGGAGACGCCGGCTGCGGCAGCCACGCCGTGAATAGTGACGCGGGTCTGTCCCAGAACTTCATCCGCTTTTGAATTCATTGAGCCTTTTCCATACGAGTCGGCATTGGGCCGCCGCTCTCAGCATGCACCAAAAAAGATATTGACTCCAGGAAATTCAAGAACGATAGTGGGAACGTTCCCGTAAACGATCCTATAGCGATCGCGAGTGAACCGCGATCGCACGAAGGAGGAGACCAATATGCAACCGATGGATATGCGCGGGCTGAGCCCGGCCCCCGTTACCGCTTTCACCCGTGACGGCGAAGTTGATCACAAAGCCAACGCCAAGCTCGCCAAATGGCTGGTCTCGATGGAAGGCGTCAAAAGCCTCGTCATCCTCGGCCATGCCGGCGAGGGCACCTTCCTCACGGAAGAGGAGCGCCTTGCTCTCATCCGCACATATGTTGAAGCAGTCGACGGTGCCGTTCCGATCATTGCCGGGATTACCGGTGAAGGCACGAAGGTCGCCGCTGAAGAGGCCAGGAAATGCAAAGCCGCGGGTGCCACCGGCGCACTCGTCTATCCCAACCACGGCTGGCTGCGTTTCGGCTTTCAGAAGGGAGCGCCTCAGGATCGCTACAAGGCAATCTGGCAGGAGTCCGGCCTCCAGTGCATCCTGTTCCAATATCCCGACGCCACCAAGGCATCTTACGATCTCGATACACAGCTTGCGATTGCCACACAGGAAGGCGTCGTCGCCACCAAGAACGGCGTGCGCAATATGAAGCGCTGGTATGTCGAAATTCCAGAGCTGAAGAAGGCCAATCCAAAGCTGCAGGTTCTGAGCTGCCACGATGAATGGCTGCTGCCAACCATGTTCGATGTCGATGGCCTGCTCGTCGGCTATGGCAATATCGCGCCGGAGTTGCTCATCGACCTGATCAAAGCCGGCAAGGCGCAGGACTATCCGGAAGCGCGCAAGATCTTCGAGCGCCTTCTTCCGGTGACGCGTGCCGTCTATCATCGCGGCTCTCATATGGAAGGCACCGTGGCCCTGAAACTCGGCCTCGTGCACCGCGGTATCCTGGACCACGCCACGATCCGCGAGCCGCTGAAGAGCCTTGGCGACAAGGCAGAAGCGGAGATTTTTGCTGCCTTCGACGCTGCCGGTATTGGTCGCGTTGACCAACTGCTGGCTGCCGAGTGACCTCTTTGACGCCCCTGCGCAGGTCGCAGGGGCGCATTGCAAAGGGAGGAGGAAGTCATGGAAACCCGCCGAGGCAGGTTTGAACGTCTTTGAAGGCCATTGCTCTGACAGGACAAACTGACGCGCAGTAGCAACCATCAAGCAGGAGCGCCCCTGGCCGGGAGAGTGGTAGGCCACGGGGCGAGAAGGAGGAACCAATGAATGTCATGCAGCCTATACCGGCTGAGACGGCGAATGCCGCTGATCCTCAGGCCGAAATCAGCGCTCGTCTGGAGCGCCTCCCCATCACCCGCGAGGTGTTCTGGGCGCGCAATATCGTCGGCGCCGCAACGTTCTTCGACGGCTACACGGTCATCGCTATCGCTTATGCCATGCCCGTCCTCGTCCGCGAGTGGGGCCTGAGCCCCTCACAGACCGGCATGATCCTATCGATGGGCTATCTGGGACAGTTGATCGGTGCGATCCTGTTTGGCTGGCTTGCCGAGAAGGTCGGCCGGCTGAAAGTTCTTCTCTTCACGATCCTGCTCTTCGTCAGCATGGATGTCGCATGCCTGTTCGCTGCCGGGGCCGGCATGATGATGGCCTTCCGTTTCGTCCAGGGGATCGGCACCGGCGGCGAGGTCCCGGTCGCCAGCGCCTATATCAACGAGTTGATCGGGTCGAAGGGGCGCGGCAAGTTCTTCCTCCTTTATGAGGTCATGTTCTTGTTGGGCCTCGTCGGCGCCGGGCTGATCGGCTACTTCATGGTACCGGTTTACGGTTGGAAGGCGATGTTCGTCGTCGGCCTCGTTCCCGCAATCCTGATGATTCCGCTGCGCTGGTTCCTCAAGGAATCACCGCGTTGGCTGGCTGCCAACGGCCGATACGGCGAAGCAGACGCTATCGTCACCCGCATGGAAGAAAGCGCTCGTGCCGCCGGCAAGGAACTGCCCGAACCGAAGCTCATCCAAGCGCCGGTCCGCCGCACGTCGGACTGGCGCGAGCTCTTCCAGGGCGTTTACCTGAAGCGGACGCTTTCCATCTGGGCAATGTGGTTTACCGCCTATACGGTGGCCAACGGTACGATCACCTGGCTGCCGACCCTTTATCGACAGGTCTTCAACCTGCCGCTTCAAACCAGCATCTTCTATGGTTTCCTGACGTCAGTCGGCGGCGTGATCGCGGCTGTCATCTGCGCGCTGCTCATCGATAAAGTGGGGCGCAAGCGTTGGTACACGGGTGCGCTGCTTCTCGCTCCCGTGCCGCTGCTGGCCCTCGCATGGCTCGGCGCGACCTCTCCCATCCAGGTTTTGGTTCTTGCCGGTCTCGCTTATGCGATCGTCCAGACCGTCACATTTTCCTTGTACCTGTACTCGGCAGAGATCTACCCGACGCGCCTCAGGGCACTGGGAACAGGAACCGGTAGCGCCTGGCTTCGCTTGGGGTCATCGACCGGCCCGATCCTCGTCGGCACGGTGATGTCTTCCATGGGCATCCAGTATGTCTTCGTGAGCTTCGCAGCCATTCTGATCGTCGGTGCAATCATCACCATGCTGTTTGCAATAGAAACCAAGGATCGCGTGCTGGAGGAGCTTTCTCCGTAACGGTTCAAAATGTGGTCTGATTGGCTTTGATCTGGCGGATGAAAATCCGCCAGTTTCATTTGATTGCCGTTGCAGCAATTCAAAGTGTTACAGCGCCGCACGTCTGAAAGCCGCGCGGCGCTGTCATGGACCGGCGTCTGCGAAGGTCAAGCGGCGCCGAATTGAGGCTTCTCTATTCCGGGCAGACTTTGACGCGGTAGGGATCGCCCCAGCGATCATGCCGCCATTCGAGATGGCAATAGGACGGCCGGTAATAGGTCCTATAGACGGGATAGGGGCGATAAACAGGATAGGCGGGATAGACAGGGTAGGCGGGACGGGCGGCCTCGGACAGCAGCGCGCCGCCGACGACGCCGGCGGCAAGGCCGCCCCAGAAGGCATCGCGTGGACGGGCATCGGCGGTGGTAGCGGTGGCGAGCGAGGCGCCGGCAAAGGTCAGCGCGATCAGGCCCGTCGCCATGGTCTTATGAAAAACGGACATGCTATTTTCCTTTCATGGCTGGCTTTCAATAAAGCCATGTCGAGACTCGGCCTGGATCACGGCGCCGCAATGGCCGCGCAAGCGGTTTCGGCATTAAATTTTTGTCATGATTTCAGCGGATCCCCTGCTTTCAAGTCTGGGCGGTCAAGGTGAGTTGTCTTCAACTTGGCGAGCCGGAAATTGGCGAGCCGGCCCGTAAAATTTCGCTATCGAAATTTATGGTTAAAACCTTGTTAAAAGCCTTGGCGTTATAGTTTTTGTAGTCGATATTTCATTCATTGCTGGAGCTATATTTTTGAAATCAGCCGGGGACCTTCTGGAGTTGGCTTGCCGCCGGATCGCTGATCTGGATACCCCGGCCTATGTCAAGAACAGCGAGCTGCGCTATATCGCCGTCAACGAGGCCTATGCCCGTTTTCTGGGCCGCGAAATCTCCGATTTCATCGGCAGACGCAGCCGCGAACTCTTCGACCGTCCCGAGGAAGAGGAGCGCGAGGACAGGGAACGCCGCGCGCTGGTGTTCGGCACCGAGGAAAGCGCCATCTGTTTCGATGCGGCAGGCCTTGGCCATGAGCGCATTCAGATCGAAAGCTTCTCTCCGTCGCCGGAGCGGGCCTATGTGCTCGGCATTTTCGAAGTGCGCGAGGCGCCGCGCCGCGCCGTTGGCGATAGCGGTGTCGCCGCCGATTTCGCTCGCGTGCGCGAGGTGCTGGAAAAGCTTGATCATCCGATCGGCATCTTTGCCGGGGACGGCCGCCCGCTGGTCGTCAACGCCGCCTACAGTAATGGCGCGAAGCCTGCGGCCGCCGGAGATTCGGCCTGGGGCGAGAGCGTCAACGAACTCGACGTTCTCCGCACTGTCCTGGAGGACCTACCGGTTGCAGTCTTCGTGCGCGATGACGGGCACCGCCTGGTCTATGCCAATAAATATTACGACACCTTCAGCGGCCACGACCGCTCCCAGATACTGGGAATGACCGAATATGAAATGTTCGGGCCGGAAGGTGGCGAGGCGATCTACCAGGAAAACCTGCTGGCGTTGAAGTACGGCACGTCGGTGGAGATCGAAAGCGAAATGCCGAGCAAGAGCGGCCACGTCTATCCCGTCATCTCGCGCGTCAACCGCGTCATGACGGCGGACGGCCGCACTTATGTCGTCGGCTCTTTTTCCGACATCTCGCCGCTCAAGGAACGCGAAAAGGCGCTGATTGCGTCGCGTAAGCAGGAAGAAATCCTGCACCGGGATATCGAAAGCATCCTGCGTTCGCTGCCGGTCGGCGTGCTGATCCTCGATAACGACCATCGGATTCTCTACGTCAACGACGAATTCTACAGCATCTGGGATCTGCCGCTCGACGATCGCTTCGACGGTCGCCACTTCATCGACGTCATCCGCCGCAATTACGAGCTCGGTCGCTACGACGGCACGCAGACGCCGGAGGAAATCTACGCCTTCCGCAAGCACCTGTTCGAGACAGATGAGCCGGAGCCGATCGAACTCGGCTGGGCGGGCAGCAAATCCGTCATCTTCGACAGCCGCCGCCTCTCCCACGACCGCATCCTGCTTTCTTATGCCGATATTTCGGCGGTGCGCGAACGGGAAAAGGAAATCCACGAGGCGCGTGCGGCGCTGGAGCAGGTCGGCGAGATGATGCGCGATGCAACGCGCGCCATGTCGCAGGGGATCGCCATCGTCCAGGACGGCATCATCAAGCTATCCAACGAAGCGCTTTCAGAGATCCTGCGCATTCCGGCCCCCTATATCGAGCCAGGCGTGAGCTGGCTCGGGCTCTTCGATTTCTGCGCGGTGCGCGGCGATTTCCATGATGCGGCGGCCGAGATCCTGCAGGGCTGGCGCGCCAATATTGCGGCGCGGCAGCCGATTTCCACCGTCTTCCATGTCGCCGGGGAACGCTGGGTCAACATGGAGGCGACGGTCAGCGAGGGGCAGCATTGGGTGGCGCTCTTCACCGACGTCACCGAGCTGAAGAGCCGTGAGGAGGAACTGCGGCAGCTGCTGTCGCGCGCCGAAGCCGCCGACCGCGCCAAATCCGAATTCCTCGCCAATATGAGCCACGAGATCCGCACGCCGATGAACGGCGTTCTTGGCATGGCGGAGCTGCTTGCCAAGACCAATCTCGACACGCGCCAGAAGACTTTCGTCGACATCATCGTCAAATCGGGCAATGCGCTGCTGACGATTATCAATGACATCCTCGACTTCTCGAAGATCGATGCCGGACAGATGAAACTGCGCAAGGCCGCCTTCGATATTACCGAAGCGGTGGAGGACGTGGCGACACTCTTGTCTTCGCATGCCGCCGAGAAGAACATCGAGCTGCTGGTGCGGGCCGCACCCGACCTGCCTGCCGCCGTGATCGGCGATGCCGGGCGTTTCCGTCAGATCGTCACGAATCTCGTTGGCAACGCCGTCAAGTTCACCGAGCGTGGCCACGTCTTCGTCGATCTCGGCTTTCAGGCCGCCGACGGCGGCGAGATCATGGCGAGCATCCGCATCGAGGATACCGGTATCGGCATCCCGCCGGAGAAACTCGAATCGATCTTCGACAAGTTTTCGCAGGTGGACGCCTCCTCGACCCGCCGGCATGAGGGAACGGGCCTCGGCCTTGCGATCACTGCCGGGCTCGTCGACCTTTTCGGCGGGTATCTCAACGTCGAAAGCGAAGGCAACAAGGGCTCGGTCTTCACCGTCAATCTGCCGTTTGCGGTGGCGGCCGCCCGCATCGAACCGAAGCCGTTGCCGATCAACGTGCAGGGCGCGCGCGTCCTCGTCGTCGACGACAATGACGTGAACCGGCGCATTCTGACCGAGCAGCTTGCTCTCTGGGGTTTCGACGGCGTGGCCGCCGAAGGCGGCGGTACCGGCCTTGCGATCCTCGAGGCGGCGGCCGATCTCGGCATTGCCGTCGATGCCGTGGTGCTCGACTATCACATGCCCGATATGAACGGGGCCGATGTCGCGCGCCGGCTCCGCGCCGATCCCCGCTTTGTCGAATTGCCGATCATCTTCCTGACGTCGATGGATATTTCCGGCACGGAAAAGGAATTCGCGGCGCTCAACGGCCACGCGCATCTGATGAAGCCGGCGCGCGCCAACGTGCTGCGCAACACCGTCGTCGAAGTGGTGCGCGCCAGCCGCGTCAAGCAGGCCTCCGAGGCCGAGATCGCCCGGCTGCAGAGGGAAGCGGCGGCACCGGCAAAGCCGCCGGCACCCGCGCCGCAGAAGCGGGCGGCCGAATTCGTCGACGTGCTCGTTGCCGAGGACAACGAGGTCAACCAGATCGTCTTCACGCAGATCCTGCAGGGAACGGGTCTTTCCTTCCTCGTCGTCGAGAATGGTGAGGCGGCGGTCGCTGCCTGGGAGCGGCATACGCCGCGCATCATCATGATGGATGTCTCCATGCCCGTCATGAACGGCCATCAGGCGACCCAGACGATCCGCGAAAGGGAAAAGGGCCAGGGGCACCGCGTGCCGATCATCGGGGTCACCGCCCATGCGCTCGAAAGCGACCGCGAGCTTTGCCTCGACGCCGGCATGGACGATTACATGTCGAAGCCGATCAGCCCTGAACTATTGGAAGAGAAAATCCGGCAATGGCTCGGAACGAGCGAGCAGCAGCCGGAGCGCAGCAGCTATTAATCCGCGCGCTGACCGGGGGACGCCTTGATACCGCAGAGCATTTCGCGCTTGCCGGCGAAGCCTTGGCGGCGCTCGACGGCAAAACCGGCGGCAATGAGGTTGCGGCGCACGAAGCCGGCCGCCGCATAGGTGGCGAACGTGCCGCCGGCGGCACTTTTCTCGCAGACGAGCCGCATCAGTTCCTCCGACCACATGTCGCCGTTGCGTGACGGGGCGAAGCCGTCGAGATACCAGGCGTCGAAGCCGGGCTTTGCCGCGGCGACACCGTCGAGCGCGCGGCCGCAGACGACGCTGAGTCGCGTCTGAGGATCGAGATCGAGCGAGACGGTTCCAGCAGGCGTCTGCGGCCAGGCCGCCGTCAGCGCCTCGCGCTCGCTATCGATCTCCGGCCAATGCGACAGCGCCCGGCCGATCTCTTCGCCACGCATCGGATGGAGCTCGAAGGAGATGAAATGCAGGTGCTGGCCGCCGGCTCGGTGGAGCTTCCACTGCCGCCAGGTCTCGGCGAAGTTCAGGCCGGTGCCGAAGCCGAGCTCGCCGATCATGAATTCCTGCCGCCCGTTCCAGCGCTCAGGCAGGCCGTTGCCGGCGAGGAAGACGTGGCCGCATTCCAGCCGGCCATCCGTCTGGCAATAAAAATGATCGCCAAAGGCGGTGGAATAGGGCATATCGCCGTCGCGCCATTCGAGCGGCTGCGGCGCGCCTGCGCCAATCTGATCGGGGTTCACGTCTGTCATGGAAAAAGCCGATAATCCTCAGCAGGTCTCAGGTCAATCATCCTCGGAATTGCTGATCGTCGGCGGCGGCATCATGGGTCTCTGGGCGGCCGTCCACGCCGAGCGCCGGGGCATCCGTACCCTTATTGCTGACGCCGGCAGATTGGGCGAAGGCGCAAGCGGCGGCCTGCTCGGCGCGCTGATGCCGCATATGCCGGATCGGTGGTCTGAAAAGAAGCAGTTCCAGTTCGATGCGCTGGTCCTACTCGAAGCCGAAATCGCAGCGCTCGAAGCAATGACCGGGCTTTCCGCCGGTTATACCAGGTCCGGGCGGCTGATCCCGTTGCCGAAGCCGCATCTCAACCGCATAGCGTGCGGCCATTTCGAAGACGCCGAGCGCCATTGGCGGGCGGGCGAGCGCCGCTTCCACTGGCATGTGCTCGACAGTCCGCCGGTCGATGGCTGGATCGAGCCGTCCGCCGGCAAGAGCGGCTTCGTGCACGACACGCTCGCCGCGCGCGTTGCGCCGCGGTTGCTGATCGCGGCGCTTACCGCCTTCCTGCGGCGGGCAAAACACGTGCGGATCATCGAACATGCCAGGGTTGCAGGCCTTGATCCCGATCGCGGCACCGCCGAAATAGGCGGCGAAAGCTTGGCTTTCAGCCGCTGCATCCTTGCCGCCGGCTATCAGTCCTTTCCGCTGTTGCAGGAGCTGACGCCCGGGCTGAAGCAGCCGCTCGGCCAGCCGGTCAAAGGGCAGGCGGCTCTGTTGAAAGCCGATATCGACCCGTCGCTGCCGACGATCTTTCTCGACGGGCTCTATGTCGTCGCACATGAAGGCGGGCACGTGGCGATCGGCAGCACCAGTGAGAACCGCTTTGACGATCCCATGTCGACCGACGCCCAGCTCGACATGCTGATCGAGACGGCGCGGGTGATCGTGCCAAGCCTTCGCGACGCCCCGGTCGTCGAGCGCTGGGCGGGGCTTCGCCCGAAGGCGATCGACCGGGATCCGATGACCGGTCGCCACCCCGATCACCCACGCCTGATCGCGCTGACCGGTGGCTTCAAGGTCAGCTTCGGCCTAGCGCACCGGCTGGCGGAGGCGGCGATAGCAATCGCAGGCGATACAGATTGCGGATTTTTGTTGCCGGAAAGCTTCGCAATTTCAAGCCACATCGCGGCGGCTTCACGTTAAACGTGAATTAGGCGCCGCTGCGTTTCGTTATTCTGTCATGCAAATCACCTATCTGCTTGCGCATCGACAGCGCCTGAAGTCAGCGGCGCTCACTTCCTTGATGGAGGAAATTGCATGCGCTATGCCATTTGCTTCACGCCCCCGGCGAGCGACCCGCTATCGCTCGTGGCCGCCAGTTGGCTTGGCCGCAACGTGTTTTCGGGCGATATGGTGGAGCCTCCGGCCGTTCGTGGTCTCGGCATTCACGAGATCGCCTTCCATACCGCCGTGCCGCGGCGCTATGGTTTTCACGGCGTTTTGAAGACGCCATTTCACTTGTCTCACGAGATGTCGGAAGCGCAACTCTTGCGCGATCTGATGCGTTTTTCCGGGACCTTCGTTCCCTTCCAGATTCCGCGTATCGAAGTCGCCCGGCTCGGCAATTTCTACAGCCTGCTGCCGAGTATTCCCTGCGAGCAGATCCAGTATCTCGCCTCGGCGATCGTGCAGGAATTCGATCGTTTCCGCGCGCCGCTGAGCGAGGCCGAGATCGAACGCAGCGATCCGGACGGGCTGTCGGCGACGCAATTTGCCAATCTGCATCGCTGGGGTAGCCCTTACGTGATGGAGGAGTTCCGCTTTCATATGCCGGTGACAGGCCCTGTCAACGCGATCGACATGCCGCGCATCGAGCCGGCGCTGCAGACGATCTTCGAGCCTGTGTTATGCGAGCCGGTCACGGTTTCCAACGTGGCGCTGATGATCGAGGAGGGCACCGGCGGCCCTTTCCGCGTTCATTCGCTGCATCCGATGGGCAAGGTCAGCGCGCGCAAGATCGCCTGAATATCCAGGCTAAAGATTTGTTCCGTAATGGGAAAATCCCGTTGCGCAGTTTCCGTCTCGACATTCCGGCTGCGGATGCTACCGTTCCCCGTCTTTTCAGAAGGTGATTTGATGGTATCCGAGACCTATCCGCGCAATCTTGTCGGTTATGGGCGTTTGACGCCCGATCCGAAATGGCCGGACGAGGCACGCGTCGCCGTGCAGTTCGTCATCAACTACGAGGAGGGCGGCGAGAGTTCGATCCTTGACGGCGATCCGGCTTCCGAAAACCTGCTGTCGGAAATCGTCGGCGCAGCCGCCTGGCCTGGGCAGCGCAACCTCAACATGGAATCGATCTACGAGTATGGTTCGCGTGCCGGCTTCTGGCGGCTTTGGCGGATGTTCACCGATCTCAAGGTGCAGGCGACCGTCTACGGCGTGACGCTGGCAATGGCCCGCAACCCCGAGGCCGTCGCCGCGATGAAGGAGGCCGGTTGGGAAATTGCCAGCCACGGCTACCGCTGGCTGGAATACAAGGATTTTCCTGAAGATCTGGAGCGCAAGCATATCCTCGAAGCCGTGCGGCTGCACACCGAACTCACCGGTGAGCGGCCTTACGGCATGTATCAGGGCAAGCCTTCCGACAATACGCTTCGGCTGGTGCAGGAGGAGGGCGGTTTTCTCTATTCCTCCGATTCCTATGCCGACGACCTGCCTTATTGGGTGAAGGGCGTCGACGGGAAACCCTTCTTGATCATCCCCTATACGCTCGAAACCAACGACATGCGGTTTGCGACGCCGCAGGGCTTCAACGCCGGCGATCAGTTCTTCACCTATCTGAAGGATGCCTTCGATACGCTTTATGAGGAAGGCAAGGCGAGCAGCCCGAAGATGATGTCAGTCGGCCTGCATTGCCGTCTCGTCGGGCGCCCGGGCCGGGCGGCGGCACTGAAGCGGTTCATCGAATATGTGCTGAAGCACGACAAGGTCTGGATTCCGCGCCGCATTGAGATCGCCGAGCACTGGCACAAGCATCATCAGCCGGATGCGCTCTGATGATGTCGCGCGAGGATTTTGTCTCCCGCTTCGGCGGCGTCTTCGAACATTCGCCTTTTATTGCCGAGCGCGCCTATGACGCCGGCCACCTGCCGGCGCCGCTGACGGCATCAGGCGTGCATGCGGCCCTTGTGGCCGTCTTCCGGGCGGCAAGCCGAGAGGAGCGTCTCGGCGTGCTGCTGGCTCATCCCGATCTTGCCGGGCGCCTCGCCATAGCAGGCGAACTCACCGAAGACAGCCGGAAGGAGCAGGCCGGCGCCGGTCTCGACCGGCTGAGCCCGGCCGAACACGGCCGCTTCACCGAACTCAATTCGGCCTATGTCGAAAAATTCGGCTTTCCCTTCATCATCGCCGTCAAGGGGCTCGGCAAAGACGACATCCTGTCGGCGTTCGAAACTCGCATCGGCAACGATCGGGACGAGGAATTTGCGACCGCGACGGCGCAGGTCGAGCGGATCGCGCTGCTACGGCTGACATCGATGCTGCCGGAGGCTGAATGAAAGAGCGGCGCGCTATCGATTATCTCAACGAGATGTATGAGGCAGCATCCGAAGCGCTGTCTTTCGTCGGCGGAATGGATGAGGCGGCGTTCGCCGGGGACAAGCTCACCTTCAAGGCGGTTGCCTTCTGCCACTTCACCATCGGTGCTGCGGCGTCCCGCCTGCTCGTCACACATCCGGAATTTGCGACCGAGCATCCCGACCTGCCATGGACGAAAATCTGTGGCACGGGCAATCGCATTCTCGAGGACGTCTTCGATCTCAATCCCTCCGAAATCTGGGAGGCGACGTATCGCACGCTGCCGGAACTTCTTTCCGCGATCGACGCTGTCCGTTACTGGCATGCCCAAGGCGAGTGAAGCCATGTCCGAATTTCTCGAGATCCGCCCGCTCACCAAATCCGCCTTCGCACCCTTCGGCGAGGTGATCGAAGCCGATCCGGCCTCGATGCGGCTCATCAATGGCGGCACGACGGAGCGTTTTCACGCGCTGGCCGCCGCTGAAGCGACAGGCGAAGGCGCACGCGTCATCATCAACCTCTTTCGTGGCCAGCCGCGTGCCTTCCCCTATGAAATCACCATGATGGAGCGGCACCCATTCGGCAGCCAGAGTTTCTCGCCGGTCTCTGGCCGTTCCTTTCTCGTCGTCGTTTCCGAGGACGAGAACGGCCGTCCGCACAGGCCGCAGGTGTTTCTGGCGCGTGGCGATCAGGGCGTGAACTACCGCCGCAACGTCTGGCATCATCCGCTGATGGTGCTCGGCCAAGCCTCAGATTTCCTGGTTGTCGACCGCGATGGGACGGGCAATAATCTGGAAGAATTCTTCTTCGAAACCCCTTACATCATCAAAGAGCCAGCCCCATGACCGGACTGACCACGCATGTTCTCGACACCGCCCTCGGCAAGCCTGCCGAGGGTCTGAGGATCGATCTTTTCCAGCTCGACGGCGAGATCCGCAGACATCTGAAGACGGTCGAGACCAATGCCGACGGCCGGGTCGCCGGTGGCCCCATCCTGGTTGGCGAAGGCTTCCGGGCCGGCATTTATGAACTGGTCTTCCATGCTGGCGACTATCTGAGGGCGAGCGGCACGCCGCTGCCGCATCCTGCCTTCCTCGACATCGTGCCGATCCGCTTCGGTATCGCCGATGTCACGGCGCACTACCATGTGCCGCTGCTGATTTCGCCCTATGGCTATTCCACCTATCGAGGGAGTTAGAGCCTTTCCTGGTCAGATTGAAGCATTCTGTTGGCTCAAACGGAGTTGGATGGTCGACCGGCCGGCGCGCGTCGTAGCCCAGCTCTACGGCCAAGCCGGCCGGTCGATCAGCCGGCCCGTTTCAGCCAACCCGAAGGGCTGGGCATCTTTCCGCCAGGATCAAAGGCGATCGGCTCGGACGTACCAAGAGGTATGCCCTTCGCCAATCGCCTCTGCCCTGACGAAAACCTGCTCCGGCAGAATGCTTCAATCTGACCAGGAAAGGCTCTAAAAATGCGGTTTGCGGCAATTGCGGATATCCACGGCAACCATCTGGCGTTGGAGGCGGTGCTTGCGGATATTCGTGCGCAGGGCATCGATGAGATCGTCAATCTCGGCGATTTCTTCAGCGGACCGCTCGAGGCGGGCAAGACGGCAGACCTGCTGATGCCGCTTAGCCTGACCTCGGTTCGCGGCAATCACGACCGCTACCTCATCGAACAGGATCCGGCTTCCATGCATGCCTCGGATGCCGCCGCCTATCGGCAATTGTCGTCGTCGCATCTCGATTGGGTGCGTAGCCTGCCGTTCGATACCGTCTATCGCGGCGAGGTCTATCTCTGCCATGCGACGCCGAAGGACGACAATCTCTACTGGCTGGAATCGGTTTCCCCGGAGGGCTTCGTCTTCCAGAAACCGATCGAAGCGATCGAGGCGCTGGCGGAGGGCGTCGACCTGCCGCTGATCCTCTGCGGTCACAGTCACATTCCCCGAGCTATCATGCTTTCCGACGGCCGCCTCATCGTCAATCCCGGCAGCGTCGGCTGCCCGGCCTATGACGACGAACTGCCCTATTACCACAAGGTGGAGGCCGGTCATCCGCTGGCCAGCTATGCCATTCTGGAAAAGACGGCGACCGGATGGACATGGCAGTTCCGAGCCGTCGCCTATGACCATAAGGCGATGTCGGCACTGGCCGCCGAAAGGGGCCGTGCCGACTGGGCAGGCGCGCTAGCAGCGGGTTGGGTGAGATAGAGCACGATGCCGAAAAGTGTGAACGGCTTTCGGCATCGTGCGCTAACTATTTAATTTAGAACAGGATTCAGATTTTAGGCCGAACCGGCCTGATCTAGTCCAGACCCGTCAGCGCGGCGATCATTTCTCCTTTGGTGCCGGGGGGACGATCGGCTTTGCCGGGGCTGCAGCCGGTGTTGCCGGCTTTACCGGGGCTGCGGCAGGTATTGCCGGTCTTGCCGGTTTTGCGCCATCGAGATTTCCAAGGAGGGACGAGATGGCGTCGTCGCCCTCGAAGCCGGCCTCCTTCAACAATTTGTCGAGGATCGGTTTGTTGGCCTGATAGGAGAGGAGCTGGCCTGCCAGTCCTTCGCCGAGGCCGATGCCGGTTCCTCCGGTCGCGCCGTTTCCGCGGCCGAGCATGCCGCCGGTATCGAAGATCCTGATATCGGAGATCTTCTCGATCGGCTTGACCGCCTCGGCGAGTGCTTCGGGAATGATGCGGATACGCTCGCGGGTGATCTCGAACTCGATGATGGCAGCGCTCAACTTGTTGCGGGCGTCGTTAAGCAATGCCTCGCTCTCGGCAGCGGCCTTGCCGGTTTCGAGAATACCCTTGGCCTTGATGATGGCCGCATCCGCTTCGGCGGTCGCAAGCGTCTTGATGGCCTCGGCCTGGTCGCTTGCCGCCTGTTTTTCGGCCTCGGCGCCGACGGTGACGGCGGTTGCTTCCGTCTCGGCCTTCTTGCGCGCGTCGATGACGGCGATCTGCCTTTCGCGTTCGGCGATCTCGATCGCCTTGGCGGTGCCGACCTTTTCCTCCGCCGCTATCGCCAGCGCGCGGGCCGCTTCCGCAGCTGCCTTCGCTTCGGATTCTTCGCGGCTCTTGTTGGCAACGGCGATGGCGCTCTCCTGCGCCACGATCTGCAGATCACGCTTGGCTTCGGTGTCGCGCTGCTGGACGGCGCGGGCGGAATCGATGTTGGCGCTTTCGCGGGCCTGCTTGGCGGATGCCTCGCGTTCAGCGATCGCCTGTTCGGAGGCGATGCGGGCTTCCTCTTCGGCGCGTTTGGCGGCCTGTTCCTGCTGCGCGGTTTCGGCGCGTGTCGCCGCGGATTTGTTGGCGATGTCGCGTTCCTGGCTGAGCTCGGCTTCCCGCTTCGTCCGCTCGATGGTCAGCGATTGCTGGCGGGCCTCGAGATCCTTCTGGGCGATGGCGACTTCGGTATCGCGAACGATCTCGTTTCGCTCCTTCTTGCGTCCCTCGGTGATGCGGGTCAATGCGGCGAGACCTTGCGCATCGAAGAAGTTGTTGGCGTTGAAATGCTTGATATCGGTCTGGTCGAGGCGGGTCAGCGACACGGATTCGAGCTCGAGGCCGTTCGACTGGAGATCGGCGCCGACGGCTTCCTGCACGGCCTTGACGAAATCCATGCGCTGTTCCTGCAGCGCGTCGAGGTTCATCGTCGCGGCCACCGAGCGAAGGCCGTCGACGAATTTCGCTTCGATCAGGATGCGAAGCGCCTCGGCATCATTGGTCCGGTTGCCGAGCGTCTGGGCGGCAAGCGCAATCGAGGAGGCATCGGGTTTTACGCGCACATAGAACTCGGCGCCGATATCGACGCGCATGCGGTCCTTGGTGATCAGCGCATCACCTTCACCGCGGCGAACTTCGAGCCGCAGCGTCTTCAAATTGACCCTGGCGATCGAGTGGAAGATCGGCAGGACGACCGAACCGCCGTCGAGCACGACCTTCTGGCCACCGAGGCCGGTGCGCACATAGGCCTCATCGCGGCTGGAGCGTGTGTAAAGAGAGGCGAGGACAAAACCGATGCCGAAGATCAGAACAATCCCAATGCCGGCTGGTAGAATAACGTCGTATATCATTGCTGGTCCCTCAAAGATTGATTGTCCGCATCGGTCGGGTCGGCCAGTGCGGGAATGGCGATATATACATCTGCCGTGCGGTCGACGAGGAGAACCTCGGTGCCGACCTTCAGAGGCTCCTGATCTCTGGCGGCCTTGGCTCTCAGCACGTGCCAGTTTCCATGCTGGTCCTTGACGCGGACGCGTCCTGGCAGCCCCTGATCGAGCGGGCCGAGCGATACTTCGGCCGTCCGGCCGATGAGCGCGTCGAGATCGACGGCATAGGTCTCGTCATGCGGCACGAGCCGCGCCACGGTCCTGCTCGACGCCCTGACCATGGGGATGGCAACCAAGATGGCGGGAAGAGCGGCGACGGTGGCGGGAAGCGGTGCCCAGAAAGCATTGGCGACGGCCTGTATGGCAAAGCCCGTCATGGCGAAGAAGCCGAGCGCCAGCATGATGAGGATGAGCAGGGGAACACCGCCGAGATTGAGCCAGGACAGGTAGCCCGCAAACCCGTCATGGCCATGGAAATCCGGTTTTCCTAGAAATTCCATGATCGAAAAACCCATGACGGTCGCGAGCATCTCGATCGCGGTCAGGCCGGCGAGGACCGCGGCGGCGATGGCGAAGGGGGCACATTCGGGGGCGAAGAGAAGTGCCATCGCCGTTACCGGTTATCCGCCTTGAAGCGTGCGAGGCGCGCTTCGATCGCCTGTTCGCGGTGCAAGCGGTCGAGTTCGTCCAGCTCCGAACTATGGGCGTGCTCGCCTGATGGAACACCGGTCAGCCGCGACACCGCCGCCGCAGCCCGGGCAGCATCGGCGCCCGGCGCGGGCCGGCTGTGACCTGCTGCGGCGTCTTCGGGATGCCTGGCGATGCTGCGCTTGAAATCGGCAAGGCGGGCGTCCGCCTCGCGGCGCGTGGCGAGCACGGCCTGAAGGGCTTTCTGGCCCTCGTCCAGCTGCTCCCTGGCATCGGCCAACGCCTTGTCGAGCGCCGCGATCTGGGATTCGAGATCGATCTGCCGGGCGACGCCGGCCTTTGCCAGATCATCGCGCCCGGAAGAGACGGCGAGGCGGATCTTCTGGTCGAGCGCGTTCATGTCTCCGACGATCTCGTCCTTGCGGCTCTGGATGCGATATTCCTCGGCACGCGCCTTGCCGAGATCGGTGCGGGCCTCATCCGCTGCCGCATCGATCTCGCGGATCGCCTGTTCGATGACGGCGATCTTGTTGACGCCTTCCGCCTTGTCGACCGCCGCATTCGCGATGCCCGCGATCAGGCGGCCCATGCGGGAAAGAATGCCTTCATTCGTCATGTTTTCCTCCATCCGAGCGGAATTCGGCGTGACGCCGATGTGAATCTCGTAACGATCCTGGCCGGCCACAAGATAGGCCGGAAAAATACTCTCCCATCCCCTGGAATAGCCCGCGACATCAAAGGGTACGGCAACGCGCCCGTGCACTGTGGCGATCGTTAGATCCGCGGGGCCTTTGATGGCGAAAAGCTTGTCGTCGAGCGGCAGAAGCGGGGGATCGGCACTCGCGCCGCGATTGGCGGCGAAATCGCGAAGACCGAGTGTCACCAGCCGCGCCGGCAGCCCCGTCTGCTCGCGGACGGTTTCATAGGCAAGTTCATGCAGGAGGACGAGATTGGCGCCCGCCCTGTCGTCGATGCGTTCGTTCAGGATGTCGATCATCCTGCGATAGGCGGCAAGAGTATCGTCCAGCGCCTGCCGGGCCTGTTCATCAGGCGCCAGCGTGTAGCGCAGCAGCGATAGGTGCGGTGTCTTGCCTGTGTTCGCCATAGGATAAAACATAAAGCACCGCTTTGGTGCTTTCAAGGGGTTGTGCTAAAAATACAACCTAAGCTTAACATGGCGTTAGAAGGAGAGGCAGCGTCCTATCGGGCGGCGGTATGCGCCTCGCGAATACCGGCGCTGATACGGTTGATGATGGTCCATATGAGAAGGAGAGCCACCACCGCCCAGAGCCACGAAGTCCATGCTGCAAACGTACCGCCAACCGCGACAAAGATGCCGAGCGCGCCGAAAAGCACCGCGCGGTCGCTCTTGCCCAGCGGCCCGTCGTAACGCCGGCTTGCCCCGACCGTTTGACCCAGAACGCCGGCAAATTCCGTCAGCGCCGAGAGGAATATGACTGATAACGCCGGCACCAAGCCGTTCGGATCGATGAGCGCAAACGGCAAATACAGGGCGACATCCGACACGACATCACCGATCTCGTTCAGATAGGCGCCTAAAATGCTCTTCTGCCCATGTTCGCGCGCGAGCATGCCGTCGATGGCGTTGAGGCCCATGCGCAGGAGAAACCATACCGGCACCAGCAGGAACCAGTGCGGAAGCGGGGCGACGCTCAGAAAAAGGCCCAATGCAACCGAGACGGCGGCGGCAACTGAAGTCACCTGATTGGCGGTGACGCCTCGCGCCGCGAGGGAGCGCACCAGAGGGCGAAGAATATTCTGAAATCGGGACTTCAATTGATAAACAGACATGCTACCTCATTGGAATTTCGTGGCATTTGAACAGTCTATCCCGGCTCGGGCAGTGCAGATCGTCGCAGCTGTGAGGAAGGCCGCACTTCATATCGGTTCATGCAAAGGACTTACATTTGCAACTAGACTTTTGCAATGAAAGCAAATCACTGTGCTCGCCAATGGATGCAACCTATCCACCCATCAGAATTGGAGAAGAGCGTGCTGCAAACTGCCGATAGTGGGCAACCGTCCTCGACGGCCAGACCAATGCATGAATCAGAATTCGCATCGCATGATGGCACTCGGCTGTTTTATCGGGCGTGGCCTTCGACGAGCGCTGCACCGAAGGGCGTGATCATTCTTCTCCATCGCGGCCACGAGCATAGTGGCCGCGTCGCTCATCTCGCCACCGAACTCGGTCTCGATGATTTTTCCTTCTACGCCTGGGACGCACGCGGCCATGGGCGTTCACCGGGAGAGCGCGGCTATTCTCCATCCTTTGCTGCCTCGGCGCATGATCTCGATTGCTTCGTCCGCCATGTCAGCGAGACAAGCGGTACTTCAGTCGAAGACATCGCCGTCATTGCGCAGAGTGTCGGCGCGGTCCTCGCCAGCACCTGGGTGCACGACTATGCGCCGCCGATCCGTGCGCTCGTGCTTGCCTCGCCGGCCTTCAGCGTCAAGCTCTACGTGCCTTTTGCCAAAGAAGGCATCGCGTTCTGGGAAAAGCTCAAAGGTACATTCTTCGTCAATTCCTATGTCAAGGCGAGGTTCCTGACGCATGATCCCGAGCGCATCGCCTCCTACGAAACCGACCCATTGATATCTAGGCCGATTGCCTCCAACATCCTGGTGCAGCTCTATGAGGCGGCAGCCCGCGTCGTCGGCGACGCCCGCGCCATCACCGTCCCGACCCAACTGCTGATCTCCGGCAGCGACTGGGTGGTGCGACAGGCGCCGCAGCACCGGTTTTACGAAAACCTCGGCAGCCGGATCAAGGAACGGCATGTGCTTGCCGGCTTCTACCATGATACGCTTGGCGAAAAGGACCGCGCGATTGCGCTCGCCGAGGTCCGCCGTTTTATAGATGCGCGTTTTGCCGAGCCCCGGGCACCTGCCGACCTTCGCAACGCCCATATCCAGGGCTATACAAAGGACGAGGCCGACCGGCTTGCGAGCCCGCTGGACGCGACATCCCCACGTGGCATCTACTGGGCGCTCAGCCGCCTCAACATCAAGATCGGCGCCTTGGTGTCCGAGGGCATCAAGACCGGGGTCAAGACCGGCTTTGATTCCGGCTCGACGCTCGACTACGTCTACGAGAACAAGCCGCGCGGGCTCGGTCCCGGCGGGCGTTTGATCGACAAGGTGTTCCTCGAGGCGATCGGCTGGCGCGGTATCAGGCAGCGAAAGCTGCACTTGCAGGAGCTGATCGACCGCGCGCTGCAGCGCCTGAAAGCAGCCGGCCGCAGCACCCATATGCTCGACATAGCGGCCGGGCACGGCCGTTATGTGCTTGATGCGATCGAGGCGGCTGCCGTGCGTCCCGACAGTGCGCGGCTGCAGGACTATTCCCCCATTAACGTCGATGCCGGCCGCAACAGCATTGCCGCACGTGGACTGGGCGATTTCGTCAACTTCCGCCAGCAGGATGCCTTTGATGGCGAGGGGCTGGCAGCAACCACGCCGGCTCCGGATCTCGCGATCGTCTCCGGCCTTTACGAGCTGTTTTCCGACAATGCGATGATCGCCGCTTCCCTCAACGGGATCGCCCGCGCGATGCGGCCCGGTGGTCTGCTAGTCTACACCAACCAGCCATGGCATCCACAATTGGAGATGATTGCCCGCGCCCTGACCTCCCACCGCGGCGGCGAGGCGTGGGTGATGCGGCGGCGGACGCAAGAGGAAATGGACCAACTGGTCGCCGCAGCCGGTTTCCGCAAGATCGAACAGCGCATCGACCAGTGGGGCATTTTCACTGTCTCGTTGGCCGAGCGAGTTTGAGGGCAAAGCGTGGAGAAGGCACGTTCACCTTTTTCCCGGGCAGCACCGGTCCAGAAGCGGGCGGCGCTCTGGCTCGCCTTCCTGGGACCGTTCTTCTATCTGAGCTATGGCGGCGCCAATTGGCTGGCGTCGCAGCGCGCTCATGTGCCGAACGTCGCCTTCGCATGGGAAAGCGCCATTCCGTTCCTCGGATGGACGATCATTCCCTATTGGTCGATCAATCTGTTCTATGCACTCTGCCTGTTCATCAACACGACGCCGCGCGGTGTGGATATGCTGGCGAGGCGTTATCTAACGATCCAGATAATAGCCGTCGCCTGCTTTGTCGCGTTTCCGCTTGAAGCGACCTTCGTGCGGCCGGCAACGAGCGGCCTGCCCGGTTTCATGTTCGCCGTGCTCGGCGGCTTCGATAAGCCGTTCAACCAGGCGCCGTCGCTGCATATCGCGCTCCTGGTTGTGATCTGGGACCATCTGCGCGGCCGGCTGCCGCGCAAGGCACGGCTTCTGTGGCACTTCTGGTGCCTCCTGATCGGTGCCTCCGTGCTGACCACGTGGCAGCATCACGTCATCGACATACCGACCGGCATGCTGCTCGGCCTGTTTGCCGCCTGGCTTTTTCCGCGCGATGCCGGTTCGCCTCTCGCGAATTTTGCGATGAGCGGCGATCCGAAGTCGCGTCGCCTCGGCATCTATTATCTATGCGGCGCCATCGCATTTCTCGGCCTTGCAACGCTCTGCACACCTCTATCGGCCGCGGCCCTGCTGTTGCTCTGGCCGGCTGTTGCGCTGGCGATCGTCTCGCTCGGATATCTCGGCGCCGGCCCGCAGATATTCCAGAAACGCGTCGATGGCCGGGCCACCCTTGCCAGCCGCTGGCTGCTGGCACCCTACCGGCTCGGCGCTCACATCAATATTTGGCTCTGGACCCGGGGAATGCCGGCGTCGGTGGCGATCGCCGACGGCGTCCATCTCGGTCGTTTTCCGCGTCGCTACGAGGCCGACCGTTTTGCCACGGTGATCGACATTACCGGCGAACTTCAGCGCCCCGGCGCGACACGCGCGCGCTGGTGCAGCTTTCCCACCCTTGATCTTACCGCCCTCGACAAGATCCAGACGCTCGCCGCGGCGAACCTCGTCGAGGCTGCGCGCGAGCAGGGACCGGTTCTCGTCTGCTGTGCGCTAGGTTTCCAGCGGAGCGCTTGCGTCATCGTGCGTTGGCTGCTCATCAGCCGACGTTGCGAAGATCCGGCCGAAGCAGTGCGGCTGATCGAACGGGCGGGGCGGCGTGTTCATCTGCCCGCGGAAAGTATCCATGCCGTGACGGAGGGCGTGCAATGACGCAGTGGAATAGCACGGCCTCGGCGGCGGCGCGAAATCTCGGCCGTAATTCGATCTTCTGCGGGCTGACGGCACTGTTGCCACTGATTGTCGGCCCGATCACTGCCGAATATCGAGGCTTCGTTCCACAGTTCGGCTGGCTCTTGATGCTGGTTTTCTGCGTGATTGTTCTTGCGCTGGCGATCCATCTTCTCTTCGATGCGCTGTTGTTTCGCCTCGCGGCGAGCCACGAGACCGAGACGGCCGGTCTTGCTGCCGTCGACGACCTGTTGTCCCGCATGCGGCTTCGCAAGCCTGACGGGACACCGTCTGGGCTCGAGAGGCGGATTGCCGGATCGCGTCGCATCGTCTGGCGGCAGCGTTTTGCGCTCGCCATCTGTCTCGTGATTTTCGCGATCCTGGTGCTCGATGCGACCGATGGGCAGCCGCTCTGCTGAATATGACGGCAGGCGATTGATGCAAGCGCTCCGGCACGTGTCCGGCAGGTCTTGCACGCGCCAATCGCGACGGCGATTCCGGGATCCGTGACCCTTCTAGAGCAATTCCAGGAAAAGTGCGAAGCGGTATTCCGTCCGGAATTGCGTCAAAACAAGAGCTTAGAGCGGTTTTGCGTTTCCATGAAAAGTTGAACCGCTCTCAGCTGGCTTCTCCAGCAGCTTCACTGCCGTCCGTCGATGATCGACGAATTCACGTCGTTGATGTCGCGCTTGCCGCAGAGCGCCATGGTGATGTCCATCTCCTTGCGGATGATGCCGAGCGCCAGCGCCACGCCTTCCTTGCCCATGGCGCCGAGGCCGTAGAGGAAGGGGCGGCCGATATAGGTGCCTTTGGCGCCGAGCGCCACGGCCTTCAGCACGTCCTGGCCAGAGCGGATGCCGCCGTCGAGATGGACCTCGATACGGTCGCCGACGGCGTCGACGATCTTCGGCAGCATGCTGATCGAGGAGGAGGCGCCGTCTAGCTGCCGACCGCCATGATTGGAGACGACGATCGCATCGGCACCGGTATCGGCGGCTGCCTTCGCATCCTCCGGATCGAGTATGCCCTTGATGATCAGCGGTCCGCCCCATTGTTCCTTGATCCAGGCGACATCCGCCCAAGACAGCCGCGGATCGAACTGTTCGGCCGTCCAGGAGGAGAGGGACGAGAGGTCGGAAACATTCTTCGCATGGCCGACGATATTGCCGAAGGTGCGGCGCTTGGTCTGCAGCATCTCAAGGCACCAGAAGGGCCGGGTCGCCATCTGCCAGATATGCTTCGGCGTGAATTTCGGCGGCGCCGACAGGCCGTTGCGCAGATCCTTGTGGCGCTGGCCAAGGATCTGCAGATCGGCCGTCAGCACCAGCGCCGAGCATTTGGCCGCCTTGGCGCGGTTGATGAGGTTGAGGACGAAATCCTTGTCCCTCATCACGTAGAGCTGGAACCAGAAGGGGCGGGTCGTCACCGAAGCGACATCCTCGATCGAGCAGATGCTCATCGTCGAGAGCGTGAAGGGAACACCGAATTCTTCGGCGGCGCGCGCCGCCAGCATCTCGCCGTCGGCATGCTGCATGCCGGTCAGGCCCGTCGGCGCCAGAGCCACCGGCATCGACACTTTCTGGCCAACCATCGTCGTTGCCAGCGTGCGGTCGGTCATGTCGACCATCACCCGCTGACGCAGCTTGATCTGACTGAAATCGCTCTCATTCGCCGCGTAGGTCGATTCCGTCCAGGCGCCCGAATCCGCATAGTCGAAGAACATCTTCGGCACGCGGCGCTGTGCGAGTTTTTTCAGGTCGGCGATGGTGAGCGGGGTGGCCATGAATTGAACCTTCACATCTGAATGCGGCCATCGGCCATAACATGAATTTGGCGGCAGTGTTATGGGAAATTGGCCGTGTGAGGCAGCTTTTCACGGACCGATTTCGAGAGCAACGGCGCGCGTTATCGAAGTCCCGCCTTCAGCGCCACACCTGCAACATAGGTCTCGGCAATCGCCCGGTCGTCGCCCATCGTCTGCAGCAGGAATAGCTCCTCGGGCAGCGTCTTCACCACCTCCATCTTCAGCGCCATGGCCGGTGTCGCCGTCGCATCGAGCACGACGAGATCGGCTTCGGTGCCAGGTTCCATGGTGCCGATTCGGTCTGTCAGCGACAGCGCTTCGGCATTGCCGCGCGTCATCAGGTAATAGCTTTCCAGCGGGTTCAGCCGTTCGCCAAGCAACTGCTGGATCTTATAGGCCTCGTCCATCGTCCTGAGCATCGAATAGCTGGAGCCGCCGCCGATATCGGTGGCGACGCCGATACGGACCGGCTTTTGGCGCCGCGCCAGCGCCTTCAGCGGAAACAGGCCCGAGCCGAGGAAGAGGTTCGAGGTCGGGCAGTGGACGGCGACGGCGCCCGCCTCGCTCATGGCATCGGCCTCGCGCTCGGACAGGTGGATGGCATGGCCAAAGAGGCTTTTCGCCCCGAGCAGGCCGTAGCGGGCGTAGATGTCGGTATAATCGAGCGCCTCGGGATAAAGCTCGCAGGTGAATTTGATCTCGTCGTGGTTTTCCGAAAGATGCGTCTGGATGTGCAGGTCGGGAAATTCACGGGCCAGGGCCGATGTCGCTTCCATCTGCGCCGGTGTCGAGGTGATGGCGAAGCGCGGGGTAATGGCGACGTGATTGCGGCCCTTGCCGTGCCAGTCCGATATCACCTGGCGGGTTTCGTCATAGCCCATTTCGGGGGTGTCGAGCAGGCCCTGCGGGGCATTGCGGTCCATCATCACCTTGCCGCCGACCATGCGCATGTTGCGCTTCATCGCCTCGGCGAAGAAGGCGTCGGCCGAGGTCTTGTGCACGGAGCAATAGGCAACCGCCGTCGTCGTGCCGTGGCGGATCAGCTCGTCGTAGAAATGCGTGGCGATCCTTTCAGCATGCCTGCTTTCGACGAAGCGGCATTCCTCGGGAAAAGTATAGGTGTTCAGCCATTCGAGCAGGTTGGCGGCATAGGAGGCGATCACCTGCATCTGCGGAAAATGCAGGTGCATGTCGATGAAGCCGGGCATGATCAGATGCGGGCGGTGGTCGATCTCGGCCACATCAGCGGCTGCCTTTGCCTTGACATCGGCATAGGGGCCGATTGCCGAGATCAGCCCGTCCGTAATCAGCAGGCCGCCATCTTCCTCATAGAGATAGCTTTGGCTGTCGGTCAGGCTCAGCGGCGCGCGATGGAAGGACAGCAGGCGGCCGCGCAGGAGTGTCGTCGTCATTGTTTCTTGCCTTCGACTGCGTTTTCGAACCAGGCGACGAGCAGCTTGCGCTCGTCCGGCGTGATGTCGGTGATGTTGCCGGGCGGCATGGCATGGCTGCGGCCGGCCTGTATATAGATTTCACGGGCATGGGCGGCGATTTCGGCGTCGTTTTCAAGGATTACGCCCTTTGGCGGTCGCACGATGCCCTCATAAACCGGCTCGGCGGCATGGCACATGGAACAGCGCGTCGACACCAGTTGCTTGACGGCGGGAAAATGCGGGTCGCCGGCGAATTGCTGGAAGGCGGGCGCGACTGCTGCCGCATCCGTTTCGCCGGTCAGCAGCTTCGGCGCGGTCGAAAGCCACATGATCAGGATGAAGAGGATGACGGTGACGATCCAGGTCCAGGTCGGCCGGCCTTTCCTGGCATGCGTGGTATTGAACCAGTGGCGGATGGTGACGCCCATCAGGAAGACCAGGGCGGCGATCACCCAGTTGAACTGCGTGCCGAAGGCCAGCGGATAGTGGTTCGACAGCATGAAGAAGATGACGGGCAGCGTCAGGTAGTTGTTGTGCAGCGAGCGCTGCTTGGCGACCTGCCCGTATTTGGGGTCGGGCGTGCGCCCGGCGATGAGATCGGCGACGACGATCTTCTGGTTCGGGATGATGATCATGAAGACGTTGGCCGACATGATCGTCGCGGTGAAGGCGCCGAGATGCAGGAAGGCGGCGCGGCCGGTGAAAAGCTGTGTATAGCCCCAGGCCATGAAGACGAGCACGATATAGAGCACCGCCATCAAACCCCAGGTGTGCCGCCCAAGCGGGGATTTGCAAAGCACATCGTAGACGACCCAGCCGAGCGCCAGCGACGCCAGCGAGATCAGGATCGCGACGGGCGCACTGATATCGAGCACATGCCGGTCGATCAGGAAGAGATCGGCGCCGCCGTAATAGACGATGCACAGCATCAGGAAGCCGGAAAGCCAGGTGAAATAGCTCTCATATTTGAACCAGGTCAGATGCTCGGGCATCTGAGCGGGCGCCACCAGATATTTCTGGATATGGTAGAAGCCGCCGCCATGGACCTGCCACTCCTCGCCATAAGCGCCGGGCGGCAGATGCGGGCGTTTCACCAGTCCGAGATCGAGCGCGATGAAATAAAAGGACGATCCGATCCAGGCGATCGCGGTGATGACATGAAACCAGCGCGCCGCGAAGGCGAACCATTCCCATGCTATGGCATATTCATACATCGAGTTCCCCTATCTTCCTCCGACTCGTGACATTGCGGAAATTTTGGCGGGGAGGGAAGAGGAGATTGAAGGACTGCACACGCGCGACGACCCGGCGCGCCAAAGGAGCAAGGGAATGATCACCGCCCTCTACAGCGATCAGCTCATCGCCGAAAACGCGCCGATGGACCGCAGGATTGCAGCACTCGTCCGCGCTCGCGGAAACCGCATCGGCTATATCGCGTCGGGTCCAGACCCGGAGCGCGCGTTTTTTGATGAGAAACGGCAATATTACGCCAAGTATGGGCTTTCGCTTGATCTCTTTGTCGATCTCGATGCGCTCTCCGGCGATGAGGAGATCAGCCGGCTGTTCTCCTGTGACGCCATTCATCTTTCCGGCGGCCACACCGGCGATTTTCTGAGAAGGCTGCGCCAAAGCGGCATGCTGGACAAGTTGCGCGCATGGGCACTGAATGACGGAATTCTTATCGGAACTAGCGCCGGGGCGATTTTGATGACGCCGACAATCGCTGTCGACGCCCTCTTTTCTGGCGGTTCGCCCAATACGGTGCGGGATGGCGCGGCTCTCAATATGCTGCCCTTCGAATTCTTCCCGCATCTCGATGATGATCCCGGCTATTTCTCCGCGCTGCTGCGCTATAGTGAGACGACGGCGACCCCCATTCTTGCGTGCCGGGATGGTGAAGGAGTCATCATCAGCAATGGGCTCGTCGAGATCTTCGGCGCTCCGCTGATGATTTTCGACGGTTATGCCGAAGCCGCCGATCACGGTCGTATCGCCGATCTGCTGTCGCGTGCCTAAAAGCTGCCGAGAAGACTGTGCATTATCCCTGACTTATACTGCGCCTGCTAAAATAGCAGACCTTGAACTACGACGACTCGATTACAATTATTTTTGCAGGCCGCCGGAATAAAATAAGAACCGTTGGATCATCGGCGGCGCATTCATCGACGGAGAAGATGCCCATGCGCAGCATTCTGACGTGTGTGATGATTGCGTATGCGTCGTTGGCGACGGCCCACGACGCACCTTCGGGGTGGAGTTATGACCCCTATTGTTGCAACGGCGACAGTCATAATGGCGATTGCCAGATGATCCCTTCGAAAAGCGTGGCGGTGACGCCGGGCGGATATCGTGTGACGTTGATGCCTGGCGACCACCGGTTGGTCACGCATGCTCATGTCTTCCTGCTGCCGATGACGAAGGCGATGCAATCCGGCGATAACGACTATCATCTCTGTCTGTTCCCGAACGAGGATACGCCGCGCTGTTTTTATGCGCCGGAAATGGGATATTGAAGGCGGACCACAGCACCGGACCCGGCTCGCGAACCGGGTCCGGCATGGCGTCGTCAGAAAATCACCGCACAATTCAGGCGGCGTGCATCAATTTCCGGCTGCCTTCATCTCCTCGAGGATCCAGTTGCGGAAGGCCTTGATCTTCGGCACGTTGCGACGGTTTTCGGGGTAGGCGAGCCAGTAGGCCTTGCCGTCGCTGCGGGTCAGTTCGAAGGGCTGGTAGAGCCGGCCGAGCGTGATCTCGGCCTCATAGAAGGCCGGATGGAGGATGGCGACGCCATGGCCGGCGATGGCCGCATCGGCTTCCACGGCCTGGGAGCCAAGCTGGTTGCGCGGGCGCCGATCGAGATCCGTCTCCGTGACGCCGGCTGCCTCGAACCATTGTTTCCACCAGATATCGCCGGCGTCGAAGAGATCGAGCTTCAGGAGATCGCGCGGCTCCTTGATGCCGCCGGCCGCTTCCGCCAGCTTCGGGCTCAGCATCGGCGTGAACTCCAGCCCCATCAGCCGGTGCAGTGTCAGCCCCGGCCAGTTGCCGTCGCCCCAGCGGATGCCGACATCGATCTGCTCGCGGGTGAAATCGATGATGTCAGAGCTTGCCTGAAAGCGCACCGCGATCGCCGGATGCTTCAAGTGGAAAGAGCCGAGGCGCGGCGCCAGCCATTTCGAGGCGAAGGTATGGGTCGAGCTGATGGCGAGCGTGCCTTCGACGCTGTCGCGGGCCGTCGCCATCGCGTCGTGCAGCATGGCAAAGGCTTCGGTTACCTTCGGCGCCAGTCGCTCGCCGGTCTCCGTCAGCGCGATCTGGCGGGGACGGCGCAGGAAGAGCGGCTCGCCGACATTCTCCTCCAACAGCTTGATCTGGTAGCTAACGGCCGTCTGCGTCATACCGAGTTCGTCGCCTGCCTTGGTGAAACTTCCGAGCCGGGCAGCGGTCTCGAAGACGCGCAGCGCATTCAGTGGAAATTGCTTGGAAAGTTTCATGGATAAGTTCTCTTGATGCATGCAGACGGTCGTTCGATTGGAATTGCAGCATTTTTAGCTGCAAACTGCAACTCATACCATCAAACTATTGAGGTGATGTCATGGATTGCTATGCTATCGAACAAAGCCCGCCGCAGCCGACCATCGGAATTTTCCGGCGCATCGGCGGCCAGCTGGCGCGGATCTGGCGCATGCCCAGCCTCGATCTCGACACGGCGCCGGATCGCGTCAAGCGTGATCTCGGTTTCCTCGACGGGCGCGATCCCTACTGCGAGGACGAACGCATGCGGTAGACCGCAAGCGCCGTCAGGATTTCGGCGGCGGTCATGGCGGCGATCACCTCAGGGCGCTTGTCCCTGACCGCCGAGCCGCCGATCGGCAGCGTCAGGCGTTCTGTCCAGCCACGTTCTCCGCCGCCCTCGCGGGAAAGCCAGCTTACGAACGTGGCGCGCTTCGTCGCCGAGCCGATCATGCCGATATAGGCGAGGTCGGTCCGTTCCAGCGCCTCGCGGGCGATGAGGAAATCCAGCGCATGGTCGTGCGTCAGGATGACCAGCGCGCCGCCGGCCGCAACATCCTTCACCAGCGCTTCCGGCATCGGCACGAGCCGCGTCTTCGTTTCGGGAGGCAGGCTGGTGATTTCTTCCTGCCGCGTCTCGACGACCGTGATTGACAGCGGCAACGGCGCCAAGGCCGCGGCCAGCGCCCGACCGACATGACCGGCGCCGAAGAGATAGACCTCCGGCAGACGCTCGGTCTCGCCGGCAAGCCTGACTTCGATTTCTTCGGCAACCGCCTGTGTCACCCGGCGAAACCGCAATTGCGTGCGCCCGCCGCAGCATTGGCCGATGTCGGGCCCGAGCGGGATATCCATCTCCGCCATCCCGCCGGTTCCCGCCAGCATGTCTCGCGCATTGCCGATCGCCATGAACTCGAACCGGCCGCCGCCGATCGTGCCCCATAAGGCGGTTTGCGAGACCAGCATGAAAGCGCCCACCTCACGCGGGGTCGAACCTTGTGTGCCGGTGATGTCGATGAGGATGCTGTCCGGGTGGGCGGCGAGGAAGCGGCGGATGGCGGTCATGGGTGAATGACCGGTAGGTTCGTGGGTGTCTCACGGCGGTTCCAGTCTCTCTGCCCGCCCCGATCAGCCGCCGAGGCCAATAAACAAGCGGGACGCATTCGCATCTCCTACACCCGCTTCATCCGCTCGACTGCCATCAGTACCCGCTCGGGCGTCGCCGGCGCATCCAGCCTCGGGCAGACCTTGTAGTTGGCCACACTCGCCACCGCCATCGACAGTGCCTCCAGCACCGAGATCGCCAGCATGAAGGGTGGTTCGCCGACCGCCTTGGAGCGACCGATGGTGGCCTCAGCGTTCTCCGACCATTCGGCGAGGCGCACGTTGAAGATCTTTGGACGGTCGGAGGCGAGCGGAATCTTGTAGGTCGAGGGGGCGTGAGTGCGCAGCCGGCCCTTGTCGTCCCACCAGAGTTCTTCCGTCGTCAGCCAGCCCAGGCCCTGCACGAAGGCGCCTTCGACCTGGCCCATATCGATCGCCGGATTCAGCGAGCGACCGACATCGTGGAGGATGTCGGTACGGTCGATCAGATATTCGCCCGTCAGCGTGTCGATCGACACCTCGGTGCAGGAGGCGCCGTAGGCGAAATAATAGAAGGGCGTGCCGCGGCCGGCCTTGCGGTCCCAGTGGATCTTCGGCGTCTTGTAGAAGCCGGCGGCGGAAAGCTGGACGCGGGCGAAATAGGCCTGCTTGATGAAATCGGGAAAGGGAATCTCGATCTCGCCGGCGCGCACCCGGTTCGGCAGGAAGACGATGTCGGAAGGCGCCACATCCCATTTTTCGGCAGCAAACGCCACCAGCCGTTCCTTGATCTGGCGGGCGGCGTCGAAGGCTGCCATGCCGTTCAAATCCGAGCCGGAGGAGGCCGCCGTCGCCGAGGTGTTCGGCACCTTGGCCGTTGTCGTCGCGGTGATCTTCACCCTGTCGATATCGACCTGGAAGCTGTCGGCCAGCACCTGCGCCACCTTGGTGTAGAGGCCCTGGCCCATTTCGGTGCCGCCATGATTCAGATGGATCGAGCCGTCCTGATAGATGTGGACGAGGGCGCCGGCCTGGTTGAAGGCGGTCATGGTGAAGGAGATGCCGAATTTGACCGGCGTCAGCGCGATGCCCTTTCTGATATAGCGGCTGTCGCGGTTGAAGGCGATGATGGCGTTGCGCCGCGCCTGGTATCCGGCGGTCTCTTCCAGCTCCTCGACGACGCGGGCGATGACATTGTCCTCGACCTCCTGATGGTAAGGGGTGAGCGTGCGCCCGGAGCCCGGCTGGCCGTAAAAATTCCGCTTGCGGACGTCGAGAGGATCCTTGCCGAGGGCATAGGCGATCTCCTCGATGAAGCGCTCGGCGCCGAGCATGCCCTGCGGCCCGCCGAAACCGCGGAAGGCGGTGTTGGAAACGGTGTGCGTTTTCAGCGGTTTCGAGACCAGATGCACATGGGGGTAGAAGTAGCTGGAATCAGCATGGAAGAGGGCGCGGTCGGTCACCGGTCCGGAGAGGTCGGAGGAGAAGCCGCAGCGGGCCGCATAGGTCGCGTCGACCGCGTGGATGCGACCTTCGGCGTCGAAGCCGAGTTCGTAATCGACGAGGAAATCGTGGCGCTTGCCGGTGGCGCTCATGTCCTCGTCGCGGTCCGGGCGGAACTTGACCGCGCGGCCGAGCTTCTTGGCGGCGATGGCGGCGAGTGCTGCGAACTGATTGCCCTGCGTCTCCTTGCCGCCGAAGCCGCCGCCCATGCGGCGCACATTAACGGTCACGGCGTTGGACGGGATATCGAGCACATGGCCGACGATGTGCTGGATCTCACTCGGATGCTGCGTCGAGGACCAGACGGTGACCTCGTCGTCCTCGCCGGGGATCGCTACGGCGATATGGCCTTCGAGGTAGAAATGCTCCTGTCCGCCGATGCGCATCTGACCTTTCAGACGCATGGCGGCATTGGTCATTTCCGTTTCCGGCTCGCCGCGCCTGAGCGTCATCGGGGTGATGACCAGCGGGCTGCCATTGGCGAGCGCACCATCGATATCGCTCCAGTGCTGCAGGTCGCGATAGTCGATCTTTGCCAGCCGCGCGGCGCGGCGGGCAGCGTCGCGCGTTTCGGCGATGACGGCAAAGATCGGCTGGCCGTGGAACTGAACTAAAGTTTCGGCCAGCAGCGGCTCGTCATGGCTGCCGTTCGAGCTGACGTCGTTGACGCCGGGCACGTCCTTGCCGGTGAAGACCCATACGACGCCGGGATAGGCGGCGACGGCGGAAAGGTCGATGCCGGCGATTTCGGCATGCGCCCGGTCGGAGAGGCCGAGGGCGCCGTGCAGCAGGCCTGCGGGTTCCGGAATGTCGTCGATATAATCGGCGGTTCCAGTGACGTGCTTATGCGCGGAATCATGCCGCAGCGCGCCGTGCATCGGGCCTGATATGATAACCTTGCGGTCGTCGAAGGTGGACTTGTCCATTAGCGCCTCCCTGTCGAGAGATTGCCCGCAGCCGATGCTCCGGGCGCTCGCGGCTCAGCGCCGACGGTCAATCTTTCCATCACGCCACCTCCTCGAACCGCTTCAGTTCCGCCGGCGCGCCGACGGTCTCGAGGTAGAACCGCGTCAGCAGGTTCTTTGCCGTCAGCTGGCGGTATTCCGCCGAGGCGCGCCAGTCGGTCAGCGGCTGGTAATCGGCGTCGAAGGCGGGACGGGCCGCCTCGATCGTCGCTTCCGTCCATGGTTTGCCGATCAGTTCGGCCTCCACCGTGCGGGCGCGTTTCGGCGTTGCCGCCATGCCGCCGTAGGCGATGCGGATATCGGTGATCATCTCGGCATCGTCGAGCGTCAGCAGGAAGGCGCCGAGCACGGCGGTGATGTCCTCGTCGCGACGCTTGGTGATCTTGTAGGCGGCAAAGCGGCTGGTTGCTGCCGGATAGGGCACAAAAACGCTTTCCACGAATTCGCCGGGTTTCCGGTCCTGCTTGCCATAGGCGATGAAGAAATCCTCGAGCGGCATTCTGCGCTGGCCTTGCAGGGACCGCAGCGTCAGCGTCGCGCCGAGCGCGATCAGCGGCGGTGGGCTATCGCCGATCGGCGAACCGTTTGCGATATTGCCGCCGATCGTGCCCATATTGCGCACCTGCTCGCCGCCGATGCGGTCGATCAGCCGCCCGAGCGCGGGGATTTTCTTGGAGATCGCCTCGAAAGCCTTGGTGTAACTGACGCCGGCGCCGATGGTGATGCCATCCTCGCCTTCCCCAACCGACTGCAATTCGCTGAGGTGGCTGATGAAAACCACCGGGCTCAGCCTGCGCATCTGCTTCGTCACCCAGAGGCCGACATCCGTCGCGCCGGCGACGATAATCGCATCAGGCTCCTGCGAGAGGACTTCGGCGAGCGCCTGGACCGAAGCCGGCACGATCAGCCGGTCGTCGCCATTGGCAATCCGGATCGTGCCGCTCGCCTGCATCGCCCAGAGCCGGGCGACGATTTCGGATCGCGTCCGTTCCAGCGGATCGAAGAGGGTGCTTGGCCGCATCAGGCTCACCTGCTCGGCAGCCTTGACGATCGGCTCATAGCCGGTGCAACGACAGAGGTTGCCTTGCAGCGCCTTTTCGATCTCGTAGCGGCTGGGGTTTTCCCTGGTCAGCCACAGGCCATAGAGCGACATGACGAAGCCCGGGGTACAGAAGCCGCATTGCGAGCCGTGACAATCGACCAATGCCTGTTGCACCGGATGCAGCGCGCCGTCCCTGCCGGCGAGATGCTCGACCGTCACCACATGGGTGGCGTGCAGTGAACCGATGAAACGGATGCAGGCATTGACGGATTCATAGGCGAGCTTACCGTCGGCAAGCCGCCCGACGAGCACGGTGCAGGCGCCGCAATCGCCTTCCGCACATCCTTCCTTGGTGCCTGTCAGCCGTCGCTTCAACCGCAGAAAATCGAGAAGCGTCTCGGTCGGCCTGACATCGGTGAGCGTGATGTCCTCGCCATTCAGGATGAAGCGGATGCTGTCGTTCATGATATTCCCGGTTATTTTTTCCAAATGGTTAAGCCGCCGTCCAGCCACCGTCAATCGAGATATGCGTTCCGGTCACCTGGCGGGCCGCGTCGCTGGCGAGGTAGAGCGACAGTGCACCGATTTCCTCGGCCTTGACGAATTCACGCGTCGGCTGCGCCTTGAGGATGACTTCGCTCTTCACCTGCTCCTCGGTCATGCCGCGGGCTTTGGCGGTATCCGGGATCTGCTTCTCGACGAGCGGTGTCAGCACATAGCCGGGGCAGATGGCGTTTACGGTCACGCCGAATTCGGCAAGTTCAAGTGCTGCCGTCTTCGTCAGGCCTAATATACCATGTTTTGCCGCGACATAGGCGGATTTGAAGGGGGAGGCGACGAGCCCGTGGGCCGAGGCGATGTTGATGATGCGGCCGTACTTCCTGGCCTTCATCAGCGGGATCGCGGCGCGCATGGTATGAAAGGAGCTCGACAGATTGATCGCGATGATCTGATCCCATTTTTCGACCGGGAAATCCTCGATCTTCTCGACATGCTGGATGCCGGCATTGTTGACCAGGACGTCGACGGTGTCGAAGGTCTTGTCAGCCGTTTCGATCAGGTCGGCGATCTCGGCGGGCTTCGTCATGTCGGCCGGATGATAGATCGCCCGGCCTTTGGACAATGATTCAAGCCGCTCGACGATCGCCTTGATTTCATCGGCCTTTCCGAAGCCGTTGATGACGACGTTGTCGCCCATTTCGGCGAAGGCCGTGGCGATCGCAAGGCCGATGCCGCTGGTGGAGCCGGTGACGACGACTGTTCTGCTCATGCTTTTCACTCCTGAAATCGCGATGCTGCGTTGCAGCGTTATTTGCGAGGTTATGCCCAAAGCCGTCGGGCTGGCAATTCCGCTTTATTCGCTTTTCTCGCCCGCATCCGTGTCCTATTGATTTGCCTCGACAATTGACATGTTGAGGGAGGGTTTTCATGAGCGGATATGTTCTGGCGATCGATCAGGGAACGACATCGACGCGGGCGATCGTCTTTGACGGCGATATGCGTATCGCCGGCAAGGGCCAGAAGGAATTCACCCAGATCTATCCGCGTTCCGGCTGGGTCGAGCATGATCCCGAGGAAATCTGGGATTCGGTCGTCTCCACCGTCCACATGGCGTTGCGCGACGCCGGGATCGAGGCCAAGGATCTCGCAGCACTCGGCATCACCAACCAGCGCGAGACCGTCGTCGTCTGGGAGCGCGAAACAGGGCGACCGATCCAGAATGCCATCGTCTGGCAGGACCGGCGCACGGCAAGCTATTGCGACAATCTGAAAAGGCAGGATCTGGAGCGGCTGTTCACCAAGAAGACCGGCCTGATCCTCGATCCCTATTTTTCCGGCACGAAGCTTTCCTGGATGCTGGCTAACGTAAAGGGCGCGCGGGCACGCGCCGCCAGGGGCGATCTCTGCTTCGGCACGATCGACACTTTCCTGATCTGGCGGCTGACGGGTGGCAAGAGCTTCGTCACCGATGCCACCAATGCCTCGCGCACGCTGATGTACAATATTGCCGAAAATGCGTGGGACGAGGATCTGCTCGACATTCTGAGGGTGCCGGCCGCCATGCTGCCGGAGGTCAAGGATTGCGCCGCCGATTTCGGCACGGTCAATCCCGACATCTTCGGTGCAGCGATCCCGATTCTCGGTGTTGCCGGTGACCAGCAGGCGGCGACCATCGGCCAGGCGTGTTTTGCGCCGGGCATGATGAAATCGACTTACGGCACCGGCTGTTTCGCACTGCTCAACACCGGCGCCGATATGGTGCGTTCCAGAAACCGGCTGCTGACCACCATCGCCTATCGCCTGAACGGCGAGACGACCTATGCGCTGGAGGGTTCGATCTTTATCGCGGGTGCCGCCGTGCAATGGCTGCGGGACGGGCTCGGCATCATCGACAGCGCCGCCGAAACCAACGCGCTGGCCGAAAAGGCCGATCCGACACAGGAAGTCTATCTCGTGCCCGCCTTCACCGGCCTCGGCGCGCCGCACTGGGATGCCAAGGCGCGCGGTGCAATTTTCGGGCTGACGCGCAACAGCGGTCCGGCGGAGCTCTCCCGGGCGGCACTGGAAGCCGTCTGCTACCAGACCCGTGACCTGCTCGACGCCATGCAAAAGGACTGGAAGAACGGCACGGAAGACACGGTGCTGCGCGTCGACGGCGGCATGGTCGCTTCAACCTGGACGATGCAGCGCCTTGCCGACCTGCTCGATGCCCCGGTCGACCGCCCGGTCATTCTCGAGACGACGGCGCTGGGGGCCGCCTGGCTCGCCGGCAGCCGGGCAGGGGTGTGGCCGGACAAGGACGGTTTTTCGGCGAGGTGGAAGCGGGATCGGCGGTTCGAGCCCGATATGGATGAGAAGCTGCGGGCGGCAAAGCTCAAGGGCTGGAAGAACGCGGTCAAGCGGACCTTGAGCGAGGGGTGATCAGCGGGATGTAGTTCCGTTCGTCCCAGGAGATGCACCGCTATTCTTCAGCTACGGCGCCGCCCGTGCTCCGGAGATCACGAATCTCCGCCCATAATTTTTTGATGCGCGCTGTCGGTCAAGGCGGTACTCCTTCGTCATTCGGAAAGAGGAGTGAGCGATGCTTTATGCAATCCTTTGTTACGCCCATGAGGAAACCGTCTTTGCCTGGAGCAAGGAGGAGGAAGCTGCCGTCATGGAGAAACTCTATGCCGTGCAGGAGCCGCTTGCCGCATCCGGCAAACTCGGCCCCGTCGGCCGGTTGATGCCGACGACCGCTGCGACCACCGTGCGCAAGGGCAAGGACGAACCCTTGGTCATCGACGGGCCCTTTGCGGAAACGAAGGAGGCGCTTCTCGGCTTCTATGTGGTCGACTTCGAAACGCTCGACGAGGCGATCGCCTTCTCGAAGCAGCTTTCATCCGTCAATCCAGGTTCCACCTCTTACGAAATTCGGCCTTTCTACGTCTTCAGGCCCGGAGATGCTTCATCATGACAGACATTGCCTGGATCGACCTCGCGCTTGCATCGGCCCGCCCGAAGGCGCTCGGCGCGCTGCTGCGCTATTTCCGCAATCTCGATATCGCGGAAGAGGCGTTTCAGGAGGCGTGCCTGAGGGCGATCCGGACATGGCCGGAGAAAGGGCCGCCACGTGACCCCACAGCCTGGCTGATCTTCGTCGGTCGAAACAGCGGCATCGATGCTGTGCGCAAGCGGGCGAAGACCCAGGCTCTGCCGGATGAGGACGTCATCTCCGATACCGAGGATGCCGAAAGCGATATTGTCGAGCGGCTCGATGATTCCCATTATCGCGACGATATTCTGCGGCTTCTCTTCATCTGCTGCCACCCGGACCTGCCGGCGACCCAACAGATCGCCCTGGCGCTGCGCATCGTCTCCGGCCTTTCGGTGCCGCAGATCGCGCGTGCCTTCCTGGTGTCCGAAAGCGCCATGGAGCAGCGCATCACCCGGGCCAAGGCGCGCGTCGCCAAGGCAGGGGTGCCTTTCGAAACGCCGAGCCCTGAGGAAAGGGCCGAACGGCTCTCGATCGTCAGCACGATGATCTATCTGATCTTCAACGAGGGCTACAGCCAGGCCGATCCCCGGCATGAGGCGGCTGCCTTCAGCGACGAGGCGATCCGGCTGGCTCGGTTGATGCTGCATATCTTCCCGTCGGAACCGGAGCTGATGGGGCTGCTTGCGCTCATGCTCCTGCAGATCTCGCGCCGGCCGGCGCGCTTCAGCGCCGAGGACGAGATCGTGCTGCTCGAGGATCAGGACCGGTCGCTCTGGAACCAGCCCTTCATCAACGAGGCCTTAGCGCTGCTCGACAAGGCGCTGCGCCATCGTCGGCCCGGCCCCTATCAGTTGCAGGCAGCCATCGCCGCCGTTCACTCCCGGGCAAAACGCGCTGGGGATACCGACTGGGTGGAGATCGACCTGCTCTACCGCGCGCTGGAGCGCCTTCAGCCGTCGCCTGTAATAACGCTCAACCGGGCCGTCGTCGTCTCCAAGCTCCAAGGTGCACAGGATGCGCTCGATCTCATCGATCCGCTTGGCGAAAAACTCGGCGGCTATTTTTACTACCACGGCTTACGGGGCGGGCTGCTGAAGCAGCTTGGCCTGACCAGCCAGGCGCGCGAAGCCTTCGAGCGCGCCATTGCCCTGGCCCACTCGGCCGCCGAGGCCGCCCATATCCGCAGGCAGATCGACAAGATGCAGGAAGAGGCCACGCAGCCGATCGCAAAATAAAATCCGAAAAGGCCGGTACGCTGTCGGAACGGCGAACGTCGACACGTCCTTGTAACAACCTGACAGGAGACAGGTTTCATTCAAATGGAGAGATGTCGCAATGACCGCCAGCACGCAACATGAACTCGTCCTCGTGCGCGAATTCGACGCGCCACGCGAGAAGATCTACAAGGCATGGACCAATCCCGATCTGCTGAAGCAGTGGTTCGTGCCGCGTCCCTGGGGTGTGGCGGACGCAACGCTCGACGTCCGCCCCGGCGGTTCCAGTCTCGTCGTCATGCATGATCCCGAGGGCAATCAGTATCCGAACCGCGGCGTCTATCTCGAGATCATCGAGAATGAGAAGATCGTCTTCACAGATGCCTATACCAGCGCCTGGGTACCATCCGAGAAACCTTTCTTTACAGGTGTCATCCTGCTCGAAGATCTGGGCAACGGTCGCACCAGATATACGGCCAAGGCGCTGCACTGGCGCGCCGAGGACAAGGAAGCGCATGAGAAGATGGGCTTCCACGAAGGGTGGGGCAAGGCTGCCGATCAGCTGGCGGAGCTGCTGGCGAAGATGTGAGCGGCGGCTGGACGGCGCGGCGAGGGTGCGCCGTCCAGCCGCTTCAAGTACGATCTAAGGCGGTTCGAAAGATGAATCCGCCGGCGCTTCGAAGTGGTTGAATTCAGATTCGAATTAATCGATCGCTCTGCCTGATCACCAAACACATCATGCCGCCATCGAAATTCTCGAACATTCCGTTCCACAATTTGTATTTGCGCTCCATCCCAGCCATCCTTATCTCAGCCGGGAATTCAATAGGATGCCGATGATGGAACTGGGGCTTTACACATTTGCCGACGTCAATCCGAGCCCTGCCGGCAGCAGAGGTGTCGAAGGGGCGGAGCGGCTGAAGAACCTGATCGAGGAAATCGAGCTCGCCGACCAGGTGGGGCTCGATGTCTTTGGGCTCGGCGAGCATCATCGGCCGGACTATGCGGCATCCGCTCCTGCTGTCGTATTGGCCGCGGCCGCGGTCAAAACCAAGAACATCCGGCTGACCAGTGCGGTCACCGTGCTCTCCTCCGACGATCCGGTGCGCGTCTTCCAGCAGTTTTCGACGCTCGACCTGCTCTCCAACGGCCGGGCAGAGATCATGGCCGGGCGTGGCTCCTTCATCGAGTCCTTCCCGCTATTCGGCTATAATCTCGAAGACTACGACCAGCTTTTCGAGGAGAAGCTCGATCTGCTGCTGGCGCTGCGCGACAGCGAGGTTGTGGAGTGGAAGGGCGAGCTTCGCGCGCCGATCAACGGGCGCGGCGTCTATCCCAGGCCGCTGCAGGATCCGCTGCCGCTCTGGGTCGCCGTCGGCGGCACGCCGCAGTCGGTGGCGCGCGCCGGGGCGCTCGGGCTGCCGGTGGCGCTGGCGATCATCGGTGGTGAGCCACGCCGTTTCGCGCCGCTCTTCGATCTCTACCGCGAGGCTGCGCGCCGGGCAGGGCAGGACCAGGCGAAGCTGAAGACCAGCATCAATGTCCATGGCTTTATCGCCGATACGACGGAGGCCGCCGCCGACCAGTTTTACGGGCCGCAGGCCGAAGTGATGAACCGCATCGGCCGCGAGCGCGGCTGGGGGCCGACGAACCGGGCGCATTTCGATATGTCGCGCGGGCCGAACGGCGCGCTCTTCGTTGGCGATCCCGAGGCGGTCGCCGAAAAGATCATCGCCCATCACGCGCTTTTCAGGAACGACCGCTTCCTGCTGCAGATGGCGATCGGCCTGATGCCGCATGATCAGATCATGCGTGGTATTGAACTGTACGGGACGAAAGTCGCGCCGATCGTCAGAAAGGCATTGACTGAAAAGGGTGAAGGGGCGAAAGCCTCAGCTTGAGGTGGCCGCGGCCGCCCTGCGCACGGCCGGGACAGACGAATGGTTATCGCAAACGACGACGAACTGACAAAGCTCAAGGAGATCGGCCGCATCTGCGCCAACGCCATCCAGGTGATGGCGGCAGCGATGGAGCCCGGCATGACGACGCTGGAGCTCGACGGGATCGGCCGCAAGGTGCTCGAGGATTCAGGTGCGCGCTCGGCGCCGGAGTTCTGCTACCAGTTTCCGGGTGCTACCTGCATCAGCATCAATGAGGAAATCGCCCACGGCATTCCCGGCCCGCGCGTCATCCGCGCCGGCGATCTCATCAATATCGACGTTTCGGCGGAGAAGGACGGTTTCTTCGCCGATACCGGCGCCTCCTTCGCGATGCCGCCGGTCAAGCCGAAGATCGAACGGCTTTGCCGCGACGGCAAGCGAGCGCTTTGGGTCGGGCTCAACCAGGTGAAATCGGGCGAACCGCTGGCCAAGATCGGCACCGCAGTCGGCGCCTTTGCGCAGAAGAACCGCTATACGCTGGTCGCCAATCTGGCGAGCCACGGGGTCGGGCGATCGCTGCACGAGGAGCCGGCCGAGCTATCGACCTGGCCGGACCCTTCGGAAAAGCGGATGATGACGGAAGGCCTCGTCTTCACCGTCGAGCCGTTCCTTTCGCTCGGCGCGACATGGGCCGAGGGCGGCGACGATGCCTGGACACTCTATGCCGATCCCAAGGCGCCGACCGTGCAATATGAGCACACGGTGGTGGCGACTCGCAACGGCCCGGTGGTTTTGACCTTGCCGGATGCGCGGGGGTAGGGGCAGCTCGCCAACGTTCCTCATCCTTGTAGGTTGCCGTTGCTGAGGTGCGCAGCCTGTAGGGCGGAGCCTCGAAGGATCATACTTGCTTGTCGCTTCTTGCATTCATCCGGCGTCAGTACACCCGCCTCGCCCTTCGAGGCCCCTGCGGGGCGCACCAGGATGAGAGGCTCTCTTGGGGGGCGCGGCGTCCTCGAACCCGACGCACGTCGGCGCCAACCCCGTCTTCACCCCCGCGTTTCCGGCCTGCCGCCCTGCAGAATTTCGGTGGCGGCACGTTCCAATATGCCGGCGATGCGGGCGGCTTCGGGTTTCGACCAGGGATAGCGCATGCGCAGGGCTGAGCGCAGCAGCATGCGGGCGGCGCGAATATCGCCGCCATCCTGCATGAAATCGCCGTCATCGCCCTCGTCGGCGCCGTGACGATCGGTTTCGAAGACGCGCTTCACATGGGCCATCTTCTCGCCGATGCGTTCCAGCTTGGCGAAGGTATGCAGGATCATGGCGCGGTTTTCCTCGACGCGGCTGCGGCCGGCCTCGGTGATGCGGTAGAGCTTCTTGGCGCCCTCAGCCTCCACCTCGGCAAGGCCAGTTTCCTCGAGATAGGTGAGTGCGGGATAGATGACGCCTGGGCTCGGCACATAGAAGCCGCCCGAACGTTCTTCCAATATCTTTATCAATTCGTAGCCGTGGCGCGGCTGCTCAGCGAGCAGTGCCAGGATGACGAGCTGCAGATCGCCCGCCGCGAATTTGCGGCCCATGCGGAAATCTCCGCCGAACATGCCGCCTTTAAAACCTCTCATTGCCCTTCCTTTCATCGTTGGATGTATCGTTAGCTATGTCGTAAAACATATATCTTACGATAACTGCTTTCAAGTGCGGCCGAGAATTTTTGACGTTCGGGGAAATTGATCGATCGATCAGAATTACTTGATTGTGGTGCGGATGTTGCGGCGCGATAAGCGCTGCATGCTCGAGCGCACCCGTCACTCCCGGCCGAACCTTGTCTCCACTGCCGCTGCCGGCGCCGTTGCGATGGCGGCCGCCATGGGCTTCGGGCGCTTCTCCTATACTCCCATCCTGCCGGGCATGATCAGCGGCGTGCCGCTTTCGGCCGCGGATGCCGGCTTCATTGCGTCGGCGAATTTCGTCGGTTATCTCGTCGGCGCAGTGCTTGCCGCCTATGGCTGGGCGGCGGGTCGGGAGCGGCTGGTTGCGCTGCTGTCGCTGCTGGCAACGGCGATCCTGCTTGCCGCCATGGCTGCCACCGATTCCGTCGCGATCTTCTCTGTCATCCGCTTCCTGGCCGGCCTCGCCAGCGCTTTTGCGCTGGTCTTCACCTCGTCGATCGTGCTCAGTCACGGAGCTGCTGCCGGCAATGACCACGTGCAGGCGGCGCATTTTGGTGGGCCGGGAGTGGGTATCGCGCTGTCCTCAGTCATGGTGTTTCTGATCGGCCTCGGCTTTCACGATGGGTCGGGCGGCTGGCGGGCCGACTGGATCGGCGGGGCGCTCTATTGCGCGGCAAGCCTCGTCGTCGTTTTCCTGCTGCTGCCGGCGGCGCCGGCGCAATCGGCGCAGGCGGGCAGGGAACCGGCGCTGGTCTGGAACCAGCCGATGGTGCTGCTGACGCTCTCCTACGGCCTGTTCGGTTTCGGCTACGTCATCACCGCGACCTTCCTCGTCACCATCGCGCGCCTTTCTGCAACCGGGCCCTTCGTCGAATTCCTCTGCTGGTTCATCGCCGGCCTGACGGCGGCGGTCGCGCTGTTTGCCTGGAAGCCACTGGTCAGATCGCTGGGGCTTGGCGGCGTCTATGTCGCGGCCCTTCTGGTCGAGGCCGCGGGCGTGGCCGCGACCGTGGCGCTGCCGCCTGCCGTCGCACCGCTGATCGGCGGGGCGCTGTTTGGGGCGACCTTCCTGGCGATCACGGCTTACGGGCTGCAGATCGGCCGCAAGCTTTCGCCTCAGAGCCCGCGGCGGATCCTGGCGATGATGACGGCCGCCTTCGGCGTCGGCCAGATCGTCGGGCCTGTTGTTGCCGGCTGGATTGCCGAGCGCAGCGGCAGTTTCACCGTCCCGACGGTGATTGCCGCCATCGCGCTCGTCGCCTGCGCAGCGCTTGTCATGCCGGTGATCAGGAAAATCGCTTAACCGGTTACATCTCCGTAACAATGGGCCGAACCCATTGCTGCTTCCTTGGAACTGCCTTAGTTTCCGGCACAATCCGTGTTCCACGACACTCCCGAGACTCACAGTTCAGGAAAGCAAAGCCCTCCCGTGTTTCATTCCTTTTTTCCACAGCCAAAGGCGTTCTTTACTTCACTCGTCGTTTGGACCCTGATTTCCATTGCCGGCTGGTATCTCTTCGCTGCCGGTCTCGGCGCATCGCTGGGCTTCGCACCGGTTGCCGAGGAACAGCAGCCGATCGACCTTTCGTTTTTCCTGCTCCCAGAAAACGTCTGGTTTTACAGCTATTTCTTCCTTTCGGCAGTGATCTTCTGCGGCGCATGGCATCTGAAGGCGCTGCGCCACCCCTGGAAACTGTGGTCGATCTGGGGTTCGGCACTGATCATCTTCGTGACCTATTTCGGCGTTCAGATCACCGTGGTGATCAACAACTGGCGCCGGCCGTTCGGCGATCTTCTGCAGAACGCATTGTCGAAGCAGCCGGGCATTTCCGTCGACAATTTCTACAGCCTGATGTGGATCTTTTGTCAGATCGCATTTCTCAGCATGTTCGTGTCGATCATGACCGACTTCTTCACCAGCCACTACATCTTCCGCTGGCGAACAGCGATGAACAATTTCTATATGTCGAAGTGGGAAAAGCTGCGTCACATCGAAGGTGCCTCACAGCGCGTTCAGGAAGACACGATGCGCTTTTCGAGCACGCTCGAAGGTCTTGGTATCAGCCTCATCAACTCGGTGATGACGCTCGTGGTATTCCTGCCGATCCTTCTGGCGCTATCGCATTATGTGACGGAACTGCCATTCGTCGGCCCGGTGGCGAATTCACTCTTCTGGCTGGCGCTCTTCTGGTCGGCGTTCGGCACGGTTCTGCTGGCGGTCGCCGGTGTCAAGCTGCCGGGCCTGAACTTCCGCAACCAGCGCGTCGAAGCAGCCTATCGCAAGGAACTGGTCTATGGCGAGGACCATGCGGAACGGGCTCAGCCGCTGACAGTCAGTGAGCTCTTCGGTAACGTTCGTAGGAACTATTACCGGATGTATTTTCATTACATGTATTTCAATGTCGCCCGCTATTTCTATATCCAGGCCGACGCGCTCTTCGTGGTCTTCATGCTGGTGCCGACGATCGTGGCGGGCGCCATCACCTACGGGATCTTCCAGCAGATCTCGACCGCCTTCGGACAGGTCAGCAACTCGTTCCAGTATCTCGTCAACTCCTGGACAACGATCATCGAGCTGCTCTCCATCCACAAGCGCCTCAAGGCCTTCGAAGCGGCAATCGACGACGAGCCGCTGCCGGATATCGACCAGCGCTACCTGGAGCGTGACGCGGGCGTCGTGCATGCTGACGGTTGATGGACGGGACTTGTCCGTGATCCAAATGTCGGCGCGTGGGGCTCTTCATCTGCCCGCCGGCACCTTCCCTCCGTTGGGGAGAAGAGACTTGCCGCAGGGTCTCGATTCCTCCTTCTCCCCTTGGGGAGAGATGCCCCGTAGGGCGATGAGGGGCGGCATGATACGCCGTCTCGGCGATGGTGCCATCAATCCTGATGTGGTGCCACGCCGTCAGAGACCCGACGCCCGCTCCAGCTTCCCGCGCGCCTCGATCATCGGGATCGCTTCCGAATAGCTGATGCAGGCGACGTCAGCCCGGTGGCAGACGTCGCTGACCAGGCGGTCGAGGGCGCGCCAGTAGGCGCCGCCGTTCATTTCGACGAAGTGGAAGCCGAGCTGGAGCGGGATGCGGGCGCCGGCATACTGCTTGTCGAATGCCTCCCTGAAGGCGGCATAGGCGCGCGCCTCGAATTCAGCGGAATCGGCCGTGTCTTCCTCGCCCTTGGAATGGCGGACGAAGAGATTGTAGTCCATGCCGATGATCGGCTTTTCATTCGGGCCTTCGGGGATCAGCGGCAGGCCGAAGCGGATGATGTCGTCTTCCTCGACGGGCATGGCCGGGCCCTTGGTGACAAGGCTCGCATCATAGCTGAAACCCGCCTTCTTTTCTGCGGCGGTCATGTCGGCGCCCGCTGTCGCCGAGAGATAGGGGGCGCGAAAGCCCTTGATGCCGTGGTCGACCAGATCCTGCCAGCCGGCCGGCTCCTCGAGGCCGACGCTCTTCCAGGCATTCTTCAGCGTCGCGTGAAAGGTCGCGTATTCGGCCGACCAGTCGGCCTCGCTCCATTGGCGGCCGTCGAAGTGGCCGCAGGCATGGCTCGATATGTCGTGGCCTTCAAGATGGGCGTGCCAGATATTGCCAAGGCGTTCGCGGATCTCGTCGTCGCTCTGGGCGAAGCCGACATTGGATTTTCCGCGTTTCTGGTGCGGCGCCTGATAGGCCTTCTTCGCCGCATCGTTCATCAGGAAGGTGCAGGAGAGGAAATAGGTGAAGTGGGCGCCGTTCTTCGCGGCCATCTCGCGGCTCTTCAACCACAGCGCATTGTCGTGGGCGCCGTCGAAGGAAATGATGACGAGCTGTTTCGGCCGGTCGGCCGCCTCGGCGGTTGCCGGGAGCAGGAACGAGGCAGCCAGACAGGCGGAGAGGAAAAAACGGGACATGGACACCGCGACAATTTGTTCGCGGTTTCCCTCTAACAGAAATGCGGCGAAGCTGCGGTCTCGCTGGCATTTATTTACGCCAGCCGTTAGAGCCTTTCCTGGTCAGCTTGAAGCATTCTGCCGGAGCAGGTTTTCGTCAGGGCAGAGGCGATTGGCGAAGGGCATACCCCACGGTACGTCCGAGCCGATCGCCTTTGATCCTGGCGGAAAGATGCCCGGCCCTTCGGGTTGGCTGAAACGGGCCGGCTGATCGACCGGCCGGCTTGGCCGTAGAACTGGGCTACGACGCGCGCCGGCCGGTCGACCATCCGACTCCGTTTGAGCCAACAGAATGCTTCAATCTGACCAGGAAAGGCTCTAAGCCATGACAAACGGCACGGAAGGGACTCGCAATGACATTGCTTATCGTCGGCATCATACTTTTCCTCGGAGTGCATCTGGTGCGGGTGGTGGCCCCCGGTTTCCGGCGTTCGATGATCGCAAGCCTCGGCGAGACGGGCTGGCGGGCGGCCTATTCGATCGCGAGTCTGGCCACGCTGATCCTGTTGATCTACGGTTTCGGGCAGGCGCGCGCGGTGACCGGCATGCTTTACAATCCGCCGGTCTGGACGGCGCATATCGCGATTACGCTAATGTTGATCGCACTGATCTGTCTCGTCGCCTCGCTGCTGCCGGCGGGGCATATCGCGACGAAGACCAAACATCCGATGGTGCTGTCGGTGAAGATCTGGGCGCTGGCGCATCTGCTCGCCAATGGCGAGACGTCCTCGGTGCTGCTGTTTGCAGCCTTTCTCGCCTGGGGCGTCATTCTGCGCATCTCGCTCAAACGGCGGCAGCGGGCGGGCGAGATTGTGGTCCGGCCCTTCGTCTCGGCCAAATACGACCTCTATGCCGTCGTCATCGGCGTCGTCGCCTGGGCGTTGATCATCTGGAAGCTGCACGAATGGTTGATCGGGGTCTCGCCGCTCGTGATGTGACCGGCGCATAACCCCAAAAATCGATTCCGATTTTCGGAAAGGATTATGCGCGGATTCAAAGTGTTAGAGCGTCCTGTCGGACGCGTTAGGGATAGGGCGGTTCAGCTTTTCATGGAAGCGCAGAACCGCTCTAATTTTTTGTTTTAGGCAATTCCCGGCAAAAGCGCTTCGCGCTTTGCCTGGGAAACCGCTTCGCACTTTTCCTGGAATTGCTCTAATCTTTCACATCCCCCTTACAACAGCGGCAAAATGGAGTAGAAGGCCGACAATATGCGTTTTGCATGTGTATGGGTATTTCCGCGGCCGGAGACGAGAATGGCATTCAACGACGACAGCTTCATCCGTGAAGTCAATGAGGAATTGCGGTCTGACCAGATGAAGGGCGTCTGGCGCCGGTTCGGCCGCTATATCATTGCCGTTGCCATCCTGATCGTCGTCGGCACCGCCGGCAAGGTCGTCTACGAATATTGGGACAACAACCGCTCCTCCGGCACCGGCGACCAGTTCCTGGCGGCGATGAAGCTTGCCGACGAGAATAAGAACGACGAGGCGCTGGCCGCGCTCGACAAGCTTGAGAAGGAAGGCCACGGCGCCTATCCGGTGCTGGCGCGCATGCGGGCCGCGACGGTCCAGGCGCAGAAGGGCGACGCTAGCGCGGCGATCGCCGCCTTCAACGAGATCGGCAAGGACAATGGTGTTCCTGCCGCCGTGCGCGATGCCGCCAGAATGCGCGCCGGCTGGCTGCTCATCGAAAATGGCAGCTACGAGCAGGTTTCGGCTGCGATCGAGGAAATGGCCGTGCCGGGCAACGCCTTCCGGCATTCGGCGCGCGAAGCGCTCGGCCTTGCCTCCTATAAGGCCGGCAACATGGCGCAGGCGCGCCAGTGGTTCCAGTCGATCGTCGATGATACCGATAGCCCGCGCAATGTTGCCAATCGCGCCCATATGATGCTTGATCTCATTACCGCATCCGGCAAGGCGCCCGCCGCACAGGGCTGAGTTTTAAGGAAAAAGAATGAGTTTCACGGTCGCCATCGTCGGTCGTCCGAATGTCGGCAAGTCGACGCTTTTCAACCGACTGGTGGGGAAGAAGCTGGCGCTTGTCGATGACACGCCGGGCGTGACCCGCGACCGCCGGCCGGGCGATGCGCGGCTGATGGGCCTGACCTTCACGATCATCGATACCGCCGGTCTGGAAGAGGCCGACGCGGAAAGCCTGCAGGGCCGGATGCGCGCGCAGACAGAAGCGGCGATCGATGAGGCAGATCTTTCGCTTTTCGTCGTAGACGCCAAAAGCGGGCTGACGCCCGTGGACACCGCCCTTGCGGAAATGCTGCGCCGGCGCGGCAAGCCGGTGGTGCTGGTCGCCAACAAATCCGAAGCGCGCGGATCCGACAGCGGCTTTTACGACGCCTATACACTCGGCCTCGGTGAACCGACGCCGATTTCGGCCGAACACGGACAGGGCATGATCGACCTGCGCGACGCGATCGTCGCGGCGATCGGCGAGGACCGGGCCTATGCGAAGGAAGATGTTGCCGTCACCGACGTCGACATTTCCGAGACTGCGGGTGAGGACGAGGACGAAGAGCCCGTCTATGACGACACCAAGCCGCTCAGGGTGGCGATCGTCGGCCGGCCGAACGCCGGCAAATCGACACTAATCAACCGCTTCCTCGGCGAGGACAGGCTTTTGACCGGGCCGGAGGCCGGCATCACCCGCGACTCCATCTCGGTCGAATGGGACTGGCGTGGCCGCACCATCAAGATGTTCGACACCGCAGGCATGCGCCGCAAGGCGCGGGTGATCGAGAAGCTGGAGAAGCTCTCGGTCGCCGATGCGCTGCGCGCCATCCGCTTCGCCGAAACCGTCGTCATCGTCTTCGATGCGACGATCCCCTTCGAGAAGCAGGACCTGCAGATTGTCGACCTGGTGCTGCGCGAGGGGCGCGCGGCCGTGCTCGCCTTCAACAAGTGGGACATGATCGAAGACCGGCAGGCGGTGCTTGCCGACCTGCGCGAAAAGACCGACCGGCTGCTGCCGCAGGCGCGCGGCATCCGCGCCGTGCCGATCTCCGGCCAGACCGGCTGGGGACTCGACAAGCTGATGCAGTCGATCATCGATACCGACAGGGTCTGGAACAAACGCATTTCGACGGCGCGTCTCAATCGCTGGCTGGAGACGCAGCAGATCCAACATCCACCACCGGCGGTTTCCGGCCGACGGATCAAGCTGAAATACATGACGCAGGTCAAAGCCCGCCCGCCGGCTTTCATGATCTCCTGCACCCGCTCCGATGCGCTGCCGGAATCCTATACGCGCTACCTGATCAATGGCTTGCGCGCCGATTTCGACATGCCGAGCGTGCCGATCCGCATCCATTTCCGCTCGCCGGACAATCCGTTCGAAGGCAAGAAGAGGCGGACGTAGAGCTGGGCTTGCAATGATTGCCGGCGTTTTGTGAAGTTAGGGCGTGTGCCGTGTGGCACACGCTTGGCCTGCCTGACATCTCCCCCACAAGGGGAGATCGGCAAGAAGCTATGCCTCGCCTTAAATTTGCGGTTCATGTGATGGCCAGTTGTTTGGGGAAGCCATCACGCCCAGCCGATCTCCCAACCTGTAGGGGGTCCGAAGGACGGGTCAGACCCGTGGTTCGACCCCGAGCCCGGCAGGGCAGAAGGGGCTATCACAAGCTCTGTGATAGCCATCTGCTGTTCAACAGCTAAGCCACGCTTCTATTCAACGCCTCGCGCAGCGCCACGATCTCGCTCTGCAGCCGAGTGAGATCGACGGCATCGCGGCCGCTGGCAGCGGCGATGCAGCCGGGAATGCCGATCGCCTTTTCCTTCAGGCGAAGGCCTTCTTCGCTCAAGCGGATGACGACGACGCGTTCGTCCTCCCGGCTGCGTTCGCGTCTGACATAACCAGCGGTTTCCAGGCGTTTCAGCAGCGGGGTCAGCGTGCTCGATTCCAGGAAGAGCTTTTCGCCGAGGCCCCCGACGGTCTGGCCATCCTGCTCCCATAGAGAAACCATCGCCAGATATTGCGGATAGGTAAGTCCCAGAGCATCGAGCAGCGGCTTGTAGACGCGGTTCAGTGCGTGGCCTGCCGTATAGACGGCGAAGCAGATGAAATTGTCGAGCTTCAGTTGATCCTGCATGGCTTGTCTCCGAAACTGACGAAATTTATATCGCGCAATAAATAATCGGAAGCGATTTTTATGCATGGCAGCCATGACTAAATTTAAATTGTCCGATAAATAATCGTGCGCGATATAAACTCGGTGTTCACAACGAACATCGAAACCGAGAGGACAAGACAATGTCGACCATCAAGACCGCAGTTTCCGCAGTCGCACTGCTCGCAGCTTCCGCCGCTGGCGCGCTTGCTGATCCGGTACTGGAACCGGCAACGCAGAAATTCATCGACGGGCTTGCCGGTGGCGCGCCGATCTACACGCTCTCGCCGGCCGATGCCCGCGATGTCCTGGCCGGGGCGCAGAAGGGCGACGTGAAGATGCTTGCTGCCCAGGAAGAGGGCAGGGTCATCAAGGCAGGCCCGACAGGCAGCATCAAGCTGCGCATCATCCGCCCGGAACATGCCAAGGGCACGCTGCCGGTCATTCTCTATTTCCATGGCGGCGGGTGGGTTTTGGGCGATGCGGATACGCATGACCGGTTGGTGCGCGAGATCGCCAACGGCGCCGATGCCGCTGTCGTCTTCGTCGATTACGAACGCTCGCCGGAAGCCCGCTATCCCGTCGCCATCGAGCAGGCTTATGCTGCGACCAAATATGTCGCCGAACACGCCAAGGAGTTCAAGGTCGACGCCAGCAGGCTCGCGGTCGCCGGCGATAGCGTCGGCGGCAACATGGCGGCGGTGGTGACACTGCTTGCCAAGGAACGCGGCGGTCCTGCCATCGATCAGCAGGTGCTGTTCTACCCAGTCACCGACGCCAATTTCGACAACGGGTCCTACAACCAGTTCGCCGATGGCCCGTGGCTGACCAAGGAAGCGATGAAGTGGTTCTGGAACGCCTATTTGCCTGATGAAGCCAAGCGCAAGGAGCCGACGGCCTCACCGCTGCAGGCCTCGCTGGAGCAGCTGAACGGCCTGCCACCGGCGCTCGTCATCGTTGACGAAAACGACGTGCTGCGCGACGAGGGGGAGGCTTACGCTCGCAAGCTTAGCCAAGCTGGCGTCAAGGTCACGTCGATGCGCTATAACGGCACGATCCATGACTTCGTGCTGCTGAACGCGATTGCCGAAACGCCTGCCGCACGCAGCGCGATTGCGGTCGCCAACGACACGCTTCGCAGCGCGCTTCACAAGTAAACCAATCAGTCTGCGGAGGGGAGAGGCCCGGCGGTTTCGCCGGGCTTTCTGCTTCTTGGAAGCGATTTGGCAAATTGCCAGGCCTTCTTCCATTTCGGCGTGATGATGCCGTTGGCGGCGCGGATATTGTTGATGAACTGCAGGGTCGCTGCTTCCCAGGAATATTGCATGGCGAGCTCACGCGCCTTCTGCCGCGAGGCGGAGAGGGCGGCAAGGCAGGCGATCTGCAGGTTGGCATCGAGTGCCCCGACTTCACTGTCCTCACCGATGATGTCGAGCGGGCCGGTGACCGGATAAGCTGCGACCGGAACGCCCGATGCCAGCGCCTCGAGGATAGTATTGCCGAAGGTGTCGGTGAGCGAGGGAAAGACGAAGACATCGGCCTGGGCATAGATTTTCGCCAGATCCTCACCGAATTTCACGCCGGTGAAGTGTACCTGGGGATAGCGTTGCTCCAGTTCGGCGCGCGCCGGGCCGTCGCCGACGACGACTTTCGAGCCGGGCAGGTCGAGATCGAGAAAGGCCGGCAGGTTCTTTTCCAAGGCGACGCGACCGACCGTCATGAAGATCGGACGGGGGAGGCCGAAAGGCTCGTCTTCAAGCGGCATGGGGTGGAATTGCGAGGCGTCGATGCCACGGGTCCAAGGCATCAGGTTCTTGATGCCGCGCGCCGATAGCTCGCGGGCAAGGCTCGGTGTCGCCACCATGCAACCGGCACCGCCATTGTGGAACCAGCGCACGAAGGCATAGAGCCAGCTCTGCGGGATCGGCAAGCGGGCAGAAACATACTCCGGAAAACGCGTGTGATAGCTTGTCGAGAAGGGCATGCGCTTGCGCAGGCACCAGCGCCGGGCAGTGAGCCCCAGCGGGCCTTCGGTGGCGATATGCACGTAGGAAGGATTGTGCTTTTCGATCTCGCGGGCGACGCGGCGGTAATTGGCGATCGACAGGCGGATCTCGGGATAGGTCGGGCAGGGGATGCTGTGGAAGCGCTCCGGCGTCACCATCGAAACCTCGACGCCCATCTTCGCCAGCTCGCGATTGGTGTTCTCGATCGAGCGCACGACGCCGTTCACCTGCGGATGCCAAGCGTCGGTGACGATTACCAGCCGTTCCGGCAGATTACCGGCGGCTGCGGCACTGGCCCAGCTTTCGCCGCTATAAGTGTTTGCCGGACGTTGCAACATGTCACGATTTCCATCTGCGTTGCAGTGATCTGGCAACGCTCAACCCCAAAGCGGGGTTCCGGAACGGCGATTCCCGCTTCTCTATTTTGAGGCATGACCATGATGGAAATATTACAGCCGCATGCCAGCATCTGCAGGGCCTTAGCGGCTCGATCCCCGCGAATATGTCAGCGGTCGATCGCAGTTCTCTTACGGAAAGAATGACGGCGCCGGTCATGGACCGGCGCCGTTTGGGAGGTTAAGCGGCAGCGGAAGCCGAGCTTGCTGTCGGAACTTCCGAAATCGTCTTCAGAACCTGCGAAGCGATCTGGTAGGGGCAGCCCTGCGAGTTCGGGCGGCGATCTTCCAGATAGCCCTTGTAGTCGTTCTTGACGAAGGAGTGCGGAACGCGGATCGAAGCACCACGGTCGGCAACGCCGTAGGAGAACTTGTTCCACGGAGCCGTTTCGTGCTTGCCGGTCAGGCGCTTGTCGTTGTCAGGACCGTAGACGTTGATGTGGTCCATCAGGTTCTTTTCGAACTGCGCCATCAGCGCTTCGAAATAGGCCTTGCCGCCGACTTCGCGCATGTACTTGGTCGAGAAATTGCAATGCATGCCCGAGCCGTTCCAGTCGGTGTCACCGAGCGGCTTGCAGTGATACTCGATGTCGATGCCGTACTTTTCGGTCAGGCGCTGCAAGAGGTAGCGTGCCATCCAGATTTGGTCGGCGGCCTTCTTGGAGCCCTTGCCGAAAATCTGGAATTCCCACTGGCCCTTGGCCACTTCGGCATTGATGCCTTCGTGATTGATGCCGGCAGCGAGGCAGAGGTCGAGATGTTCTTCGACGATTTCGCGGGCGACGTCGCCTACATTCGAATAGCCGACGCCGGTGTAGTAGGGACCCTGCGGAGCCGGGTAGCCCTGCTCGGGGAAGCCGAGCGGACGGCCGTTCTGGTAGAAGAAATATTCCTGCTCGAAGCCGAACCAGGCATCTTCGTCGTCGAGGATGGTGGCGCGGGCATTCGATGCGTGCGGCGTGACGCCATCCGGCATCATGACTTCGCACATGACGAGAGCGCCGTTGGTGCGGGCCGGGTCGGGATAGATGGCGACCGGCTTCAGCACGCAATCGGAGCTGCGGCCTTCAGCCTGCTGCGTCGAGGAGCCGTCAAAGCCCCAGAGCGGAAGCTGTTCCAGCGTCGGGAATGCGTCGAATTCCTTGATCTGCGTCTTGCCACGCAGGTTCGGTACCGGAGTGTACCCATCGAGCCAAATATACTCGAGCTTATATTTTGTCATCGTGACTCTCTCAATGCTACGAAGGTGAGCAAATCCGGAGACGATCTCGGCGCGCAAGCGCATCCGACCGCCAGGGGATGACGCTTTAAAAGCATGTAGCGTGCCAGTTCAGTTGCCGGGCCAAAGAAAAATCGCGAATCAGCCAGTCGACGCGCATTTTTCTTTTTCCAGAAACAGCCCGATTTGACGGTCGAGGGCCCTATCTTCAAGCAGAACGCGGCTTTTCCGCTTCGGAATCGGATGAAAATTGAGGCGTTAGGGCTGAAATGATGAAGTGTTGAACAAATAGGCGGAAGCTTTCGGCCTGGTCAGCATGTCGAGCGGCTATAATTACAACAATGCATATATATTGTGCAATTTGCATAAACTATGTGCATTGTGCTATGGTAATGGTCCTGAATGTTGATGCGCCGTGCTGAATGGAGGCGATCTCATGCCCACCGGTTTCCATCGTGAATCCGCAACGATCTACCAGTTTCCCGTCAAGCCGATGCGGGCCACCAACCGGTTCGAACGCGCCCGGCTGATGGAGCGTGAGGCGGCCGATGTCTGCGATGCGCTCGACAGCTGCTGGTATCATGACGAGGCGGTTCGCGAGTCCGATCGGCCGAAGAAGTCCTGATTTCGAAATCCTGATTTTCCTGGCACCCGACCCGGTAAAGCGGAGTTTTCGGCTCGTGCGGGGATCTAAGGCAGCGGTGCTTCCCTGGCGCGCGGTGCAGGAGATGCCGACAAGGCGGGGGCAGCGTTCGTAGGGTGTTCTCAGCGCGGGTTCAGCCGCGATCCAATCCAAGCTTTTCCTTTGCGACCAATGCGCCGTGTTCGCTGACGACGCGGGCTGCGACCTTTGCGGCGAAGCGGGCGGCGGCCGGTGCGTCCGAGGTCTCAAGGTAGCGGGCAAGGAAGGCGCCGTTGAAACTGTCGCCGGCGCTGGTGGTGTCCACCACTTTCTTCACCTTTTCGGCTGGAACGAAGGTCTCCTCGCCGGCAAAATTCAACCTTACTCCGTCTGCGCCGTTCTTGACGACGATATCGACAGCGCCCAGCGTGCGATAGCGGTGGATCGTTGCCTCGATGGAATCGTCGCCGAAATGGGCGGCCTCGTCGTCGAAGCTCGGCATGACGATCACGGAGGAGCGGGCGCCCTCGCTGATCGTCGTATGCATGACGTCGTAGCTCGACCAGAGGCGGGGACGGATGTTCGGATCGAACACGACGAGCTTGCCGGCGGCCTTGGCGCGGCGGACCTCGGCGAGCAACGTCTCAGCATCCTCATGCGGCAGGATGGCAAGGGTGATGCCCGAGAAATAGATAACGGCAGCGCTTTCCACCGCCTCGCGCAGACGATCCGGGTCGGCGGCCAGGCTGCGGGCGGCAGAGCTGTCGCGCCAATAGCTGAAGGAGCGTTCGCCGTCTTTCAGGTTGATCATATAGAGGCCGGGCGTCCTGCCCCTGATGCGGCGGATGAGGCTCGTGCCGATGCCTGATTTGTCGATGAAGGCCAGCATCTCCTCCGACATGGCATCGTCGCCGAGAGCGGTGAAATAATCGACCGACCAATCGGCGGCAAGGCAGGCGCGGGCATACCAGGCGGTGTTGAAGGTATCGCCGGCGAAGCCTTTGCGCAGCAGGCCGTCGCCTGCCTGCGAGAGCTCCACCATGCATTCACCGATCGATAGAAACCGTCTGCTCACCTTGTCCTCCCGGCATGAGAGCGCTGCAGATCCAACAGGACACGCTAAGGACGCTCTATCACTTTGAATTGGCGGATTATCCGCTGCTCTTCATTCGCTGATACGCGGAGCCGGGCGGAGTGACAAGCGCCGATATCACGGGAGATGAAAGCCCGCCTTCACCGACGAGGCGAAGGCGGGCTTTCAGAAGGATGCCTATTCGTGGATGGTATAGCTGCCCATCGCGCAAAGATCCTGCGTATCCTCTGTGGTTGCGAGGTTTGAGCCTTCCTCGAATTCGAAGCGCATGTCGTATTTGCAGACGGTGCGGCCATCGGCGATGGTGATATCGATGCTCTCGCCCGGATTGAGAACGTCGTCGCCGAAGACGTCTTCTTCCCATTCGCCGACGCCGGTCGGCGAACTGTAGAAGCGCGTCAGGACGGAGTTCGTTCCGTTGGTGAGCTTGAAGTTCAGATCTTCGGCATGCGACGAACCGGCGGAGGCGGCGATCATCGTGGCGGCGAGTGCGATTAAAGCTGATATTTTCGATTTCATGTAAGCGTTCCCCTGGCTTGCGATTAGGCCGAAATGGGATAGCACGCGCTCATAAAATCTTTCTTATTGGGGACTTTAGATCCAAAAATAATCCGCTTCGTTCTGACAATGGATGGCGCATCAGGCATCCAAGGCGAAGGCCGCTCTCACGCGGCCCTCGTTCCGTTCATGGCCTGTCCATATGATAACAGGCGGCCTTCTGGCCGGGACGGACCTCCTCGGTCGGCGGCATTTCGGTGCGACAGATGTCGGTCGCCTTCCAGCAGCGCGGTGAGAAGACGCAGCCTTTCGGCGGGTTGAGCGGTGAGGGTGGATCACCCTGCAGCCGGATGCGGGTGCGCAGGCGCGCGAGCTTCGGATCCGGGATCGGCGCGGCGGAGAAGAGTGCCTGCGTGTAGGGATGGGCGGGATGGTCAAAGACGGTGGCGCAGTCGCCGGCTTCGACAACCCTTCCGAGATAGAGCACCAGTACATCGTCGGAGATCAGGCGCACGACGGAGAGGTCGTGGCTGATGAAGATCAGCGTCAGGCCGAACTCCTTGCGCAGCTTGCGCAGAAGCGTGATGACCTGACCCTGGATCGAGACGTCGAGGGCCGAAACCGGCTCGTCGCAGATGATGAGTTTCGGTTTGGTGACGACCGCGCGGGCAATGCCGATGCGTTGCGCCTGGCCGCCGGAGAATTCATGCGGATAGCGGTTGATCATTTCCGGCACCAGGCCGACGGCGGTCATGATCTCGCGGACACGTTCGGTGCGCTGGGCTTTGGAGAGTTTCGGCTCGAAGACGGTGAGCGGCTCGGCGATGATGTCTCCGACCGTCATGCGCGGGTCGAGCGAGGCGATCGGATCCTGAAAGATGATCTGCATGTCGCGGCGGGCGGCGCGCATTTCCTCGTCCGTGAGGTCGAGAAGGTTCCGGCCCTGCCAGAGGATGCGGCCTTTCTGCGATTTCAGCAGCCGCAGGATGGAGCGGCCGAGCGTGGACTTGCCGCAGCCGGATTCGCCGACGATGCCGAGCGTGCGGCCTTCGCTGAGGTCGAAGCTGACATTGTTGACGGCAGTCAGGAAGATCGGCGGCTTGAAGAGGCCTTTCGCCGGCAGCTCGAATTGGGTCGTCAGGTTCTCGACCCTCAGAAGCGATCGTTCAGCCATGGTTGAGCAACTCCTCGCGACGCGGGAAAGGGTGGTAACAGGCGGCGCAATGGTGCGGCGCCAGCGTTTCGAGCGGCGGCGGGCGATCGATGCAATCGTCCTGGACCTGCGAGCAGCGCGGAGAGAAATTGCAGCCCTTCGGCAGGTGCTGCAGGTTCGGCGGGCGGCCCGGGATGACGACGAGGTCGTCGACATCCTGGTCAGGGCGCGGGATCGAGGCATGCAGCGCTGCGGTATAGGGATGGGCCGGGTTGTCGAAGAGCTCGTCGACCGGCGCCTCCTCGACGATGCGGCCGGCATACATGACGGCGACGCGGTCGGCGAGGCCGGCAACCACGCCGAGATCGTGGGTGATCATGACGAGCGCCGTGTTCATCTCCGCCGTCAGATCGTTGAAGAGATCGAGGATCTGCGCCTGGATGGTGACGTCGAGTGCCGTCGTCGGTTCGTCGGCGATCAGAAGTTTCGGCCGGGTGAGCAGCGCCATGGCGATGACGATCCGCTGGCGCATGCCGCCGGAGAGCTCATGCGGATAGAGGTGGAAGCGCCGCGTCGGGTCGGGGATGCCGACGCGTTTCAGCATGTCGAGTGCGGCGGCGGATGCGGCGCGCGCCGTGAGCCCACCGTGAACCTCGAGCTGCTCCGTCAGTTGCCGGGAAATTTTCAGCGATGGATTGAGGGCGGTCATCGGGTCCTGGAAGACCATTGCCATATCCTTGCCGCGGATCTGGTCGAGTTCGCGCGGTTTCAGCGCCAGCACATCCTTGCCTTCCAGCAGCGCCTGTCCCGTCGTTTTGCCGTTCTTGGCAAGCAGGCCCATGATGCCGAGGAAGGTCTGGCTCTTGCCGGAGCCGGATTCGCCGACGATGGCGATGCGCTCGCCGCGCTTGACCGTCAGGTTCATGTTCGAGACCGCCTTCACCTCCCCATCGGGTGTTTTGAAGGTGATCGAGTAGTCTTTGAGTTCGAGGAGGGTGTCCGTCATTTAACGATCCTTCGGGTCGAACGCGTCGCGCAGGCCGTCGCCGATGAACAGCAGGCTGAGCAGCAGGGCCACGAGGAAGCTGGCCGGGAAGATCAGCAGCCAGGGCATGCTTTCCATGGCATCGGTTCCCTCGGCGATCAGCGTGCCGAGTGAGGTCAGCGGCTCCTGCACGCCGAAGCCGAGATAGGAAAGGAAGCTTTCGGTGGCGATGATCTCGGGAACGGTCAGCGCCGCGAAGATCACCACCGGGCCGACGAGGTTCGGGATGATGTGCTTGATGATGATCTTGAACGGCCGCTGCCCGGATGCGCGGGCCGCCTCGATGAATTCGCGATGCTTGATCGACAGCGTCTGGCCGCGCACGATGCGGGCCATGGTCAGCCATTCCAGCGCGCCGATCGCCGCGAAGAGCAGATAGACGTTGCGGCCGAAGATCACCATCAGCAGGATGACGAAGAGGATATAGGGAAGCGCATACATGATGTCGACGAAGCGCATCATGATCGCATCCAGCCTGCCGCCGATATAGCCCGATACCGCGCCGTAGAGCACGCCGATGAAGACGGAGACGACGGTCGCCGTCAGCGCCACGGCAAGCGAGACCCGGGTGCCGTAAAGGACGCGGGCGAGAAGGTCGCGGCCGTTCGGGTCGGTACCGAAATAGTGGCCGGTTTCGATCGAGGGCGGTATGCGGAAGGCCGCCCAATCCGGATCCTCATAGTTGAAGGGAATGAACCAGGGGCCGAGGAAGGCCGCAAGGATCAGCAGCGCCAGGACGAAAATCGACAGGACGGCTGCCTTGTTGCGCCCGAGGCGGCGTAGCGCATCCCTGGTGAGCGAACGGCTTTCGGGCGCAAGGCCCTCCGCCTCCAGCAGTTCCTGGGCGAGCAACTCGCGTTTTGCGGGATTGAGGATCATCGGTTTCTCACTTTCGGATCGAGCCACGCATAGGCGATATCGACGAGAAGGTTCAGGAACACGATTAGCACCATGTAGAAGATGACCGTGCCGAGAACCATGCCGTAGTCACGGTTCAGCGCTGCGTTGACGAAATAGCGGCCGATGCCGGGCAATCCGAAGATGCTCTCGACAACCAGCGAGCCGGTGAGAAGGTAACTTGCCGCTGGACCCAGATAGGAGACGACAGGCATCATGGCGGGCTTCAGCGCATGGCGCATGACTGTCAGGCGGGGACCGATGCCTTTGGCCTTGGCAGTGCGAATGAAGTTCTGATTCATCACCTCGATCATCGAGCCGCGGGTGATGCGCGAGATACGGCCGGCATGCGGCAGCGCCAGAACGACGATCGGCAGGATAAGGTATTTGATCGAGCCGTCACCCCAGCCGCCGACCGGAAACCAAGCGAGACGGATGCCGAAGACGAGCTGCAGGATGGGCGCAATCAGGAAGTTCGGCAGCACGACGCCCACCAGAATGAGCGCGCCCAGAATATAATCCGGTGCCTTGTTCTGATAGAGCGCCCCAAGACAGCCGACGGCCACGCCGACAATGATGGCAATCAGGAAGGCAGCCGTACCGATGGTGAAGGTGTAGGGCAGACCGATCATGATCTGCTGGGCGACGGTGAAATCCTCGCTGGCGAAGGAGGGGCCGAGATCGCCCCGGAGCAGGTCACCGACATAGATCAGGTACTGCTGGATGAGCGGCTTGTCGAGATTGTAGTGGATCGCAAGGTTCTTCAGGATCACCGGCGGCAATGGCCTTTCGCCATCGAAAGGGCCGCCGGGGGCAAGGCGCAAAACAAAAAAGCAGGCTGTGACGGCGATCCACAGAACGGGGATCGTCGATAGCAGGCGACGGAGGGCGTATTTGATCATGATCGTGGGCCGGTCCTTTCCGCAATGCGCGGAAAGGACCGTTTTCCCTTACTCTTTCATCGACAGCCAGCGGGTGCGGTGGATGTCCTGAATATTGTCGACGAAGCCTTCGATCTTCGGCGAAACGACGTTCTTCGAGACATAGTAGTAGATCGGCAGGGCGGCGGATTCATCCAGCGCCAGCTGTTCGGCCTTCTTGAAGATCGCCGCACGCTTGGTGAGATCGGTCTCGGCGTTGCCTTCCTTGATCAGCTTGTCGTATTCGGGATTGGACCAGCGGCCATAGTTCATCTGGACGCCTGTCACCAGGAGGTTCAGGAAGTTGTCCGGGTCGTTATAGTCGGCGAGCCAGCCGGCGCGGCCGATTTCGACCTGGCCACGCTGCATCTGGTCGTAATGCACCTTGGTTTCGGCATTGACGAGCTCGACATCGACGCCGAGCGGCTTCCACATGGAGGCAATGGCGACGGCGATGCGCTTGTGGTTGTCGTTGGTGTTGTAGCTGAGCACGGCGTGCAGCGGCTTGTCCGGGCCGAAACCGGCTTCGGTCAGAAGCTTCTTGGCTTCGGCGACCTTCTCGCTATAGGGCAGGTCCTTCCAGCTGACATAGGCCGGCTCGCCGTAATTCGCTGTGCCCGGCGGAACCCAGGAATAGGCCGGCAATTCGCCGGTGCCGAGGATCTGCGGGCCGATCACTTCACGGTTGATCGCCATGGACAGAGCCTGGCGGACGCGCTTGTCGCTGAAGGGCGGCTTCTGCGAGTTGACGACGTAATAGTAGAGGCCGGAGAAGGGGGCGACGTGCGCCTGGCCGGGCAGGTTCTTCTTCATCCATTCATACTGGTCGGTCGGGAAGTCGGTGAGGATGTCGAATTCGCCGGCGCGATAGCGTTTCAGCGCGGCTTCCTGGTCTTCGAGCACGAAGAACTTCGCGCCGTCGATCTTCAGGTCCTTGGTGTCGTACCACTGGTCGTTCTTGACCGTCGTGACATGCGAGCCCGGAACCCATTCGACCGGCTTGTAAGGGCCGTTAGTGACGATGTTGCCGATCTTGACCCAATCCTGACCCTTCGCCTCGACGACATGCTTCGGCAGCGGATAGGCGGTGTAATGCATCAGGGCATTGAGGAAATAGGGCGTGGCATTTTCGAGCGTGATTTCGAGCGTCTTGTCGTTGATCGCCTTGACGCCGAGCTGGTTGAGATCGGTGATCTCGCCCTTGTTGATCTTTTCGGCATTCTTGATGGTGAATTGCAGATAGGCATAGTCAGCGGCGTTCTTCGGGTCGACGAGGCGCTGGAAGGCGAAGACGAAGTCTCCTGCCGTTACCGGCTGGCCATCGGACCACTTGATGCCGTCGCGAAGCTTGAAGGTGTAGACCTTGCCATCAGGCGAAATCGTCCAGCTTTCGGCCTGGCCTGGGATCGGATTGTCCTTGGCGTCCTCGGTGACGAGGCCCTCGAAGATGTCACCGGCGATACGGTTCTCCCAGTCGCCTGACAGTTTCTGCGGATCGAGCGACTGCGGGTCGCCACCATTGTGAATGTTCAGCGTGGCCGCATGCGCCGAAAACGCCAGCAATGTGCCAAGCATTGCAGAGGCGAGAAATTTTTTCGTGAATTGGTTCATGGTGGGTCCACCTTTCTAGGCTTTGCGCCTTTATTAGACATTTGTTCCCGGTGTTTGACCTCTTACGTGCAGGTCAGTGCGCACATTATCGCAAAGGCTTTGCGTTGCAACCCCAAATCCGGTGGGTGGAAAGGGGTTGTGGACAAGCCTATATACGTCTCCCCCTTGTCGGATCGCGACGATGCCTCCCGGCCTTCGCAGCGCCTTCATAACGGCTTCACATGGTTGTCTTTTGTTTCTTCCGCTTTAGTGTGGCGGGCGCAAACGAGGCAGGAGATGTAGCCGATGGCATTGCAGGCAGGCGGGAGTGCGGACTGGTGGCGCGGCGCGGTGATCTATCAGGTCTATCCGCGATCGTTTCAGGATACCAACAGCGACGGGCTCGGCGATCTCAGGGGAATCACCCGCCGGCTGCCGCATATTGCCAGCCTCGGCGTCGACGCGATCTGGCTCTCGCCCTTCTTCAAGTCGCCGATGGCCGATATGGGCTACGACGTTTCCGATTATTGCGATGTCGATCCGATCTTCGGGACGCTCGCCGATTTCGACGAGATGATGGCCGAGGCACACAGGCTCGGCATCAAGGTCGTCATCGACCAGGTGATCTCGCACACATCAGACCGGCATCCCTGGTTCGTCGAGAGCCGGTCGAGCCGGACCAATTCCAAGGCGGATTGGTATGTCTGGGCCGATCCGAAGCCTGACGGTACGGCGCCGAACAACTGGCTGTCGATCTTCGGCGGACCGGGCTGGGAATGGGATGGCGTGCGTCGCCAATATTACCAGCATAATTTCCTGACCTCACAGCCGGACCTCAACTTCCACAGCAAGGCAGTGCAGGATGCGGTACTGGAGACAGTGAGGTTCTGGCTCGACCGCGGCGTCGACGGCTTCCGGCTGGACACAGTGAACTATTATTTCTGCGACAAGCAGCTCAGGAGCAATCCGCCGCACGAGCCGGACGAGGACGACGCAGGCCTCGATGCGCCCGACACCAACCCCTACGGCATGCAGAACCATCTCTACGACAAGACGCAGCCGGAAAATGTCGATTTCCTCAAGCGCTTCCGGGCGCTGCTCGACCAATACGAAGATCGCACGACCGTCGGCGAAGTCGGCGACGGCGCGCGTTCGCTGAAGACGGTCGGCGCCTATACGAGCGGCGGCGACAAGCTGCACATGTGCTACACATTCGATCTGCTCGGACCGGATTTCACCGCCGTGCATATTCGCGGCTGCGTCGAGGCTTTTCAGAAAGCGGTGACCGACGGCTGGGTCTGCTGGGCTTTTTCCAACCACGACGTCATGCGCCATGTCAGCCGCTTTGCGCGGACGGAGGAAGAGCGGCCCGTCATCGCCATGCTGGCGATCTCGGTGCTTGCGGCGCTGCGCGGCTCGATCTGCCTCTATCAAGGCGAGGAACTCGGGCTTCCGGAGGCCGAACTCGCCTTCGAGGATCTGCGTGACCCCTATGGCATCCGCTTCTGGCCGGCCTTCAAGGGCCGCGACGGATGCCGCACGCCAATGCCCTGGGAGGCGGGCAAAGCGCATGCGGGCTTCACCTCGGCGGAAAAGAGCTGGCTGCCGGTGCCTTACGAGCAGGCAGCACTTTCGGTGGATATGCAGGAGGCAAGCGACGGCTCGGTGCTGCATCACTACCGCAGGACGCTTGCTTTCCGGAGGAGCCATCCGGCACTGATCGACGGCGATATGACCTTCATCGGCACCAACCAGGATCTGCTCGCCTTCACCCGCGAAAAGGACGGAGAAAAACTACTCTTCGTCTTCAACCTGACGCGCGAACCGGCGGAATTCCACCTGCCTGATGGCGTGGTGCTTGAGGAACCGCTCGAGATGCCGGGCTTCGGGGCGATGGCTGGCGTGGGATCGGTGAAGCTTGCGGCGCTCGACGGGTTTTGCGCGCGGGTTTGATGTTCTTTCTGCCGTAACCATGAAGGCAACATTCAAAGGTCGCCCACTGCGAAATCAGCCCTAGAATTGCATCACCCGATCAACGCGAACTTATCCACGTCAACCATGCCGCGGTCGGATATCTTCAGGTGCGGGATGACCGGCAGCGGCAGGAAGGCGAGTTGGAGGAAGGGTTCCTCGAGCGTGGCGCCGAGCGCGAAGGCGGCTTTGCGCAGGTGGTGCAGTGTATCGCGGACCGTCTCATAGGGCTCAAGGCTCATCAGGCCGGCGATGGGCAGGGCGATTTCGCCGGTGACCTTGCCGTCTTCGACGACGACGAAGCCGCCGTTGATTTCGCCGAGACGGTTTGCCGCGCGCGCCATATCGTCCTCGCTGACGCCGACGACGCAGATGTTGTGGCTATCATGGCCGACGGTGGAGGCGATCGCGCCCTTCTTCAGGCCGAAGCCCTGGACGAAGCCGTTGGCATGGTTGCCGTTCTTGCCATGGCGCTCGATGACGGCGACCTTGATGATATCGTTGGCAAGATCGACCGTCGTCTCGTTGCCGCTGACCGGCAGGCGGTAGCGGCGATGTTCGGTGATGATCTTGCCCGGCATGACGCCGATGACAGGCGTTTCACCCTCGGCGACCGGCACGCCGAAATGGGCGGCGTTGACGGGCCGGGCCTTGACGCTGTCGAGGCCGATCGGAGCAACCGGTTTGCGCGAGGAAAAGAGTGCATCGGTGACCCGGCGGCCGGCGGAGAAGACCATGTCGGCGCGACAATTTTCCAGGCTGTCGAGAACCACAAGATCGGCGCGCCAGCCCGGCGCGATCAGACCGCGATCCCTGAGGCCGAAGGCGCGGGCCGCCGAGATCGAGGCGGCGCGGTAGATCGCCAGGGGCTCGACGCCGCTTGCGATCGCCGTGCGGATCATGTGATCGAGATGGCCCTGTTCGGCGATATCGAGCGGATTGCGGTCGTCGGTGCAGAGCGCCAGATAGGGCGACAGCCGCTCGGTGATAATGGGTATCAGCGCGGCGAGATCCTTGGATACCGAACCTTCACGCACGAGGATATGCATGCCCTTGCGGATCTTTTCCAGTGCTTCGCGGGCCGTCGTGCATTCGTGCTCGGTGCGGATGCCGGCCGAGAGGTAACCGTTGAGGTCGTTGCCGGACAGCAGCGGCGCGTGACCGTCGATATGGCCGCCCTGGAAGGCCTCGAGCTTGGCCATGCAGACAGGATCCTTGTGGATCACGCCGGGGAAATTCATGAATTCGGCAAGGCCGATGACTTTCGGATGGTGGCGGTAGGGCAGGAGGCGCTCGATCGGCAGATCGGCGCCGGAGGTTTCGAGATGGGTCGCTGGAACGCAAGAGGAGAGCTGGACGCGGATGTCCATGATCGTCTCCAGCGCCGATTCGAGAAAGAATTCGATGCCGGCGCTTCCGAGCACATTGGCGATCTCGTGCGGATCGCAGATCGCGGTGGTGACGCCATAGGGCAGGACGCAGCGATCGAATTCATGCGGCGTCACCAGCGAGGATTCGATGTGCAGATGCGTGTCGATGAAGCCGGGAACGACGATCCTGCCCGAAATATCGACCTCGGTCTCGCCATCATAATTGCCTGAGGTGCCGACGATGCGATCGGCGCCGATGGCAATGTCGGAGAGGACGAGTTCGCCGGTGACGAGATCGAAGAAGCGGCCACCCTTCAGCACGATATCGGCCGGCACGCGGCCGACGCCCTGGTCGATGAGACGTTCGAGCTTGGTGGTCATGGCATTGCTCACATTGCAACCGATTCCGAAACTTATAACCGATCTGCCGCCACAAGCGAGTGCCGCAAAACGAAACCGGGCGCCGTAAGGGCGCCCGGTCGTCGACGGTCAGCGATGGTTTATTCGGCAGCAACGATCTTGCCGGCTTCCCATTTGTAGAGCGAGAAACTCTGCGAGGTCAGGTCGCCGGTTTCGCCGTAGGTGATTTTGCCGATGGCGGTCGGGATCTCCTGGCCGCCCTTCAGCGCGGTCGCGACGGCTTCCGCATCCTCGGCGCTGCCGGCCTTCTCGATGCCAGCCTTCAGCACTTCGACGGCGGCATAGGCGTTCAGGGTGAAGGCTTCGGCCGGGATGTTCTTGGCGGCGAGCGCCTCGGCTGCGGCCTTGGAGTCCGGGTTCTTGGTGGCGTCCGAGGCATTGGTGAAGATGGTGCCGGCGGCGGCATCCGTGCCGATTGCCCAGAATTCGGTGTTGGAGAGGCCGTCGCCGCCGATGATCGTCGCGTTGGCGGCGAGGTCATGCAGTTGGCGGGCGAGCAGACCGCCTTCCGGGTGATAACCGCCGAAATAGACGAGGTCGACCTTCTCGGACTTGATGCGGGTGGTGAGCGCGCTGAAATCCTTGTCGCCTGGGGTGATCGCGTCATTGACGACTTCGGTGATGCCGCCGGCGTTCAGCGTCGCCTTGAAGGCGTCGGCAAGGCCCTTGCCGTAGGCGCCCTTGTCGTTGACGATGGCGACGCGCTTGTCCTTGAAATTCTTCAGCACATATTGGGCGGCGACTTCGGCCTGCTGGTCGTCGCGGCCGCAGGTGCGCAGCACGTTGGTGAGACTGCGCTTGGTCAGGTCAGGGGCCGTCGCAGTCGGAGTGACCATCAGCACGCCGTTTTCAGCAAGCACGTCCGAAACCGGGATGGCGACGCCCGAGGTCACCGGGCCGACAACGAAACGGATACCGTCGCCGACGACCTTGTTGGCGGCGGAAACGCCCTGTTTCGGTTCGCCGGCATCGTCGGCCAGTTCGAGGACGACCTTCTCGCCGAGAATCCCGCCCTTCTTGTTGATCTCGTCGACGGCGGTCTGAGCGCCGTTCTTCACCTGATCGCCATAGGCCGCGACGGGGCCGGTCAGCGGCGCGATCAGGCCGATGGTGATATCGGCATGGGCGAGCGGCGCAAAGGCGAGTGACGCGACGAGGGTCGCCGTCAATGTCTTGAGGGTCATTGTCTGTCTCCTTGGATGGGGTCATTCGACCCACGATGAGGTGCCGCGCCGGTTTTTCCGGATCGTTCAACGACCCTCAGGCCGTGCCAAGGACGATCGATATCGGCGCGATCAATGCGCCCTCCGGCCATGTTTGGCTCGAACGGGCGCAACGCCAAGATTTCTAGGAATTTTGGTGAGATTCCGCAAGATGATAACAAAATGAAACGAAAATCGAGCCGATTCGGCGCGAATCGTCGAAAAATCATCGATCTCGGCGCCGTTTTCCATTTTTTCTTGGTGCCGGTACCCCGCGTCAGCGGCGCGCCGATGAACCCTCCCGAATTTCGCGGAAGCTCTCTATCTGTCTGACTATTCGAATTCCGCTTTGAGATTAACACTTGATTCTACCAGTTAGTGTAGAACCATTGTGCGCGCATATATTGCTGCGATGCAAAAGAGCGGTCGAAATAAACAGAGAGATATTTTCAGGAATAGAGAGCTGGATGCTCAAGCGGGTCGAAGCCAGACAGGTGCGCACCGGAATGTTTGTAGAGGCGATCGAGGGTGCCTGGCAGGATCCTCTTCTGTCTAAACGAAGATTTCTCCTGCGCCGTGAAATCGATGCCCAGAAGCTTCGCAAGAGCGGCATGACAGGTGTTATCATCAACACCAGCAGAGGCCTCGACATTGATGGCCTGCCGGGCGGCAATATCGAGATCGATACCAAGGCGGCACGCGAGACCATCCAGAAATCCGTGCAGGTGCTGGAAAGTGTTTTTGGTCGACTCCAGCACGGCGACGGGATCAGCATAGATCAGGTGGCTCCGGTGATTTCCTCGGTCTCCAAGTCGATAGATCAGAATCCCACTGTCTTTTTGAGCGTTACGCGTCTGAAATCCAGGGACGAAGCGACATTCCTGCATTCCATTTCGGTGAGTGCGCTGATGATCCTTTTCAGCCGTCATCTCGGGCTTGACGAGGCTACCGTGCAGGCGCTCGGCACGGCGGGATTGCTGCACGATGTCGGTAAACTCGAAATTCCGCTCGAGATACTGAACAAGGAAGGTCCCTTGGACGAGGACGAGATCAAGATGATCCGCGATCATCCGGAAAAGGGACACGCAATCCTGTCACGCCAGGAAGGCATATCGGAGATCGTTCTAGACGTCTGCCTCAACCATCATGAGCGTATCGACGGCAAGGGTTATCCCCGCAAGCTTTCCGAAGAGCAGGTCAGCTTCCATTCGCGCCTTGCCGCGATTTGCGACGTCTATGACGCCATCACCTCCGTGCGGCCGTACAGAGCGCCATGGAGCGCGAGCCAGGCATTGAAGTGGATGCTTGGCAATGAAGGGCATTTTGATCGCCGGCTCCTGAAGAAATTCGCCCTCTGCCTTTCCGTCGCCGCCGTGAACTGAAATCCATCCATCTTCGCAACAAAAGGGCCTGCACGGGCTTACAGCGCCGCGCCTCTTTTCTGACGCGCGACGCAGGCGCTGTTGCCGGAAGCTTGCGAGCTTTTTCAGATGTTGTTTTGCAGGATCGTCCGCAGCTTGCCGAAGAGCTCGTCGATGTGTTGCTTCTCGATGATCAGTGGCGGAGAGAGCGCGATGATATCGCCGGTGGTGCGGATCAGCAGGCCGCTTTCATAGGCTTTCAGGAAAGCGGTGAAGGCGCGCTTGGTCGGTTCGCCGGCGATCGGGTCGAGTTCGATCGCGCCGATCAGCCCGGTGTTGCGGATGTCGATGACATTGGGGCAGTCCTTCAGCGAGTGCAGAGCATCGGCCCAGTAGTCGGAGAGCTCGGCGGCGCGTGTCAGCAGACCCTCTTCCTTGTAGGTGTCGAGCGTGGCGAGTGCTGCGGCAGACGCGATCGGGTTGCCGGAATAGGTATAGCCGTGGAAGAACTCGATCATGTGCTCCGGGCCGTTCATGAAGGCATCATGGATCTCGGAGGTGACGAAGACGGCGCCCATCGGAATGACGCCATTGGTCAACCCCTTGGCGGCGGTGATCATGTCAGGCTTGACGTCGTAATATTGCGCGGCGAAGGGGGCGCCGAGGCGTCCGAAGCCGGTGATGACCTCGTCGAAGATCAGAAGGATGCCATGCTTGGTGCAGATCTCGCGCAGCTTCTGCAGGTAGCCCTTCGGCGGGATCAAGACGCCGGTGGAGCCGGCCACCGGCTCGACGATGACGGCCGCGACGGTAGAGGCGTCATGCAGAGTGACGATACGCTCGAGTTCGGTGGCGATGTCGCCGCCATGCTCGGGCTCGCCGCGGGTGAAGCTGTTCTTGCCGGGCTGGTGGGTGTGCGGCATGTGATCGACGCCGGTCAAAAGCGTGCCGAACATCTTGCGGTTGGTGACGATGCCGCCGACCGAGATGCCGCCGAAATTGACGCCGTGATAGCCGCGCTCGCGGCCGATCAGGCGGAAGCGTGAACCATTGCCCTTCACCCGGTGATAGGCGAGCGCCACCTTGAGCGCCGTCTCGACGGATTCAGAACCGGAATTGGTGTAGAGAACGTGGTTCAGGCCTTCCGGGGCGATATCGACCAGCCGGTTTGCCAGTTCGAAGGCCTTGGGGTGGCCGAGTTGGAAGGCCGGCGCGTAATCGAGTTCGCCGGCCTGCTCGCGGATCGCCTCGGTGATCTTCGGGCGGCAGTGGCCGGCATTGACGCACCAGAGGCCAGCCGTGCCGTCCAGCACCTGACGGCCGTCATGGGTCGTATAATACATGTCCTTGGCGCCGACGAACAAACGCGGCTCCTTCTTGAACTGGCGGTTTGCCGTAAACGGCATCCAGAAGGCGCGAAGATCGTTCGGTGCGTTGAGGCGGTTGGACATGCTGTTCTCCTGGCCGCTGACGGCCCTTTCCCGGGGGCTTCTCGCCCATATTTTTACTGCCCGGTCAAATTATCAGGGCTTCCCAAGGCGTCAACGGGAAAAGTCCCGGAGCCCCTCCTGACGGCAGGCTCAAGCTGCTTCGCTCGATCACGGGCGAGCGCCTCGGCGCGGTCATGCTGCAAGTCTTTCCGGTGAGGGGAGCAGGAAGAATATGGCTTTCAAGAAAAAAGCACGACCGGCAAATCGCAAATTTGCCGGTCGTGCCATTAATGTTCAGGTGCTGAAATATCGCTGCCACGCCTCCGGAAACATCCCCTTGCGGCAGGGCATCGGCCGACATTCATGTCAGCGCTATCATCAAGCGGCGGATCTATTCCTGTTTTGCACGAGGTAGATATCTTCGAGCGTTGCCAGAATTTTCATGACCGGCTCGGAGGTGCTCGAATAGTAGATGGTTTGTGCGTCCCGTCGGGTCTTGACCAGCTTTTGAGCGCGCAGTTTCGACAGGTGCTGAGAGAGAGCCGACTGGCTGAGGCCGACCTGCGTCGCCAGCACACCGACGGCGACTTCGCCCTTCACGAGGCTGCACAGGATCAGCAATCTCTTCGGGTTGGCCATGGCCGACAATAAAGCTGCCGCCACGTTCGTGTGATCGGCCAAATCAGAGGTTTCCATATGTTATCTTCCTAATGCGAAACGTACATCATGCGTGCTGGCACTGGCCCCTCAGCCGAGATTTTGACTGATGCCAAAAACTAGCAACTGGGGTCGAAGATTGTATATACCTAAATTTAAGGTATCGAGTATGCTATTTTAGATATGTTTGAACAAATGTGATCGGCATCCACAGCGAGGGTTTCGAACTCGTGTCGCAGCAGAAAATCGCCGGAAATCATGTCGAAACCTGAGGAATCGATACCACAAATACGCCAAGAACCCGATTCCGGCGCCTTTAGGCGGTCAGCGAGCCTTTCGGCCACATCGGGGTGACGTTCTACTAAATCTCGCACTGCTGCCGTCGCTGCGGCGGCGATCTCCTCATTCGCGGCCGACTGGATTATCAGATCGTTGCCATCGAGCTGGTAGGCGCGGCCGAAGCCGCCATTGAGGCTGGCCTGCTCCGGCTTGAGACGGAAGAAGAGGAAATCAGGGAAGTCGATATAAAGCTTCGCCTTGGTGTGGCGATCGAGAAAACGCGTGCGGATACGTTCGTAAAACGGGTGCCCGCGCTCGACGGCTTCCGCCAGGCATTGGGTCGTCAGACGCCCGTGGGCGAGGGGATCGCCCCTGCCGGGCTCGCCGGTCAGGAGCGAGGCGCGCGGGTCGCTGCCGAGCGCCCTGGTATGGGCCGACAGCCTCGAAACCAGGATGACGGGCGTGCCGTCGATGTCGATCGCGACCAGCACGCGGCTGGCGAAGGGAAAGCCGGTCTCGGGGTCGAGAACGGCAATCGCCGCGTGCCGCGCGGAGCGCAGAAGCACGCGGGCGAGCTTGCGGGCCTCGTCGTCGGTTTCGCGTAAGGGCGAGGGCTGATCTTTCATATCCGCTTTGTGGCAAAGCGGACGGAAAACATCAAGCGTCCTGCTTGCGGCGATGGCGGGTGAGGCCGGCGACGATATCCTGGGCCGAGATGGTGCCGACGATCGCGCCGTTCTCGACGATGCCGATACTGCCCGGCTGGCGGGCAAGGGCATCGAGGACATCGACGAGTGGCGTCGCGGCACGGGCCGTGGCGCTGACGCTCATGCCGGCGGCAGTCTGGCCGAGGCCGGGCTGCATCACGTCGGCCGCCGTCAACATATTGATCGGATTGAGGTTCTGCACGAAATCCGCGACATACTGGTCGGCCGGGTTCTTGACGATGTCATGCGGCGTTCCGCACTGGATGATGCGGCCGCCCTCCATGATGGCGATGCGGTTGCCGATGCGGAAGGCCTCGTCGAGATCATGGCTGACGAAGAGGATGGTCTTCTTCAGCCGCCGCTGGAACTCCAGGAGTTCGTCCTGCAAGCGGGTGCGGATCAATGGGTCGAGTGCCGAGAAGGGCTCGTCCATCAGCAGGATCGGGGCGCCGGTGGCAAAGGCGCGGGCAAGGCCGACACGCTGCTGCATGCCGCCTGACAGTTCGTTGACCTTGCGGTCCGCCCATTTCGTCAGGTTCACGAGTTCGAGCTGCTCACCGACGCGGACCTTGCGTTCGGCCTCCGGCATGCCCGCGAGCTCGAGACCGAAGCCGACATTGTCGGCGACGGTGCGCCAAGGCAGGAGGGCGAACTGCTGGAACACCATGGAGACGGTGTGGGTGCGCAGGTCGCGCAGGGCTTTGGCATTGCATTTGTAGGGGTTGACGGAGCCGGTGGCGGCCGAGACTGCGACATCGCCGCGTACCACGGGCGCGAGCCCGTTGACGGCGCGCAGCAACGTCGATTTGCCGGAGCCGGAAAGGCCCATCAGCACCAGGATCTCGCCCTCCTCGATCGTCAGCGAGGCATTGGCGACACCTAGCACCAGGCCGGTCGTGGCGCCGATTTCGTCGCGCGTTTTGCCCTGGTCGACCATGGCAAGCGCGGTTTCCGGCCGGTCGCCGAAGATGATGCTGACATTGTTAAAGCTTACCGCGGTCATGCGCCGCCTCCTTCACCCGCCGTGCGGAACATCCGGTCGAGAATGATCGCCAGGATGACGATGCAGAAACCCGCCTCGAAACCCTTGGCGATATTGACGGTATTCAGCGCGCGGACGACCGGCACGCCAAGCCCGGGAGCGCCGACAAGGGCGGCGATAACGACCATCGACAGCGACAGCATGATGGTCTGGGTGAGGCCCGCCATGATCTGCGGCGTGGCGAACGGAAGCTCGATCTTGCGTAGCACCTGTATCGGCGTCGCGCCGAAAGCGACGGCGGCTTCGACGAGCGAAGGCGGCGTCGAGATGATGCCGAGCCGCGTCAGCCGGATCGGTGCGGGGATTGCGAAGATGACGGTGGCGATCAGCCCGGGCACCATGCCGAGGCCGAACAGGATCAGCGCCGGGATCAGATAAACGAATGTCGGGATGGTCTGCATGAGATCGAGCACCGGGCGCATGGCGGCATAGACCCAAGGGCGGCGGGCGGCGGCAATCCCGAGCGGAATGCCGATCACCATACAGACGAAGGTGGCGGCGAGCACGAGGGCGAGCGTCTCCGTCGTCTCCTTCCAATAGTCCTGGTTGACGATGAGCAGCAGCCCGAGACAGGTGAAGACGGCGACCGCGATCGACCGGCGCAGCCAGAAGGCGATGGCGGTGATGGCAGCGATGACGATCAGCGGATGAGGCTTCTGCAGCACGAAGAGCAGGCCGTCTATGGCGCTCGATAGCAGGAAGGCGATCTGGTTGAAGAACCATTCGCCGTTCGAGGTCAGCCAATCCACGAAGGATTTGGCCCAGGGGCCAACGGGAATCTTAAATTCGGTGATCCAATTCAAGGGGCGCGCCTATCCAGAAAAACAACAATCGGACAAAAATGAAACGGGGCGGCGAGCCGCCCCGTTCATGTCATCAGAGACCGAGGCCGGTCTTGGCGGCCGCCAGCGCGTCGCCCTTGCCGTCGCGGGTTTTGACGCCCGCAAGCCAGGGTTCGATCGCCGAGGGGTTCGCCTTCAGCCATTCGGAAGCCGCAGCCTCCGGCTCCTTGCCGTCGTTGAGGATCTTGCCCATGATGTGGTTCTCCATGTCGAGGGAGAACGTCAGGTTCTTCAGCATCGCGCCGACATTCGGGCATTCGTCGAGGTAACCGGCCCGCACGTTGGTGTAGACCTTGGCGCCGCCGAAATCCGGACCGAAGATATCGTCACCGCCGGTGAGGTAGGTCAGCTTGAAGTTGGTGTTCATCGGATGGGGCTCCCAGCCGAGGAAGACAACGGGCTTGCCGGATTTGTCGGCACGCGCGACCTGAGCGAGCATGCCCTGCTCGGAGGATTCGACGACTTCCATATCCTTCAGGTCAAAAGTGTTCTTCTCGATCATGTCCATGACGAGGCGGTTGCCGTCATTGCCAGGCTCGATGCCATAGATCTTGCCGTCGAGATCGTCCTTGTGAGCGGCGATGTCCTTGAAGTCCTTGATGCCGAGCTCGGCGCCCTTGGCGTTGGTGGCGAGCGTGTACTTGGCGCCGACAAGGTTGGGGCCGAAGGATTCGACCGACTTATCGTCGAGGTAGGGACGGACATCCTTTTCCTGTGTCGGCATCCAGTTGCCGAGGAAGATGTCGATGTCCTTGTTCTTCAGCGAGGTGTAGGTGACCGGCACCGAAAGGACCTTAACATCGGTCTGATAGCCGATGCTCTTCAGAATGACGGATGCGGTGGCGGTGGTGGCGGTGATGTCAGTCCAGCCGACATCCGAGAAATGCACCGTAGAGCAGCTGTCTGGATCTGCGGCGAAGGCGGCGGTCGCAACGGAGAGGGCGGCGACGGCAGTTGCAGTGACGAGTTTGAATGTGCTTGTTGTTTTCATTTTAGACTCCCAGTCTTTAAGTTCCCAAGCCAACCATCAATAACCGAGTTTGACAAGCGACCTCAGTGCGTTTGCGTCGTATCGACCCATGCGATTGCGACGTCGGCGGATTTTTTCGCGACGCCCTGTTTTCGGGGCTTTCGGCGGTTTTTGAGCGTGGATTCCTGTGATTATCGCCGCCACGGGGCTTTTCTTTGCCATTCCGAGCTTTCAATAAGCCGATTAAGGAGAAATCGGATGGCAAAACTCTATTTCAACTACTCGACGATGAATGCCGGCAAGTCGACGATGCTGCTGCAGGCCTCCTATAATTATCAGGAGCGCGGCATGCGCACCGTGCAGTTGATCGCCGCTTTCGACGAGCGCGCGGGCCGGGGCGTGATCGGTTCGCGGATCGGCTTGGAGGCGAGCGCCATTCCCTTCGAGCCGCACGAGGATCTGTTTCGGCTGGTCGCGACGTTGAGCGGCGAAGGGGCGCCGATATCCTGCATCTTCGTCGACGAGGCGCATTTCATGACGCCTGTCCATGTCTGGCAGCTTGCCAGGGTCGTCGACAGGCTCGGTATCCCCGTCATGGTCTACGGGCTGAGAACCGATTTCCAGGGCAAGCTGTTTCCGGCCTCGCAGGAACTGCTGGCGATCGCCGACGAAATGCGCGAGGTGCGCACCATCTGCCATTGCGGGCGCAAGGCGACGATGGTGGTGCGACACGACGCAGAGGGAAAAGTGTTGCACGAAGGCGCGCAGATCGATGTCGGCGGAAACGAGAAATATGTCTCGCTCTGCCGCAGGCATTGGGACGACGCGATGAACGGTGCCTGGATCGCCGAGCCGGTCTGAAGCCGCGAAGCTGCCTGTTTTCTTTGGCGCCGCAAGCGACTAGCTTGAGCAGGAGATTCCTTGGAGAGATCAGGTGCGCAAACCCCCGCCATTCGACGGCCAGTACGAAGTCGCAGGCAGACTTGCCGAGAGCATTGCGGCGGAGGGAGCCTATTGCGTGGCTGCGATCGGCGCCTTTAGCGGTGACGAAACACGGTCGGCCGACGAGATCTTCATCGAGCAGAATGTCCGCTTCCAGGCCCATATCGCCGATGCTGCGGGGCTCGACGCCCAACTGGCCGAGCTGGTCTTTGCCCTCGACCGGCTGACGGCCGAGGTTTCGGCCGATCTCGACAGCTTCCGGGGGCTGACGCTGCGCGAGAAGATGGCCGGCTGGCTGTCGCGCCAGCGGATGTGGCGCATGTATACCTCACGTGTACGTGAGGCGCCCGTCATCGAACGGCTGCTCGATCTTTTGGCGAAATCGGACGCGCTCGCCAGGCTGATCGCCGGCCAGCGCGCCTTGCTCACCGAACGGCACAAGGCAGCCGAACTCAGCCTCGTCGACATTGTCGAGCAGCGGCGCCGGCTGGTCGTTTCCATCGATATCGCCCGCCTCAAGATGAAGGAGCTCAATGCCAAGGCGCTGACGACGCAGGGCCGTATCGGCGTCTATGGCAACAGGGCGCATTGGGAGCAGATGGAGGCGGAGCGGCGGGCGTTGAAGGCGGAGGCCGAGCGGATTTCCGCCGGCGAGCACGAGATGCGCGACGATAGCCAGCGGCGCGAGCGCTTCATCGGCCTGTTCCAGGCTTTTGTCGATTCGCTGAACGGCCGGATCGCCGCCTGCAACGTGCTGCTGCGCAAGCTGATGATCGATGTCGAGGAGCGGCTGATCATCTACCAGGCGCAGGTCGATACCGACCGGCCGGGCATGAAGATGCGGATCAAGCCAGAACTCTTTCCCGATATCGCCGCGCCGATCCGGCTGTTCGAAAAGGGCATGCTGGTCGCCCAGGATCTGGAGCGACGAAAGAGCCGCGCCGATCTCGAATTCGCCAGGCGGTTTCCGACCTATGCCGAGCCGCCGCCGGCAACATCGGGAGCACCTCTGATCGACACGGCGCGCAGGTCCTTCCGTTTCAACCTGCCTTTCCTGCGTTCCTGATCGCCGGGCGCGTTGCGCGCCCTTTTTCGCCATAACTTCAATCCGAAAAATCGAGAGGCTGTTGTTGTGCTCGGGCCATCGAGCGCATATGTGGAAGCAGCGGGGCGGCAATGTCCCGATGTTCGCCTCGCCCTGACAGGAGACGACGATGCTTGACGGGATTGCCGGTTTTTTCAGGCTGATCGGCCAGACGATCGGCCGCTGGGCCCGCCTGTTTGCCGCTTGGGCCTTCTGGCCTTTTCTTGCCGCGCATGGCTGGTATCAGCGCCGGAGCTGGATGATCCGATTGCCGGTCATCGCATTCGTGGCGCTGTTCGTCGTGCTTTACGGCTATTTCTTCTGGCAGACGCAGATCTGGACGAATTTCAACACCGCCTTCGTCGACCAGTACCGGCTTTCCGAACGCAAGGTTGCCGCCGGGCAGGACGTGCCGGTCGCTGAAGGAGCCGATGCGACCGCGCGAAAGACCTGCCAGCGCTCGGCGATCGTCGACGTCGCGGCCGATCTGACCGATTTCAATGTCAACCAGAACGCATGGATTTCCTCCATGCTGCTCTACAAGATGGGCTTCTTCGGCATCGACTGGGATCACACGCCCTTCCTCGACAACAAGGCGTCGTTCCAGCGCGGCGTCAACCAGGCGGTCCGGCGGACCTCGGTGGAGCTTGTCGACACGCTCGGGCGCGTGCGCGGTACGTCGGGTATCAACAACGACTTGCAGCGCGCGCGGGGCAATCTGCAGTTCGACGAATATAGCTGGTATTTCGGGTTCAATCCCTTCGGGCCGAAGACGCCGACGCCTTCCTATTACCGCTCGGCGATCGGCAGCCTGCGCAAGTTCAACACTGATCTCGCCCTCTGTAACGCCATTTTCGATGGCCGTGCCGACAATCTGGTGCAGTTCATCGACCGCATCGCCAACGATCTCGGCGGCACCTCGGATATGCTTGCCGAGCGCTCGGAAAACCACAATCGCGGCTGGTTCGATACCCGCGCCGACGACCGGTTCTGGTTCGCCTACGGCCAGCTCTACGGCTATTACGCGATTATGGCGGCTGCCCAGGCCGATTTCTCGCAAGTTGTGTCGGAGCGCAATCTCGGAGCGATCTGGGGCGGGACCATGCGACAGTTCCAGGCGGCGCTGCGCATCCAGCCGGCGATCATCTCGAACGGGCGCGAGGATGGCTGGATCATGCCGAGCCATCTCGCCACCATGGGCTTTTATATTCTGAGGGTGCGCTCGAACCTCGTCGAAATCCGCTCGGTGCTCGACCGCTAATCCCGCGCGTCCAACAGACGAGCTAATCAGGCGTTATCGCTGTCGAGTCAGCGAGACGCCGTGTTGTCCTCGAAGCCGACGACACGCAGTTTCTCGACGAATTCGTAGGTGATGCCGACGATGCCGCTGCCACTTTCATCGTCACGGAAGCGGCCGACGCTGCGCACCACCTTGTAGCCGCCAAGCCGGTTGTCGACACGATAGACAAAATGGAAACCGGCGCGGTGAAGGCTCGCCTCTTCGAAGGTTTGAGCGATGAGGCTGCGGTCCTCCTCATGAATGCGCGACATCAGCTCTGTCAGATTGACGGGGCCGTCGCTGTAGGGGAGATCGAAGATCGTGTGCACATCCTCGCTTGCAAAGAAATGTCCAGTCTCGATGTCGATGCGCCAGAAGCCGAAAAGGCGATAGGCAGCAAGCATCTGGACAATTTCCGCATCGGTGATGCCGATGTGGGCGCGGGATTGCGCTGTCTTGTCAATGACGGGCTGTTCGAAACGAAGAGACACGATTCCCCCAGATCACGGGACGACGTGCCGACTCTCTTCTGATGCCTCAGTTGATCAGCTTCAATCGAATTGCCTTAGCTACCAACTGGGTGCGGTTGACGCAATCGAGTTTTTTGATCGCGTTCGTCATATAGGCGTTCACCGTATGGTCCGAGAGCGCTAGGATCTGGCCGATTTCGATCGAGGTTTTGCCTTGGGCAGTCCAGCGTACAACTTCTAGTTCTCGAGTCGACAGCGCGTTATGCGCGCATTCCTCGTTGCGTTTGACTGCATTGTATGCATCGAGTGCATGCAGAATGATCATTGCCAACTCATTGATCTCGCTCTGGCCGAGTGCGGCGCGGTCGCCGCAGAACCAGAAGACCAACCGTTGGCCATCGGCTGCGATGGTCGGCATGGCGACGCCTGCCGGTATGGCATGGCGCAGCATCAGGGCACGCAGTTCGGCAGGAAAGGCCTGACCATTGACGGTGTCGTTGAGGTGCCAGACCGGCGGCACAGCGGACTCTCTCAGCCGCACGCCAAATGGACAACCGCGCATCATGTGGGCGCGATCAAACTCCCTGACATAGGCGGCCGGAAGCGAACTCTCGATCAGCAGCGGTTTCAAAAGAAGGTCTTCGGGAGAAGGGGCGTGCATCAGCGTCGCATGCGACAATCCGAAGGCTGTGGAGATTCTGCCGAGCGCCTGTGCAAAGAGGCCACGTGTTCGTGCAGTCGCAAGCTCTGCCGAAAGCAATGACTGTCTTTCAGAGGTAGTCATGTAAGACATTTGTACGCCTCCGGCAGCCCCAATGTTACCGCTATCAAACACAGAAAGGCGGCGGGATGCTAGTCCCAACCGACTTGGCGCAAGCCGATTCATTCAAATTGTGAAAAATTAGTCACAGTAGATCGCGTCTTGGTTGAGTTTCGACTTGCAAAAATAGCGTTGCGGTATCTTTGGCTCCCGCGTGGCCGCAGAGCGATGGATCTCACGCAGCCGGACAGGAAGAGAATCACTTCGGGAAAGAGGTTGGGCGGTAACCACCAGCGAAATCTGGCTTGCTGCGGTTCGATGCAATTGCTAATCGTATTCTCATGTATAACTGAGGCGATTTAATCGTGCGCTTTGCAATTTTTGTTTTTCGCAAGCATCTGTTTTTCCTTATATTACTTGCCCTGTTATTTTTGAGCTTGCCGATCGGTGCCGCGATCTCACAGGCTGCCGAGAAGAAGAAGCAGGCGGGGCAGGCGCCAATGCGTTTCATCATCGTACGAAGCCTCCTCTGCATGGAAGACTGTCCTGAATGGATATCGGCAGAGGGGCGCATAACCACCGATACTCCCGGCCAGCTCCGAAAAATTCTGAAGAAAATCGGGGATCGGAAATTGCCGGTGGTCTTTCAGTCGGAAGGTGGTGAGGTCGATGCTGCCTATGCGATGGGCCGGATCATCCGCAAGGCCGGTCTGGAAACAGCCGTAGGAGGCACGCGACTGAAGGATTGCCCAGCGGACGATACGCGCTGCGCCGCCGCTATCGAAAAGGATGGCAGCTCGGTCGGCGTCACCTATTCGGATGGCGCATACTGCTTTTCCGCATGTCCTCTGGCTTTCGCCGGCGGTACCTCGCGCGTCTCGTCGCAATGGGCTTTCATCGGTGTCCACCAGATCACGACTGTCTACAAGAGAGAGCGTGTCTCCTATCGCATCGAATACAAGATCGTGAATGGCAAGAAGACGGAAATTTCCCGCAAGGAGGTTGGACGCAAATCCGCGGGGCAGAGTAGTTCCACTAAACTTGGAAAGAAGGCGGCCGCTGCCCTGACGGGCTATTTGAAGGAGATGGGCGTCAGTGCCGATCTGATCGGTTTGATGATGAGTACCCCTCCCGATCGCATCACTATCGTACCGCCAGCAGATGCACTTCGCATGGGGCTGAACACCGACATGCTGGCTTACAATGAGTGGCCGGGCATGCCGCTCTGCGTGGCGGGTGCAGCCACTGATGCCGCCTGCCACGGCCATTCGGCGGTCGAAGCGGCTGGGGCGCCCGCAACTGCAGACACAAGCGAGAAACAGCCGACAACCCTGCCGATGGACTTTCTCCTGATGTATCATGGCAATTGCCAGGAGGAGTGCACGCAGTGGATTTCTGCGGAAGGAGACATCACGCCGGATACCCCGGCTCGGCTGGCGGCAATCTTGAAGACGCTCGGCGAAAGAAAGCTGCCGCTCGTTCTTCAGTCCAATGGCGGGGATATGGATGCGGCTTTCGCGATGGGGCGTGTGATCCGTGCGGCAGGTCTGGAGACCTCGATTGGCAGAACGCGGTTGCCGAACTGCCCGACGCTCGATCCGCGTTGCAAGGCGAGCATGGCCAAAAGCGGTCCGACGGAGGGGGAGGTCTCTGCCGGCGGTGCATACTGCCTTTCGACCTGTACTCTCGTCTTGATGAGCGGAACGCCGCGGATTGTCGGATATTCCGATATCGGCCTTGTCAGACCCACGACGGCTGAAGATAGGAAATTCTTCGCCTATTTCGACGAGATGGGCGTTAATGCCGAGTCTTTCGAGACGATGATGCTCGCGACCTCGATTGAGCGAAAGAATATTCCTCGTTCTCAGGCGCTCGAGCTTGGCATCGTCAACGGGATCATCCCTTACGGTGATGAGCCCGGTGATCGCCTATGTGGACCCGATGCCAAGGAAAGTCTTCGATGCCCCAGAAAAGCTGAGGCAGAGATCGCTCCTGTTGCTGCGGCCTCGAATTGATGCGGAAAAGAACGCCGGTGTGCCCACTCACTGACGTGGGACAATCAGTTCGTCGTCCCTTTACCCCTTGTCCTTCAAATCATTTTTCGACGTCACGCTCATCAGCTTCTCCAGGAAGCCGAGCATGACGGCGGAGGCGACGAAGGCGAGGTGCATGAAGGTCAGCCACATGATCTTGCCGTCGGCATATTTGTCGGCATTAAGGAAGACCTGCAGCAGATGGATGGAGGAAATGGCGACGATCGAGGAGGCGACCTTGATCTTCAGGCTGCCTGAATCGAGCTTGCCGAGGAAGGAAACCTCGTTGTCAGCCTCACTGGCCTCATCGAAGCGGCTGACGAAATTCTCGTAGCCCGAGATCATCACCATGACGATCAGGCTGGCGACGAGGGCTGCGTCGATCAGACTGAGCATGGCAAGGATCATCTCCGCTTCGTCGAGCTCGAAGACGCCGGAGGCGATCTTCAGGAGCTTGTAGGCGAAGGAAACGGCATAGACGGCGAGCGCCGCTACCAGGCCGATATAGAAGGCGACGAGGAGCCAGCGGCTCGACAGGATGATGCGCTCAATGATGAGTTCCAGTGACTTCATGTTTTCACCCTGTGAAACCGCAATCGTTGACCGCCACATAAACGCCCAGCGTGGCTGCCGCAAGGCGTGGCGCTATTCACACTTCGCCGATATTTCGCTATCTCGATAAGGGGAAAACAACGACTCTGCGTCCGCGGAGGTCGGACGGGGGACATCCATGCCAGCCATCAAATCCGATATCGAAATCGCGCGCGCAGCTGCCAAGAAGCCGATCTTCGAGATCGGGGCGAAACTCGGCATTCCGGTTGAGCAACTCGCTCCCTATGGTCACGACAAGGCGAAGGTCAGCGCTGAGTTCATCGCGGCGCAGGCAGGCAAGAAGGACGGCAGGCTGATCCTCGTCACTGCGATCAATCCGACACCGGCGGGCGAGGGCAAGACGACGACCACCGTCGGGCTCGGCGACGGGCTGAACCGGATCGGCAAGAAAGCCATCATCTGCATCCGCGAGGCTTCTCTCGGCCCCTGTTTCGGCGTCAAGGGCGGGGCGGCCGGCGGCGGTTATGCGCAGGTCGTGCCGATGGAAGACATCAACCTGCATTTCACCGGCGATTTCCATGCGATCACCTCGGCGCACAATCTGTTGGCGGCGATGATCGACAACCATATCTACTGGGGCAACGAAGAGAATATCGACATTCGCCGCATCACCTGGCGGCGGGTCATGGACATGAACGACCGGGCGCTCAGAAGCATGGTCTCCTCGCTCGGCGGTGTCGCCAACGGTTTCCCGCGCCAGGGCGGGTTCGACATCACCGTCGCCTCCGAGGTGATGGCGATCCTCTGCCTCGCCACCGATCTCAAGGATCTGGAGCGGCGGCTCGGCGACATCATCATCGGCTATCGCTTCGACCGCACGCCGGTGCATGCGCGCGACCTGAAAGCCGACGGCGCCATGGCGGTGCTCTTGAAGGATGCGATGCAGCCGAACCTCGTGCAGACGCTGGAGAACAATCCGGCCTTCGTGCATGGCGGACCCTTCGCCAACATCGCCCATGGCTGCAATTCGGTGACGGCGACGAAGACGGCGCTGAAGCTCGGCGACTATGTGGTGACGGAAGCAGGCTTCGGGGCCGATCTCGGAGCGGAGAAATTCTTCGACATCAAATGCCGCAAGGCCGGGCTGAAACCGGATGCGGCGGTCATCGTCGCGACCGTCCGGGCGCTGAAGATGAATGGCGGGGTGAAGAAGGAGAATCTCGGCACCGAGGACGTGGCGGCGTTGAAGAAGGGCTGCGCCAATCTTGGACGGCACGTCGCCAATGTGCGCCGGTTCGGCGTGCCCGTCGTCGTGGCGATCAATCATTTCGTCTCGGATACCGACGCCGAGATTGCGGCGGTCAAGGAATTCGTCTCAAGACTCGGCGCCGAGGCGATCCTCTGCCGCCACTGGGCGCTGGGTTCGGCCGGCATCGAGGAACTGGCGCACAAGGTGGTGGAACTGGCTGAATCCGGCCAAGCGAAATTCCAGCCGCTCTATGGCGACGACATTTCGCTGTTCGAGAAGATCGAGATCGTCGCCTCGAAGATCTACCATGCCGGCGAGGTGACGGCCGACAAGGCGGTGCGCGACCAGCTACAGACATGGGAGGAGCAGGGCTACGGCAATCTGCCGATCTGCATGGCGAAGACGCAATATTCCTTCTCCACCGATCCGAACCTGCGCGGCGCGCCGGAAGGCCATGTCGTCACCGTGCGGGAGGTGCGGCTTTCGGCGGGCGCCGGCTTCGTCGTCGCCATCACCGGCGAGATCATGACGATGCCCGGCCTGCCGAAATCGCCGTCGGCGGAGCGGATTTTCCTGAACGATCAGGGTTATATCGAGGGCTTGTTCTGATCTTCAGAACGCTTGCTCATCTGTTCGACGGCCTGATTCAAGCGTGAACCGCAACTCGTTGAAATGATTAGTGGCAATAGCGATAGCCGCCCTTCCTCTCGATGACGTCGAGATGGAAATGCGTCTCGTGGGCCGCGTCGCTTTCGGGGTCGAGGACGGTGGTGAAATAGAGGCAGCCGGCGGCGCTGACGGTGCGCTGGAAGGCGCCGGTGAGCGTCGGATCCTCGCGGCGGGAGCGGACGGCGACATCCTCGCCCTTTTCGAAATGGAAACTGGCAATATCGATGGCGTTGCCGCGGGCATGTTCGGAGATCTTGCCTGTTCCGGCGCCATTACGCAGGCGGCACATATAGGCCGTTGCCTGGTTGACGGTGGTGATGCGGCCCTGCTCCGGCAAGGCGGCGGAGGCGGTCGGGATGACGCTGTCCTTCATCCAGCGGGCAAGGGCGAGTGCTGCCGGGCAGCGGAGCGTCGCTTCCGGCTTCAGGCTGATGCCGGGCAGGGCTTCGGAGACGATGATCGGTTTGTCGATGCCGCAGCCGTTGCCGTCATCGATACGCGGCGTTTCCTTGAAGACGACGCCCAAAGCCCGGAGTGCGGCCGTGCATTCGGCGTGCTCGGTGTCGCTTTCGGGTTCGATCGTCAGATGCTGTTCTTCGAGCGTCTGCTCGGCTGGCGGCTTGTTTTCTTCAGTCGGGGTCTGCGGGCTTTCAAGCTTGCCCGGGGGCAGCGGCGGGCCTTGCATGGGTTCGGCCGGCGCAGGCTGGGCCGGTTCGGCCCCCGGCGTCGACGGCTGGCTCGGTGCCTCCGGAGCCTTTACATCAGGTTTCGGCTGAGGGGCCGGCACCTCTTCAGGCGCGGGCGGTTCCGCCTCCGCAGGCGGGACAGAGGTGGGGCTGCTCGTCTCGCCGGCATCGGGCCGAGGTTGGGGCAGTGGACCTTGTGGGGGCAAGCGGGCGCCGGCAAGAAAGGCGGTAGCGGCGATCAGGATCGCCAGTATCGAAAGTTTTCTCAACGCATCCGATTCCCTGCTGCCGATAGTTAGGGATAATGCGCGAGGGCGGTTTTCGTTGCAAATGCGCAACGTTTAGGAAGATCGTTAAAACTTGATAATATTATTCAACATAAATCGCCGGATTATGTTGACAATAGAACTCATGTTTTTTATGCGGCAAAAAGAAGGCAGAAATTCTGCGTCGCCTTCATCCGCAAAAGCCCAGCCAGCCCCTCGAGCGTTTGACGCGCCACGACCAGCCAGCCCGGTAATCATCATTAGAGGGTAGGTTATGATCGTCCGGCATTGGCGTTCGGTTTTGTTGGTCTGCACGGCAGCCACAGTTGTTTTTCCTGTTTCGCAGTCTTTCGCGCAAAGCGCTCCGGCAACGACGCCGCAAGCCACCGCAGAAGACAGCACCGTCCTGCAGAAGATCGTCGTCAAGGGCAAACGCGTGGCGCCGGGCAGCGTCGCCGACACGCCGCTTGCGACCGAGATCACCGCCAAGACGCTCGAAGAGAAGCAGGTCACCAATTTCGACGATATTGGCCGCAGCGTCGATGCAGGTGTGAACTACTCGCGTGGCGACGCGGGCTTCAACCTGCGCGGCCTCTCCGGCGCTCGCATCCTGACCACCATTGACGGCATTCCGATCCCATATATTTCGAACAGTTCGCGCCAGGGTGCTTTCGCGCCGGCCAACGCCAATGGCGGCGGCGATACCTTCGATTTCGATTCGCTGTCGTCGCTCGATATCGTGCGTGGCGCAGATTCGAGCAAGGGCGGCTCGGGCATGCTCGGTGGCGCCATCGTTCTCAATACGCTCGAGCCGGAGGATCTCATTCCCGAAGGCCGGGATTGGGGTGCGATCGTCAAGTCGACATACGACAGCGAAAATCGCAGCATTTCCAGCTCGGCCGCCGCTGCCAAGAAGATCGGCAACACGTCGATCCTGTTTCAGGGCGGCTACCGCAAGGGCCATGAACGCGACAATATGGGCGACAACGACAGCTATGGCCGCTCTCGCACCGAGGCGGATCCCGCCGATTTCGACCAGCACAACCTGCTCTTCAAGCTGCGACAGGAGCTGGAAGGCGGTCATCGCATCGGCCTGACGGCCGAACGCTTCCGCCGCGATCTCAAGACCGACCTGCGCGAGCTCCAGGGCGGCACGACGCCGCGCAACTTCCGGATCGACAATTATGACGGCCGCGAACTGCGCGACCGCGACCGCGTTTCTCTCGATTACGATTATGAGGCGCAGTCTTCCGACGCATTCTTCAGCAGTGCGCGCGCAACGCTTTATTGGCTGGATTTGAAGAAGGAAGCCGGCAGCCGGGGCCGTACGACCACCAATGTGGCCTATGGCCGTAACAACCAGATAGAAAACGAAACCTGGGGCTTCAGCGGCACGGCGACGAAGGATTTCGAATATTCCGGTCTCAGCCACTCCGTTCGCGTGGGCCTCGACGTCGGCATTTCCAGCTGGAGCCAGTATAGCTGGGCACTTTGCCCGACGCCCACAACGTGCCCGGCGCTGAACAACCAGGCGGAAGTGCCCAATGTCGACAGCCAGAACCTGGGGCTGACCTTCGAAGACAAGATCGAAATCGGCAATACCGGCTTCGCGTTGACACCCGGCTTCCGCTTCGACTGGTTCAACTACAATCCGTCGACCGGCGGAAGTTTCGCAAGCAATACCGGGCTTACTCGTTTCGGGGACCTGAACGACCGGACGGAAGCCGGCCTGTCGCCGAAGATCCTTGCCACATATGACCTGACGCCCGACGTGCAGCTTTACGCACAGCTGGCCGTTGGCTTCCGCGCACCCACCGTGGACGAGCTCTACAGCCGCTTCTATAATCCGACGGGCCGCTACGCCCAGCTCGGCAATCCCGATCTGGAGCCGGAAATCGGCCGCGGCGTCGAAATCGGCGCCAATTTCGACACGGGCGATTTTACCGGTCGGGTTGCGGCTTTTCACACCCGCTACCAGAACTTTATAGAGACGGTGACAAGCCGGGACGCGACCGGCTTTACGGAGTTCAACTACACGAACGTTTCTGCGGCCACAATTTCGGGTATTGAAGCCAGTGCCGTCAAGACATTCAACAATGGCATCAACCTGCATGCGTCGCTTGCCTATGCCTATGGCCGCAACGAGGATACGGGCAAATACTTGCGATCGGTTGCTCCCTTCAAGGCGATCATCGGCGGCGGTTGGAGCAACGACAACTACGGTTTCGATCTTTCCTCGACGCTCTCGGCAGCCATGCCTGACGACGATGTTGCGACCACATTCGATGCGCCAGGTTATGGTGTCGTCGATCTGACGGCATGGTGGACGCCGGAACAGTTGAAGGGTCTGCGTATCCAGGGGGGTGTCTACAACATCTTCGATCAGGAGCATTACAACGCGCTCGCCGTGCGCGACGTCAACCTGACCTCGGTGACTGCGTCGCAGCCGCAAGAATGGTATTCGGAGCCGGGCCGTACGTTCAAGGTGTCGATCACCAAGACTTTCTGATCGCGATCACGCTTTCAAGGCTGGGGGAGGGCGGCTTTCGGGCCGCCCTTTTTCAATCCCGCAATCGCCTCTTGCGCAATGGCTGATCTCAGGCTAACAATTTTTCATGATCAAGTCCTTGAACATTGCTGTTTGGTGGTGGGTTCGCTAAGGCGGCCTCGACCAATCGTGTCCAAAGACGACGAGTGAGCCGCCCGAAACTTCGAGGCGGCTTTTTTGTTTTATGGCCGCCTGTCGTCCGGGCCCCGATAACGGAGTGGAACAATGGTAACGATCCTGCGGGATGATGGTGCGGAAATCTACGAGACCAAGGGCGGGATATCCGTCACGCGGCAGCGGCGGGCGATTCCCTACGGCGATGCGGTCTCTTCCTATGTCGACAAGCTCGACGAGCGCCGCGGTGCGGTGTTCTCGTCGAACTACGAATATCCGGGCCGTTACACGCGTTGGGATACTGCCGTCGTCGATCCGCCGCTCGGCATCTCCTCCTTCGGGCGCGACGTCTGGATCGAAGCCTTTAACGAACGTGGCGAAGTGATCCTCGGCTTCGTAACCGAGCGGCTGAAGACGGTGGCCGACCTTGTGCTCGGCGCTTCCTCTGCCCGTCGCCTCGACCTGACCGTCAAGACACCGGACCGGGTGTTCACCGAGGAAGAGCGCTCGAAGATGCCGACGGTCTTCACCGTGCTGCGCGCCGTGACCGATTTGTTCTATTCGCAGGCGGATGCGAGCCTCGGGCTTTACGGCGCCTTCGGCTACGACATCGCCTTCCAGTTCGACGCGATCGATCTGAAGCTGACGCGGCCCGCCGACCAGCGCGACATGGTGCTCTACCTGCCGGACGAGATCCTCGTCGTCGACAATTATGCCGCCAAGGCCTGGATCGACCGTTACGATTTCGAAAAAGGCGGGGTTTCGACCGAGGGCAAGGCCCAGGATATCGCGCCCGACCCCTTCCAGCATACGGATTCCATTCCGCCGAAGAGCGATCACCGGCCGGGCGAATATGCCGATCTTGTCACCAAGGCGAAGGAAAGTTTCCGCAAGGGCGACCTCTTCGAAGTCGTGCCGGGGCAGAAGTTCATGGAACGCTGCGACAGCAAGCCTTCCGATATTTCCAGGCGGCTGAAGGCGATCAATCCGTCGCCCTATTCCTTCTTCATCAATCTCGGCCATCAGGAATATCTGGTCGGCGCCTCGCCCGAAATGTTCGTGCGCGTTTCCGGCCGCCGCATCGAGACCTGCCCGATCTCGGGCACCATCAAGCGCGGCGACGATCCGATTGCCGACAGCGAGCAGATCCTCAAGCTTTTGAATTCGAAGAAGGACGAATCCGAACTCACCATGTGCTCGGATGTCGACCGTAACGACAAGAGCCGGGTGTGCGAGCCGGGCTCGGTCAAGGTGATCGGCCGCCGGCAGATCGAGATGTATTCGCGCCTCATCCACACGGTCGACCATATCGAGGGACGGCTGCGCGACGACATGGATGCCTTCGACGGTTTTCTCAGCCATGCCTGGGCCGTCACAGTCACCGGCGCCCCGAAGCTCTGGGCGATGCGCTTCATCGAAAGCCATGAAAAGAGCCCACGGGCATGGTATGGTGGGGCGATCGGCATGGTCGGCTTCAACGGCGATATGAACACCGGCCTGACGCTCCGCACCGTGCGCATCAAGGACGGCATCGCCGAGGTGCGCGCTGGTGCTACGCTGCTGAATGATTCCATTCCAGAGGAAGAAGAAGCCGAAACCGAACTGAAGGCCTCCGCCATGCTTTCCGCCATCCGCGATGCCAAGACCGGTAATTCCGGCAAGATCCAGCGCGACGTCGCAAGCGTCGGCAAGGGTGTCAGCATCCTGTTGATCGATCATGAGGACAGCTTCGTTCACACGCTCGCCAACTATTTCCGCCAGACGGGGGCGACGGTTTCGACCGTGCGCACGCCGGTGCCGGAGGAAATCTTCGACCGTTTGAATCCCGACCTCGTCGTGCTGTCGCCTGGCCCCGGAACCCCCAAGGATTTCGACTGCAAGGCGACGATCAAGAAGGCGCGGGCGCGCAATCTGCCAATCTTCGGCGTCTGCCTCGGCCTGCAGGCGCTTGCCGAAGCCTATGGTGGGGAACTGCGCCATCTGGCCCTGCCGATGCACGGCAAGCCATCGCGCATCCGCGTGCTGGAGCCGGGCATCGTCTTCTCCGGCCTGTCGAAGGAGGTGACGGTCGGCCGCTACCACTCGATCTTCGCCGATCCTTCGACGCTGCCGCGCGAGTTCATCATCACGGCGGAAAGCGAAGACGGCACGATCATGGGCATCGAACATGAGAAGGAGCCGATCGCCGCGGTGCAGTTCCACCCCGAATCGATCATGACGCTCGGCGGCGATGCCGGCATGCGGATGATCGAGAATGTGGTGGCGCATCTGGCGCGCAAGGTGAAGACCAAAGCTGCCTGAGCGCAATTCCACCTCTCCCTTCCTGCTTTGCGGGAAGGGAAAGGCGGGTCAGCGGCGTTCACATCAGAGTTCGGTTGACTTCTTCCCGTAAATCAGAACATTTCAGGAACGATCAATCGGAGCCCGTCGCCGTGGCCAATGCTGAAAAGTTCATCATTCTCCCTTATCGTAAGAACCGCGGCAATCTCGTGCCCGGTGAAATGCGCCAGGCATCGACCTCCGTCAGCGCGGAAAAGATCGCTTCGGCGATGGCGCAGCGTTTCGTCGGCGTGGCGGCCTATGCCGTAATCGTCGATGAAGAAACCGGCGACATGTCGTCGCCGCGGTTGCTCGCGCGATATGGCGAGATTGCCGATCTCAACGCCGCCTGAGGCGCGGTTTTCAGCATGGAGACATCACTCTACCTGCCGGTCAAAGCTTTCCTGGAGGCGGCCGGTTATGTCGTCAAGGGCGAGGTCGGCGGATGCGATCTCGTGGGGTTGAGCGATGGCGAGCCGCCGGTCGTGGTGGTCTGCGAACTCAAACTCTCCTTCAACCTCGAACTGCTTCTGCAGGCGGTCGACCGGGCGGCGATGAGCGATGAGGTCTGGATCGCGGCCCGCGTTTCCGCCAAGGGGCGCGGGCGAGAGGCCGACAGACGCTACCGCGACCTCTGCCGGCGCCTCGGCATCGGCATGCTCGGCGTTTCCGATGGCGGCGAGGTCAGCGTCATCGTCAGCTCCGTCTCGCCGATGCCGCGCACCAATCCGAAGCGGCGCTCGCGCCTCGTCAAGGAGCATCAGCGCCGCCGCGGTGATCCGGCCGTCGGCGGCGGCTCGCGGGCGCCGATCATGACCGCCTATCGCCAGCAGGCGCTGTTGTGCGCCGCCGCACTCGAGCGGGGATTGGCGCGGCCGCGGGATATGAAGGCGCTTACGCCCAAGGCCGGCCCGATCCTGCGCGACAACGTCTACGGATGGTTCGAGCGCATGGAAAAAGGCGTTTATGCCCTGACGCCTGCAGGGCAGGCCGCTCTTCTACGCTGGCCGCAGCCTGTATTTTCCGACCCGCCACCTTGAAAGCTGCGCTGTAGGGAGCATCGGCGGGATCGCTCAGTATGCCGCTTTCCGACCGGACACGGCAACGCCTGTGAACGACTTGTCATTCCCCTTTGACAAATCCGCCGTCATCGCCCATATCACCCTTAACTGAACCGCCTGCGCGACATTCGCGTGGGCGGTTTTGCGTTTCAACGGCTTGAATTCTGCAATTCATTCGCAACCGCAGGGGAACGATATGAGTGACAATGGCGATCTTACGGTTCGGAAGCTGGCGATGTGGGGGATTCCGCTGTCGCTCGGTGTCATGGGCCTGAAGATGGTGGCTTGGTGGGTGACCGGATCGGTGGCGCTGCTGTCCGACGGGCTCGAATCCTCGGTCAACGTCGTTGCCGCCTTCGTCGCCTTCTTCGTCATCCGCTATGCGCAGAAGCCTGCCGATCACGACCATCCCTTCGGCCATCACAAGGCGGAATATCTGTCTGCCGTCACCGAAGGCGTGCTGATCGTCGTCGCTGCCCTGCTGATCGTCACCGAGGCGATCGGTTATCTCGCCGAGCCGCGCATGCTGGATGCACCCGTCCTCGGCCTTGCGATCAATTTCGCGGCCGGCGTCATCAACGCGATCTGGGCGCGGTTGCTGATCCGCACTGGGCGCAGGCATCGCTCGGCGGCACTGATGGCGGACGGTCAGCATATCATGTCCGATGTGGTGACCTCCATCGGCGTGCTCGTCGGCCTGCTGCTGGCGCTGGCGACAGGTTATGCGATCTTCGACCCGGTGCTTGCCATCCTCGTTGCCGTCAACATCTTGTATCAGGGCTGGAAGGTGATCTCGCAATCGATCGGCGGGCTGATGGACCAGGCGGTCGAGCCACAGGAAGAGGAGGCGATCAAGCAGGCGATCGCCACCCATGCGGCGGGCTCCATCGGCGTGCATGACCTGAAGACGAGGCGGGCGGGCACCGTCACCTTCATCGATTTTCACATGGTGGTGCCCGGCGGGATGTCCGTGCGACAGGCGCATGATATATGCGATCGCCTTGAGGATGCCATCAGGGCAGTGCACGAGGGCGCCACTATCGCAATTCACGTGGAGCCCGAGGGCGAAAAGGCTCACGGCATCCGCGTCAAAGTCGTCAAGGAGGCATGATGCCGAGTACCGATGTTTCCAGCCTGTCGATGCTGGGTCAGCAAACCGAAACCGCGCAATCGCCGGAGGAGGCGGTGCTTGAAAAAGTGCCGTCCAACCATGCCGGTACCGACTACGTTGTGCGCTTCACCGCGCCGGAATTCACCTCGCTCTGCCCGATGACCGGGCAGCCGGATTTCGCCCATATCGTCATCGACTACATTCCGGGCGAATGGCTGGTGGAATCGAAATCGCTGAAGCTCTTCCTGCATTCCTTCCGCAATCACGGCGCTTTCCACGAGGATTGTTCGATCTACATCGCCAAGCGCATCGTCGAGCTGCTCGATCCCCGGTGGCTGAGGATAGGCGCCTATTGGTATCCGCGCGGAGGCATTCCGATCGACGTCTTCTGGCAGACGGGCAGGCCGCCGGAAGGCGTGTGGCTGCCGGAGCAGGGTGTTGCCACCTATCGCGGGCGTGGGTGAGCCGCGGTCGGGCAAAGCCCGAGCAATCGATCCAGTGAATCGATTGCAGCGGCGAACGCCCTGAGCCCAAGCGAAGGGCCGGGCAACAGCGCGGCATGTAAAACCAACTGGCGCCGTTCCTTGGCCCTTAAACCTCAAGCATCAGTGACGTCGTTGCCGGACGAATCGTCAACATAATCGTCGTCGCCATCGTCGTAGTCGGCCTGCTGCACGTTGGCGTCCTTGTCGTCACTTGCGTTGTCCGAGGCCTGGCGGGTGTCGTCGTTGCCGTAATAATTGTTGATGACGGTTTCTTCGGTCGGCGCACTGGCATTGCCGAAGGGGTTGGCGCCGAAGGGCGAGCCCCAGCCGAGCGAGGACATGTGGTTGCCGAAGATGCCGCTCAGCGAATTGGCAAGCAGCATGCCTCCGGCAACGCCCGCTGCCGTGCCGAGCGCGCCGCGCAGGAAGCTGCCGCCGGCCGATGGCGCATAGGCCTGCTGGCTCCAGGGGCCGGACGGCTGTTGCGGCGGCTGGCGGGCATCACGGTCGTAGCCACGGGGCTCGTCATAACCGCGGGAGGCCTGGCCCCATGGGCCGGGGTTGGAGGGGACAGGCGCGGGCTGCTGGGTCTGCGTATTGCCGAAGATCGAGCTCAGGAAGCCGCCGCCCTGTTCGGCCTGGTGGTGTTCACTGGCGCCGGCTTCCAGCTGGCGGATATGCTCTTCGAGTTCCTTGATATGATTGGCGGCCGCCTCCAGCCCCTTTTCCTGAACGATGACGGCCTGGGCCAGATAATAGGTGGCCGATGGCTGTTCGCGCGTTGCCTGGTCGATCAGCGCTTCAGCCTCGCGGTCGCGCGGTGTGGCCGCGGCGGTGCGCACGCGGTCGAAGAGGGCGGTCAGCAGTTGGCGTTCTTCCGGTGACATGTCCTGTCTCCTAATGATCTAGAGCGCCGCGCGTCCGATAGGACGCGCTAAGGACGCTCTATCAATTTAAAACTGCGCATAATCCTTTCCGACAATCGATTCCGATTTCGGGGTTATGCGCTGGCGGCGTTTGCCGCGTGAGGCTGAGGTAGGAACCGATTTTGGCTTTTCAAAGCCTTTCACCGTTACAATTCAGTAAGGCTTGCAGAACGGCGCGCGGCTTCTTAAGGATATCTGCATCGCTTCGGTGCCTTGTGTTTTTCCCGCATTGTTTTAGGCATTGAGTCGCACTATGTGCGAGGAACCCGAATTCATCTCCAAGAGGTTCGAATGAACGACGAAGACCAGGACGACAAGACGAAGGAACTGCCGCTCGGCAAGGAAACGGAGGCGAATCTTTTCAAGTCGCGTTCGATCTTCATCTACGGACCGATCAATCAGGAATTGGCGCAGAAGGTCTGCTCGCAGCTGGTGGCGCTTGCCGCAGCCAGTGACGAGGACATCCGCATCTATGTCAATTCGCCCGGTGGCCACGTCGAATCCGGCGATTCCATCCATGACATGATCAAGTTCATCAAGCCGAAGGTCTGGATGATCGGCACGGGCTGGGTCGCCTCGGCCGGCGCGCTGATCTATGTCGCGGTTCCGAAAGAGCGGCGCCTGTGCCTGCCGAACACGCGCTTCCTGCTGCACCAGCCCTCCGGCGGCACGCGCGGCATGGCATCCGACATCGAGATCCAGGCGCGCGAGATCATCAAGATGAATGAGCGCCTGAACAGGATCATGGCGGCGGCCACCGGCCAGCCGCTCGACAAGATCGCCAAGGATACGGATCGCGACTACTGGCTTTCTGCCGAAGAGGCGAAGGACTATGGCCTCGTTTCGCGGGTTGTGACGTCGCAGTCCGACATCTGAGCTTTCTCAGCCAAAAGCTGCCAAGAAGCCGCCCTTGCCTGCCGATCGCAGGCGAGGGCGTTTTATCTTCGGCTGGTTTGAATGAAGACGGTTATCCGCAAGGGTTGAACGGAAAGCGCTGATTCCGGACTTGCGCCTGCGGCAGCCATCATGCTCCATGCGTCACTCCTGCAGCCCACGAGTCCGCCATGCTCAAAGATTTTTCCGTCCAGGCCCTGTTCATGGGGCTGCTGACTGCCTTCGTCGGTTCCGCCAGCTCTTTTGCCGTTGTGCTGCACGGGCTGCAGGCGGTCGGCGCCACGGATGCTCAGGCGGCTTCGGGCTTGATGGCGTTGTCGATTTCCATGGGCATCTGCGCGATCGTGCTGAGCGCCGTGACCCGATTGCCGATCAGCATTGCCTGGTCGACGCCGGGCGCCGCACTGCTGGCAAGCACCGGGGCTATCGAGGGCGGCTTCAATGCGGCGGTCGGGGCATTCCTTATCTGTGCTGTATTGATCATCGTCGCGGGGCTTTTCAAGCCGCTCGGTCGGGCGGTGGCCGCCATTCCGGCGCCGCTCGCCAATGCGATGCTCGCCGGCGTGCTGATCGGCCTCTGCTTCGCGCCGGTGAAGGCAATCGGCTTCAATCCGCTGTTCGGCCTGCCGATCGTTGTCGCCTGGATCGTCGTCGGCGCCTTCAAGCGGCTCTGGGCGGTGCCGGCGGCACTCGCAGCCTTCGCGCTGGTGCTCGCCTTCGGCGTCGATATCCCCGAGGGTGCGCTCAGATCGCTGGAACAATCGCTGGTGCCGACGGCGGAGATCGTCCGGCCGGTGTTCAATCTTGCCGGCCTCGTCTCGATCGCGCTGCCGCTTTTCATCGTCACCATGGCCTCACAGAATATCCCGGGTATCGCGGTCCTGAAGGTCAATCACTACGATCCCAAGCCCGGTCCGCTCTTTGCCGTCACCGGCTTCTTCTCGCTGCTGTCGGCGCCATTCGGTGGCCACGCCGTCAATCTGGCGGCAATCACCGCGGCGATGTGTGCCGGGCAGGATGCCCATACCGATCCGAAGCGGCGCTATTGGGCGTCGCTGATCGCCGGCGTCGGTTATGTCATCCTCGGGCTGCTCGCCGGCGCGGTAACGGCCTTCGTCGCGCTCGCGCCTTCGATCCTGATCGAGGCGGTGGCGGGGCTGGCCCTGGTCGGCGCCTTCTCGTCCTCGGCAATGTCGGCGTTCCAGGTGCCGGATTCGCGCGAGGCGGCGGCGATCACCTTCCTCGTCACCGCCTCCGGCGTTTCCTTCGGCGGCATATCAGGCGCCTTCTGGGGCCTGATCGCGGGCGGGCTGATGCTCGCCCTGTCCCGGCTAGTGAAGATTTGGAAAGACCGGGCCTCGTCGAGATAGCGGAAGGTCGTTGTGCCTGAGGGCTTGCCAGTTCCACTGCCCGAGGTTATAAGCGCGGCCATGAAGACCACTGGCGCCAAGATTTCCAACAGCATTGCACGCGGCCGCATCGCCCTGCGTGACAATACGCGCGCCCTGACCTCGCTTCTTCTCCTCGGCCTTACGCGCGGTTGCCGGGTCCTTTGAGGAGCGCCCGGCGGCCGAAAGCCCGCCCGGCCATCGCTCCTCGCGACTCACTTTCAAAATTGACCTAACGACCGACAAAGGTCCGCATTTGTTTATCGCCAAGCCCGACACGATCGGCTAAGAGGCGGGGCAAATGCCGGGACGAGGAGACGATACGATGGACGCGAAGACGCAATCCTCCCAGAACAAGACCACCCCCGCAAAAGGCATGCCTGACGCCGCGGTGAAATACCGGGCCTATCCGCAGGTAAACATTCCCGACCGCACATGGCCGACGAAGACCATTACCAAGGCGCCGGTCTGGTGCTCGGTCGACCTGCGCGACGGCAACCAGGCGCTGGTCGATCCGATGGGCCACGACCGCAAGGCGCGCATGTTCCAACTGCTGCTCGATATGGGTTTCAAGGAAGTCGAGATCGGCTTCCCCTCGGCTTCGCAGACCGACTTCGATTTTGCCCGCTGGTGCGTGGAGGAGGGCAATGTGCCCGCCGACGTCTCCCTGCAGGTGCTGGTGCAATGCCGCCCGGAACTCATCACCCGTACCTTCGAAGCGCTGGAAGGCGCAAACCGGCCGATCGTGCATTTCTATAACTCGACCAGCGAGCTGCAGCGCCGCGTCGTCTTCGCCAAGGATGTGCAGGGCATCAAGCAGATCGCCGTCGATGCCGCCAAGATGATCACCGATATGGCCACCAAGGCCGGCGGCGGCTACCGTTTCGAATATTCGCCAGAGAGCTTCACCGGCACCGAACTCGAGGTGGCGCTGGAAATCTGCAACGGCGTCATCGAGGTCGTCAAACCGACGCCCGATAACAAGTTGATCATCAATCTGCCGTCCACCGTCGAGATGGCGACGCCGAACGTCTATGCCGACCAGATCGAATGGATGTGCCGCAATCTCGACAATCGCGAGAACCTGATCATTTCGCTGCATCCGCATAACGACCGCGGCACGGGCATTGCCGCTGCCGAACTGGCATTGCTGGCAGGCGCCGACCGTGTCGAAGGCACGCTGTTCGGCAATGGCGAGCGCACCGGCAATGTCGACATGGTGACCATGGCGCTGAACATGTTCACCCAGGGCGTCGATCCCGGGATCGACTGCTCGAATATCGAGCGCATCAAGGAAGTGTTCGAATATTCGAACCAGATGGCGATCGGCGAGCGCCATCCTTATGTCGGCGAACTGGTCTATACCGCCTTCTCCGGCTCGCATCAGGATGCGATCAACAAGGGCATGAAGGCAGCACAGGTCGCCAACCATCCCGTATGGGAGGTCCCGTATCTGCCGATCGATCCGCGTGATGTCGGTCGTTCCTACGAGGCGATCATCCGCATCAACTCGCAATCCGGCAAGGGCGGCATTGCCTACATCCTGCAGCAGGATTACGGGCTGAACCTGCCGCGCAACCTGCAGGTCGAGTTCCGCGAGGACATTCAGCGCATTACCGACGTAGAGGGCAAGGAGCTTCCTTCGAAGCGCATTCACGATCGTTTCATCGAGCGCTACGTGACGCAGCCGAGCGCGCGCCTGAAATTCGTCGACCACCACACCTATCCCGATACTGAGCGCAAGGGCCAACGGGTCGTGGCCGCCGAGATCACCGACAATGGCGAGATCAAGCGCATCGAAGGGCGTGGCAACGGCCCGATCGACGGCTTCATCAACGCGCTGTCGCATTATCTCGGCATCGAGATGTCGGTCGAGGACTATTCCGAGCATTCGCTGCAGCACGGCTCGAATGCGGCGGCGATCTCCTATGTCGAGACCTCCTATCCCGGCGGCAAGCTCTTCGGCGCCGGCATCAATACCAACATCGTCGCGGCGTCGCTGGAGGCGATCGTCTCGGCCGCCAACCGTGTGCTCGAGGTGAAGGCCGGCAAGGCCTGATCTCAAAGGAACTCAGGCCGCGATCGTATCGGTGCGGCGCGGTCTGACGATGCAGTCGGCGATATCGCGGGCTTCGTTGCGCGCCTCGGCATGGCGCTGGCCCCATTGGCAGAGCGCCAGCAGCACCGGTTCGAGGCCGAGACCGAGTTCGGTCGCGCTGTATTCGACGCGGGCGGGGATTTCGGTAAAGATCCGGCGCGCAACCAGCCCATGTTCCTCCATTTCGCGCAGCTGCTGGATCAGCACCTTCTGGCTAATGGCAGGCATCATGCGCTTTAGCTCCGAAAGACGCTTCGGGCCGGAGAAGACGTAGTAGAGGATGACCGGCTTCCAGCGCCCTGAAATCACTTTCAGCGCGCGCTCGACCGGCAGCTCGGGGAGTCTTTTCATCGGCTCAGCCATGGTCACCTCCTGGTGGGTATGGCACGAAAGAGTGTGTATTTTACAGGATATCCTATTGCTAAACCTGCCCCACGCCAAATCAGACGTGAGGTTCATCTGTTATGAAAGCGATCCAATTCACGCGCTTCGGTCCGCCCGAAGTCCTCGAGGTGGTGGAACTGCCGGTTCCCGAGCCGGGGCCGGGTGAGGTTCTCATCCGCGTTCATGCGGCCGGCGTGAATTTCTTCGAGGTACTGGTGCGGGCCGATCGCTATGCCGTATCGCCCGACCTGCCGATGTTTCCCGGTGTCGAGGTCGCGGGTATCATCGAGCGGGCGGGGCCCGGTGCCGATCGCTCGCTCATCGGCACGCGGGTTGCCGTTCCTCTCTTTGCGATCGGCCGCGGTTCGGGCGGTTATGCCGAGTTCGTCGCGGTCGACGGCGGGGCGGTGGTGCCGCTGCCGGATGCTGTCTCCTTCACGATGGCTGTGGCGCTGATGGTGCAGGGACTGACGGCGCTGCATCTCCTGCGCAGCAGCCCCGTCAATGGCAAAATCGTCCTCGTCAATGCGGCAGCCGGCGGTGTCGGCTCGCTGCTGCTGCAGCTTGCAAGACGCGACCGCGCAAAGATGGTGATCGCGGCGGCGAGCAGCGAGGAGAAACGGGCGCTTTCCCTGTCTCTCGGCGCCGATCATGTGGTCGACTATACGGCGCCCCGCTGGCAGGAGGAGGTCAAGGGGCTGAGCGGAGGGCTCGGCGCGGATATCATCTATGAAACCGTCGGCGGCGCGGTTTCAAGGGCGACGCTCGATGCGCTGGCGCCTTGCGGCGAGCTGGTGCTGACGGCGATGGGACGATTCGGGCTTGGGGTCGCCGATATCGAGCGCATGCTTGATCAGAACCAGTCGATCAAGGGATTTTCGCTGTTGCCGCTGCTGACGCTCCAAGCTGTGCCAAAGGATTTTGGCGCGCTCTTCGATCTTGCGGCGACGGGCGCGCTGACGGTTGTCGAAGGCGGTCGCTTCCCACTGCATCGAGCCGCGGAGGCGCATCGCGTCATTGAGGAGCGGAGGGCGGTCGGAAAAGTGGTGTTGACGCCGTCAATCCAAGAAAGCGAGCCCGACGCGATGCCAAAAAACTTGGCCCCTTAAGCACCGTGCGTCCTTTCGGACGCACAAAGGACGCTCTAACAGTTTGAACCGACGCATCGTGCTTTCCGAAAATCGATTCCGATTTTCGGGCGATGCGCTAGATCGCCGTGGCGATCTCCATGGCGAGCTGGCCGAGCGTTGCTTCGGCGGAGGGACCGGCCAGCACATAGGAGGTGCCGGCATTGTGCCAGGTTACCAGGCCGATCTCGTCCTTGATCGTTTCCTTGAAGTCGTCGGTCTCCGGCGGCTGCGCGTCTTTGCGGAAGCAGATGGAGATAACGTCGCCATCGGCGTTGGAATAGACGAGCTGCCCGACAGGGCGGCTGTCGCCGAGGATGACGCGCGCGCCTTGGAAGGTCCAGCCTTCGGCGCTGAGATCGGGCACGCGGAAGGGCACGCCGATCGCGGTCGTCAGCCAGCTGGAGATTTCCTCGGCTTGCGAGGCGGGCACTTCGACGAGGTGACGGGGCTGGCGGATCAGCAGGCGCTGATAGGCGGTGACGTCGCCCAACCAGTCGCTGGTATTGGCCGGCGCCGTGGCGGCGGTCGTGGTGGCGATTTCGTCGGCATCGGGGCTGGTGCCGACGAAATAGCCGATGCCGCAACCGACGACGAAGAGGATCAGAGCGGCGGCCAGCGCCTGCGGGCCGCTCGGCGCCAGTTTCACCTGCGGGCGCGTGGCACGCTGGGCGATCGGCGTCTTCGGCGGCTGCGTGCTCTTGATGGAGCGGACGAGGGCGAGCGGCACCGGCTCCTTCAGGATATCGTCGAGGCGCCGGCGGCCGAAATCGGCACCGTGGCGCAGCTTCTCATGCAGCCGGCGCGCATTCTCGTCGCTTGCCAGACGCTGCTCCAGTTCGTGCCTTTGTTCGGGCGAGACTTCGCCGTCGAGAAGGGCGGTAAGCTGGACTTCGAGCGGCAATTTCCTAAGATCGAGCAAATTCAGTACCTGTGGATCGGGTGGGTGCCGGCAAGCTCGGCAAAGTGCAGCCTTGCGGCGGCGAGCTGCGAAACGACGCTTGCCACTGGGATGCCCATAATGTCGGCCGCCTGCTGGTAGCTGTGGCCTTCGACGTCGACAAGCAGGAACATGCTGGAAACGCCATCCGGCATATCGGCGATCATGTGATGGATGGCGTCGGGATCGACGGCAGCCGAGCGTTCGCGTGCAGCCTCACGAAGATCGGTGACGTTGCCGCGGACGGAAGCCTTCGGCTTGCGCTTGCGGCTGTCGTCAGTCCATTGCTGGCGGGCAAGCGTGTAGATCCAGCTTTCCAGCCGGCCTTCGCCGCTCCATTGATGACCCTTGGCGATGGCGCGCTGACAGACGGCCTGAACGAGTTCGTCGGCCACGGAAACCTCACCCGCGAGCGTGATCGCGAAGCGGCGAAGGCGGGGCAGAAGGCCGACGAGATCACGTCGGAGATCGATGGTCGTTGCGGGTTGACGCATTGTCTATCCAAGAAGCATTCACAATGGTTTCGCGGACGAAGGGATTGCCCTCGGGCGCGAAGCCGACCTTATCGACGCCGGCGATGCATGTGCTTTATGAAACAAGTCTCCTGCACTGCGCAAGCATCCGGTCGTCTTCATCCCTCTTTCCCAAGGGAATTTCGTATTATGGCCCGCCAAGCTTGCGTCAATATGTCTTGTAGCCGTTCAAGCTTTGCAGCAGAGCCCGATAGGCCCAGGTGCCTTCGCCGCCGCGATCACGGATTTCGACGAGCTGAACGCGGGCGCCCTGAATGTCTCCCTGTTCGACCAGCGCCATGCCCATGTAGGAGCGGGCGAGGATGTAATTCTCATCCGCCTGCAGCGCCTTGCGGTAGTAGGACATGCCGAGCTCCATCCGGCCGGCCTTGCGGTTGGCGTAGCCGAGATAGTTCAGGATGCGCGGGTCGTTCTGGTTGCGGGCGAGATTGAGCACGGTGATGGCGTTGTCATATTGGCCGGCATAGGCAAATTCCCGGGCGAATTTATAGAGATCGTCGTCGTTGAAGCTGCTCTTCTTCGGGTTGACGCATTCCTTCTTGGCCTTGTCCCAGACCTTGCCGCCGGTGCAGGTCTTGGTCGTCTGCGTCTTCGGCGGCGGATTGGTGTCATCGTTGTTGTCGCCGACCGCGAAAGCGGCCGTGGCGATGCCGAAGGCAAAGCCGGCGGCGAGCGAAAATCTGGACAGGCGACGGAAAGGAGAAGTCATGGGCGGGCTCCGTTCTCAGGCGATGCTGTTGCTGGAATTGTACGCTTACCATTAAAAATACCAAGAGGGTAAGCAACCTCCACGGCAAATGTCGCGACGATGGTCTGATCTCTTCGCAGATCGATTCAAGTGCGGCACAAACAGAGTCTGGAACTGGTGCTAACGCGCGAAAATATCGGCGCTTTCCGGTATCACCGCGTCGCCGGCCCTGTTGAGGCTGAAACGCTCGCCGCGGAGTTCCCAGGCACCTGGAGAGCCCTCGATGGAGAAGAGGTTATAGGCGGCAGGCGGCTTGATGCTGCCGGGTCCCTGCGACGCCGACGCGATGCCGACGACGGGCACCGGCTGCACCTGGCCGCGCAGCCAGTGCAGCGTGTTCAGGTGCGTATGGCCGTGCAGCACGAGTTCGGCGCCGCCCGTCGAAATTACGGCGGCGAAGCGGCGGATGCCGATCATCCGTTTGTAGAAGGCCGTGGCGCCGCGGATCGGCGGATGGTGGATCATGACGACGCGAAAGAGACCGGCTTCGCCGGCCGCGCGCAACATGTTGACGGTGTCGCGGGCCTGGCGCGCGCCGAAAAAGCCGGAAGCGGCAAAGGGAGGGGTGGCGACCGCCGTCGAGCAACCGACGATCGCGACTTTGTCGCGGATGCGCAGATAGGGGAAGACGTGGCGATCCTCCTGCCATTGCGGCGGGGCGAGATCGCCGCGGACATAATCGTACCAGGCGCGCATTGACTTCTCATAGGCGCCCGGCACATAGGCGTCGTGGTTGCCGGGAACGACCGAGGTGTCGGCGGGATCGCCGAGCGTGCGCAGCCAGGCGGCGGCGGCGCGGATCTCGATGCCGCTCGCCAGATTGACGAGGTCGCCGGTGACGGCCAGGTGATCGGCCTGGCGGGCGCGGATATCCTCAAGCAGCAGATCCAGCGTGCTGCCGAAAAGGTGCTTGCGTCGGTTTCGATGCCAGTTCACAAAGCCGGTTATGCGTTTTGAAAACAGCTCTTGAATGGAAAGGCGGGGCAGCGGTCCGAGGTGGACGTCGGAAATATGCGCGAGCTTGAACATGCTACGAGACATAGACCAGCTTATTGACAAATCAAACACATCCGGCGCGATGAATAGCCGAAACGGAACCATGGTGGATAAAGAGAAGCGCCCCCCTCATATCAGGCTGGCCTTGCGCCTGCTGCATGTTTATTTCTCCTTCGCCCGCGGCATGACGATGGGCGTCAGGGCCGCCTGCTTCGATGCGGACGGCCGGATTTTTCTCGTGCGTCACAGTTATATCGGTGGCTGGCATATGCCGGGCGGCGGACTGGAGCGTAACGAGACGGTAGAAGAAGCGCTGGTCAAGGAGCTACGCGAGGAGGGCAACCTCAGGATCATCGGCAAGCCGGAACTGGTCCAGGTCTACTTCAATACCACGACGACCCGGCGCGACCATGTCGTGTTCTACAGGGCGACCGTCGAGCAGACGGCGCCCCGTCCGCCGGACTGGGAAATCTCCGACAGCGGGTTCTTTTTCCTCGACAGCCTGCCCGAGGGTACGACCGAGGCGACGCATCGCCGCCTCGCCGAGCTTCGGGGCGAGCAGGAGCCCGATCACCGCTGGTAAGAAGTATCAGGCGGCATTTAGCCTGGCGCGGCCATGCGGGCTGTCGAGATCGAGCGCCGGACCGACAGGGACGATGCCGGTCGGATTGATCGTCTTGTGGCTGCGGTAATAATGCTGCTTGATGTGGTGCAGGTTCACCGTCCCGGCAACGCCCGCCGTCTGGTAGAGGTCCCTGAGATAACCGGGTAAGTTGCGGTAATCGGCGATGCGGCGGATGTTGCACTTGAAATGGCCGACATAGACGGGGTCGAAGCGCACCAGCGTGGTGAACAGGCGCCAGTCGGCCTCGGTCAATCTGTTGCCGAAGAGGTAGCGGCCCTTGCCCAAGCGTTCGTCGAGCATGTCGAGCGTTTCGAACAGCTTGCCGACGTTTTCCTCATAGGCCGCCTGGGTTGTGGCAAAACCCGCCTTGTAGACGCCGTTGTTGACGGTGTCGTAGACGGTAGTATTAAGCGCATCGATTTCGGCACGGATATCCTCGGGATAGAAATCGGCCTTCGAGCCGGTCAAGCCGTCGAAAGCGCTATTGAACATCCGGATGATCTCGGCGGATTCGTTGCTGACGATCGTGCCGGTTTTCTTGTCCCAGAGCACGGGAACGGTGACGCGGCCGGAATAGTGCGGATCGGCTCTGACATAGATCTGCCAGAGCGCGGACGCACCGAAGAGCTGGTCGCCGGTGGCGCCGTCGCCGACCTTGAACTCCCAGCCATTCTCCGCCATCAGCGGATCGACGACGGAGACCGAGATCAGCCCTTCGAGCTTCTTCAGCTTGCGGAAGATCAGCGTGCGATGCGCCCAGGGGCAGGCAAGCGAGACATAGAGGTGGTAACGCCCGGCCTCGGCCTTGAAGCCGCCGGCGCCGGAAGGGCCGGCTTCACCGTCCGACGTCACCCAGTTGCGAAACTGCGAGGGCTGCCGCTTGAAATGGCCCTTGCTCTCCTTCGTGTCGTACCAGACGTCATGCCAGACGCCATCCACCAGCATTCCCATGGTGTTCATCCCTTTGATTGCGTGTTGGAACGGAAGATATCGCAGATGGCAGGGCTTTACAGGCGGCAAAGATTGAACAGAGCGTCACGTCGTGCATTTTGCGTTGGACGACGGAAATTTTTCCTGCTATCGGCCTTTTCACGATTTTCGGACCCCTGCTTGATGTTCATTTCCAGAAACCCGCGACGACGCTGATGTTCCCGAACGCCCAAGGCGTGTTCGAGACCCATCAATCTGTCCATCCGGTTTCTGTCATCATGTACAAGCACGATCTCGTCTACCTCACCGAAGACGCGTCCCACGACGCCGCCATCGAACACATCAACGAAGAAGCCTTCGGTCCTGGCCGTTTCACGCGTGCCGCCGCGCGCATCCGCGAGCAGGGGCCGCACGATCTGTCGCTCTCCTTCATCTGCGCCGACGACGGTGAGACGATCGCCTCCGTGCGCATGACGCCGGTGCTGGCAGGCTCCGTGAAGGGGCATCTGCTCGGCCCGCTCGCCGTCCGCCCCTCCCATAAGAATCAGGGCATCGGCCGGGAGCTGGTGCGGATCGCCGTGGAGGCGGCTAGACGCAAGGGCTCGGAAGCCGTCATCCTCGTCGGCGATCCGCCCTATTACGGCCCGCTCGGCTTCGAGAAGGTCGCCTACAACGCGCTGTCCTTCCCTGGCCCCGTCGATCCCGGCCGCGTGCTCGTCGTTCCGATCGCCGAGGGCGTGCACGAACGGCTGAAGGGCATCATCGCCTGGCACGGATGATCAGAGGTTTTTGCGGAGGAAGCTGCGCGTGCGGCCTTCCGGGAAATCCTGAAGCTCCCCGAAAACCTCATAACCCTGACGCAGATAGGCTCGCAGCGCCAGCGGGCTGAAAGTGTCGATCCAGGCGCCGCGGCATCCCCGGGTTCTCGCCTCGTCTTCCGCTTTTGCGAGGATCTCGCCGGCGAGACCGGTGCCGCGCAGCGTGTCGGGAATATAAAGCATCTGGGTGAAGAGCCAGCCCCAGGCGGTAAAGCCGGAAAGACCGCCGGTCACCTTGCCGTCGGTATCGCGGATGAGGACGGCGAGCGGCCGGCGATCCGAGGGGCCGACATCGCCGGTGTTGAAGGCCGAGAGCGCATCGGTGATCGCCGCGAGTTCCTCCGGCGAGGGTGAGGCGGTCAGCTCGAATTCCGGCATGAGATTACCGTCCTTCGCGCCACCACATGGCGCCGAAGGCGAGCAGCAGGATGCCGACGCCGGCGAACCCGGCAAAGAGCGGCAGCGTGTTGATGCCCTTCAAGACCGTCTCGCTGGTCATGCGGATCATCATGCGATCATTGTCGGCGACGCGGACCTGGCCGCGCACCGGCAGGATCGGCGGGACGGAGATCGCGCCATTCGCATTGGCGACCCGGGTGACGAGACCCTTGCTTCTGTCGGCGACCGGCTGCAGCACATCGGTCGTCGAGATCATCGCCTTGAATTCCGGTGCGTCGACGGCGCCGATATGAACAAGCGTCGATAGCTTGCCGTTGCGGATTTCGAAAAGGCCGATCTCGTCCATCCTCTTCTCGGCCTTGTAGAGGCCCGGTTCGGACTGGGTGAGCGGCAGGGTTTCGGTCTTGCCGGAGGGATAACGCACGGTGGCGTTGCCGGGATTGTCGCCGATCGTCTGGCGCGTGACTTCAAGGGTCCGGCCGGAGGCGCGCGCCGTCAGCGCTTCTTCCTCGAGCGCCGGCTCCTTCATCAGCCAATGGGCGATCCGGCGATAGAGCGAAACGTTCGGACCGCCGCCTTCAAAGCCGCGCGCCCAGAGCCAGCCCTGATCGGAAAGCAGCATGGCGACGCGGCCCTGGCCGGCGCGGTTCAGCACCAGCAGCGGATGGTTGTCGGCGCCGAGCATGATCGTTTCGCCCTGCGGCCGGTCGACATCGACGCTGCGGAACCAGCGGCCCCAATGCGGCGGATCCTCGCCCGAACCATCAAGGCCGCGCGTGACGGGATGTTTGCGGCCTTCCTCGGAGAGGCGGGGATAGAAGGCCTTCTCGATCATCTGGCCGGTGGGCGTTGCCGGCAGGACCGAGGAAAGTGGCGTCAGTGCAATGGAATCGGGGCCGGCGTGCTCGGGACCGGCGGCGATCAGCAGCGCGCCGCCATTGTCGACATATTGCGCGATGTAATCGTAATAGAGCAGCGGCAGCACGCCGCGGTGCTGGTAGCGGTCGAAGATGATCAGGTCGAAATCCTTGATCTTGTCGACGAAGAGCTCACGCGTCGGGAAGGCGATCAGCGACAACTCGTTGATCGGCGTGCCGTCCTGTTTTTCCGGCGGACGCAGGATGGTGAAGTGGACGAGATCGACCGACGCGTCCGATTTCAGCAGGTTGCGCCAGGCGCGCTCGCCGGCATGCGGTTCGCCGGAGACAAGCAGGACGCGGAGATTCTGGCGGATGCCGTCGATGACGTGGACGGCGCGGTTGTTGGCGGTGGTGACTTCGCCGGGAAGGGCTGCGACCGAGAATTCGAGCACGTTGCTGCCGCCACCCGGCACCTTGAAGGAGAAGGGCGTATCCTGCCCGGGGGTCGCCTGCAGGGTGGCGATCTCGTCACCGTTCAGCTTCACCGTGACATCGGCTGTGCCGCCGGGGCTCGGGCCGTCGTCGAAGACGCGCAGGATCACCTGCTGCTCCTCGTTGACGATGCCGAAGCGCGGGCCCTTGATGACTTGGATGCGGCGATCGAATTCGTTGGCCTTGCCGGTGACCAGGCCATGGATCGGGGCGTCGAAACCGAGCGCCTGATTGGCGGCTGGAACATCATGGACCTCCCCGTCGGTCAGCATGATGGCGCCGCCGATGCGGGCGGGCGGAACATCGGCGATATTGGCCGACAGGGCGTCGAACAGGCGCGTGGACGGCACGTCGGAATTGACGTCGCCTTCGACATCGACGAAGCGCGGCTCTATCTGCGGGAAGCGAGCGAGCTGTCCCTTCAGCGCCGCAAGCGCGTCGTCGGTCATCTTGACGCGATCGGGCGTCTGCTGGCTCTGGCTGCGATCGACGAGAACAGGCACGATCGTCGACAGCTGATCGCGGTCCTCCTGCAGCAGCACGGGATTGGCAAGCGCAGTCAGCATGGCGAGTGCCGCCAGCGTTCTGATCCAGGCGCCGCGAATGCCGCGCCAGATCGCGAAGGCGGCGATAACAGCGCTGACGACGGCCAGTGCGGCCAGAACCGACCAGGGCAGGAAGGGCGAAAAATCGAAGGTCATCTCATTGTCCTAACCGTTCGAGAAGGTCGGGAACATGGACCTGGTCGGTCTTGTAGTTGCCGGTCAGCATGTACATCATGATGTTGACACCGGAACGGTAGGCATACTCGCGCTGCGTTTCATCGGACGGCACGGTCGGCAGTATCGGTACGCCGTTGTCGTCGATCGCCCAGGCGCCGGCAAAATCATTGCCGGTGATCAGGATCGGCGAAACGCCGTCGGCCGTCGCCGCCGATTTTTCGCTCGGCTCCTGGCCGCCCTGCCGCGCCTCGATCCAGAGGGGGCTGCCGGTATAACGGCCGGGAAAGCTCGAGAGGAGATAGAAGGATTTCGTCAGCACGTGGTCCGATGGCACCGGCTCCAGCGGCGGAATGTCGAGATTGGCGAGGATTGCCTGTAGCCTCTCGCCGTTGGCGCTGACATTGCCGCCATTGTCCAATGCGCTGATCTGGTCGCGCGTATCGAAAAGCACGGTGCCGCCATTGCGCATATAGGCGTCGATGCGGCTGATCGCCGCCGATGACGGCATCGGCGCCGTTGCCGAAACCGGCCAGTAGATGATCGGATAGAAGGACAGCTCGTCTTTGGTGAGATCGATGCCCACCGGCGGCGCCGGCTCCAGCGTCGTGCGGAAAGTCAAAAACTGGGTCAGTCCCTCGAGACCGCGCTCGGAAATATTGTCCACCTCCTGTTCGCCAGTAACGACATAGGCGAGGTGGGTGTTATCGAGCCTCTGCAGGATGAGGTCGTCGCCGGGTTGGGAATCGTTGGCGTGAAGCGTGCCGGGTTGCACGAGGAAGCCGGCGCCGACGGCGACCGCGACCATCGCTGCGGTGCGGACAGCCGGGCGCAATCGTGAGAATGCGCCATTCATGAAGAGAACGATCAGGCTGTCGGCCAAGAGCAGCAGAAAGGCTGCGAAAAAGAGTGCGGGTTTTGCCGACCAGCTTTCGCCGCCGATCAGGCCTTCGCGCACGGCATTGGTCCCGGTTGTGTCGAGCGGCGTCAGTTCGGCGTTCTCGGGCAGCACGTTCAGGGAGGTGAAACCATCCTCCGAGCCATAGAGCCCGGGCGGATTGTCGAAATTCGCGGTCGGTTCGGCTCCGGCCTGCGGAATGAGCGGCCGCGCCGAGCCCGTCTCGGAGACGAGCGTGCCCTTGGCCGTGAGCATGCGGAATGGCGGCAGGGTTTCGGAGACACGCGCATTGCCGCGCGCCTCCGACGTCACGCCGCCCGATCGCGATATCTGCAGGAGGTGACGCAGCATGTCGACGAAGGTACCTGAGATCGGCAGATCGGACCAGGTGGCCTCGGCGGTGACATGAAACAGGACGATCTGGCCGGATGCGATCTGCTTCATCGTGACGAGCGGCGTGCCGTCAGCCAGGCTTGCCCAGGTGCGTTCGGCAAGATCGGGCGTCGGTTCGGCAAGCACCTGTCGCTTGACGACGACATCGGCGGGGCGGGCTATGCCGGCGAAAGGCCCAAAATTCGGAAATTCGGCAAGCGACTGCGGCTCGCTCCAGGACAATGTGCCGCCAAGCGCCCGTTCCCCCTGGCGCAGGATGACGGGAATCAATGGATCGTCGGCGGGGGCAGCCGCCATGCGCGGGCCGGCGAAACGCAGCAGCATGCCGCCATTCGATATCCACCGCGTCAGAGGCTCATAGGTTTCCTCAGGCAGCCGGCCGATATCGGCCATGATGATGATGGAGGGATTGCTGGCGAGAAGTTTTGGTATCGCGACCGAAAGATCGGAATCGGCGGGCTGGATCAGATCCGCATAGGGCTGCAGTGCCCGTTGGATATAATAGAGCGGCGAGAGCAGCGGTTGGAACTCATCGCCTCCTTCACCCGACAGCAAGACGACGCGGCGGCGCTTGAATGCGTCGTCGAGAAGGTGGACGGCGCCAGCCGTGGCGCCGTTGTCGACGCTGACGCGCGCGAAATCGTTGCGCATCTCGAAGGGGGCGGTGATCGAACTCGTCGCGACGCTCTGGCCGGGACGGAAATCTACCCTGCCGTTGGCAATCGAGCGGCCCTGGGTATCGACGGCGTTCAGCGCCACCGATGCGGCCTGCGAACTGTTGAGCCGCGTGACCTTGACGGTCATGGCATCAGCCGCATTGTTGGCGGCGGTGATCGCGACCGTCCTTGCGGCATCGCCCTCGATCAGGCGGAGATCGACGGGCTGGAGTTCGGCGAGTCTGCGCACCGTGGCGTCGTCGGCCTTGGCAGCGGCGCCGTCGGTGAGGAAGGCGAGGGTGCCGGGCTTGATGCCGTTCAACGCGCCGCGCAGTGCCTGGAAGGCGCGTTCGCGGTCTGGCACCAGCGGTCGCGGTTCGGCGGCGCGCAGCTTGTCTCGGGCGGCGGCGGCGGTGCCGGGCACGGCGTCGTTGGTCGGATCGGCGGTAAAGGTGATCGACACCGGCGTGCCGGCGGATTCGGCGTCGTCTATCAACGCGTCGGCGGTCTGGATGCGGCGCTCCCAGTCGGGTGCCGCTGCCCAGCTGTTGTCGACGAAGAGGACGAGCGGGCCACCCGATGCGAGCGAACTGGTGCGCGGATTGAAAACCGGATCGGCGATCGCAAGGATGATGGCGGCGGCGAGCAGCATGCGCAGCAGCGTCAGCCACCACGGGCTTTGCGCCGGGGTCTCCTCGCGTTTCAGTACGGAAGCGAGGATCTTCAGCGGCGGGAAGACCTCGGTCTTCGGGCGTGGCGGTGTCAGCCGCAGCAGCCACCAGATGACGGGCAGGGCGACGAGCGCGCCGAGAATGGCGGGATAGGCGAAAGCGAAGGGAAGGGCGTTCATAGCTGCCCTCCATGAGTCGCCTTGGCCGGCATGCCGGACAGATACATGTGCACCGCGACCAGCGCCTCGGAAGCAAGATGATCGGTGCGGTGGCTTGCGAAGGTCCAGCCGAGATGGCGCAGCGACTGGCCGAGGCTGTCCCTGCGGGCGAGGTAGGCGTTGCGATAGGCCTCGCGAATGTGTTCGGCGCGGCCGGAAACGAGCTTGGTGCCGCTCTCCGGATCGGTGAATTCGGTGCGGCCGCTATAGGGGAATATCTCTTCGGCGGGATCGGATATCTCGACCACGTGGCCGCGCAGGCCGCGGCGGGCCAGCGGCCCGAGCCGTTCCATGATTGCCGGCGCATCGTCGAGGAAATCGCCGATGAGGACGAGATCGCTCCAACCGCGGATCATCGCCGTTTCCGGCAGACCGCCGGTCAGCGGCGTGTGCATGAGCGCGGATGCGAGGCGTTCGGCCGCGTTGCGGGCGGAGGCGGGTTCCATGATGCCGGGGCAGCCGATGCGCTCGCCGGAGCGGGCGAGGATTTCGGCAAGCGCCAGCATGATGACCAGCGCGCGGCTTTCCTTGGAGACATTGCCGTAGCTCGACTTGTACATCATCGAGGGCGACATGTCGCACCAGAGCCAGATCGTGTGCGCCGCCTCCCATTCGCGTTCGCGCACATAGGTGTGGTCGTCGCGGGCGGAGCGGCGCCAGTCGATGCGCGACAGGCTCTCGCCCTCTGAATAGGGACGGAACTGCCAGAAATTCTCGCCGATGCCGCGCTTGCGGCGGCCATGCCAGCCGGCGATCACCGTGTTGGCGATGCGCTTGGCTTCCACCAGGCAGTCCGGCACCAGGGCGGCCCGCTGCCTGGCGCGGGAAAGGGCATCGCTGCCGGGTGTCGGATTGACGATCTGTCCGATAGATGCCACGCGTCCGGCTTCCTTATCCCTTTGCCTGCTTGACCAGTCCGGCGATGACGTCGCGCACCGACATGCCTTCGGCGCGGGCGGCGAAAGTCAGCGCCATGCGGTGCTGGAGAATGGGTTCGGCGAGCGCGAAAATATCGTCCAGAGACGGTGCGAGACGGCCTTCGTAAAGGGCGCGGGCACGCGCGCAGAGCATCATTGCCTGGCCGGCGCGCGGGCCTGGACCCCAGGCGACGTTCTTGTCGGTCGAGGCATTGCCCTGTCCGGGACGGGCCGAACGCACCAGCGCCAGGATGGCGTCGACAACCGTGTCGCTCACCGGCATCTGGCGCACCAGGGTCTGGATCTCGATCAACCGCTGCGCATCGATGATGGCTTCCGGCCGGGTTTCGCCCAGGCCCGTCGTTTCGAGCAGGATCTGCCGCTCAGCGGCAAGTTCGGGATAGTTGACGTCGACCTGCAGCAGGAAGCGGTCGAGCTGGGCTTCGGGCAGGGGATAGGTGCCTTCCTGCTCGAGCGGGTTCTGGGTGGCGAGCACATGGAAGGGCGCCGGCAGGTCATAGCGCTGGCCGGCGATCGTGATGTGATATTCCTGCATGGATTGCAGAAGAGCCGACTGGGTACGTGGCGAGGCGCGGTTGATCTCGTCGGCCATCAGGAGCTGGGCGAAGACCGGGCCCTTGACGAAACGGAAGGAGCGGCGTCCACTGTCGTCCTGGTCCATCACCTCGGAGCCGAGAATATCCGAGGGCATCAGGTCCGGCGTGAACTGGATGCGGTTGGCGGCAAGGCCGAGCACCTCGCCGAGCGTCGTCACCAGCCTGGTTTTGGCAAGACCGGGAACGCCGACAAGCAGGGCATGGCCACCGGAGAGCACGGCGAGGATGGTGTTTTCGACGACGCTTTCCTGACCGAAGATCACCTTCGAGACTTCCGCGCGGATGGCGGCGATATCGGAGAGCGCCTTTTCGGCGGCGGCGACGATCGCCTTTTCATCGAGGCTGGATTCGGTCTTCATCATACCCACGGGCATCTCCAACGGCTGAAATCATTCGGCAGCGAATCGGCGGACTTATACATGTGCCTCATACCCGATAGAGTTATGGAGATGAGACGGGCTGACAAGTTCGTTGCGAATGACTATCTCGTGACTTCACTTCGTTAAGGACAAACCGGGACGGAAGAATGGCAGCCGAGGAAATCAGCGGACAGGCGGATGCGGCGGGACTTGCCGCACTGATTTCGCGTGCATCTGACGAAAGTGGCGGAGAAAAACGCGGCTTACCGCCGGTCGAGCGGTGGAATCCGCCTTTTTGCGGCGATATCGACATGGAAATCAAGGCCGACGGCACCTGGTTCTACATGGGCACGCCGATCGGTCGGCCGGCGCTGGTGCGGCTGTTTTCGACGGTTTTGAGGAAGGACGATGATAAGAAGACCTATCTCGTAACTCCTGTGGAAAAGGTCGGGATAAGGGTCGTCGACGCGCCTTTCACCGCCGTGGAGATGAGCGTGACGGACCGAGAGGGTCAGCAGGTGCTGACCTTCCGTACCAATGTCGGCGATGTCGTGGAGGCGGGAGGAGACCATCGGCTGCGTTTTGCCATTGCGGACGGCAACGCCGAACTGAAACCCTATCTGCATGTGCGCGGGCGGCTGGAGGCGCTGGTGTCGCGTGCGGTGATGTATGAACTGGTCGCGCTCGGCGAGACTTTCGACGTGGGAGGGCGCGCGATGTTTGCGATCCGCTCCGCGGGCGAGGTCTTCCCGGTCATGCCGGCCGACGAACTGGATGCGCTTTCCCGATGAATGATGCAATTACCCAACGTTATCCGCTGTTCTCAGCAGCCGAATTCCGTCGCCGTGCGCTCAACCAGAATGGCGGGCCGGTCGATCATGCCTGGCGCGATCACGGGGACCATATCCTCAACCCCGATATCGTCGCCGAAGTCGAAACCTTCAAGCTGCGCGACGCCGCCGTGCTGGTGCCCGTCGTCGACGACGGCGAGGAGGCGCAGGTGATCTTCACCAAGCGCACGGCGACGCTGCGCAAACATTCCGGGCAGATCGCCTTTCCCGGCGGTTCGATCGATCCTGCAGATGTCTCGCCCGAAATGGCGGCGATCCGCGAGACGGAAGAGGAGATCGGCCTGGCCGGTTCCTTCGTCGAAACCGTCGGTCGCTTGCCGAATTATCTTGCCTCGACGGGCTTCCGCATCACGCCTGTGCTCGGCGTCGTCACGCCGGGCTTCGCGCTGACGCTGAACCCGACCGAGGTGGACGACGTGTTCGAGGTGCCGCTTTCCTTCCTGATGGATCCTGCCAATCACACCCGCGACAGGCGTGTCATCGACGGGATCGACCGACATTTCTACCGCGTGCCCTATGAAACCAGAATGATCTGGGGCATCACCGCCGGCATCGTCCGCACGCTTTACGAAAGGCTTTATGCATGACCGGCCTTGCCGACCAAGCATGGTTCCGCGACCCGGCACTCGGCCGGATCTTCGCACTTCTCAACGCCGATAGCGGGGAAGGACGGGTGGTCGGCGGCGCGGTGCGCAACAGCCTGATGGACCTGCCGGTCAGCGATGTCGACATCGCCACGACGCTCAGACCGGAGGCGGTGATCGAGCGGGCAGCGGCGGCGGGCATCAAGGCGGTACCAACCGGCCTGCAGCACGGCACAGTGACGCTCGTCATCGACGGCAAACCCTTCGAGGTGACGACGCTTCGCACCGACATCGAGACCGACGGACGCCATGCCAAGGTTGCTTTCAGCACCGACTGGAAGGCAGATGCCGAACGGCGGGATCTGACGATCAACGCGCTTTACGCCGATGCCGACGGCGAGGTGGTGGATCTCGTCGGCGGACTTGCCGACATTAAGACGCGCAACATCCGCTTCATCGGCGATGCCGCAAGGCGTATTGCCGAAGATCATCTGCGCATCCTGCGTTTTTTCCGCTTCTTTGCCTATTACGGGTCAGGACGGCCGGACGCCGAGGGGCTGAAGGCCTGTTCGGCAGCGCGTTCAAAACTGAAGATGCTTTCGGCAGAACGCGTCTGGTCGGAATTGCGAAAGCTGCTCGGTGCTGCCGATCCTGGCCGGGCGCTGCTCTGGATGCGGCAGGTGGCCGTGTTGACGGAAATCCTGCCGGAATCGGAACGATGGGGCATCGATGCGATCCCATCGCTGATCACCACCGAAAAGGCGCTCGGCTGGACGCCCGATCCGTTGCTGCGCCTTGCGGCGATCGTGCCGCCTGACGCGGGGCGCGTGGAGGCGCTTGCGGCCCGGCTCAAGCTCTCGAATGCGGAAGCGGCCACTCTCAAGGCCTGGGCAATGGCAGCGCCCGTCAATGACGAGATGTCGCCGGCCGCCTTCGAAAGGCTGCTTTACCGCAACGGCGCCGACGGCATCACGACGCGGCTGAAGCTGGCGCTTGCGGTGGCACGCGGCAAGGCTGAAGGCGATTTCGACGAAATGGCGCGGTCGGCGCGGCTCAGCAAGCTGCTGGACAAGGCAATGCATTGGAAGAAGCCGCAGTTTCCGCTGAACGGCGGCGACGTGATTTCGGCGGGAGTGGCGTCCGGCCCGCGCGTCGGCGAATTGCTTGCCGGCCTGGAAAACCAGTGGGTGGAGGAAAATTTCGCCTCCGACCGGGCGGAACTGCTCGTCCGGCTGCAGGAACGCGTGCAATAGGCAATCCGGCGTCGCATCCGTCGGATGCGGCGACTTTGGTCGTTGATATCGATACTCGCCCAGCTATTAGGCGGCGGTCGCTTCGTCGCGGATGCGGGCCTTGATGTTATCAACCATGTTTTCGCGTATGGTCGTTTCGCCGTGGGCCGTCTTCAGGTGCTCGACGGCGCGGCGAACCACTTCTGCGTCATTATCCGCCCGGGTGTGCCAAGCGCAGCCGGGAACGAGCGTGCCGCATTCGAAAAGTCGCATGGTTTTCTCCTCTGTCTGAAACGCAACGGCCATCGCGCTTTCACGCGATTGATGAATGTGCGGAGGAGGAGAAGGTTCCGGCCGGCATAAGATGACGACCGGAGAAGGTCTTTCAGTCGGGCATCGCCCAGGCTTTGTAGGTATCCGAAAGCTGGCCGGGCATGTTGCTGTTGGCGGCCGCGGCTTCGTTCTGCAGCTGTTCCGGTGATTTCCCACCGGCCAGTTGCAGCTTGACCTGCTCGATGAAGCAGGACAGCGGCAAATCCGAGCCGCTCTTGGCCCGCAGTTTCTCCGCGATGCGCGTCAAAAACTCGGATGTGTCGATCGTGCGGGATGTTTCCTGGACATCCGTGGACGTAGGCGAGCCACTTTGTATCGTCATGACAATCCTCCTCCGATTGTTACGCACATACATATAAAGTTAGGACGCGCTGAATTTTCGTGAAGGTCTATCAACTCGAATTTATCGATGAGATATCACAGTCTCACGGCCAACGGACGACGGGGGGCAGCGAGGAGAGAATGGATTCCACATTGCCGCCGGTCTTCAAGCCGAAGATCGTGCCGCGATCATACAGCAGATTGAATTCGACGTAGCGGCCCCGGCGGATCAATTGTTCGTCGCGATCGGCCTCTGTCCACAACTTGTTGAAGTTGGAGCGAACGATCTTCGGATAGACCATGGCGAAGGCCCGGCCGACATCGCGCGTGAAGGCGAAATCGGCGTTCCAGCCGCCGGCTTCCTCGCTCGAATGCAGCCAGTCGTAGAAGATGCCGCCGATGCCGCGGGCCTCATTGCGGTGCTTCAGGAAGAAATATTCGTCGCACCAGGCCTTGTAGGCATCGTAATCGGCGACGGCGTGATTGCGGCAGGCGATCTCCATCGCCTTGTGGAAGAGCTGGCTGTCCTCGTCCTCCTGGGTCCGGCGGCGCGACAGCACCGGCGTCAGGTCGGCGCCGCCGCCGAACCAGCGGCTTGATGTGACCACCATGCGGGTGTTCATATGCACGGCGGGAACGTTGGGGTTCACGGGGTGGGCGATCAGCGAGATGCCCGAGGCCCAGAAACGCGGATCATCCTTGGCACCTGGTATCTGCGTCCGGAAATCCGGGGAGAATTCGCCGTGAACGGTGGAGGTGTGGACGCCGACCTTTTCGAAGACGCGGCCTTCCATCATCGACATCCGGCCACCGCCGCCGGCGCCGTTTTCGCGTGACCAGTCCTTGGCGACGAAGCGGCCGGGTTCCTGGTCGGAGAGCGGCCCTTCCAATTCGTCTTCGATGGCTTCGAAGGAGGCGCAGATCGTATCGCGCAATCCCTCGAACCAATTGCGGGCGGCAGCCTTCTTCTCTTCGATATCGTCAGGCAAGCCGATCGGCAGTTCCGGTCTTTCCATTTGCGCCTCCGGCGGTCACATCCGCTGTGGAAGCGACTCGCTCATTCTTGATTGCGCGCCATGATTAGCAGTTGGCGCAGCATCTCGCCAAGCGTGGCCAAGCACGGCTGGGCGCTTCCGAGATTCGACTCGCAAATCAAGTATTTCGATACTACCTTTTCCCAAGAGGTAGGTTAGATGAAAAAAGTTCCAGGACCTCCATCCTTCGATGGGCTGAAGCGCAGGATAGCGAGACATCGGGCGGAAAATCCTCCGCGCAAGAAGGACCATTTCGTGCGTGAGACATATTGCCTCGGCCTCATGGACGCGCGGGCCAAGGCGCGCGAATGGTTCGACGAATATCCGAAAGCCGCCTACTGGACCGAGGTGGAAAGCTGGCGCCAGCTCGACGGCGACCAGATCGAATTCACCATGCGCCGCCTGCCTTCGGCCGACTGATCGTCACTTCGCAGTGGTGCGTACGCGGCTTTCGATCAAGAGGCCGCTTTCATCCATGATTGGATGCGCGACGGAGACGATGTGGGCGTTGATGCGCTTCAGGTCGCGCAGCATGTCGAGATGCAGCGAACTCGTCTGCAGGCTGTCGGCGCGGCCATCGCGCAGACGTTCGAGGTGGCGCTCGGCAGATTGTTTTTCCATCCGGCGCACCTCGACCTTCACCTCCATCATCTGACGCGCGAGATTGAAATCGCGGGTGACGAAGATCGTCTGGGCGACGCGCAGATTGTCGATCGTCAGATCGAACAACTTGCGCAGTTCCTGATGACCGTCCTCGGAGAATTTCAGGCCAAGCGAGATCTTCTTCGTCACCTGCTCCAACAGGCCCTTCTCGATGATGTCGCCCATATGTTCGAGGTTGATCGCATAGTCGATGACGACGATCGAGCGGCGGGCGTTCTCATCGCTGAGACCCTCGCGGCCAAGTCTGGAGAGATAGACCTTCACTGCCTGCTGCAGTCGGTCGACGCGCTCTTCGAGGGCGGGGATCTCGGCAAGCTTGGATGCGTCGTTGCGCTCGAAGGCTTCGGAGACCCGGATCAGCATGCGCTCGATCAGGTCGCCGACGCCGAGCACTTCGCGGGTGGCGCTGGCGAGGGCCACGACCGGCGTCGAAAGCTCCTGCGCATCCAGATATTTCGGGGCACTGTCAGGCTCGGCCTGATCCGGCACCAGCCTGGCCATCAGGGCGGCGAGCGGCCTGGAGAATGGCCAGGCAACTGCTGCCAGCAGAAGGTTGAAGGCAAGATGCGCATCGACCGGCAGCTTGGCCGGGCCAAAGGGCAGCATCTGGATGAGTTCCGCACCGTAGCCCGCCAGCGGCAGGGCGATGAGACAGCCGAGCGTGCGGATGGCGAGATTGCCGAGAGTGACGCGCCGCGCCGAAGCCGGGCCGGACAATGTCGCGACCACAGGCGGTATCGCACCGCCGAGATTGGCGCCGAGCACGAGCACGATGACGAGTTCGGCAGAGACCACGCCGGCCGAGGCAAGCGACAGGATGAGCACCACCACCGCAAGACTCGACGAGGACGCAAAGGCGAGTGCCGCCGAGACGATCATTGCCACGGGCAGGGCGCCGTCCAGCAGGCCGATGAAGGCCGCAAGGGCGGGAGAGGCGCGCATGGGCTCCGTCGCAAGGCCGAGAAGGTGCAGCGACAGCAGCATCAGCCCGATGCCGATCAGCGCCGTGCCGCCGCCCTGGCTGGTGCTGGAGCGGCCGCGGTAAAGCACGATGCCGGCGAGGATCAGAAGCGGGGAAAGCCATTCGATGCCGGTGGCGACGATCCAGGCTGTGATCGCGGTACCGACATTGGCGCCGAGCAGAACGATCTGCGCCATGCGCGGCTTGATCAGGTCACGTTCGACGAAGGAGGCGGTCATCAGCGCCGTTGCCGTCGAACTCTGCAGCGCGACCGTTGCAACGAGACCCGACAGGAAAGAACGAAGACTGCCGCGCGTACCGGTCGCCAGACCCGTTCTGAGGCGGGCTCCGAAGGCTCTGGATACGCCATCCTTTACCTGCGCGAGGCCGAACAGCAGCAGAGCCACGGCGCCGAACAGGTTGATCATGATGATTGTAGAGTCCATTTTGTTGTTTTTATTCTTCTTTCACAGATCTGGAGAAGTGCTGCTTTCCTCGCATAGCTATTCCAACTTATTGAAATCATGGAGGCCAATATTGAATTTTTGATTGCCCGGCTAATAAATATACGCTGGTTTCACAGATAGACAACGCTATTTTGCGACATATTCTGGAGCGGATCGGCAATTCCGCAGGCTTTGCTCCGCCGGCGCCGCGTTCGTCAGGTCCAGACGGTTTGGCGCATTGCCTCACCGACGATCATGGCGGCCGAAACAGCGACGTTGATCGAGCGCTGGCCGTCGACCATTGGGATCAGGATGCGTGCATCGGCTGCTTCATGGACCTGATCCGGCACGCCGGCGCTTTCGCGGCCGAAGAGCAGGATATCGTCCGGGCGGAAGGCAAAATCAGTGTAGCGCTCCGCCGCCTTGGTCGAGGCGAGGATCAGGCGGCCGCCGGTGGTCAGGCGCCACGCTTCGAAGCGGTCCCAATTGACATGGCGGGTGAGGGCCGCGGCGGCGATATAATCCATGCCGGCCCGTTTCAGGTTGCGGTCGGACACATCGAAGCCGGCGGGCTCGATCAAATCGACCGCGAAGCCAAGGCAGGCGGCAAGGCGCAGGATCGTGCCGGTATTGCCAGGAATATCCGGCTGATAGAGTGCCAGTCTGAGTAAAGTCATGATGCGCCGTCTTTCCGCTTTCGCCGTCAAAGGCCTAATGCAACTGTGATTTCGGCGCAACAGGGCGCGTTTTGACCAGGAAACGTTCAATTTACGGCAATACAGGGCTGGAATTTTCGCGGTTTTCGCGTTATCCATGCCTATCTTCAATCGCCAGCAGGGAGGGTCACAATGAATATTTTGCTCGATATGCGCCTTCCCGCCGTGATGCCGATTAAGGCGACACGCCGCCGCTAGTGCGCATTTCTTTCTGAAATCCCCCTTTTGATCCATTGTGCGGCTGTTTCGGCCTCGCCCCTTGAACGTTCGGTTCCCATATGTGCTTGCATGGCGCTGGGATGGCGCGAAGCCGGGAGCCGAAACGCTGACGTTTCGGAGCAATTTCATGTTTGGCTGGTTCGAACAGCGACTCAATCCCTTTCCGAGCGAGGAGCCTGTCGCCCCGCCGAAGGGTCTCTTTGCCTTCTGCTGGCATTACAGCAAGCCGGCAGCCCCCTGGCTCGGCCTGATGGCGCTGCTGACAGCGCTGATCGCCGTCGGCGAAGTGGCGCTGTTCCAGTTCCTGGGCGACATCGTCGACTGGCTGACCAATGCCGACCGCGCCACCTTCCTGCAGACGGAGGGTCACAAGCTTTTCTGGATGGCGGCGCTTGTGCTGGTCGGTCTGCCGCTGACGGCGGGGCTCGATTCTCTCATCATGCATCAGATGATGCTCGGCAATTATCCGATGATCGCACGCTGGCAGATGCACCGCTTCCTGCTGCGCCACAGCATGTCGTTCTTCGCCAACGAGTTTGCCGGGCGTGTCGCCACCAAGGTGATGCAGACGTCGCTCGCCGTGCGCGAGACGGTGATGAAGATCCTCGACGTCTTCGTCTATGTCGTGACGTACTTCCTGACGATGATCATCGTCATCGCAGCGGCCGACTGGCGGCTGATGATCCCGATCCTCGTCTGGCTCGCCGTCTATATCAGCATCGTCGCCTATTTCGTGCCACGGCTTCGCAAGATCGCGGCCGCCCAGGCGGATGCGCGCTCGATGATGACGGGGCGCGTGGTCGACAGCTATACGAATATCGCCACCGTCAAGCTGTTTTCGCATGCGGGCCGCGAGGAGGTCTATGCCAAGGAGGGCATGGATGAGTTCCTGCAGACCGTGCACAAGCAGATGCGCAAGGTGACGCTCTTCCACATCAGCGTCTATCTGAACAACTGCGTTGCGCTCTTCGTCATTTCGGGCCTGTCGATCTGGTTCTGGCTGAACGGAGCGATCTCCGTCGGCGCCATCGCCATCGCCATTGGTCTTGCCATGCGCGTCAACGGCATGTCGCAATGGATCATGTGGGAAGTCTCGGCGCTGTTCGAGAATATCGGCACGGTCTATGACGGCATGGAGATGATGAGCAAGCAACACGACATCGTCGACAAGCCGGGCGCGCCCACCTTGACGGCGAAGAAGGGCGCGATCCACTACGACCGCATCCGCTTCCACTACGGCAAGAGCAAGGGTGTCATCGACAATCTGTCGCTCGACATCAAGGCGGGCGAGAAGGTCGGCCTGGTCGGCCGCTCGGGCGCCGGTAAGACGACGCTGATGAACCTGCTGCTGCGCTTCTACGACCTGGAGGCCGGCCGCATCACCATCGACGGGCAGGACATCGCCGGCGTCTCGCAGGAAAGCCTGCGCTCGCTGATCGGCGTGGTGACGCAGGATACGTCGCTGCTACATCGCTCGATCCGCGACAACATCGCCTATGGCCGTCCCGATGCCTCGGACGTCGAGATAATCGAGGCCGCCAAACGTGCGAATGCCTGGGAGTTCATCGAAGGCCTCGTCGACATGCAGGGCCGCGAGGGGCTCGACGCGCAGGTCGGCGAACGCGGCGTCAAGCTGTCTGGCGGTCAGCGGCAGCGCATCGCGATCGCCCGCGTTTTCCTGAAGGACGCGCCGATCCTGGTGCTCGACGAGGCAACTTCGGCGCTCGATTCGGAAGTCGAAGCGGCAATCCAGGAGAACCTCTTTGCCCTGATGGAGGGCAAGACGGTGATCGCGATCGCCCACCGGCTTTCGACGCTGACGGAGATGGACCGGCTGATCGTGCTCGACAAGGGCCGGATCATCGAGGCCGGCTCGCACAGCGAACTGATCGAGGGCGGCGGTATCTATGCCGACCTCTGGAACCGCCAGTCCGGCGGCTTCCTCTCCGATCACGCCGAGGAAGCGGAAGAGGCTGCGGAATAAGATGAAAGAGGCCCTCCCTGCGAAAGCGGGGAGAGCCTCTTGAATTCTCAGGGTTGCTTCGAATTTGCCGGCGCGTTTGCTATCCGTTCAAAGGCTGTCGGCCCAGTCGATCGCGCGGTGATGTTCGATCAGGACGATGGTGTTGGCGGCGGCGATCGTGCGCAGCGCCGTGATGCGGCGGCGCTCCTCCTGGTCGATCCATGCGGTGATGGCCTCGGTGACGATTTCGTCGCGCGGCTGCGCCAGGTCGATGGCCAGGGCATCCAGCCTCTCTGCAAGCGGAAGCGGAATATGCGCATCGAGCATTTTCGTTTCCATGGACCTTCTCTCCGGTGACACGCGATCATAACGTCAGATTGTGACGGGTTCGGGGGCAGTCAATGGCGATGCCGCCGATGTTATCGTTTATTACAAAAATATAAGCTTGCGTCCGCTTTTCATTCTCTTTGCCGCTCCCCTCAATCCGCCTATATCGCTTCTATGTTCCTGCGCCCCATCCTCCGCCTGTTCGAAACCTGGATCGATCCGTTCCGTCCACGCGCCAATCTCCAGCCCCCGCGTTCGACGCTCGGCTTCGTCTGGTTCTATATCGGCCAGGCGAGGATGCCGTTCATCGCCATGCTCGTTCTCGGCGGGACATCGGCGGCAATCGAGGCGGCGCTCTTCTGGTTCGTCGGCCGGCTGGTCGATATCCTCGGCAGTATCAAGCCCGGCGCCGGCTGGAGCGGACTTCTCGCAGCCCATGGCGGCGAACTGTTCGGCATGCTCGCCCTCATCGGGGGTGTGCGCTTCGTCGTCGCCTTCCTGATCGCGCTCGTCGATCAGCAGGTGATCACGCCTGGTTTCTATAATCTAGCACGCTGGCAGTCCTATCTCCATGTCTCCCGCCAGTCTTTATCGTTCTTTCAGAGCGATTTCTCCGGACGTATCGTCACCAAGGTCTGGTCGGCCGGGCAGGCAACCGGTGATCTCGTCACCTCGCTGATGGAAAGCGTCTGGTTCGTCGGCATCTATGCCGTAACGACGCTCGTGCTCGTCGCCCGGCTGGACTTCTCCCTTGCCGCCGTCGTGCTGTTCTGGCTTGGCGCCTTCAGCCTGCTTGCCCGCCACTTCGTTCCGCGAATTCGCCATCATTCCCGCGAAACGGCGGAAGCCGGATCGATGCTGAATGGCCGGATGGTCGATTCCTACAGCAACATGCAGACGTTGAAGCTGTTTGCGCGCGATGAGGAGAGCGACCGCTATATGCGGCAGGGCTTCGATATCTATCAGGATACGGTGCTGCGTTTCACGCGGTTCATCACTGGTGTCAGGGCCTCCATGGCGCTGCTCTCCGGCCTGATGATCGTGACGATGGCGGGGCTGAGCGTCGATTTGTGGCTGCGCGGCCTGGTCAGTTCCGGTGCTGTGGCATTCTCGTTGGCGCTGGTGCTCCGCCTGAATTTCCTGCTCGGACGGCTGATGACGCAGTTCAACGGCATCATGCGCAATCTCGGCACCATCCAGAACGCCGCCGAGCTGATCTCGCAGCCGCTGGGGCTCGTCGACCGGGCCGATGCCAAAAACCTGGTGATCCGGCATCCCGGCATCCGCTTCGACAATGTTTCCTTCCGCTACGGCAAGGGTCATCAGCCGGTCGTCGAGAATTTCTCTCTGACCATCCGACCGGGCGAAAAGGTCGGAATCGTCGGCCGTTCGGGCGCGGGGAAGTCGACCCTGATGAACCTGCTTCTAAGACTCTACGACATCCAGGACGGCCGCATTCTCATCGACGGCCAGGATATTGCAGCCGTGACGCAGGAATCGCTCAGGATGCAGATCGGCGTCGTCAGCCAGGACACTTCGCTGCTGCACCGTTCGGTGCGTGACAATATCCTGTTCGGACGGCCGGATGCCGGCGAGGAGGGGCTGGTCGAGGCGGCCAAGCGCGCCGAAGCCATCGACTTCATCGCCCGCCTGCAGGATCAGCAGGGCCGCAGAGGTTTCGATGCGCATGTCGGAGAGCGCGGCGTCAAACTGTCTGGCGGGCAGCGCCAGCGCATCGCCATTGCCCGCGTCATGCTGAAGGATGCCCCGATCCTTGTTCTCGACGAGGCGACGTCGGCGCTCGATTCGGAGGTGGAGGAAGCGATCCAGTCCAATCTCCACCGGATCATGGAAGGCAAGACGGTGCTTGCGATCGCCCATCGGCTGTCGACGATCGCCGCACTCGACCGGCTGATCGTCGTCGATCTCGGCCGGATCATCGAGGAGGGCAGCCATGACGAACTGCTTCGCCGCGGCGGGCTCTATGCCGAACTTTGGGCACGCCAGTCCGGCGGCTTCCTCGCGACGGACGAGGATGTGGGCTCAAGGGTCGACGACGAATTCCGCCATGAGGCCAAAATGGTTTGATCCGAAACTGTCCTCGATGCGGCGGACCGATTTCAGCCGCAGGGGCGCCCTGCTGAAGATATGATCGATCGGAATGCCGAAAGCACCGGCGCGGATTGGCCATGTCGCCGGCTCCAGCGATGCCGTGCCCAGGCCCTGGCTGCGCATGAGATACTGCACGTCGGGCGCCAGAATCGACGTATTGAAATCACCGGCAAGAACGAGCGGTCCCGGCAGGGAAGGGATAATCTCCGCGAGGTCTGCGATCTCAAGGCCGTGGAATTCGTCGTAATAGGGTTTGGTCAGGTGCGCGGCGAGGAAATTGACCTTCTGGCCGTCGAAATCGATCGTCGAGATCGTCAGCCGGTTGCGCCATAGGAGCCCGAGGCTGCGGATACGAGGTTCGATAAGCGGGCGCTTCGACAGGACCAGCGTATCGCATTGCTCCATGCCGACACCGCAGCCGATGTAATAAGGGTAGGTCTTCAACAGCCGCGGCAATTCCGACAGCAGCGGTTCGGCCTCCAGGATGTTGACGACGTCGGCGCCTGAGGCAATGGCCATGTCGGCGATCGCTGCCCCGTTCGCGAAATTATCGTTCTCGATATTGAAGGACATCAGCTTGAAGAGGACCGGGCGGCTTTGATCGACCGCGGGCTCGACGAATTCGCGCATCATCACGGCGCCGTGGACGGCAAGAACCAGCGATACGCCGAGCGTCAGAAACCCATACCAGTGCCGCTTGACGAGAAGGGCCGCGATCGAGGCGGCCGCCGCGGCCGCCGCCAGATGGAGCTGGAAGCTGTAAAAGAAGGAAAGCAGGTAGAAATCTTTGACATAGCGCAGAGAGACGATGGCGAGGACGAGGGTGGTGAGGACGCTGAATACGCAAAAAATCGTGTCTCTCATCCGCTCCGGTCCGGCTCGCTGGCGTGGTTGTGACTGCGCCTATCACGCCGGCTTTTTTGTTGCAATGCAACATAATGGCGAGCGCGTGTTTGCCTTAAAAAATTCATCCGAAATTTCCCGCGACATTGTGCCCTCATCCCCTTGTCAAGGCTGGACATAATTTGCGATCAAGCATAGAACGCGCCGGATTGCCGGGGAATCTATGGCCGAATTGTGTCCAGAGAGATTCGCCGGTAGAGGGGGTAGGGCGGAATTCCGCGAAAATTGCGCAGAGGATGTTAGCCGTGAGCGAACACGAAACGACAAGCGAGGGCATGGGCGAACCCACTCGCCGTGATTTCCTTTATCTCACCACTGGTATGGCAGGCGCCGTCGGCGCCGTTTCGGTCGCTTGGCCGTTCATCGATCAGATGCGTCCTGATGCTTCGACGCTCGCTCTCGCCTCCATCGAAGTCGACGTTGCCAGCCTCGAGCCCGGCATGTCGCTGACGGTCAAATGGCGCGGCAAGCCGATCTTCATCCGTAACCGTACCCCGGAAGAAGTGACGGCCGCAGCCGATGTTCCGCTGTCGGACCTCAAGGATCCGGTCGCGCGCAATGCAAACCTTCCTGTCGACGCTCAGGCAACGGGTGTTGACCGTTCGGGCGGCAAGGGCAAGGAAAACTGGATCGTCATGATCGGCACCTGCACACATCTCGGCTGCGTGCCGCTCGGCCAGGCCGGCGAATACAATGGTTGGTTCTGTCCCTGCCATGGCTCGGTCTACGACACGGCCGGCCGTATTCGTAAGGGTCCTGCGCCGCAGAACCTGGCGATTCCGACCTTTTCATTTTTGTCCGATACCAAAATCAAGATCGGTTGAGGGGAGACTGATTAATGAGTGGCCATTCCAGCTACGAGCCATCAACCGGCCTCGAGAAATGGGTCGATGCGCGCCTTCCGCTGCCGCGCATGGTCTATGACAGCTTCATCGCCTATCCGGTTCCGCGTAACCTGAACTATGCCTACACCTTCGGCGCCATGCTCGCCGTCATGCTGGTGGTGCAGATCCTGACGGGTGTCACGCTCGCCATGCACTACGCCGCCGACACGACGATCGCCTTCAACTCCGTTGAAAAGATCATGCGCGACGTCAACCACGGCTGGCTGCTGCGCTACATGCATGCCAACGGTGCATCCTTCTTCTTCGTCGCCGTCTACCTGCACATCGCCCGCGGTCTTTACTACGGCTCCTACAAGGCGCCGCGCGAAATCCTCTGGATCCTTGGCGTGGTCATCTACCTCCTGATGATGGCGACCGGTTTCATGGGCTACGTCCTGCCCTGGGGCCAGATGTCCTTTTGGGGTGCGACGGTCATTACCGGCTTCTTCTCGGCTTTCCCGCTGGTCGGCGAATGGATCCAGCAGTTCCTGCTCGGCGGCTTTGCCGTCGACCAGCCGACGCTGAACCGCTTCTTCTCGCTGCACTACCTGCTGCCCTTCATGATCGCCGGCGTCGTCGTCCTGCACATCTGGGCGCTGCATGTCGTCGGCCAGACCAACCCGACGGGCGTCGAGGTCAAGACGAAGACCGACACGGTTCGCTTCACGCCCTATGCGACGATGAAGGATGCGCTCGGCGTTTCGGTCTTCCTGCTGGTCTATGCCTATTTCGTCTTCTACCTGCCGAACTTCCTCGGCCATGCCGACAACTACATCCCGGCCGACCCGTTGAAGACGCCGGCCCACATCGTTCCGGAATGGTACTTCCTGCCCTTCTACGCGATGCTGCGCTCGATCACCTTCAACATCGGCCCGATCGACTCCAAGCTCGGCGGCGTGCTGGTGATGTTCGGCGCGATCATCGTGCTGTTCTTCCTGCCGTGGCTCGATACCTCGAAGGTCCGTTCGGCCGTCTACCGCCCCTGGTACAAGCTGTTCTACTGGCTGTTCGTGATCAATGCGATCATCCTCGGCTGGCTCGGTTCGCAGCCGGCGGAAGGGCTGTTCACCACGATCTCGCAGATCTGCACACTCCTCTACTTCGCTTTCTTCCTGGTCGCGATGCCAGTTCTAGGCCTGGTGGAAACGCCGCGCCGTATCCCGAACTCGATCACCGAAGCGGTGCTCGAAAAGCGCAACAAGACAGCTGCCGCCAGTGCAGCGGCCAATGCGTAAGCGCGCGACGGAAGGGAATAGAAATATGAAAACGCTTGTTGCAAGCATTCTGCCGCTCGCCGTCGCTGTCGTTCTCGGCAGCGCAGCCTTCGCCGAGGAAGCGGCGCCCGCGAATGGAGCAGCACCTGCCCATCACGAGGAAGGCGCGACGCCGCACTATCCGCTGAAGGAGCCGAAAGAGGAAGAATGGAGCTTTGCCGGACCGTTCGGTCATTACGACAAGGCTCAGCTTCAGCGCGGCCTCAAAGTTTATACCGAAGTCTGTTCCGCCTGCCATTCGATGAACCTTGTGCCTTTCCGCATGCTCGACGAGCTCGGTTATTCCGAGGCGCAGGTAAAGGCTTTCGCCGCGAATTACGAGGTCCAGGATGGCCCGAACGCCGCCGGCGAGATGTTTACCCGCAAGGCGGTCCCTTCCGATCACTTCCCGTCGCCTTTCCCCAATGCGGAAGCGGCGGCTGCTTCCAACAATGGCGCGGCTCCGCCCGACTTTTCGTTGATCGCAAAGGCCCGCGAGGTCGAGCGCGGTTTCCCGCAATTCGTCTTCGATATCTTCACCCAATATCAGGAAAGCGGACCGGACTACATCCACTCGCTGCTGACCGGCTATGAAGAGCCGCCGGCCGGTTTCCAGGTGCCTCAGGGTGGACATTATAACCCTTATTTCCATGCCGCCGCCGTCCTCGCCATGCCGAAGCCGCTCTCCGACGGCCAGGTGACCTATGACGACGGCGCGCCGGCGACCGTCGAGCAGTATTCCAGGGACGTTTCCGCCTTCCTGATGTGGGCCGCCGAGCCGCATCTCGAAGAGCGCAAGCGCACCGGCTTCATGGTCATGATCTTCCTGGCGATCTTCACGGTGCTGATCTACCTGACGAAGCGCTCGGTTTACGCCAACAAGGAACACTGAGCGTTCCCTACCGGAATTCGAAAGGCGGCTTGCAGGCCGCCTTTTTTGTTGGTTCCATTCCTGTCAATTGATAGGGTGCGGCCAGTTTCATGCGCTCGCAGATATGGATTTTCCATGGACAATACGACTTCGGAGCTCGCAGCCAGCATCCGCTCCATTCCCGACTATCCCAAGCCGGGCATCATCTTCCGTGACATCACCACGCTGCTCGGCAACCCCCGCGCTTTCCGCCGAGCAGTCGACGAACTCGTGCAGCCCTATGCGGGCATGAAGATCGACAAGATCGCCGGCATGGAGGCGCGCGGCTTCATCCTCGGCGGCGCGGTGGCGCACCAGCTTTCCTCGGGCTTTGTGCCGATCCGCAAGAAGGGCAAGCTGCCGCACGAGACCGTGCGCATCGCCTACAGCCTGGAATATGGCGTCGACGAGATGGAGATGCATCGCGATGCGGTGCAGCCCGGCGAGAAGGTGATCCTGGTCGACGACCTGATCGCTACCGGCGGCACGGCGGTGGGTGCCACGAAGCTGCTGCGCCAAATCGGCGCCGAAGTGGTCGGCGCCTGCTTCGTCATCGATCTGCCGGATCTCGGCGGCCGCAAGAAGCTGGAAGAGCTCGGCGTCGTCGTGCACACGCTGGTCGAATTCTCCGGTCACTGAGTCCGTGGCTACTATGCGGCAGCGTCAGTCGAATTCGAGCACGCTGCTTTCGAAGCGGATTACGGCATCGCCGTTTTGATCGACGCCCTCGCAGAGGATGGTGTTGAGGTGCCAGCCCGGCCGCGACGCGAGCGGCCGGCTGGCGAGGAAGGCGACGGAATAGGTGACGACGTCGCCTGCGAAGACCGGCCGCAGCCATTGCAACTTCTGGAAGCCGGGCGAGGGGCCGAGGTTCGGCGACGTCAGGCCCTCCTGCGCGAGTGCGGCGCTCTGCCTTTCCCAAAAGGCGAGGAAGGTCCGCATCCAGGCGGCCGTGGTGTGCCAGCCCGAAGCGCAGAGGCCGCCGAAGAGCGTGTCTTTGGCGGCTTCCTTGTCGATGTGGAAACGCTGCGGATCGTAGCGCGTCGCGAAACGGATGATGTTTTCTTCGGTAAAGGCGTAGCTGCCGATCTCGACCTTCTCGCCGACGGCGTAAAGTTCCGACATTCTCATGCTGACAGCTCCGAGGTGGGACGCATACGGATCATCACCGAATTCTCCGAGACGCAGACGAGTTCGCCGCGCTGGTTTCCGACCTCATGACGAAACTTGACGATGCCCATTCCGGCGCGCGAGCGCATCGGCCGGGCTTCGAGGACGGTCGAATGGCCAGACAGCGTGTCGCCGGCAAGCACCGGCTTGCGCCATTCCATCAGATCGACGCCCGGTGCACCCTCGCAGAGCGAATGCAGCACATAGCTGTCGGCCATCATGCGCATGAACATCGAAGAGGTGTGCCATCCGGACGCGGCGAGCCCCCCGAGAATGCTGGCGCGGCCGGCCGCCTCATCGAGATGCATCGGCTGCGGGTCGAATTCGCTTGCGAACTCAATGATTTCCTCAGCGATCACCAGCTTCGGGCCGAGCGCGAAGCGGCGGCCGGGCTGGAAATCCTCGAAGGAAAGCTTTTCTGCCGACATTCGCTCCTCCCGCCATATGCAGCGCACAATGCTTACAATAGCATCCGCGCGGGCTCAATGATTCCGGGGAGATAAACCGGCATGACGGAACTGAGGTCGATACTCGACGAGGCGGGGCGCCAGGGACTGATTTCGCCGGAGGCCGGAGAGCGGCTTCTGCCGTTTCTGATCGCGCACGGTGTGGCCGTCGCCGAGGCGCAGCCGGCAATGGCGGCTGAAGGACAGGCCTGGTCGGATACGGAGACGCCGCGTTTCGTGCGCGGCTTCCACGACGTGCTGATCACCATCGGCGTCGTCGTGGCGCTCGGCGGCCTCTGGGGGCTTGCGCCGCTTTACGCGGTGCCGCCCGCTATCCTCGTGCTTTCGGAAATTCTCGTGCGGCGTCAGCGGCTCGCCCTGCCGGCCGTCGGCTTGACGATCGCGCTGTTCTGCTGGACATTTTTGCTGATGTCCCGTGTCTTTACGCCGTGGACCTTCGAGATAGGGGCGGACCTCACGCAGTTCATTGCCGGCTTCCCGATCCTTCTCGGCATCTACTATGCCCGCTATCGCGTGCCCTTGACGCTGGCGCTCGCCATCATGTCGATACTTGCCCTGGTGCTCACCCTGCTTTTACGTTTAGCGCAATGGCTAAGCGGCAATCCCGCATTTTTCGTCGACCATCTTGCCCTGCTGGCTGCGGTGTCCCTCGTCTGCGCGCTCGGCCTCTTCGCGATGGCGCTCTATTTCGATCTCGGCGACCGGCTGCGCCGGACGACGCGCTCGGATATTGCTTTCTGGCTGCATCTCGGTGCGGCGCCGGCGCTGCTCTACAGCACCGTTTCTCTGCTGTCTCTAGGAGAAGGCGGCCGTATCTTCGACCTGGCGAACATGTCGGCCCAGACCCCCGTGGTCGTCGCGACCGTGGCGGCGCTGATGCTGATCGGTCTGATCATCGATCGCCGCGCTTTCGTCACCTCGGGGCTGCTATCACTCGGTGTTGCGATCTTCAGCGTCTTCCGGCACGGAAGCGCGACTGTCGACACCTACATCTTCACGACGCTGATCGTCGTGGGCGCGATCGTTCTCATTATCGGAACAGGCTGGATGCCACTGCGACGGCTGGTGCTGCGGGCACTGCCCCCGGCAATCGCAAACAGGCTGCCGCCTGGTTAAGGCGGCAGCATTTCTTATTTAGGTGTTGAAGCGGAAATGGATGACGTCGCCGTCCTGGACGACGTATTCCTTGCCTTCGTCACGCGCCTTGCCGGCATCCTTGGCGCCGACTTCGCCGTTGTATTTGATGTAATCGTCATAGGCGATGGTGTTGGCGCGGATGAAGCCGCGTTCGAAATCCGAATGGATAACGCCGGCGGCCTGCGGCGCCTTGGTGCCGCGCTCGATCGTCCAGGCCCGCGTTTCCTTCGGGCCGACGGTGAAATAGGTGATGAGGTGGAGCAGCTTGTAGCCGGCGCGGATCAGCCGGTCGAGGCCCGCCTCGTCAAGGTCGAGGGCGGAAAGGAATTCCTTGGCTTCATCCTCGGGAAGCTGGGCGACCTCGGCCTCGATCGCCGCCGAGATGACGACGGTTTCGGCACCCTGTTCCCGAGCCATAACGGCGACAGCCTCGGTGAATTCATTGCCTGTCGAAGCCTCGGCCTCAGCGACGTTGCAGACATAGAGGACCGGATGCGAGGTCAGAAGGTTGAGGCCCTTGAGGATGGCGATTTCCTCGGCATCGAGCGTCGACAGCAGCGTGCGTACCGGCTTGCCCTCGTTGAGCAGTTGCAGCGAGGCTTCCATGATCGGCAGCATCGCCATCGAATCCTTGTCCTTGCTGGTGGCGCGCTTGCGCGTCTGCTCGGTGCGGCGCTCCAGGCTTTCGAGATCGGCGAGCATCAGTTCCGTCTCGATCGTCTCGGCATCGGCGACGGGATTGATGCGGCCTTCGACATGGGTGATGTCGCTGTCTTCGAAGCAGCGCAGCACGTGGACGATGGCATCGACCTCGCGGATATTGGCGAGGAACTGGTTGCCGAGACCTTCACCCTTCGAGGCGCCGCGCACAAGGCCGGCAATGTCGACGAAGGAGATGCGGGTCGGGATCAGTTCCTTCGACTTGGCGATGTCGGCAAGCTTGCGCATGCGCGGATCGGGCACGGCGACTTCGCCGGTGTTCGGCTCGATGGTGCAGAAGGGATAGTTTGCCGCTTGCGCAGCCGCCGTCTTGGTGAGCGCGTTGAAGAGGGTCGATTTGCCGACGTTCGGCAGACCGACGATGCCGCATTTGAAGCCCATGGCTAAAACCTGCTGTTCTTGAATTCCTTGCTGGTGCCTATGGGATAAAGGAGCAATATGGTCAAGTCTTAGAGAGCTTTTACCGCTGCTCACTTGCCGATGGATCGGTGCTGGCCTATTTTTGAATGCGACTGAGATTTTCGACGCATTGCGGATTTCACCAGAATGCCAGGTCACTCCCACGCAGATGCAATTGCTTCTCTCTGCGCCGAAGCCGGGGACGAGATCCTGCCTGTTTGAGGCCGGGAGCTGTGGCGGCTGACCGTCGAAAATTCGTCATCGACACTGATTAGCTGGTTTGAACATTCCTGACCCCATGTCATCAACGGCTGGATTTTTCCGATGAGTGACAATGACATTGCCCTGAAACCGAAGACCAAGGTGAGGCCGAAGCTGGATAAGCCGAAGCTCTACAAGGTCATTCTCGTTAATGACGACTATACGCCGCGCGAATTCGTCATCGTGATCTTGAAGGCCGTGTTCCGCATGAGCGAGGAGACGGGCTACCGGGTGATGATAACAGCGCACAAGCTCGGTTCCTGCGTGGTCGTGGTCTGCGCCAGGGATATCGCCGAGACCAAAGCCAAGGAGGGCATCGACCTTGCCAAGGGCATGGGCTTTCCGCTGATGTTCACAACGGAGCCGGAAGAATAGATGCTGCGGATTCAGGTGCTGCGGATCTGATAGCCGGTCTTGTCCTGCACGAAGCCGCAATTCTCGTAGAAGCGCAGGGTCGCCGGGTTTTTCGAGCCGGTGAGCAGCATCACCTTGTAGCAGCCAGCTTTCCAGGCCTCCGTCACGGCATGGCCGATGACGGCGCCGGCATAACCGCGCCGACGGTGATCGGCGTGGGTGACGACGTTTTCAATCAGGGCATAGGAGGCGCCGTTCCGCGTCAGGTTCGGCACGACGATCAGCGTGACGGTGGCCGCAGCGAGATCGCCGGCAAAGCCGATGAAGAGAGTCATGCCGGGTTGGGCGAGGATGGCGGAGAAGCGCTCTTCGGCCATGGCCTTGTCGAGAACCGGATCGGTCGAGTTCAAATGCTGGTAGAGGGTGATCAGCCCGGGAAGATCGCCGACGGCGGCCGGGCGGATGGCGAAATCCTGGTCCTGGTCGTGAACCGGCACCGGCCTCATTCTCCCTTGTTGCCGAACATCTTCTTCAACATGTCGGCCATCGGGCCGCTGGCCGGCAACTTCGGCTGATTGTGGTTGCGGGCCTGATGGATATGCGACTGGCCGGTCGGCTTCTTTTCGGTATTCTTGTTTTCCTTCCGCGGCTTCTCTTCCTCGGCCTTGCCGCCGAGCGCCAGCGCGATCTTGTTCATCAGCTGCGAATCCTCGTTTCGCACCAGCATGTCGGCATTGTCGGCGAGGGTGTCGAGAAGCGGCTCCAGCCAGACCTTGTCGGCCTTGGCGAAATCGCCGAGCACGTGGTTCTGCACCATTTCCTTGACGCCCGGATGGCCGATGCCGAGGCGCAGCCGCCGGTACTCCCGGCCGCAATGGGCGTCCAGCGACCTGATGCCGTTATGGCCGCCATGGCCGCCGCCGGTCTTAAGCCGCGCCTTGCCCGGGGGAAGATCGAGTTCGTCGTAGATCGCGACGAGGTCGGCGGGCTGGAGCTTGTAGAAGCGCATCGCCTCGCCGACGGATTCGCCGGAGAGATTCATGAAGGTCTGCGGCTTGATCAGCAGCACCTTCTCGCCGCCGATCTCGCCCTCGGCGATCTCGGCCCTGAATTTCTTCGACCAGGGCGAGAAGCTGTGGCGCCGATGAATGGCGTCGACGGCCATGAAGCCGATATTGTGGCGGTTGCCGGCGTATTTGCCGCCAGGATTGCCGAGACCCGCGATGATCAGCATGGTCTGTTTTTCCTTGCTAGAATTTCCCGCCGTTCACCACCTGTAAATGACCGCAAAGTCAAGCGGAAAGGGCAGTATCCGTCGCAGTCACTGCGACAGATTCATGCCGTATTTCAGGAAGATCTGCTTCTGGTCGCCATCGGCGATCAGCTTGTCGAGGGCAGCTTGCATCTTGACGAGCAGATCGTCCGGAAAGCTCTTCTCGCAGGCGATGCTCATCGGCTGGGCGGAGAGCACGGTCACCATCTCCACCGGCTGGTCGGCCTTCAGCTTTTCGAAATAGAGTTCGGAGATCGGCATCATGTCGATGCGTCCGCCGAGCAGCTTGCGCAGCGTCGCGTTGAAGTCGCTGGCGACATCGAGCTTGGTGAAGCCTTTCTCTTTCAGGATCGTCTCGGTGTAATCCTCACGCTGAGTGCCGACCGTATATTTCTTTGCCTCTTCCAGATTGTTGGCGATGACGCCCGAGCCCTTGCGGGTGATCAGGATGTTGCGGTCGATGAGCAGCGGCTCGACCCATTTGAACAGCGGGTCGCGTGCGCCGTTGTGGGCGGTTGCGAAGACACAGGTCATCGGCGCTGTGCGGGCAAGGCCGAAAGCGCGCGCCCAGGGCATGATCTCGATCGTGTAGTCGACGCCGATCGCGGCCATCACCTTTTCGACCTGCTCGACGGTGGCGCCCTTGATCTCCTTGCCTTCGCGATAATTGAAGGGGGCATAGTCCTCAGTCGTGAAGGTCACGGTTTGCGCATGGGCGGCGCAGGGCAGCGCCAGGCATGCGAGAAGCAGGAGCTTTTTCATCATATCATCTCCTTCGTTCTTCATTCACGAGGCGCGTGCCACGGCCGATTGTGAGCCTACCAGTTGCTCGATGAGCGCGGTTGCATGCTGCGGACGATGGAAGAGGTAGCCCTGGCCGTAGTCAAGCCCCATCTGATGGAGCGTGCGGCATTCCTCTTCGGTCTCGATGCCCTCGGCAATGACGGTGCAGTTCATCTTGTGGGAAAGCGTGGTGATGCCTTCGATCAGCATGCGGCTCTTCTGGCGGACGTCGTCGTCGCCGTCGTTGATCGCGCGGGTGAAGGACTGGTCGATCTTGATGATGTCGACGGGGAAACGGTTGAGGTAGCTCAGCGACGAATAGCCGGTGCCGAAGTCGTCGAGCGCGATGCGGCAGCCGAAGCGACGAAGCTCGGTGACAATCATGCGAATCTCGGGGTTGTCGTGCATCAGCACGGCTTCGGTGATCTCGACGACGATGCGCTCGGGGCGGATGCCGTGGCGTCCGACGATGGCGGCAAGACGGGCCGGCAGCGCCGGGTCGAACTGCAGCGGTGAGAAGTTGATGGCGAGATAGCTATCCTGCATGCCCGGTATGCGGGAAATCTTCGCGAGGTTGGCGATCGCCTTTTCCATGATGACGTTGCCGACCCTGACGATCTTTGCCGTTTCCTCGGCGACGCTGATGATTTCGGCCGGCGGCATCAAACCCTTCTGCGGATGGTTGAGGCGCATCAGCGCCTCGAAACCGGCAATGCCGCGGCCGTTCAGGTTGACGATCGGCTGCAGGAAGGCCTCGAACCAGTTGTCGATGAGGCCGGCTTCGATATTGGCCTCGATCTCGGCGCGGCGGCGGGCCCGGTCGAGCATGGCGTTGTCGAAGAGCTGCGCGCCGTTCTTGCCGTCGCGTTTCTTGGCATACATCGCCATGTCGGATTTCTGCAGCAGTTCGGCTGCGGTTGCGGCATGATGCGGATAGACGGCGATGCCGATGGACGCGCTCAGATGCATGTCGGGGGCGAAGGGCGTTTCGAAGATCGAGGCGATCTGCTCGCACATCACCTTGGCGCGTTTTTCGGCGTCCCTGGCCGGCAGCAGGATGGCAAATTCGTCGCCGCCGAGACGGGCCGCTTCGTCGGAAGGGGCAAGATGGGTCTTCAGGCGCTCGACGAGCTCGATCAGCGCCATGTCGCCGGCGGCATGGCCCATATTGTCGTTGATCCACTTGAAGCGGTCGAGATCGACGAAGAGGCAGGCGAGTTCCTGGCCGGCGGCGTCGGCGTCGGCGATCTTGTTATCGAGGACGGCTTCGAAGCCCTGGCGATTGAGAAGACCGGTCAGGTGATCGGTGATCGCCTGGCGGTGGTTGCGGTCCTCGGAGGCCTTGAGTTCGGTCACATCGGTCATGACCGATAGCGACAGGCGGTCATGAGCGCCGGCTCCCGCCTCCGATTCCATGATGAGGACGTCCATGATGCGGCCGTCCAGGCAGACGAACTTGACGGTTACGGTCATGCCGCTTTCGGCCAGGCGGCGCTTGCCGAATTTGTCGCGGGTGGTCGAGGTGACGAGATCGGCGAAGTTGCGGCCGATGACGGCGGCACGGTTATACCCTGTGGCCAGCAGCCAGTAGTCGCTGACGGCGGTGATGCGGTCCTCCTCGTCGAGCGAGAAGAGCATGGCGGGCGTCAGATTGTAGATGTCGGTGGCGCGGCGGTGGGCGAACTTCAGCTCCTTTTCCTCGCTTTCAAGCTTGGTCTGCATCTCGTTGAAGCTGCGAGCCAACCGTCCCATCTCGTCGTTCGACTGCCAGTCGACATGATGGCGGGAGCCCAGCTGGCGGGTGGCCTCGATTGCCGCCGTCAGCCGCATCAGCGGCTGGATGACGAAGAAACGGTTGCCGATCAGCGCCGTGCCGAAAACGGTCAGCACGGCGAAAATGAAGATCGAGATGAAGACGACCTCTTCCTGCTTCAGGCCGGAAAACAGCCCGAGTGCGGGATAATAAACGCTGATGCTGCCGAGGTTCCTCGGACCGTCGACGGTATTGTAGATGATGGCGCGCGACACCTGCACGAGCTGACCGTTGAAGGAGCGCGGAATGGTGGACTGGCTGACGTCAAGCTGGCCTGACTGATCGCGCACCTCGACCTTGACGATGGCGCCCTGGGAAACGACCGTCGCGCTGATCTGGGTGACGCTATCCTCATCGAGGTCCCACAGGGGTTTGGCCAGCGCCTGGGCATTGGCGACAAGAAGAACGGAGATATGGTCGCGTATTTCCTTATCGGCCCGTTCCGAGGAAAGAAAAAGGAAGAGAACAAAAAGCGGAGCGACAAAAACAAGCAGCGCACCGCAAACTATCGCAAAAAATCTGTTCTCAACGGAATTGTTCATGGTTCCGTTTACTCCCCCAGGCCGGCCATATTTCCTGTCGCGCGTCAAGGCGGGCTTCTTCGCAGCTGACGAAGCATGCTTTCACGAATTTGTTAAATGTTGCTGAAACGGGGCAGTTGCCGGGCAATGAAAAGCCCGCTTTCCAGGGGAAAGCGGGCCATATGCTTTACAAATTGGTCGAAGCGATCAGGCTTCGGCTTCGCCTTCGGCAGCAGTCTCGTCGATGCCGGCAGCCGGGGCAATGATGGTCGCGATCGTGAAGTCGCGGTCGATGACCGGGGTGACGCCCTTCGGCAGGGTGACTTCCGAAATATGGATGCTGTCGCCGATCTTCTTGCCGCTGAGGTCGACATTGAAGAATTCCGGGATCGCATCGGCCGGGCAATGAACTTCGACTTCATGGCGAACGATGTTCAGAACGCCGCCGACCTTGATGCCCGGGGATTTCGCTTCGTTGACGAAGTGAACCGGGATTTCGACGCTCACCTGGGTGTTACCGGAGACGCGCAGGAAATCGACATGCATCGTGAAGTCGCGGACCGGATCGAGCTGATAGTCCTTCGGCAGAACCTTGTACTTCTTGCCGCCGACTTCGATCGTCGCCACGGTGGTCATGAAACCACCGGCATGAATGCGCTTCGTCACCTCATTGGTGTTGAGAGCGATGGCAATGGGGGCCTGCTTGTCACCATAGATGACAGCGGGAATCAAACCGTTGCGGCGAAGTTCACGGGCGGACCCCTTACCAACCCGTTCGCGCGCCTCGGCCTTGAGCTCGTAAGTTTCCTGGCTCATGGCTATTCCTTTCGAGGTTATTTGGAGAGTTCGGCGGGCGGGCAATGCCTTGCTCCGTCGAACCGGAGGCGGGTATAACCCAACCTCATCCGCGTTGCCTCCAAGGGTGTCTACGCGGACCGGTGGCCTATATTATAAGTCGATCGGAAACGCAAGTTGCGGTTTCAGGCTGTTTTCCGGCGAAATACGCGCTTCGGCAAGCCGAAACCGCAGCCGACTTCGCAGCGATCGTATTCCCGGTCCAGCAAGCGGCAAAATTCAGCATTCCCGCTGCGGCCGAGGTTGACATCGGCACGCTTCACCTCTTTGGATGCCGCATTCAAAAAGCGGCTGAGGAGAAATCGGACTATGCGTCTTAAACTTGTCACGGCAACGAGCTTGCTGGCACTTTGCCTTGTCACTACGGCCCAGGGTGTCGAGATCAATCAGGGCGGCGCCGACGCGCTCAAAGGTACCCTGACGAAGCTGCTTCCGGAGGATCTGGCAAAGAGCGGCCTGATCACCGTCAATCCGGCAGGCACGCGCTACGAGATCATCTACGATCTGGCGAAGCTGCTTGCCAAGGCCGATCCCGCGACATTCGCGATCAACGGGCTGGCGCCGTTCTCGACGTTCGCTACACCGCTCGATAGCGGGCTTTGGAATATCGAAGGCGACAACAAGTTCAACGTCTCCGGCCATTTCAAAGGCAAGGACGAGAAGCCGACGGATTTCTCCTATTCTATCGCATCGCTTGTTTACAGCGGCGTCTTCGATCCTGCGATTAGCTATCTGCGCTCCGCCACTTCTACGGCCAAGGACATCAAGCTCACCAGCAAGTCCGAGACTGAGGAAGTCAGCGCCAGCATCGCCAGCATGGATCAAAAGCTGAGTTCGACGGACAGCGCAGGCGGCAACGGGCGTATCGATCTTACGGGCAGCGGTTCGATGTCGGCTTTCGTCGAGCAGATTTCCGGCGCGCAAATGCCGCCCGTTGAAATCCGTGCCGACTCGGTCGATGTCGAGGCCAAGGTGAACGGCCTGCCGGCGAAGCAGATCCGCGAGATGGTCTTCTTCATTCTCGATCATGTCGAGGAGAAGGAGTTGAGCCCCGAAAACAGCGACAGGATCAAGGGAATCCTCAAGGAAGCCTTCCCGCTTCTGGCCTCGTTCAGCGAGACGATCGGGGTCAACAATTTGACCGTCAGCACCCAGGTGGGCAGCGGCGGCGTCAAGGCCTTCGGTTATAACGTCGCCATCGATGGGCCGACCAACGCGATGCGCTTCGGCTTCGGCATGAATGCGCAGGAGCTCAGCTTCGACAGCCCGCTGATGCCGGCAAGCTATTCGCCTTTCCTGCCGACCAGCTTCGATCTGCAGCTCGCCATGCCGAATCTAGACTTCGCAAGTTTCGGCGACGCCTTGATGGCGATGGATTTCAATGAGAAGGCGCCGGAGACGAGCGGTGAGGAGATGGGCAAGAAGCTCTTCCGCGATGGTCGGCTCACCGTCGAGTTTCCGAAGATCAGCGCCAAGTCGGATGTCTATGACATCGACATGACGGGCAAGATCGAGGGGCGCGTCGATACCCAGAAGGACTATTCGATGGAGGCGACGATCCTCGCCCGCGATCTCGACAAGACGATCGCCGCAGTTCAGGAGCTTGCCAAGACCGATCCCGATCTCAACCAGGTCTCCTTCGGCATCATGATGGTGAAGGGCTTCGCCAAGACCGATGCGGATGGACGCTCGCGGTGGGACATCAGTGTCAGCCGCGATGGTGCGGTCGCCGTCAACGGCCAGCAGATCAAGGGGCCGGATGGTCCGGATCAGGATCAAGATCAAGGGCTGGAGCCAGATCAGGAGCAGGAACCGGATCAGGGTCAGGATGCGGTACCTGCGCCGCCGCAGCAGCCTTGAGCGTTATCAATTGGGATCAGACATGAAGAGGCCGGCCTTGTGCCGGCCTCTTTGTTTTAAGTCACACGCTTCACCGAGGCCAACGATCGGGACGACGATTTATTCTGGGCTTTCGCTGTCAACGAAGGCGGCTCCGCGACGATCAACGGCCAGCAGTTGACGCGGCTCGGAGGGCCTGCCCGGCAATAGCTTGGTCCATCTGATGCAGAAATTAAAAAGAGCCGGTCGATGCCGGCTCTTTTTTATTGAAGCGGCCGGTCAATCGAAGAGGCTGGAGACGGACTCTTCCTGGGCCGTTCGGCTGATGGCTTCGCCGATCAGCGGCGCCGTCGTCACGATGCGGATATTGTGGGCCGAGAGCACGGCGGTGGTCGGCTGGATCGAATCCGTGATGACGAGTTCGCGCAGCTTCGAGGAGGTCACGCGGGTGACTGCGCCGCCCGAGAGAACGCCGTGGGTGATATAGGCGGTGACGCTGGATGCGCCCTTGGCCAGCATCGCGTCGGCCGCGTTGCAGAGCGTTCCGCCGGAATCGACGATGTCGTCGATCAGCAGGCAGTCCTTGCCGGCAATGTCGCCGATGATGTTCATGACTTCGGATTCACCCGGCCGATCGCGACGCTTGTCGACGATGGCCAGAAGACAGTCCAGCCGTTTGGCGAGCGCGCGGGCGCGAACCACGCCGCCGACGTCAGGCGAGACGACCACGACGTTGCTGAGATCATAGTGACTCTTGATGTCGCGGGTCAGCACCGGCAGCGCAAAGAGGTTGTCTGTGGGTATATCGAAGAAGCCCTGGATCTGACCTGCGTGGAGATCGAGCGTCATGACGCGGTCGGCGCCGGCTTCGGTGATCAGGTTTGCCACCAGCTTGGCGGAGATCGGCGTACGGCCGGAAGCGCGGCGGTCCTGACGCGCATAACCGAAATAGGGAAGCACGGCAGTGATGCGACGGGCTGACGAACGACGCATCGCATCGATCATGATCAGCAGTTCCATCAGGTGGTCGTTGGCCGGGAAGGCAGTCGGCTGCACGAGGAAAACGTCCTCACCGCGGACATTTTCCTGGATTTCCACAAAGATTTCCTGATCGGCAAACCTTCGGACGCTGGCTCTCCCCAAGGGAACATTGAGATAGGTGCAGATCGCTTCGGCGAGTTGCCGGTTCGAATTGCCTGCGAAAACCTTCATTTTGGTCCGCCTGTTATGCGCTGATAGCCGCGCTTTTTAGTCAGCTTCCCGATGAATGCAAGGGCAAAGGTGCCACAGGCTTTCATATTTGCAAAAAGTTTGTGACTAACCGCCCTGAGTCTGTCGCCAGGAGGAGAATTCCGCGATGGTTTTCGAGGCGATCTGCTGCATGACCGAGGCGGGAACGCCTGCCCAGGGATCGGCCGCGGCCGCCGGCACGCTTTCCTGCCCCTGGATGCGGTGCAGGCGACCGCCGGCGCTGTCGAGAATGTCCCAGACATAGACCACTGTGACCTTGCCGTCGTCGCTGAAGGCTGAGAGATAGCCCTTGAGGATGTAATCGCTGCTCGCATCGGTCGAGCTCTTGATGGAAAGGCCGTGCGCGCGCGCCTCGGCGCCGAGCTGACGTGAGAGCGGGGTCACGGCCTGCACCGGCGCGCCGATGATCGGCAGGAAGCGTACGGTATTGCCGCGGCCGGAGGAAGAACTGGGCGGCAGGGCCGCGGTCTGCTGTGGCTGTTGCGCCTCGGCCGGCTGAGCCGGCTGTGCGGGAAGCCCGCCATTGGCCGCCGCCGGTGGCAGCGATTGCCCCTCGATCGGAGTAGAGGCGGCCGGCGAGGAGCCGCTCCGCGACAGGGCGTCTGCCTGCTGCTGCATCGTCGTCGGCGGCGCGCCGCTGCCGGGCCGATAGGCCTGCTGCGACTGATTGTAGGCTGGATGGTAGCCGCCCTGCTGCGCACTTGCCGCGAAACCCGGCTGGCGGGTACCCGCCAAACGCTCGGCTTCGCTCTGCGACACCGGGCTCGACGATGTCGCCCCGGAGGAATCGCCGATATCGACCTGCGGCGTCAGTGCATCGGTGGTATTGCAAGCGGTCAGCAGAGCTGTGACGAACAGGAGCGTGGGCACAATCGCAGCTCGCGTCATCCCTTGATCCGTCCTTCCCACAATTGCAATCAGCCCCACCCGAATTTATGCGGGCGGGGATGGTCGTCTGTCAATTCCGGATTCTCACCGGTCAGAGGCCGATGAAGTCGAGCGGATGCCGGGACAGCGGGCGCGGTGCATCCGCTGTCGTCAGATAGGTCTGGCCGAGCGTCATCGCCGTGCCCGTGTCGGAATCGGCGATGATCATATGCACGAAGAGCGACATGTTCGGCTCGATCGGCTGCGGATTGCCGACATGGAACATCTGGTGCTCCATCCAGGACGGCGAGAAGCGGGCGCCGAGCGAATAACCACAGGCATTCAGCCGGTGGCGAGCCAGGCCGCGCTCATCGATGATCCTGGCATGCATGTCGAAGACATCGCCGAAGGTATGGCCGGGCTTCAGCACGGTCTCAATCGCCTCGATGGTCTCGCGGCAGGCGTTGTAAAGCTCGCGATGGCGGTGCGTCGGCTCGCCGACGACGATCGTGCGCATCATGGCGGCGTGGTAATGCGCATAGGCGCCGGCCCATTCGAGCGTCAGCTGGTCGTTGGCGTCGAGCTTGCGGCGGCCGGCCTTGTAGCGGCAGAGCAGGGCGTCGGCGCCGGAACCGATGATGAACTCGTTGGCGGGATAGTCGCCGCCGCCGGAAAAGATCGCGCCCTGCATGGCGGCGAGGATATCGGCCTCGTCGGCGCCGGGCTTCGTCAACCGGATTGCGGCATCGAGCGCATCGTCGGCCAGAACGGCGGCGCGCTCGACATAGGCGACCTCGGTCGGGCTCTTGATCAGGCGCAGGCGGCTGACGAGGTAGGAGGCGTCGACGATCTGGCCGAAGGTGGTCAGTTGCGCGTCAAGCAGGCGGGCGACGCGGCCGGTCATGCCGTGCGTATCATATTCGACGCCGATGCGGGTGCCGAGCAGATCCATCTCGACCAGCAGGTTCTTCAGGTCGAGCGTCGGATCGGCATTGACCCGGTCGACCCAGATATGGATGTCCTCGAGGATCGAGGTGTGCCTGGCCTGGCGAAGATCGGCCGAGCGGGTGATCAGCGCCATGGTGCCGTCGCTCTTGACGACCAGCGTCTGGAAGAAGCAGTAGCCGAAGGTGTCGTAGCCGGTCAGCCAGTACATGCTTTCCTGGGCGAAGAGCAGCAGGGCGTCGAGCTTTTCTTCCTTCATCTTCTCGGTGAGGCGCGCAAGCCGGCTTGCGAATTCAGCCTTTTCGAAGTGCAGTGCCATTCTGCTCAAGTCTCCCTGATTGATATCGCGGAAATCTGGCGGCCGTAATCCGGCTCCTTGCGATGTGTCGTTCTGCGATAGGAAAAGAAGCGCTCGCTGTCCGGATAGGTGCACAGGCCGAGACTTTCGGCGCGCACGCCGGCTTTCGTCAGCCGATCGACGGTCAGCCCCGGCAGGTCGAACATGGCGTGGCCTGATGTTGCGGAAGGCACGAAGAAGCGATCGTCATCCGGGTTCTCGGCGACGAAACGCTCGACGAACTCGGGACCGACTTCATAACTTGCCTGGCTGATCGAGGGGCCAAGGCAGGCGACGATGCTGCCGCGGTCCGCACCCAGCGCCTCCATGGCGGCGATGGTATTTTCGAGCACGCCCGTCAGCACGCCCTTCCACCCGGCATGGGCGGCGCCGATGACGCGGTTGTCGGGGTCGGCGAAAAGGATCGGCCCGCAATCGGCGGCGAGCACGCCAAGCGCAATGCCGGGGGCCGCCGTCACCATCGCATCGGCGTCGGGGCGGGCACCGTCGTAATTGGCGCGGATCGTCACGACATCGGGGGAATGAACCTGATGCACGGTTGCCAGCCGTTCGACCGGCAGGTCGAACCAGGCGGCGACACGGCGGCGGTTTTCCAGGACCTTGTCGCGTTCGTCGCTGGAGCTGAGGCCGACATTGAGGCCGCGATACAGCCCTTCGGAAACGCCGCCGGCCCGAGTGAAATAACCGTGGCGGATGGTGCTGCCCGCCGCTTCGTTCAGCAGCGTGCTTTCGATCGGTGCGGGAGAGGCCGCGTCCTGCATCTGTGATTCCGGGGTTTTTAAGGGGTTTGTTATTATCCCAAGCGCATCGCATATGCGGCGCGCTTCAAGTTCTTGTTGCGCTGGGATGTTGAACCAGCCGCGTGCGCCCTGTCAATCCACCGGGCGAAAGGGCATGAGATCGACGGCGGGATGGGAGACCGCCATTACCTTGAAGAGTTCGCCCATCCGGCCTTCACCGGCGCCGGCGAGCCTTTCGACCGCCGTCTGGATGATCTGCTGGGTTTGCTGCTCGCGGTCGCGGCCGAGGGCGGCCGCGCGCTCGAGGATGCCGAGGCCGGTCAGAAAATCACCCTGATGCAGGGCGCCGTTCAGATGGACGCCGGCCGCAAGCGCCGTTTCGGCGAGCTGCTGGAAGTCGACATGGCTCGTCAGATCGGCTTCACCGGGATGGGCGAGCGGCGGGTCGAATTCATGCATGCGCACGGCTTGCAGCGTATCGCCGAAGCCGGTGACGAGATGACCGTAGTCGATCGCGAGCGCCGTGCCGCCGAAGGCGCGCAGCCGCTCGCAGATCGCCATCATCACCGCCTGGCGGGCCGGCGAGATCTCGAAGAGCGTACCGACCGGCACGTTCTGCACCGGTTCGGGAAGAAGCGCGGGATCGAGGCCGGCGACGCCGGCGGCGAAGGTCAGTTCGCCATCGGCGTCGATGCCGACCATGCGTTCGCGGAAACCCGTCGGCATGCGGACGAACTGGCGGATCGGGATGGCGTCGAAGAGTTCGTTGGCGGCAATCAAGGTGAAGCCTGATGGTACTTCGTCGAAGCCATCGTGCCAGGAAATCTTCTCGCCGTGGGGTTCGAGCGTCTGGCTCTGGACGTCGCGCAGGCGCTCACTGGTTTCGACGAGATGCACGGTCATGGCGTCGAAAAGCGGTGGAGCGATGCGGGAGATGACGCGCAGCATGTCTGCCATCATCGTGCCGCGGCCAGGGCCGATCTCGACGAGGCGGACGTCGGCCGGCGTGCCGTGACGCTGCCACGCATGGACGATGAAGACGCCGATCATCTCGCCGAAAATCTGGCTGACCTCGGGCGCGGTGACGAAGTCGCCGGAACGGCCGAAGGGCTCGCGGGTGCGGTAATAGCCGTGTTCGGGATCGGCGAGGCACAGCGAGAAATAATCGGTGACGCTGATCGGGCCGTTCGCCTGGATGATCGCCTTGATCTTTTCGCCTAGAGCGGTGGTCATGTCGCGCGTCCTGCCGTTTCAGAGCTGCAGCGCAGCCTGGCGGCGGGCCCGCAGCATCGCCCAGAGGCCAAGCAGGATCATCGGGAAAGAGAGCACCATGCCCATGGTCAGCCAGTTCGTGCCGATGAGGTAACCGATCTGGGCGTCAGGCTCGCGGAAGAATTCGACGAAAATGCGCGACAACGCATAACCGCAGACAAAGACACCCGTGATGAAACCGGGGCTTTTCAGCGCCCGCATGAAATAGACGAGGGCGGCCAGCACCAGCAGCAGAACGATGCCTTCGAGGCCGGCTTCGTAAAGCTGGCTCGGATGGCGGGCGAACGGGCCGCCGGTCGGGAAGACCACGGCCCAGGGCACGTCGGTCAACCGGCCCCAGAGCTCGCCATTGATGAAATTGGCGATGCGGCCGAAAAACAGCCCGAAGGGAACGACAGCAGCGACGATGTCGAACAGGCTCCAGATCGGGATGGCGTTGCGGCGGGCAAAGAGGATCATGGCGATCGTCGTGCCGGTCAGGCCGCCATGGAAGGACATGCCGCCGTTCCAGATCTCGAGCGCGCGGACGGGACTGCGCAGGACGGCAGGGAGATCATAGAAGAAGATATAGCCGAGACGGCCGCCGAGGACGACGCCAAGCGCTGCCCAGACGATGAAATCGTCGAGCTGCGTCCTTGATATCGGCGAGACGTTGCCGGGCCAGAGACTGTCATTGGCGGCGAGGCGGCGCGCATAGGCCCAGCCGAGCAGGATGCCGGCGACATAGGCAAGACCATACCAGTGAATCGCCACCGGACCGATCGAAAAGGCGATCGGATCGATATCCGGGAAAGGCATGATGGCAAGGAGATTGGCTGCTGTCGGCAAGGTTTTCCCACCTGTTTGGTTGCGCGGAACATGCCGCTGCGATCCCGGACGGTCAAGTCCATTGTTCGTGATGGCCCGTTTGCGGCCGCTTCCCGAGGCCTATCCCGTGCAAAGCGCTTGCATCGTCGATGGTGAAGCCCTACCTCAATCCTCGAGGCCCCGAAGGGCTGAATTCACCTCATGCGAAGGGAGAAAAACGCCATGACGACCGGAACGAACCGCATCATGGACGAATTCGCCAAGCTGATGACCGATGCGGCCGGTGCCGCCCAGGGCGTCCGCAAGGAGATCGAAACCGCGTTCAACGCCCAGGCCGAGCGTTGGCTGAACAGTATGGACGTCGTTAAGCGCGAGGAGTTCGAGGCCGTGCGCGAGATGGCGATCAAGGCACGCGACGAGAACGAGGCGCTCGCCGCCCGCGTCGCGGCACTCGAGGCGAAGCTTGCCGGCGAAGGGCACTGAAGTCCCGATATGACGCAGGTGCGGCACGTCTTCCTGGCAGATGCCGCATCTGTCACAAAAAATTCAGGTGAGTTTTCCACCTGTGGACACTGCCAAAAAAGCCAATTCGCAGAGTCGCTTATTCTCCCTTCTGAATTGAATTTCGAAGAGCCTTTCCACAGTGGCCGGTCCTATTTTCCGTTCGGGGGGCTGGCAGGGGGCAAGGGGCGCTATACACTGATTTTAAATGATGATTCGAAGCGACTTGGTAAGCTCCGGGCAGGTTATCTGCGTTAAGTCTGGCAGCGGTTCAACGATCATCCGAGTGGTGGTTTCCGGTATTTGCGTGTGTCTTTCTTGTGTTCGTACACCAAGTTAAGTCGCATTCGTTCCGGTCAAGAAGGTGCTGCATGAACCTGATGGAATTGGAAGTCGAGCGTCAGTCGAACCCGGTCGATATGATCGAGTACGTTGCCTCCAACAACGACTGGTCGTTTGAACGGTCCGGCGAGGACGAGATCGCGATGACGGTCGAGGGTCGCTGGACGGACTATCACGTCTCCTTCTCCTGGATGGAGGAGTTCGAGGCGCTGCACCTTGGCTGCGCCTTCGATATCAAAGTTCCCGACATCAGGGTCAACGAGGTGGTCAAGCTGCTCTCGGCGATCAACGGGCAGGTGCTGATGGGTCATTTCGATCTCTGGCGCCAGGAAGATGTCGTCATTTTCCGCCAGTCGCTGCTGCTCGCCGGCGGTGCAGAGCCCACCAACCGTCAGGTGGAGGTGCTGCTTTCCAGCGCGCTCGATACCTGCGAAGCCTATTTCCAGGCATTCCAGTTCGTCGTCTGGTCCGGCATGGAAGCGACGAAGGCGATGGAAGCCGTGCTGTTCGAAACAGTCGGCGAGGCATAAGATGCCGACGAAGCGTTTCTCCTCGACAAATCCCGTCCTTTTGATCGGCGCCGGAAACATGGGCGGGGCGATGCTATCGGGCTGGCTGAAAAGCGGCGTCCCGGGCTCGGCCGTCATTGTCGTCGATCCCGGTCCGTCGCCGGCGATGCTGGCGACGATCAACGAAGCTGGCGCCACCCATGTGACCGCGCTCCCGGCGGATTTGAAGGCAAGCGTGCTGTTCCTCGCGGTCAAGCCACAGGTGATGGAGACGGTGCTGCCGACGGTGAAGAGTGCGATCGGGCCGGACACGGTCGTCGTCTCGGTCGCGGCCGGCAAGACGCTCGGTTTCCTCGAGAAGCATCTGGGTAAAGCCGCCATGGTGCGCGCCATGCCGAACACGCCCGCTATGGTTGGGCGCGGCGTCACCGGCGCCTTTGCCAATTCAGGGGTCAGCGATCAGCAGCGTGAGCGCGTCCATTCCCTTCTGCGCGTCTCGGGGCCTGTCGAGTGGGTGCCCGCGGAAGCCGATATCGATGCCGTGACGGCGCTTTCGGGCAGTGGTCCGGCCTATGTCTTCTATCTCGTCGAATGTATGGCGGAGGCAGGCCGTAAACTCGGTCTGCAGGCGGACCTCGCCATGCGTCTTGCGCGGGAAACAGTCGCGGGGGCTGGTGAACTTTTGCACCAGTCCCCCGACGGCGCTTCGCGGCTGCGCGAGAATGTGACCTCTCCCGGCGGCACGACGGCGGCGGCGCTCGCCGTGCTGATGGCAGAGGACGGCATGCAGCCTCTGTTCGACGCGGCACTCGCGGCGGCGCGCAAGCGGGCCGAGGAACTGGCCGGCTGACGGAGACGACATGGCCGAAGAGATCACCTATGCCGATTTCGAGCGTGTCGATATTCGTGTCGGCACGATCATCGAGGCCAGCCCCTTTCCGGAAGCGCGCAAGCCGGCGATCAAGCTGGTGATCGATTTCGGCCCTGAGATCGGCACGAAGAAATCCTCAGCGCAGATCACCGTGCATTATATGCCGGAAAGCCTGATCGGCCGGCAGGTGCTCGGCGTCGTCAATTTCCCGCCGCGCCAGATCGGGCCGTTCCGCTCGGAAGTGCTGACGCTGGGATTCGAGGACGAGAACGGCGCGATCGTGCTTGCGGCCGTCGAGCAGCCGGTGCCGAACGGCCGGAAGATGATGTGAGCGGGCGGAGCGCAGCTTCGCCGCCCATTCTCCACTAGGTCAGATTTCCCGCAAAAACGGATTGCTTCGCCGCTCATCGCCGATGCGGCTGCCGGGACCGTGGCCGCAGATGAAGCCGACGTCGTCGCCGAGCGGCAGCACCTTGTCGCGGATCGAATCAAGAAGCTGCTGATGATCGCCGCCCGGCAGGTCGGTGCGGCCGATCGAGCCGTTGAAGAGCACGTCGCCGAGATGGGCGAAATTCTGCGCGCGGTTGAAATAGATGACGTGGCCGGGGGCATGGCCGGGCGTGTGATAGACCTCGAATTCGTGGGCGCCGAAGGAGATCTTGTCGCCATCCTTCAGCCAGCGGTCGGGCACGACGTTACGCAATCCTGATATGCCGTATTTCGCAGCCTGGCTCTCGACCCGCTGCAGCAGCGGCAGATCGTCCTGATGCGGGCCGACCACATCGACCCCGAGGGCCTCCTTCAGTTCGCTGGCGCCGCCCGCATGGTCGAGATGGCCATGCGTCAGCCAGATTTCCTTGATGGTCAACCCGTTTTCCGCGATCGCCTGCAGGATGAGCGGCACGTCGCCGCCCGGATCGATGACGACGCCTTCCTTGGTATCTGGATCGAAGAAGATCGTGCAGTTCTGCTGGAAGGGTGTCACCGGAATAATGCCGGCCTGGAGCATGCCCATAGGTGCCTCGCTTGGTGTCTCGGATATCCAGGGTATAGTCCGAAACCACGGCGAGGACAGCCGGAATCTTCTCCCATTTACGGTCGGCCTCACGGCAAAAAGACAGACTGCAACAAGAGTTTATACCTGCTTTTGTCATCGTCATCAGGCGAAGAAATCGGGTTTTATTCAATTTTTCAAGGCACTTGCAGGAATTCTCATAGAGGCGATGTTCCGCCGGGCTGAGCGCATGGGAACATCGTGGAACCCCGCACGTTGTCAGCCCATCGAAACCAAGGAGACGCTCACATGACCTTAAAGAGAAACATTCTGCTGGCAGGCGCGGTGCTGATAGCGAGCGCCGGTCTTGCGCAGGCGGAGATGATGGCGACGACGGTCGATGATCTCAACGTCCGCGCTGGCCCCGGCCCGCAATATCCCTCGGTCGGTCTTGCCACCCGCGGCTCCACCGCAGTCCTCGACGGCTGCATCGAAGGCAGCCGATGGTGCCGTGTCGACGTCAACGGCATGCGCGGCTGGGTCTATGCCGATTATCTGCAGGTCGATCATGGCGGCAGCCGCGTTATCGTCGAGGAGCATCGTGCCGAGATCGGCGTTCCCGCCGTCACCTACGAGTCGACCGCAAGCGTCGTTCCGGCCGAGCCGCAGCCGGCGCCGGGCGACGAACTGCTCGGCCCCGTCGGGTCGGTCGAGACCATCACTCCGCCGGAGACGGTTCGCACCTATATCGACACCAATCCGGGTGAGACGGTGCGACTTGGCGGCGATGTCGTCGTCGGCGCGGAAGTGCCTGCCGATGTCACCTTCCAGACGATCCCCGACTATGAGTACCGCTATACGAGGATCAACGACCGGCCGGTGCTGGTCGATCCCGGTACGCGCCGGATCGTCTACGTCTATCAATGACGTGAATCGGCAAGAACTGAGGCGAGGCGGAACGTCGGGCCGCCTCGTTCCAGGGCAGTTCTCCCTGCCTTAATCCCGCATCGGTTGATTTTCTTAACGCTGTCTTCCGAAATATGATAAAATCCTAATATGCCGAAGGTTCGGCATGGATCGGCGATCGGGGAGATCGCCAGAGGAGGAAATCATGGAAGCGCTACTTCCGCTCATCACACAATTGATAGCCGGTGCAATCGGCGGCAATGCCGCGAGCGCCGCTTTGAAGCAGCACGCGATCAATGTCGTCGCTCGTACGATCGCAGGCGCGATCGGCGGCGTCGGCGGCGGCATGCTGCTCAGCATGGTCGGCGGGGAAGCGGCTATGACCGGCCTGCTCGCCGACGGCATCGGCGGCCTGATCGGCGGCGGTATTCTCTCGACGCTCGCCGGACTGGTCATGGCACGGGCGCACAGGTAAAGAAGGCCCGGCAGACGTTTACCGACAGCGCCGCGCCTGTTTTGGGACGCGGAAAGGCTGCTGGAGCACGTTGAATGGCTGCGTAATTTTATCCTTAAATCGGTTCCGATTTGAGGAATTATGCAGTGGCCGGACCGATCGCGTGAGGCTCTTATCCGGCGGCGACTGCGGCCGGATAGACCTCCTTCATACAGTCGTTCGTCAGCGCTTCGGAGATCATCGACGGCGTGAAGCGATACGGACCGCTTTCCGAAACCGGGGTAACTTCCGGTTGATGCGATTGGCCTGCGCCGAAACGTTCATCATCTTGCTGTCTCGCGCCAGGCAATTGGACCGAGGCATGCCTAAACCCCTGGCGCTTCGGGAGCTCGACGGTCGCCGCGGGCGCCATGCCTGTTGATTGTTGTCCCCATTACGTTTTATCCACAGACGGAAGGGGAACTCGCGTATTGCGTCGGTGTGCCGGACGGCCTTGGTTTCCAGAAATGCCAGGGACATGAGAGGCCGTGCGGGGCTCCCGCAGAGTTCGGGGAAGCTGGCCGCGATTCAAATTTATGTCAATAAAGCTGACATATCCTCGCGAAGGTTTCCCTATGCGCGGAAACAGAAAGGAAATGCCGAGTGTCACGACAGACCGGCCCGAAAGCAGGCAAACCAGAGCCGCTGGCCACGCCGATGGAAGATACCGATATTATAGATTTCGAGATCATCGAGTTGTTCTTCTTCGCCTATCGCGACTTCGTTTCCGATCCCGACGCCATCCTAGAAAAGAGCGGTTTCGGCCGGGCGCATCACCGCGTCGTGCATTTCGTCAACCGCAATCCCGGCATGACGGTCGCCGATCTTCTCGATACGCTGAAGATCACCAAGCAGAGCCTCGCAAGGGTGCTGAAACAGCTGATCGATTCAGGCTATATTCGCCAGGTCGCAGGCCCCGAAGACCGGCGACAGCGCAAGCTCTATCCGACGAAATCGGGACGAGAGCTGGCGCTTGCCCTTGCCGAGCCGCAATCGCGCCGCATTGAGCGGGCATTCGAAGGGGCTTCTGCGGAGGTGCGGGAGGGCGTAAAAGCTTTCCTCAGAGGGATGCGGGACAGACAGAGGGCGGAGTGAATGGCGGTCAAGACAGGTATTTCAGACGATGCGGCGCATTTGCTGGTGGTCGATGACGACTCCCGCATCCGGGCGCTGCTCAATCGTTATCTCGCCGAGAACGGCTTCCGCGTCACCGTCGCTGCCGATGGCGCCGAGGCGCAGCGCAAGCTCACCGGTCTCGATTTCGACCTGATCATCATGGATGTGATGATGCCCGGCGAATCCGGCATCGACGTCACCCGGGGGCTTCGCGCCATCAAGAACGTACCGATCATCATGCTGACGGCGCTGGCGGAATCGGGCAATCGCATCGAAGGCCTCGAGGCAGGCGCCGACGATTATCTTTCCAAGCCCTTCGACCCACGCGAACTGGTGCTGCGCATCAACAACATCTTGCGCCGAAATGCCGGCGGCGAGGGACCGAAGATCGAACAGGTGATGTTCGGCCCCTACACCTTCTCGCTGACCCGCAAGGAGCTGAAGAAGGCCAGCGAGGTGATCCGGCTCACCGACCGCGAGCAGGAGATCATGCTGCTCTTTGCACGGCGCGCCGGCGACACGATCCCGCGCCACGAACTGATCGGCAACGACACCGAAGTCGGCGAGCGGACGATCGACGTGCAGATCAACCGGCTGCGGCGCAAGATCGAGGACGATCCCGCCAATCCGGTCTGGCTGCAGACGGTGCGCGGCATCGGATACAGGCTGAGCATCGACTAAACTCAAGGTTCGGGACCGGCGCTGATGGTGACGATCGACAGCTTGCGGCGGGAAGACCGCACTCCTGCGCAGGGTTGGCGCTGGATCGTCCGCTGGCTGCGCCGCCGGCTGCCGACCGGACTTTACGCGCGCTCGCTGCTGATCATCATCATTCCGATGGTGCTCCTGCAATCCGTCGTCGCGGCCGTCTTCATGGAGCGCCACTGGCAGATGGTGACCGAGCGGCTGTCGCTTGCCGTCACCCGCGACATTGCCGCGATCATCGAGATCATCGAGACCTATCCGCAGAATTCGGACTACAGCGAGATCATCCGCATCGCCCGCGACCAGCTCAGCCTGCAGATCTCGATCGAGCCGGATGGCGACCTGCCGCCGCCGCGCGTCAAGCCGTTCTTCTCGATCCTCGACGGCATCCTCAGCGACGAGATCACCGACGAGATCCACCGGCCTTTCTGGATCGACACGGTCGGCAATTCGAACCTCGTCGAGATCCGCATCAAGCTGGAAAACAAGATCTTGCGGGTGCTGACCAAGCGCAGTCAGACCTATGCCTCGAACACCCATATCTTCATCGTCTGGATGGTCGGTACGTCGCTGGTGCTGATCGGCATCTCGATCCTTTTCCTGCGCGGGCAGATCCGGCCGATCCTGATGCTGGCGCGAGCGGCCGAAAGCTTCGGCAAGGGGCAGAAACCCGATAATTTCTATCCGCGCGGGGCCGACGAGGTCAGGCGCGCCGGCCTTGCCTTCATCCTGATGCGCGAGCGGATCGAGCGGCAGATCGAGCAGCGCACCGCGATGCTCTCCGGCGTCAGCCATGATCTGCGAACCATCCTCACCCGCTTCAAGCTGCAATTGGCGCTCGCCGGAGACAATCCCGACCTGCACGGGCTGAATGACGACGTCAACGATATGCAGACTATGCTGGAGGCCTACATGGCCTTCGCCCGCGGCGAGGTCGAAGAGGATGTCGGCGAGCTGAAACTCAGCGAGATCTTTGCGAAGCTGGAATCCGATTTCGCCCTGCACGGCAAAAAATTCAGCTATTCGATCGAAGGCGATGACGACATATCGGTCCGGCCGAACGCCTTCATGCGTCTCGTGACCAACCTTGCCTCGAACGCGCGCCGTTATGCCGACCGCCTCGACATCGAGGCCAAGCACAATGCCAAATGGCTGACGGTCATCTTCGACGATGACGGGCCGGGCATTCCCGAAAAGAATCGTGAGGACGTGTTCAAACCATTCTTCCGGCTGGATACGGCGCGCAATCTCGACGCATCGGGGACCGGGCTCGGGCTTGCGATTGCCCGCGACATTGCCCGCAGCCATGGTGGCAACGTCACGCTGAGCGACAGCCCGCTTGGTGGACTAAGGGCAACGATCCGCATCCCAGCCTAACAGGCCTGCATCAAATGAGCTGGATCAATTGGGCTGCAGCGAGACGTTAAGCGACATGAGCAGCTGTCTTTTCGCGGTCTCGAACGAGGCCGATGCCCGATCGCGCTTCCTCGGCAGATCGATGCGGATCTCCTCGAGAATGCGCCCCGGCCACGGTCGCATCACGATAATCCGGTCGGCAAGGACGAGCGCCTCGTCGATATCATGCGTCACCAGCACGAGCGTTGGGCGCGTTTCGGCCCATATGTCGAGCAGGTGATCCTGCAGATCGGCGCGCGTGAAAGCATCGAGGGCCGAGAAAGGCTCATCCAGCAGCAGCACTTCCGGTCGGGTAATCAGTGCGCGAGCGATTGCCACTCTCTGGGCCTGGCCGCCGGACAACTCCTTCGGCCAGCGTCCGCCCAATTTCCCCAGGCCGACCTTTTCCAATGCGGCCTCCACCCGTTGCCGGCGGTCATCACCTTCGAGCTCGGCGAGGCCGAAGCCGACATTGTTTGCGACACTCAGCCAGGGGAAGAGGCGTGGCTCCTGAAAGATGAGATTGATCAGCGGATGCGGCTTGGTGACCTGTTCGCCATTCAGCTCGACCGTTCCCTGCGTGGGAATGTCGAGACCGCTGATCAATCGCAGCAACGTGCTCTTGCCGCAACCGGATCCGCCGATGACGGCGACGATTTCTCCCGGAGCCAGCCCGAGCGAAAAGCCCTCCAGTGCGCGCACCCCATTCGCATAGGTTTTTTCCAAGTTTCGCAGCGTCAGCATCGGCTCATCCCTCCCGCCTGTAACTATCCTGCCAGGTCAGGAAGGGTGCCGTCGCCGCAAGCAACAGGCTGTCCGTCAACTTGCCGACGACCGCGAAGGTGATGATGGCAGCCATGATCTGGTCCGGCTTGCCCATTTGCTGGCCATCAACGAGGAGATAGCCGAGGCCCTCCGAAGCGCCCATGAATTCCGCTGCGACGACGAACATCCAACCGAGGCCGAGGCCGGATCGCAAGGCAGTCACATAGGCTGGAAAGACCGCAGGCAGCATGACCCGCCGCACCAGTGCGAAACCGGAAAGCCGGAAGATGCGGCCGACCTCGACAATCTTGCGATCAACCGACAGGATCGCGCCGGAGATGCCGAGATAGATCGGAAAAAACACCCCGACGGCGATCAGCGCCACTTTCGATGTCTCGAAGATCCCGAACCAGAGAATGAAGAGCGGCACCCAGGCGATCGACGGGATGGAGCGGAGCGCCTGAAGCGACGGATCGATCAGTCGGCGGGCGAGACCGAAATATCCCGTTATGGCGCCGGCGATCGTGGCCGTGGCGGCGCCGATCGCAAATCCGAAGAATACCCGGACGGTGGTGATGCCGATATGGTCGAGCAATTCGCCGGACCTCAAGAGCGCCCATAGCGTCGCTGCGACCCTGGATGGTGGCGGCATGAGACGGCCTGAGAACCAGCCGGCCGCGACCGCAATCTCCCAGAACAAGAGGCCGAGCGCAGGCAGCAGAACGGCCACCGCCATCCGGTTGCTCACGCCATAAAAGATCGAAGCCGCGACCGGGCGCGGCGTCCTTGTTTCCGTCTTGATACCGGTTTCGGCCAAGTCCGTCATAGCGATGATCGATGCTCTGTCACTGGGTTTTCCCCACGGCAAAACGGTCGTCGATCAGTTCGTTCGTGACTTTGGCAATGTCGACGTCGGCGGGCAGGACGCCGGCGCTTTGCAAGGCGATACCCGCTTTCGAGATCGTGTCGCGCTGCAGGTCGCCGATCGTCGGTTGCGAGAGGTCCGTCCGCTCCAGCTGCTTGGCGATGACATTGTCCGGCAGTTTTGCCGCCTCCACCAGCGCTGCCTTGAGCGCTGCAGGATCGGCCAGCGCCTCGGCCCGTGCCTGCTCATAGACGGCGACGACGCGCTTGATGATGTCGGGATGTTCGGCGGCAAATGTCTCGGTCGTATTGAGCACGCCCCAGCTGTTGTTTTCCGGCTTGCGATAGAAGAGCTTCGCCTTGTCGTCCACTTCGGCGGCCGCCATCAGCGGATCGAGGCCTGCCCATGCATCGACATCGCCACGCAGAAGCGCAAGCTTGCCGTCGGCATGCTGTAGCAGCACCAGCTTCACGTCCGATTGTTTCAGGCCGGCATCCGCCAAGGCACGGACGAGAAAGACATGCGGATCGGTGCCGCGCGTCACCGCGATCGTCTTGCCCTTCAGATCCTCGACGGTGGATATCGGACTATCGGCGCGGGTGACCAGAGCCGTCCATTCGGGGCGCGAATAAACATAAATGGATTTGATCGGATTGCCGTTGACCCGCGCGATCAGTGCTGCCGCACCCGCTGTCGAGCCGAAATCGATCGATCCGGCGTTCAGGAATTCCAGCGCCTTGTTCGAGCCGGCGGATTGTACCCAGCGAATGCTGATATTGTCCTTGGCGAATTCCTTTTCCAGCAGGCCTTCCTTCTTCAGAAGAACACTGACGGGATTATAGGTCGCCCAGTCGATCCTGATTTCTGAAAGATCGGCCGCGCCAGCCGATGACAGGCCCAGCCCCAAAGCAACCGCGACACCGATCATCGCCGAACGAAACACGCCCATAACTTATTCCGCTCCTTACCATTGCCATCGATAGGTCGAGATAGCCTACGAGCACTGGTGACGGGCGAGAAACCTATAGCTTCTATTTCTATGGAATTTGTAGAAATATTTTTCCCCGGCCACGTGGATATGGTGCGGGGTGGGCAATGTCGAGAAAGCGGACGCGGTAGAGGACCAGTTGAGGGATCGACAAAAAGAAAGCGCCGCTGAAGAGCGGCGCTTGGCATCAGGGATGATGGCGAAATCAGCCGGCAGTGCAGAAATGGCTGCGGCCGTCATTGCCGATATAGGTGCCGCTGCGCGGATCGAAAGAGCGGTAGCGGTAAGAGCAGTAACGCTCCCATTGCGGCGACCAGGGTTCCACCGCCGTGCGGACCGGCTCGTAATATTGCGGCTGCTCGGCATAGACTCGGCGCGGGGCGCGATAGACCGGAGCGGGCTCATAATAATCCGGCTCGTAGGCCGGGTCGATGTAGCGGCGCTCTTCGTAGACCGGGCCGTTATTGGCGTTGGCGATGGCCGAACCGACGATCAGGCCGGTTGCGAGGCCGACGGCACCGCCGACGAGCGCGTCGTTGCCGTCATGATGGCGCCAGTGGCGGTCGCGTGCCGATGCTTCGCCAATGGCGGAGAGAGTGAGCGCGGCAGCCGTTGCCGTCAGCAGAAGAGTCTTGGCGAGCCTGTTCATAAGCATAAATCCCAATCCAGGGAACCGAACGCCGGTTCCTTTCTCGATGGTGACAGTCCTATCGATTTGTAGCTGAACGAAGGCTGAACGACAAAACCCGGCATTGCTGCCGGGCTTCAACTCGAATTTGACAGCCGTTAAGGGTTCAGCCCGCAATCTGCAGATTGACGGCCTTCGGGCCCTTGCCGCGGCGATCCGGCTCCGTGTCGAAGCTTACCTTCTGGTTTTCCGTCAGACCGGCCAGCCCGGAGGCCTGAACGGCAGAAATGTGAACGAAGATATCGGCGCCGCCCCGGTCCGGCTTGATGAAGCCGAAGCCTTTGTCGGTATTGAAGAATTTTACAGTGCCAGTCTCTGCCATGCGTCAGGTCCTTTTCTCTCTGCCCGCCATCCACACGGGCAGCATCATAGCATTGCCTCCTTGCGGGAGGTGTTGGCAGGCAATTCTTGAAATGTGAGAAAAAGGTCCCCTCTACCTCGGCCTGTTCCAGGCAGGACTTTCGCCCGCCATTTTTGGAACCGGCTGACCGGAATATTAGCGTTCCCGGCGCGCAAATACTTAAGGACTTCCCATGCTCGCAAAATGCCCGAACGCGCTGAGAGTGCTGCGTTTAAAGGATTTTGGCAAGCAAAAGTTTTTTAGCGTGTCGTTCCTGGCACACCCCTGCCGATAAACAATTTGCGCAAAAACGCAAAATTTCCTTCGCCGATAGGGAATGATTAACGTTTTATATCGTCTGCAATATAAGTTCCGAGCAGATTTTCCCAAAAATGCAACGTGAACGCGTCTTTCCGCCCCCAGTAAATTTTTTTCCGCTGTGGGACTCACCCATATTTGGACGCGTGTTCACGTGGCTGGCAGCCGCCGTCGGGCGAATCCAGGGACGAGTTCGACTACAAGCATAGCGATCAACATGAGCGCGCAACCTGCATAACCTGTCGCCGGCATCGTTTCGCCGAGCAGCAGGGCTCCGAGCGATGCGCCGAAGATCGCTTCGGAAGAAAGGAAGATCGCGGCCTGCGAGGGCGTCGTATAGCGCTGGGCTATCACCTGCAGGACGAAAGCCAGGCCAGAGGAGAAAATTCCGACGTAAAGGATCTCCGGCGCCGCCGCCCAAATCGCCGCAAGGCTGACAGGTTCGACGGCTGCGGCAACGGCCAGCGCACAGGTCGCGGTTACGGCGAATTGCACGGCGGAGAGCGCGAGCGGCCTTCCGGTCGCCGAAACGGTCGTGCCGGCGAGGGTGATCTGGATCGCCCAGAAGACGGCGCAGACGACGGTCAGCAGATCGCCCGGCGTCAGCGCCGAAAGATGGCCACCGGACAGGAGGTAGATGCCGGTGATCGCCAGCAGCGCGCCGGGCCAGATGATCCAATGCGGGGCGCGGCGCAGGAAGAACACGGCAATCAGCGGCACAAAGACGACATAGAGGCCGGTGATGAAGCTGGAATTCGTCACCGTCGTCGTCTGCAGTCCGACCTGCTGCGTGGCTGCACCGCCGAAAAGGGCAAGGCCGGTCAGGATGTAGAGCTTCGCATGGCGCGCGCTGGTCTTCTCTTTGGCCTTGCGCGCCTCAAAAAGGACGAAAGGCAGCACCGCCAGCGTGGCGACGGCAAAACGCAGGCAGATGAACCAGAAGGGACCGATCGCCTTCATCGCCGTCGACTGCGCGACGAAGCCGCCGCCCCAGATGGCGGCTGCAAGCAACAGGAGGAGGTTCGCCTGAACGCGCGTCATGTCGTCCTCGATGGGGAAGGGAGGTGTGGTCAAGCGGTTAGCAGTTGCGTTTCCTTCCGGCAAGGGTGAAGACTTTGGGCGGTGTGAACGGAGGTGAAGGCATGCGACGTGAAGAACGGCCAGCCGGCGACACCGCAGCGGCTAAGACGGCAGGCTATTCCGGCACGCCGCTTGCCCGGAAGCTCGGCCTGGCTGATGGGCAGGCCGCGGCTCTTCTCGGTGTTCCCGAGACGATCGGCGAGATCCATGGTTTCGACGGTTTTGCTTCGGTCGTCCGCGCGCTTCCCGAGACGCCTCAGCGCGCCTTCGACTATGTGCATTTGTTTACAACAGAACGGGCGGCGCTGGAGGCTGTTGCGCCCACGCTTTTTTCTGTCCTGATGCCGAGCGGCATGGTCTGGATCTCCTGGCCGAAGAAGAGTTCACGCGTGCCGACCGACATCACCGAGGACGTGTTGCGGGAGGTTCTGCTCCCGACGGGCCTGGTCGACGTCAAGGTCTGCGCCGTCGACGAGATCTGGTCCGGGCTGAAATTCGTCATCCGCAAGGAACTGCGCGGCCCGTTGTGATCTCTCAGCCGTTGCGGGCTTGCGCCCTGGAGACCCTGAGCAGCGCGCCGTCGTCCTCGTCCGTCACCATCAGCAGCGCTCCGTCGGGTGCGACGACGACGTCGCGGATGCGGCCGTATTCGCCCTCGAACAGGCGCTCTTCGGCGACGAAGGCGCCGTTGTCGTCACGTTGCATGCGCGACAGCAACTGGAACTTCAGCGCTGCGACGATGAAATTGCCGTCCCATTCCGGAAACATGGCGCCGCGATAGACGACGAGCGCGCCGGGTGCGATCGAAGGATCCCAATAATGCAGCGGCTGTTCCAGCCCTTCCTTGGCTGTGCCTTCGCCGATCTCGGCGCCGGAATAGTCGCGTCCATAGGTGATGATCGGCCAGCCGTAATTCTTGCCGGCCTGGGGCTGGTTGATCTCGTCGCCGCCGCGGGCGCCGTGTTCGACGGTATAGAGCTTGCCATCCCTGGCGTCGAAGGTGATGCCCTGCGGGTTGCGGTGGCCTTTCGACCAGATTTCCGGCAGCGCCTTGCCGCCGTCCTTGAACGGATTGTCGGCGGGGATGCTGCCGTCGGCATTGATATGGATGATCGAGCCGGCATCGTCCTGCCAGTCCTGCGAGCGGTCGCGGTCGCCGCGGTCGCCGACGCTGATGAACAGCGAGCCGTCGCCGGATATCGCGATACGCGAGCCGTACTGGATATTGCCTGATGTGAAGCGCCGCATGGTGAAAACCGGCTTTACTGCGTCCAGGGTCTTTTCATCGGCCGAAAGTGTGGCGCTGAAGGCTTCGGTGCCGGAGCCCTGCCTGTTGGCGATGGCGGCGGTGAAATAGAGTTTTCGGCTCGTCGCAAAGTCCGGGGCGAGCGCCACGTCCATCAGGCCGCCCTGGCCACGGGCGCTGACTTTCGGCACGCCGCCGATCGGGTCGGAGACCTTGCCCTCTCGGATGATGCGCATGCGGCCCGGCCGCTCGGTGACGAGATAGGCGCCGTCGGGCAACACCTCGACCGCCCAGGGATGTTCGAGACCGTCGGCGAGCTTGTCGACTCGCACTGTAAGATCCTGCGCTTTGATGGTATCAGCCGCATCCGCGGATATAGCCCCGAACAGGACCAGCGCTGCGGCCAAATGGAGGGCGGATATTCTCTTCATCGTGTTTTCCCTGTCGTCTCTCCAGGCTGAACGTGGAGCGGACAGGAAACAGCTTCAACCCTCATTCGACCTGATATAACGGCTTTGTGTTTGGCGGTTGAACCGAGCCGGTCGCCTGAGGGTCGACCAGTTCCGCCTCGAGGATGTAGCGCAAGGGCCCGCGCTCCGTCGCGTCGAAGGGCCAGCAGGTGGTCAGCACGAGACGGCGGCCGTCGGAGGAGGGATCGATGCCGTTTGCATCCCACGGAGCGATGCGGCCTTCGCCCGCCTTGAAGGTCAATAGTTTGCCGTCGCGGCGCGTGACTTCGATCGTATCGCCGGGCTTTATATATTGCAGCCAGCGGAAGTGCGTGTCGCGATGGGCTGCGATCACGGAGGTGCCTTCCTCGCCCGGCTGTGGGGTGTTGACGAGCCAGGCCGGACCGAAGGCGAGAGCCTCGCCGGAGGCGCCGGAAAGCACGATCGCCTCCTTGCCGAGGCGCGGGGCGCGCACCTTGGCCTCGGTGGTGAAATCCGCCCAGGGCCAGGGCTTTGTCTCTTTCCCCTGCAGCTCCGCGGCGAAAGCGCGTTTCAGCAGGATCTGGGAGAGCTCCGCCTTCGCTTTCAGCAGGAAGCCGTCGCCGATCAGCGCCAGGCCATAGAGGGCAAGACCGGCAATGGCGAAGGCGATTGCCTTTTCGATCGAGGAAAGACGCCAGAGGAAAAAGCCCTTGCTCGGGCGCGCCTTCGGCCTGTCATAGGCCGTGGCGGCCGCCATGGCGAGTTCCAGATAGGTCGGAAGCGGCTCGAATTCGGCCGCTTCCTCGTTGTGGCTTGCGGAGAGCCTAGAGACCATAACGCTTGGCCCCGACCGCGATCACCCGTTTGATGCGCCGGCGCCAGATGGCCAGCCCGCTTGCCGCCGTCAGCGCCAGGAGCAGCATGGTAAGCCCGCGGATGATCTGCTCGTCGGCGCGCGTTGCCGTCTGCGGCAGGTTCACGGTCGAGCTCTTCTGCGCGATCATGGTGGCGGCCTTGGCGGTCGGGGCTGCTGCCATCATGTTTGCGATCCCGGGCGATGCGGCGAGATCCTGTGTTTCGGCTGCCGCCTGTTCCGGTCCGGCGTTTCCTGCCGGCGTCGCCGAGCCATGGCGTTCTCCGCCGGCAGGAGGGACAGGGTTTTCGCCGAAGACCTTATCGAAGTCCCAACCTTCAGGCAGATTGAGCGGCAGCTTGGTTGAGCCGAGCGGCTGGTCGGCCGGGCGTGACGGGGTAACGTCGACGGCAACGAGGCTGGTGAGGCGGGAGACGAGATGGTGGGCGAGAGCGACCGTCTCGATATCCTTGTCGAGCGCGGCCCGATCCTGACGTTCATAGGCACGGGCTTCGAAATCGTCGATCTTGCGGCGGGCCCAGAGCTTGGAAATGCCTTTGCCGTCGGCGGCATTGGCGATATCCATGTCGACGCGCCAGGGCTGCTCGCCTGTCTTGCCGAAGATCTGCAGCTTGCCGGCGGGTTTGTCCTCAGGCAGTTCGGCGGTCAGCACGACGGGTTCGCCACTGTAAAGGTCCGGCATCGGGTTCGGCGTGATATCCTCGGCTTTTATGCCTTCAAAGGTCGCGGCGATATCGGTCATGGCTGGGTTCTGCAGCTTGGCGAAAAGCTCGGCCATGCGGCTTGCCACCTGATCGGTCGAGCCGATCGCCGTGAAGGTGCCACGGCCGACTTCGGCGGCCTTGGTCATGAAATAGGTATTCGGCGCCGAGCCGATACCGACGGTGAAGACGCGGGCATCGCCGCGGTTTGCAGTGATTTCCTGGAAGAGCTGTTGCTCGTTGCCGATTGCGCCATCCGTCAGGAACACGACCTGGCGCAACGCTCCGCTTGCGACCGGTCCCTGGTTGCGCAATGCAGCCTCCAGGGCGGGCAGCATTTCCGTGCCGCCGTCGGCTGTCAGGCCCCTGACATAGGCAATGGCCTTTTCGCGATTGTCCGGGGTGGCAGCAACGAGACCCTTGAAGTAATCCGTCATCGTATCGTCGAAACGGATGACGTTGAAACGGTCGTCGGGGTTCAGCTTGGAAATGGCAAGCGCCAGGCTCTGCCTTGCCTGCTCGATCGACGGACCGGACATGGAGCCGGAATTGTCGATGACGAAGACTACCTCGCGTTTTGCCGGCGGCGCTGCCGCATCCGGAGCCGTGGGCGGGGTGACGAAGGCGAGCAGATAGGTCTTGCCGTTCATGACTTCCCGGAAGAGGCCGGCACTCGGCATCTTGCCGGGGGCGGCCTTCCAGGTGAGCTCGAAATCCTTGTCGGCGGGAACGGTGTCCGCCTTCAGGCCGATCGTCCTCGCCTGGTCGCCATCCTGCCTGATATCGACCGCGTGGAAGGACGATTTGACGTCGCCAAGCGGGAAGCCTGCCTTGAGGTCGACGGTCAGCGAAACCGGATTGATCCTGGCGTTCTCACGCGGATCAAGTACGGGGGCTTCGATCTTGTCGCGGTTTTCCACCGGGTCGCGTGGTGTGGCGAAACCGGCGCCGTTATTGAACTCGACGGTCTGGACGATCGGCGCCGGATTGTAGCGCGGGGCGACGACCATCGGAAAACGCAGCGAGAACTCGCCGCCCGACTGGTGGACCGTCTGCTGATATTCGATCTGGACGACGACGGTTTCGCCGGGACCGATATTGGCGACCTGGTTGGTGAAAATGTTCGGCCGCTGTTGTTCGAGCAGCGCCGTCTTCTTGCCCTCGGCCTTGGCCTGCTCGTAGATTTCACGGGCTTCCTGGCGAGGCTTGATCTGGCCTTCGATGAAGCGTTCGCCGATCTGCATTTTCAGGGCGTCAACGGCGGAATTGTCCGGCAGCGGGAAGACGTAGGTGCCTTCTACCCAACCCTGGCTTGGATTCTGAAAGCGCTGCGTCACCTTCACCCTGGCGATCGGGCCGGAGACGTCGATGGCGACATCGGTCTTCAGCCGCGGCGCTTCGACATAAAAGCCCGGCTCCTTCGACGGAAAGAGCAGCGAGCCGCTGTTGACGTCATTCGGCCGGACAAGCGCCGCCAGTTGGTTGGATGCCTGCGGCGCCTGCTCGGCGCGGACTGTGGAGGCAAACCCCAGCATCGCCGCTATGCAGGCGGCAAGAGCGGTGACGGCAACAAGGACTGAAACGGAAATTCGGCGGGCGCGAATGCGCCCTATGGCAAACTCATCTTCCAGAAACATTGGCATACCCTCAATAACCAATTTCGGATGCCGGATGATGCGGCTTCGATCTCGGCGCGCTCACGACCGAATTGCGGCGTGGCTCGGCATTTGTTGCGGCTTATTCGTGGCGATGGTCGAATCCGGCGATGCCACTGATTTCAGGGTATAAATCCGGATGACTTCAGAGTTTGATTCAAGATCCGCGCAGCACGATTCAACCTCGTGACGCCGGCCAGTCCGAAGGCGTGGACAGGCCGGGCGGGCGGCGCGGCGAAATGATCAATAAGAATCATGCCGCCATGACGCCTTTCCGCTTGAAATGCCGTCATACATTGGACATAGAGCTAACCGCAGAACTCCGGTCCCGGCTTTCTGCCCGTTTCAACCAATAGGACCGTTATCATGGCCTTCCTTGCCGATGCTCTTTCCCGTGTGAAGCCTTCAGCCACCATCGCCGTCTCCCAGAAAGCGCGCGAGCTGAAAGCAAAAGGACGTGACGTCATTGGCCTCGGTGCGGGTGAACCGGATTTCGATACGCCCGACAATATCAAGAAGGCCGCCATCGACGCGATCAACCGCGGCGAGACGAAGTACACGCCGGTTTCCGGCATTCCTGAGCTGCGCAAGGCAATTGCCGCCAAGTTCAAGCGCGAGAACGGCCTGGACTATACAGCGGAGCAGACGATCGTCGGCACCGGCGGCAAGCAGATCCTTTTCAACGCTTTCATGGCAACGATGAACCCCGGCGACGAAGTCGTCATCCCGGCGCCTTACTGGGTTTCCTATCCCGAGATGGTGGCGCTGTGCGGCGGCACGCCGGTTTTCGTTTCGGCCACCCAGGAGCATAATTTCAAGCTCCAGCCGGCCGATCTCGAAAAGGCGATCACCGAGAAGACAAAGTGGTTCATCTTCAACTCGCCGTCCAACCCGACGGGTGCGGCCTATACGCATGACGAGTTGAAGGCGTTGACGGATGTGCTGATGAAACATCCGCATGTCTGGGTGCTGACCGACGACATGTACGAGCACCTGACCTATGGCGACTTCAAGTTCGTCACGCCTGTCGAAGTCGAGCCGAAGCTCTACGACCGGACGCTGACGATGAACGGCGTCTCCAAGGCCTATGCAATGACCGGCTGGCGTATCGGCTACGCGGCAGGCCCGCTGCAGCTCATCAAGGCCATGGACATGATCCAGGGCCAGCAGACCTCGGGTGCGACATCGATCGCCCAGTGGGCTGCTGTCGAAGCGTTGAACGGCACGCAGGACTTCATCCCGGAGAACAAGAAGATCTTCGAAGGCCGTCGCGATCTCGTCGTTTCCATGCTGAACCAGGCCAAGGGCATTGTCTGCCCGGTGCCGGAAGGCGCCTTCTACGTCTATCCCTCCTGCAAGGGTCTGATCGGCAAGACGGCTCCGTCGGGCAAGGTCATCGAGACGGACGAGGATTTTGTTTCCGAACTGCTGGAATCGGAAGGCGTTGCCGTCGTTCACGGTTCGGCCTTCGGTCTCGGCCCGAACTTCCGCATCTCCTATGCAACTTCCGAAGCACAGCTCGAGGAAGCCTGCCGCCGTATCCAGCGCTTCTGCGGCGCCTGCAAGTAAGCCGGTTGGCACAGCATCGATCAAAGGCCCGCCGCGACGGCGGGCCTTTTTCTTTGTGGCGAGGTCGGGCTGGCGCTGTGATTGTCGTTCACGTCCCGATTCAACATGCTGCAGAGTTGATTCCACTTTGCCTCGCAAGTCGTTGAATTCCGATTCAAAACGTGACGCAGGGTGACGGCTCGGCGGGTGATCGGCGGTTGCGGGTTGGCATCAAACCAACTAGATATCCGGCATCAAGTTTACGTTGCCGCTTCGGGAGGCCGGGATTTTGCAGCAGAGTGCGGTGATCGTCTGTTCGGATGTCAACATGCTGCCGGCCGCCTGCTGCACCCTGCTTTCCGTCAAGCGCAATCTCGGCGGTTCTGCCGTGGAGTTCCTGCTTCTCGGCATCGACCTTACGCCGAATGAAAGCGCCGAGGTCGGAAATTTCGCGCGGATGCACGGCATGGCGATCACTGTGCTGCCCTACAATACGCCGGATACGGCAAAGCAGGCGCGGGGCCGCTGGTCGGGTGCGACGCTGGCGCGGCTCTACATGGATCTGCACATACCCGCTCATATCGAGCGTCTGCTTTACCTCGACGCCGATGTGCTGGCAGTTGCGCCAGTTGACGAACTCTTCAGCAGGGATTTTCAAGGCAAGGCGCTTGCCGCCGTCGACGACTATGTCATGGCCTTTCCCGAGAAGGCCGGCGCACGGCAGCGGAAGATCGGCATGCACGAGGGTGGCCGCTATTTCAATGCCGGTGTGCTGCTGTTCGACTGGGCGGCCTGCCGGGAGAGGGAGCTTTTTGCCAGGACACGGGAGATCTTCGAGGAGCGGTCGCATCTTTTCGAGAATAACGATCAGGATGCGCTGAACGTCACCTTCGACGGCGACTGGCTGGTGCTCGATCCGCGCTGGAATACGCAGACCGGCCTTCTGCCCTTTGTCGGCCGGCCGGCGATCATTCATTTTACCGGCCGGAAAAAACCGTGGCAGGCCACCGTACCCTGGGTGCACCGCCGGATGGCCAAGCGTTATATCGAGGATCTCAGCAATACGCCGTGGGCCTCGTTCTGCAGGCAGCCGTCGATGATGGGCCGGGTCGCGGGTTTCCTTTCGCATGTGGGAAAGCGTATCGGCGGGCTGACGCGGCTGGCACGGACGCGCGCCTATTTCAGCAACAGCTAGTAAGGCGGGCAGTGCGCATCGTCCTTGGAAAGTGCATGTGAGCCGATATGGAAGCAATCCCCAGTGACACGCAGAGGGCCGCCGCGGATGGCGGCTTCAACTTCCTGACGCCGGAGGCGTGGAAGGCACTGTTGTCACCTTATTCCCACGTCGTGCTGGTGGCAAACAGCGAAGCAGTCGATTTCGAGCGGCTGCGAAGCGAATTTCCGGAGACGACGCTCTACGTCTTCTTCAACAATGTCTATAAGGTGCTCGACGAAGCCTTCACCGGCCATGCGGTGCTGATTGCCCGCAGCGGCGTGATGGGCGCCAATATCGTCCACCGGCGCGAGACGGCGGATGTTCTGCGTTTCTTTGCCGGCAACGATTTTTTGGGTGTCGTCAATATTCGCGCCTCCCCGGAGGAAAACTTCAGTGAGGAGAGCGGCTTCAAAGGCGCCAGAACCCGCCATCTCGATCTGACGCAAATGCTCGGCGATCTCTATCCGACAGGCAAGATCGCGACGAGCGGCTTTGCGATGGCGCTTTGGCTGGCCGACCTGCAACTGCCGGGCAAGATCCTGCTTGCCGGTTTTTCGGCAAAGAGAAGCGAGAAGTGGAAGGTCTTCGACGTGCACGACTGGACGTTCGAGCAGATCTTCCTGCGTCTCTTTGCCAGGATGGGCTCGATCTCGATGATGGGCGGCGTCGATGCCAGCCCCTATTCGGCGCTGGCCAAACGGTTTCCGCAGGTGCCGCCGATCGAGATTGCGATGACGGCGGCCGAAGTTCTGTCGGAACGGCTCCACAATGCGAACGGCCAGATCGACCGGCTGATGTCCGTCACCAAATCGATCCGCGCCATTGAGGGTTTCTTCCGGCGCTTCAAGCCGAAAACCCGCAAGCAGCGCTTCCTCGAAAAGTCGAAGGAATGACTGCCGCAGGGACCTGCCAACAAGGGTGAACTGCCAAGAAGGCGATGTCAGCCGCCACCGTCAAAGTCCCAGCGCCGTCAGCATGATGAAGGTGGCAAAGAGGATGAAATGCGTCATGCCCTCGATGGCGTTGGTCTCGCCGTCGTTGAGGTTGATCGCCGCGGCAATCAGCGTGATCGTCACCATTACCGTCTGCACCGGGGTCATGGCCATGATGAAGGGCTGGCCGGTGTAGAGCGCGATTGCCTCCATGACGGGTACCGTCAGGATCACCGTCGACAGTGAAGCGCCCATGGCGATGTTGACCGTCGCCTGCATGCGGTTCCTGAGGGCTGCCCTCAATGCCGTCAGGATTTCGGGGGCGGCCGAAATCGCCGCGACGACGACGGCGGTCACCGCGATCGGCGCGCCGCTGTCGCGCAGCCCCTCTGCCATGAAGGCCGACATGAACTCCGCCAGCAGGCCGATGATGACCACGCCGACGAGAATGGTGGCGATCGAGATCGCGGCCGACTCGTCGGGGGCGTGCTCGTCCGGACTTTCTTTCTTCCGCTCGGAGCGCGGATAGCTATAGCTGAAGAAATAGCTGTGCTGACCGACTTGCATGCGCAGGAAGAGGCCGTAGAGCGCGATCATCGCGACGATAGTGAAGGCGGAATAATAGTGCCATTTGTCGCGGGGCACGAATTCCGGCACGATCATCGAGATGCCCATGGCGGTGAGGATCATCACGCCGTAGGTCTTGCCGGAGTTATCGTTATAGGGCTGTTCGCCGTGCTTGAGGCCGCCGAGCAGCGCGGCGAGGCCAAGAATGCCGTTGATATCGAGCATTAGGGCGGAATAGATCGTGTCGCGCACCAGCGTCGGCGAACTCTCGCCACTCATCATGATGGCGAGGATGATGACTTCGACGGCGACGGCCGAAAGGGTCAGGATCATCGTGCCGTAGGGATCGCCGACTTTGACGGCGAGCAGTTCGGCATGATGGGCGACGCGGATAGAGGCGAGCACGATGGTGCCGACCAGGGCGACGGCTGCGATCAGCGCGACGCCGCGCCCCATCTCGATCACCGCGTGTTCCATGAGATAGGCGATCACTGCAACGAAAAGTGCGACGACCAGAAACTTTTCTTCTTTAAAGCGTGACGCGATCCCCAAGCCTGAGCTCCTGTCCCGATTCATGCGTTTTATCTAAGTCACTGATTTCGCCTATCAAGCAGGCCCAGGGCCAGTCCCGTTTGCAGTCTTCGGCGTTTAATGGAATACTGAACGTCATCGGGGCCGGAAAGCAGATCGCGGCGTCCTCGAATTCTCGTCAAGCGGCCGCGATGATCCGGATCCTGTCCGGAAGCGTGCGAATGCGCAACAAGAAGATGAGGAGACGGATGCATGATCAAGGTGGTCTACGAAGTCGTGCCGCATGACGGCGGCTGGGCCTACAGGCTGGGAGGTGTCTATTCCGAGGCATTTCCGACCCATGCCGAGGCCCTCGAAGCTGCGCGCATCGTCGCGGCCGAACAGCAGGTCGGCGGCGATTCCGCCGAGATCAGCTGGCAAGACGAGAACGGCAAGTGGCATGAGGAATATGCCGAAGGCGGCGACCGGCCGGAAACCGAGGTGGTGGATGGTCTCTGGAAAGGTCACGCGGCCGGGGCCTCGCCAGGCATTTGAAATTACCGATTGCCCGTCAATGCCCGCGCGACGATCGCGTCGACGAATTCACGCTTATGCGCGGTATAGCGATCGCCGTCCATCCTGAATTCGGCTGCCAGCCTGCGTTTGAGCGCGGCATACTCCGCCGCCGCTTGCGGATGCGCGATGAGATAATCCCGGAAAGCCAGCCTGTTTCGATGGGTGCTGTTGCCGGGCGGGCAAAGATAGACCCGCTCCGCCGGCACTGAACCTCTCGACAAAAACGCCCAGACATCGTCGTCATAGCGGTTGCCGCGCGGCTCGTAGCCTTCTGCCAGAAGCACGCGGGTGGCGCCTTCGATATGCCCGAGGCCGGGAAGGATGATGTCGATATCGATAAGCGGCTTGGCGGTCATGCCCGGTATGGACGTGCTGCCGATGTGATCGATGGAGAGCGCCTGCGGCAGCAAGCCCAGCAACCTGTCGCGGATGCGCCGGAAGGCTTGGGGCCATTGCGGATCGTGGGGCACGAGTTCAACCGGGTTGTGCGTCGTCATTTTCCCATCCCGCCGGAGCGCCCGTCCAACAGGACGTGCCAAGGAGCCTATTGCTTTGAAATTTGCGCATGATTCTTTCCGAAAATCGATTCCGATTTTCGCACTTATGCGCTGGTCGAATATCGGTAATAGTCCTGCAGACCGTTGACCAGGGCGTCGAACGTGGCGCGGCAGCGCGGCGAGGTCTTCAGGCTCGCATGCATCGCCACCCATGTACCGAGCGGGATTTTGAAGGCATCGGGCAGGATGTGCACCAGGTCAGGATTTTCCCGCGCAAGCCCGGTCTGGCAGATGCCAATGCCGACGCCGGCGCGGATTGCGGAAAGCTGGGCAAGGTTGCTGTCGGTCCTGTAGGAGAATTCGATGCCGGGCACCGCATAGCGTTTCATCACCATGCGTACATAGGCCGTCTGCCGGTCGAAGCCGATCAGCCGGTGGTTTGCGAGGTCAGCCAAGGTTTGCGGAATTCCGTATCGGCTGAGATAGCGGCGATGGGCGTGAAAGCCGAGCGGGATATCGCCGATGCGGCGCACGAGGAGCGCATCCTGCTGCGGCTCGGCCATGCGCACGGCGATGTCGGCCTCGCGGTTCACCAGGTCCTCGATGATATCGGAAGCCGAGAGCTCGATCTGGAGGTCGGGATAGGTCTCCTGCAGCGGTCCGAGAATCCCAGGCAGCACCTCGACGGCGATGACTTCGCTGGCGCTGACCCTGACCGTTCCAGCCACGCGTTCGCGCTCACCGGATGCGGTGCGCAACAGGGCGGCAGCGGTTGCCGCCAGTGTTTCGGCATAGGGCTTGAGCGCCAGTGCGGCGTCGGTCGGCAGCAATCCATTCGGCGAGCGGGTGAAGAGTTCGGCGCCGATCGCCAGTTCCAGTGCATCGACATGGCGGCCTATGGTCGGCTGGGTCAGCCCCAGTTCTCGGGCGGCGGCTGAAAGCGATCCCTGCTGGAGCACGGTCAGGAAACTGCGGTAGAAATCCCAGCTTGGTTCAACGCTCATATATTTCTGTATAGCAGATGCAACAATTTCGTCAATTTTGTTTATGCCTTGCTGATGGCATGATCCTCTCATCCAACCGAAGGAGATGAATGTCATGAACAGCGAAATGCAGATGACGGCCCTCGTCCTCGGCGCGACCGGCGGTATCGGCGGCGCGGTTGCCCGCAAGCTGCTTGGGCGCGGCTGGCGCATCCGGGCGCTCAACCGTGATGCAGCCAAGGCGTCGAGGCGCGAGCCGGCTTTCGAATGGCTGCAGGGCGATGCGATGAATGCCGGTGACGTGCTGAGGGCGGCTGAAGGCGTCGGCCTGATCGTCCACGCCGTCAATCCGCCCGGCTACCGCGACTGGGAAAAGCTGGTGCTGCCGATGCTGGACAATACAATCGCCGCCGCCCGCGCCGTCGGCGCGCGCATTGTGCTGCCGGGCAACGTCTATAATTTCGGCCCCGATGCCTTGCCGGCGCCGACGGAGGAAAGCCCGCAGCATCCGGTGACGAAGAAAGGGGCGATCCGCGTCGACATGGAGAAGCAGCTGAAGGCCGCCTCGCAGTCCGGTGCCGGCGTCATCATCGTCAGGGCGGGGGATTTCTTCGGTCCGGGCACGACTGGCAACAGCTGGTTTTCGTCTGGCCTCGTAACCCCCGGTAAGCCGGTCGGCACGATCAGGAATCCCGCACGGCGCGGCATCGGCCATCAATGGGCCTATCTGCCCGACATGGCGGAAACCATCGCCCAGCTCGTCGAGCGGGCCGATCGGCTGCCGCCTTTCGCCGTCTATCATATGGAGGGCTTCTGGGATGCGGACGGCATGCAGATGGCCGAAGCGATCAAGCGCGTCGCCGGCGGCAAGGCGAAGATCGCCGGCTTTCCCTGGTGGATCGTGCCGCTGGCAGCACCCTTCGTTCCTGTGATGCGGGAGATCAAGGAGATGCGTTATCTCTGGAAGGTGCCGGCGCGGATGCGGAACACCAGGCTCACGGCCGAGCTCGGAAGGGAGCCGCAGACGCCGATCGACGAGGCCGTCAGGGCTTCGCTCGCGGCGCTTGGCTGCCTGCCTGAACCGCATCGCGACATGACGACCGCCTTTATCGGGCATTCGCCTGAAAAGATGCGTTAGGTCCGAAGTTCGGCCAGCGCAATCCGGGCGACCGTCAGGGCTTTTTCTGCCTGCTCGATGTTCGGATCGCCGAGGAACCAGGCGGCGGAAAGGCCGGAATAGGCAGATATCCATTGCAGCAGCCGTTTCGGCTCGAGCCCAGCCGCTGCTGAGACGACTGCGAGCTGGCGGCGGAAGCGAGCCGGATCGGTGATCGTTGGCAATTCCTCATTGGCGAAGATGTTGGCGAAATCGAAGCCGCGTTCGCCGTGGAGCCGCTTCGGATCGATCGCCAGCCAGCCGCGCGACTCGAAATCGAGGATATTGCCGTGGTGGATGTCGCCGTGAAGGATGGCGACGTCACGCGGATCGGCAAGGAGGGCGTTGGCGATCGCCGAACAATCGGCAAGCGTGCCGCCATGCTTGGCTGCTGCCGGCTCCAGATCGCGGAACCAGCGGGTGAGGGGCACGGGATCGGGAAGCAGTTTTTCGCGCGGCGCATGCAGCCGTGCCGCTGTCTGACAGAGAATGCGGCTTGCCTCGTCGTCCTCACCATTCATCGCCATGGCAAGCAGCGAGCGTTTCCCCATCGCCCTTTCCAGCAGCACGGCGTCGTCCTCACGGGCGAAGACATAGGCTGCGCCGTCACCATCCCACCATTGCATCAGCAGTGCGCCATATCGCTCGTCGATATCGGCAGCCACTTTCAACATGGCGGGCCCATCCTGCCAGAGGACCGGCAGCAACAGGCTCGAATGGGTGATGATCGGCTCGCCGTCTTGTATGAGCGACCAGCGATGGAGATAAGAATCGAACATGGCGACACGCTACAAAGATGCATCGAAAATGGAAATCCCGCCTTTCGGCGGGATTTCGCGGTTTGCATTGCAAAAGGCTCAGGCGACTTTTTCGAGGATAGGATAGTCGATATAGCCCTTGCCGGTGCCGCCGTAGAAGGTCGACTGGTCGGGCGTGTTGAGCGGCAGATGGTGTTCCAGGCGCTCGACGAGGTCGGGATTGGCAATGAAGGGCTTGCCGAAGGCGACGAGATCGGCGCGGCCGCTTTCGACGGTGTCGATCGCCAGATCACGGTCGTAGCCGTTGTTGACCATCCAGTCGGCCTTGCCGCCGGCCCTTTCGTAAGCTTGGCGCAGCGCCTTGTATTCGAAGGAGGGATTATCGCCCTGCTTGTAGTCACGGTCGCCGCCGGTCTGGCCTTCGATGACATGGAGATAGGCGAGGTCGTATTTGGCCAGGCCTTCGACGATGTGTGTAAAGGTCGCCTGCGGATTGGAATCGTAGCTTTCGCCGGACGGCGTCACCGGCGAGATACGGATCGCGGTGCGGCCGGCGCCGATTTCCTTGACCACGGCATCGACGACTTCGAAGGTCAGGCGGGCACGGTTTTCGATCGAGCCGCCATATGCATCGCTACGGTCGTTGACGCCGTCGCGGATGAACTGGTCGAGCAGGTAGCCGTTGGCGCCGTGGATCTCGACACCATCGAAGCCGGCATCGATCGCGGCCCGGGCGGCCTTGCGGTAATCCTCGATAATGCCGGGAATTTCGGCGGTTTCAAGCGCGCGCGGCTCGGAGGTGTCGGCGAAGCCGCCGGTGCCGTCGGCATTGACCAGATAGGTCTTGGCCTTGGCGACGCGGTTGGTCGAGGAAACCGGCTTGCCGTCGTTCGGCTGCAGCGTCGTGTGCGAGATGCGTCCGACATGCCACATCTGCACGACGATCTTGCCGCCAGCAGCATGGACCGCGTCGGTGACGCGCTTCCAGCCGTCGAGAGCCTCCTTGGTATAGAGACCCGGCACATTGGCATAACCCTGGCCTTGATGTGTGATGGCTGTCGCTTCGGTGATGATCAGGCCGGCGCTGGCGCGCTGGCGGTAATATTCGACGTTGAGGTCGTTGGGGATTGCGCCCGGCGAGCGGTTGCGGGTCAGCGGCGCCATGACGATGCGGTTCTTGACGGGGATGTCGCCGACTTTCGTGGGTTCGAAAAGCTTGGCCATGATGGTCCTTTCTTTTGCGGGAGGATCACTCGGCAGGAGCGAGGGCGGCTCGGCCCCTGGCGGAGAGATAGGTGAGCACCGTCGCGCCGAGGCCGATTAGGGCCATCAAGGCTGCGGCGAGTGGAACGCGGGTGAGATCGAAGCCCGCGTCGATGACCAGGCCGCCGACCCAGGCGCCGAGCGCATTGCCGGTGTTGAAGGCGCCGATGTTGATCGTCGAAACAAGATTCGGGGCGTCCTTGCCGAAGCCGACGACGCCGACCTGAAGCGCCGGCACGGCGGCAAAGCTTGCCAGTGCCCAAAGGAAGAGGGTGATTTCGGCCGGGATGAAGAAGCGGCTCGTATAGCTGAAGGCGATCGAGGTGATGGCGATCGCGGCAAAGACGCCGGCAAGCGTCGCGCCGAGCCGCCAGTCGGCAAGCTTGCCGCCGACGAGGTTGCCGACGGTCAGCCCGAGGCCGATCAGGAACAGCGTCCAGGTGACGCCTTCGGGCGACACGCCGGTGACGTCGCGCAGCAGCGGCGCGATATAGGTGAAGAGGGCGAACATCGAGGCGGCGAAGAAGACGGTGGTGGAGAGCGCCAGCCACAGGCCGCCATTCCGGAGTGCCGCGATCTCGCGCAGGATGCTGCCGTTTTCCTGCTGCTTGTCCCTCGGCAAAATGGCGATCAGGCCTGATATAGTGACGATGCCGATGACGGTGACGACACCGAAGGTGGCGCGCCAGCCATAGGCCTGGCCGATCGCGGTGCCGAGCGGCACGCCGAGAACATTGGCAAGCGTCAGGCCGGTGAACATCAGCGCGACGGCGCGAGCCTTGCGGTCTTCGGCGACCAGTCCGGCGGCGACGACCGAGCCGATGCCGAAGAAGGCGCCGTGGCAAAGCGCGGTCACGATGCGGGCGATCATCAGCACCCAGTAGCCGCTCGCCAGAGCGCACAGCAGGTTGCCGGCGATGAAGAAGGCCATCAGCGCAATCAGGGCGGTGCGGCGCTTCAGCTTCGCAGTCGAAACGGCCATCACGGGTGCGCCGATTGCGACCGCCAGCGCATAACCGGTTACCAGCCATCCGGCCTGCGGGATCGTCACCGACAGATCGGCGGCGACCTCAGGCAGCAAACCCATGATGACGAATTCGGTGGTGCCTATCGCAAACGAGCTCAAGGCGAGAACGAGGAGGGCGAGGGGCATTCTAAAGGTCCTGCGTCAGTTGCTTGAGAAAAGCGGCGATCGTTTCTTCGTTTCGCTTGTAGAAGATCCACTGGCCGACGCGTTTGGTGGTGACGAGGCCGGCGCGATGCAGCGTCCCGAGATGAGCCGAGACCGTCGACTGCGACAGGCCGCAGCGCTCGAACTGACTGGCGCAGACACCCATTTCGAAAGGGTGCTCCTGCGAGGGGAAATGTTGCTCGGGGTTTTTCAGCCAGTTCAGAATGTCCATCCGGGCGGGATGAGCGAGTGCCTTGATAATCTCGTCTTTGTCCATCGTCGTTCGCCGAACTATAAATCGTGTTTGACCGATATATTGATCGTCGGAACTCGATATGCAAATCACGGAGGCGTGAGGTGGCGGCTTTTAGTGGGTGCGCAATTTTTGGGCAAAAAAAGAGGGCCACCGGAAAACCAGGGCCCTTGTAATTGTGAAGGTCAAAAACCTCCAGAGGGGAACAGCTAATGCGGTGGTACTGGGAGAGAAACCACAAGATGCATCAGCTGAGATGGATATGGTGCTTCCTTGAGCAGGTTTCAATGCTTTTTTGTGCATGTCTGCTATGCGCCGCACAATTTTTTTGCGGTGCGGCATTTCCCTGGGCAAGCAAGGCAAAAAAAGAGGGCCACTGGAAAACCAGGGCCCTTATAAGTGTGAAGGTCAAAAACCTCCAGAGGGGAACAGCTAATGCGGTGGAACTGGGAGGAAAAGCCACCATGTGCATCAGCTATGTGCGATATGGTGGTTTAATGGGCAAACGGCAACCCTCATTTGTGCATGCCAGTCATGCGCCTTCTGCATAGTATGCAAAACGTCGACAAAATCGGGCTTAAAAGTTCCAGTTTCTAGCCTTGCTGACGATGAAATCGCGGAAGGCCTTCAGCTTGGCGGCGTTCTTGATTTCATCGGGATAGCAGAAATACGTATCGAAGGAGGGGACGTCGGCATTGATCGCCAGCTGAATCAGGCCGGGGTCGCGACCGACGATGTAATCCGGCAGGCAGGCGACGCCGATGCCGAGCAGGGCGGCTCGCTTGATCGAGGTCTGGCTGTTGATCTGCAGATGCGGGATGCGCTTGTTGTCGGACGAGCGGCCAGCGACCTCCAGCCAGTTGACGTCGAGCAGGTAGCTCGGCGCCGGCTCGCCGAAGGTGATGATGCGGTGATTGTCGAGATCCTCGATCTTCTGCGGCTCGCCATGGCGGTTGATATAGGACGGAGCCGCATAGACGTGCATGTGCACGGTGAAGAGCTTGCGCTGGATGAGGTCGGATTGCTGCGGCTGGCGCAGGCGAATCGCGCAGTCGGCATGGCGCATGTTCACATCCACTTCCTCGTTGTCGAGGATCAGCTGGATCTGCACATCGGGATAGAGCTGCAGGAATTCCTGGATCTTGTCGGTCAGCCAGCCCTGGCCGAGACCGACCGTCGTCGTGACGCGCAGCTTGCCGGACGGCGTCTCGGTCGTCTCGGTGAGCTGCATCTTCACGGTTTCGAGCTTCAGCAGCACGTCGTGGGCGGTGCGATAAAGCAGTTCGCCCTGCTCCGTCAGAATCAGGCCGCGCGCATGGCGGTGAAACAGCTTGGTGCCGACATCCTGCTCCAGCGCGCTTACCTGGCGGCTGATGGCGGATTGGGACAGATGCAGTTTATCCGCCGCATGCGTGAACGAACCCGCCTCGGCAGCTGCGTGGAAAATACGCAGCTTGTCCCAATCCAATGGCATTCCCCCACCCCTCATGCCGATCTTACTCCGCGGCCACGGCGACGGGCATGTGGCCCGTCAGATATCGCTCGGCTTCCAGTGCTGCCATGCAGCCCAGGCCGGCGGCGGTGATCGCCTGGCGGAACGTGTCGTCGGTCACGTCGCCCGCAGCATACACCCCCTCCAGGCTGGTCGCGGTCGAATCCGGTGCGGTCCAGAGATAGCCATTGTCCTTCAGCTTCAGTTTGTCCTTGAAGAGCTCGGTTGCCGGCGCGTGGCCGATGGCGACGAAGACGCCGTCGATCGTAACCTCGGTGATCGCCCCGGTACGCGTGTCGCGCAGGCGGGCGCCGGATACGGATTGCGGCATCGGCGGCTTGGCCGGCGTGCCGGTGATCTCTGCCACTTCGGTGTTCCACAGCACCTTGACATTGTCCTTGGAGAACAGACGCTCCTGCAGGATCTTCTCGGCCCGGAAGAAATCGCGGCGGTGCACTACGGTGACCGACTTGGCGATGTTGGAGAGATAGAGCGCCTCTTCGACGGCGCTGTTGCCGCCGCCGACAACGATCACATCCTTGTTGCGATAGAAGAAGCCGTCGCAGGTGGCGCAAGCCGAAACGCCGAATCCCTGGAAATGCTGTTCGCTCTCGATGCCGAGCCATTTGGCCTTGGCGCCGGTGGCGATGATCAGTGTATCCGCGGTCCAGACCTGGCCGCTGTCGGTGCGGGCGACGAAGGGACGCTGGTTCATGTCGACTTCGGTCACGAGATCGTTGACGATCTCGGCGCCGACATGTTTTGCCTGCTGCAGCATCTGTTCCATCAGCCAGGGACCCTGGATCGGATCGGCAAAGCCCGGATAATTCTCCACATCGGTGGTGATCATCAGCTGGCCGCCCTGTTCGAGACCGGCGATCAAAACCGGTTTCAGCATGGCGCGCGCGGCATAGACCGCGGCAGTATAGCCTGCGGGTCCGGAACCGATGATGAGCACCTTGGTATGGCGGGCGGGCATGTCATTTCCTTTCGACTGGCAGGAGGGCGGCGGCTAAGTGGTGATTGCGGCCGTTTCGCGGTCCATGGGCCATTTATGAACGTCCAATGCTTTTATTCAAGGGCAGCCTTGCGTTACCAACAAGGCAAATCGCCAGGATGTGCAAGAATCCGTCATCGGCGTGAAACATTCTTGCGTATTCCGCCGCTTTATATAGAAGCTCCCCGCGGAGAATTAAAGAAAGGCAATGATGTGGGTCGCGCCGAACTCGACGTCATCGACATAAAGATACTCCGGGAGCTGCAGGCCGACGGCCGCATGACCAATGTGGAGCTCGCCGATCGCGTCGGCATCTCGGCGCCGCCCTGCCTGCGCCGGGTGCGCAAGCTCGAGGAAGCCGGCATCATCGAGGGCTATCACGCGATGCTGAACAGCCCGAAGCTCGGCTTCGACCTCGTCGCTTTCTGCATGGTTGGCCTCAAGCACCAGTCGGAAGGCAATCTCAAGGCCTTTGCCGCCGCCACCACCGAATGGCCGCTGGTGCGCCAGGCGTGGATGGTCTCCGGCGACAGCGATTTCCTGCTGCATTGCGTGGCGGAGAACCTCACCCGCTTCCAGGATTTCGTCATCGAGGTGCTGACGGCGAACGAACATGTCGATACCGTGCGCACCATGCTGACGATCCGGCAGGTGAAGAAGCTGGGACTGGTGGAAGTCTAGACTCCCAATTGCTCCCGTCCATTACTTGCGCGAGATATAGCCGCCCCGGTTGATGCCGTGGCGCTGGAGCTTGTCGTAGAACGTCTTTCTCGGAATACCGAGCGCTTCGATGGTGCGGCGCACGTCGCCGTCATTGGCCGACAGCGTGTCGCGGATGATCTCCGCCTCGTAGCGTTCCAGTCGTTCGGGAAGCGTGGAGCCCGCCGGCTGCGCAGGGACCACTGCCGCTCCACCGCCTTCCACACCAAGCACCACGCGTTCGGCATAATGCGAGAGTTCGCGGACATTGCCGGGCCATGTATGCGAGGCGAGATGCTGCCGCACACCGGGCGAAAGCGGCGGGACCTCGCGGCGAAACCGCTCCGCGGCACGGGCGGCGAAATGGGAGAACAGCAGCGGAATATCGTCGCGGCGTTCTCGCAGCGGCGGAATGGAGATCGTCACAACATTCAGCCTGTAATAGAGATCCTCGCGAAAATCGCCGCGCACCGAGGGATCCCCGAGGTCGATCTTGGCAGCCGCGACAACGCGAAGATCGACCGGGCGCACCTCGTTGGTGCCGAGCGGCGTGATCTCGCGCATCTCCAGCACTCGCAGCATCTTGACCTGCGTGGCGGCCGGCATGCTCTCGATCTCGTCGAGGAAAAGCGTGCCGCCGCTTGCATGTTCGATGCGGCCCGTGCGGCGCTTCTGAGCGCCGGTAAAGGCGCCGGCTTCGTGGCCGAACAGTTCGCTTTCGATGACGGTTTCGGGCAGAGCGCCACAGTTGAGCGCCACGAAATTGCCCTTCCGGCGGTGGCTCCACTGATGCAGGATCTGGGCAACCACTTCCTTGCCGCTGCCCGTTTCGCCGGCGACCAGCACGTCCACATCGGTATCGGCGATATGGCGAAGAATGTTTCTCAAGTTTTCCATGACAGGCGTCTGGCCGATCAGCGGCAAGTTCTCCTGCGCATCCTCGGCTGCTTTGCGCAGCATGCGGTTCTCCAGAACAAGCCGCCGCTTCTCGCTGGCGCGACGCACGCTTTGGACGAGCCGATCGGCCGCGAAGGGTTTGGCGATGAAATCATAGGCGCCGTCCTGGATCGCCTGAACGGCCATCGGAATATCGCCGTGGCCGGTCATCAGGATCACCGGCAGGTCGGCATCCATGCCCTGCAGCGTGGCGAAGAGTTGCAGTCCATCGATCTCCGGCATGCGGATATCGGTGACGACGGGGCCGGCGAAGTCGGCCGGCAGGTCCGCCAATGCGGCTTTCGCCCCGTCATAGGCGGACACGGTGAAACCGGCGAGTTCGAGCGTCTGGGCGGTGGCGCGGCGCAAATCCTTGTCGTCGTCGATCAGCGCAACGGGGCTCAGTGTGTCCATGAGCTCAAGCCTTCCTCAGATGAACGATGAAGCGGCTTCCCCCGCTGTCGCTGACGACCTCCATCCGGCCGCCGTAATCGCCGACGATATCCTTGGAGATGACCAGCCCGAGACCGAGACCGCTCTCTTTCGAGGTGTTGAACGGGGTGAACAGGCCTTTGCGAATGTCAGGCGGAATGCCGGGGCCGTTGTCGGCGACCGTCACCGTTATCATCTCCGCATCGGCTGACGTTCTGACCTCGACGCGGCCCTCTCCGGCCTTCGGCGCCACCGCCTCCAGGGCATTCTGAAGCAAGTTGATCAGCACCTGTTCGAGACGGATCCGGTTTCCCATCACCTGCAGCTCAGGCGGCGGCAAGTCGATGTCGAGCAAATCCATTCGCCCGGCAAACCGGCTGCGCAACAGCATCACAGCACCCTCGATGACGTCCTTCAATCCTGTCGGTTCGGCGCTGCCTCGGCCTTTGCGGGCAAAGGTCTTCAGCTCTTCGGTGATCGCACCTATGCGCTCCGTCAGCGCCGCAATGCTTTCGAGATTTTCGCCGGCTGGCGCCGCCTGGCCGCGATCGAGGAAGGTGCGGGCATTGTCTGCATAGGCACGGATGGTCGCCACCGGCTGATTGATCTCATGAGCGACGCCGGCCGCCACCTGGCCCAGGATGGCCAGCCGGTTGGCCTGCACCAGATCCTGCTGCACCGCCTGCAGCTTCTGCTCTGTGCTCTTATGGCCGATGATTTCGGCCTGCAGCCGGTCCCGCGCCTGGCTGAGATCCAGCGTCCGCTCGACTACCCGCCGTTCCAGTTCCTCCCGCGCCTGCTGTTCTCTGGATATCCGCAGGGTGATCGCATGCCGGCGGCGCAACAGGAAGGCTGCTGCGGCCAACAGCGGCAAGAGGATGAGCAAGGCCAGCATGCGGGCTTCGCGAATTCCCGCATCGACGGACGGCCCGAGCGTCACGAGATGCTGCAGCTGCCATCCGGTGGCCGGAACCGGCATCCCGACATCGAGAAACCTGGTTTTTCCGGCATCGCCGGGCATGACGATCTCAACGACGTCAAGGCCGTCCCCGAGGTTCCTGATAAGATCGAGCGGCAGGGGCTGAAGCGGCGCAGCGCCGAATTGAAGGCTTTCGCGGATCGCAGTCAGCCGGTCTTCGGCGATCCGGCCGATCGTCATGAACCGCCATGATGGAAGACTGGTGATGAGGACGATGCCGCGCTCGTCAACGACATAGGACGGGGTGCCCGAGGCATTCCAATCCGCCTCGACGTCGTCGAATTCGACCTTGACCACGACGACACCCAGCAGGCCATTGCTGCCCGAAATCCGCTGGGAGATATAGAGGCCCGGCTTCTTGCTGACCGTGCCAAGTGCGAAGTGCTCGGCCTGTCCTCGTTCGACTGCCCCTTGGAAATACTCGCGGAAGCGGTAGTCATTGCCGACGAAGCTCGTCGGTTCGCGCCAGTTGCTGGCCGAAACCGCCATGCCGTCCTTGTCGATGACATAGATGACGGCGGCCTTCGTGCCCGCCGCCAAATTTTCCAGCTTCTGACTGAGCCGCTCGAACGCGCCGGCATCCTTTCCGGCCAGCGCCGCGGCGAGTGCTGCGTCCTGCGACAGAACGAAGGGAAGCGCCCGGTATTTTTCGAGAACCGTGCGCAGCAAAGCCGCATTCAGTCTCGCATCCATGCGGGCCTGTTCCTCAAGGGCGGCCTCCGCCCGGTGCCGGCCGATCTCGCCGCCAGCCCAGAGGCTTGCGACGACGGCGAGGAGGGCGAACACGGCATAGGTCCACCACATCCGGTGGATGCGGTGCTGCAGGGGCAGGGAAGGCCACAATTTCGGCGACACGGACATGGCGGATTTGTGCATTTTTCTGCACGAAACGCAAATGGATTTGTGCGGATTTCCGCATTTCTTAATTAGCTGTCAGCAGCCCCGTAAATTTTTCATTAATAAATTCAATCTGTTGGTTGGTCGGCGTGAAACTGGCACGGTGATTGCGAAGGAGATGGCAACAACGGCTGAGCTGTTGGATTTGAAGCGAACGGCTCGGGAGGCCGGAGTTCGTTCCGGGCGAGCCATTAGGAGGACATCATGATCGCAGCACCACTCGATGCAGTCGCAGGCAGCAAGGGCAAGAAGCCCTTTTATAGCCATCTTTACGTTCAGGTTCTCGTGGCCATTGCTGCGGGTATCCTTCTCGGCCATTTCTACCCCGAACTCGGCACCCAGCTGAAGCCGCTCGGCGATGCCTTCATCAAGCTCGTCAAGATGATCATCGCCCCGGTCATCTTCCTGACCGTCGCGACCGGCATTGCCGGCATGAGCGATCTGCAGAAGGTTGGCCGTGTCGCCGGCAAGGCGATGCTGTACTTCCTGACCTTCTCGACATTGGCGCTCATCATCGGCCTGATCGTCGCCAACGTCGTCCAGCCTGGCGCCGGCATGAACATCGATCCGGCCTCGCTGGATCCGGCCGCCGTCGCCACCTTTGCCGCCAAGGCGCATGAGCAGAGCATCGTCGGCTTCCTCACCAATATCATCCCGACGACGATTGTCGGCGCCTTTGCCGATGGCGATATTCTGCAGGTCCTGTTCTTCTCGGTGCTCTTCGGCATCGCGCTCGCCATGGTCGGCGAAAAGGGCGAGCAGGTCGTCAATTTCCTGAATTCCCTGACGGCTCCCGTCTTCAAGCTCGTCGCCATCCTCATGAAGGCTGCCCCGATCGGCGCCTTCGGCGCCATGGCATTCACCATCGGCAAGTACGGCGTCGGATCGATCGCCAACCTCGCCATGCTGATCGGCACCTTCTACGTCACCTCTCTGCTCTTCGTCTTCATCGTTCTCGGCGCCGTCGCCCGCTACAACGGCTTCTCGATCGTGGCGCTGTTGCGCTACATCAAGGAAGAGCTGCTGCTGGTTCTCGGCACCTCGTCTTCGGAGGCGGCGCTTCCGGGCCTGATGAACAAGATGGAAAAGGCCGGCTGCAAGCGCTCGGTCGTCGGCCTCGTCATCCCCACAGGCTATTCCTTCAATCTCGACGGCACCAACATCTACATGACGCTGGCTGCACTCTTCATTGCCCAGGCAACCGGCATCCATCTCTCCTGGGGTGACCAGATCCTGCTGCTCCTGGTGGCGATGCTGAGCTCCAAGGGTGCCGCAGGCATCACCGGCGCCGGCTTCATCACCCTGGCAGCGACGCTCTCCGTCGTCCCCTCCGTACCGGTCGCCGGCATGGCGCTCATCCTCGGCATCGATCGTTTCATGTCGGAATGCCGGGCGCTGACCAACCTTGTCGGCAATGCGGTTGCAACGATCGTCGTGGCACGCTGGGAAAATGAGCTGGATACGGCGCAGCTGGCCGCGGCGCTGGACGGCCAGACAAGCGAGGACGCTCCGGCTGCCGGGCTCCAGCCGGCCGAGTAATCGGCCAGGACGTTCACAGTCTTGAAAATCCTGCAGCGGCCCGTTCTTCAGCGGGCCGTTTCTCTTTTCTGCTTCAGCCGCGGTTGTCGCCGAGCAGGCTGTTGTAAACGGCGGCGATCGCGCCTGCTTCCTTCTCCAGCGCGAAATTCGCCCTGACATGCCGCAGCGCATTTTCGCCATGCGCAATCGCCAAGGCGGGATCGGTGATATAGGGCGCGATTGCCCGCGTCAGCGCCTCGCCATCGCCGGCGGCAACGACCGAACCCGTCTCGCCCTCAACGATGAGCTCGGCGTAGGCGCCCGCATCCGATGCCACCACCGCGGTGCGCGAAGCCATGGCTTCAAGCGGCGTCAGGCCGAAGCCCTCGTTGCGGGAGGGCGCGACGTAAAGCGTCAGGCGGCGATACCAGATCTTGATATCGGGCACTTCGCCGAGAAAGAGGATACGGTCGCTAAGCCCGGCGGCGGCGACATCGGCCTTGAGCTTGTCACCGAATGCCGCATGCTCCGCCGTCACGCGGCCGGAGACGATCGCTGTCCATTCCGGATTCTGCGGCAGCAGTTCGATCATCGCTTTGACGAAAAGATCGGTGCCCTTCTGGTGGCGCACGCGGCCGAAACAGCCGATAAGATGGCGTCCGGGCAGGCCGGTGGCGGCGATGCCGTCCTCTGCCGTTTCCGGCGGATGAAAGAGGGCAAGGTCGACGCCGTGCTGGATGACCGTGTGCGGCACCTCGAGGAACGAGCCGGAACGGTCGCTGGTCGCGATGACGGCGTCCATGCGGCGGATCAGCCATTTCGTATAGGCGGTGTGGCGGCGTTGGGCAGCCGAGGTGAAGAGCAGCTTCAGCGGCATGCGCATGAGATGGCGAAGCAGGATGCCGACGGCCATCTCGTTGTTGCGGCGCGCGTGCCAGACACGCTGGCGCCGGCGTGCCGGCGGGCGCCAGAGGCCAAGAAGCTGGCGCCACCTCAGTTTCGGCAGGCCTTCCGGCAGGCCGGGGCCAAGGGTTGCGATCTTTATGCCGAGCCGGATCTGGCAGGGAATGAGCTGAACAATGGTCGACGTGACGCCGGAGAGCCGGCGCTTGAAATTGGGCGCGATGATCTCGACGTCACGCATATCGGGCAAGGGATAGGTCTCGCGGCTGGCGGGCGATCAGCCCCAGGAAACCTGGAGGATTTCGTAGGCCTTGGAGCCGCCCGGCGCATTGACCTCGATGGAGTCGCCGACTTCCTTGCCGATCAGCGCACGGGCGATCGGCGAAGAGATGGAGATGCGGCCGGCCTTGACGTCGGCTTCCTGGTCGCCAACGATCTGATAAGTCTTTTCTTCCTCGGTGTCCTCGTCGACGAGCTTCACCTTGGCGCCGAACTTGATCTTGTCGCCCGACATCTTCGTGAGGTCGATGACCTCGGCACGCGCCGTCAGGTCTTCCAGTTCGCTGATGCGGCCTTCATTATGGCTCTGGGCTTCCTTGGCGGCGTGATATTCGGCGTTTTCGGAAAGGTCGCCATGAGCACGGGCTTCGGCGATCGCCTCGATGATTCGGGGGCGCTCCTCCTGCTGACGCCAGCGCAGCTCTTCCTGCAGCTTGACGAAACCACCCTGTGTCATCGGTACCTTTTCAACCATTTTTCTGTCCTTCACTCCTTGTATCCGCTCGTCCGTGCTTTTCGAGCAATCAGCCGCAGACACAAAAGAAAACAGGTCCCGAAGGGGAGCTTCGGAACCGTGCCACAATCCTAGTTACGTGCTTATAGCAGATCGCCAAGGCCGATTTCCAGAAAATTCGCATAAACGAAACGCAACCCACCGCGGCATCCGGTGGCGCGCCTGAAAAATGGGCAAAGGTGACGTCGCTCCCATTGACTTTGCATATAAGAACATATAGTGAACATACTAATGAAGAAGTCGCTAACAGAACGCTTGGCCATCCTTTCCGATGCTGCGAAATATGACGCTTCCTGCGCTTCCAGCGGCACGGTGAAACGTGATTCTCACGCAAGCGGCGGCCTCGGTTCGACCGAGGGATCCGGCATTTGTCATGCCTATGCGCCGGATGGACGGTGCATTTCGCTGCTGAAAATACTGCTGACCAATTTCTGCATCTACGACTGCGCCTATTGCGTCAATCGCTCGTCGAGCAATGTCGAACGGGCGCGCTTTACGCCTGAAGAGGTCATCTGGCTGACACTGGAATTCTATCGCCGCAATTATATCGAGGGCCTGTTTCTTTCTTCCGGCATCATTCGTTCGTCCGATTACACGATGGAACAGATGGTTCGCGTCGTCCGCGAACTGCGTGTGACGCATAATTTTCGCGGCTATATCCATCTGAAGTCGATCCCTGAAGCATCACCGCATCTGATCGAGGAGGCGGGGCTTCATGCCGACAGGTTGTCCCTCAATATCGAGTTGCCAACGGATAGCGGCATTACCCGTTTCGCGCCGGAAAAGAAGCCCGCCAATATAAGGCGATCGATGGGGGATCTGAGGCTGAAGATCGAGGCCGCCGGCGAGCCGACGCTGCGGACGAAGAAGCGTCAGCGTTTTGTGCCGGCCGGTCAGAGCACGCAGATGATCGTCGGCGCCGATGGCGCCAACGACGCGACGATCCTTGCCACCAGCGGCCGGCTTTACAGCAGCTATGGCCTGAAGCGCGTCTATTATTCCGCCTTCAGCCCGATCCCGGATTCGTCGAAAAACCTGCCGCTGATCAAGCCGCCGCTGATGCGTGAACACCGGCTTTATCAGGCCGACTGGCTCTACCGATTCTACGGTTTCGGCATCGATGAGATCACCGCGAACCAGGCGGGAGGCATGCTCGATCTCACCCTCGACCCGAAACTTGCCTGGGCGCTCGCCAACAGGGCCGAATTTCCTGTCGATATCAACAAAGCCGAGCGCGAGCGGTTGCTGCGCGTGCCCGGTCTCGGCACCAAGACCGTCAAAGCGATCGTTTGGGCTCGCCGTTTTCGCCGCCTGCGGATCGACGATCTCCAGCGGCTCGGCATTTCGATCAAGAAGGTCCAGTCCTTTATTTCAGCGGAAGGCTGGTCGCCGCGCCGTCTGATCGACCGCCCCGACCTTCGCGCCATGTTCGAGCCGCAACCTGAACAATTGTCGTTGCTGTGATGCGCCGGGTCGTGCTGGCAGGACGCGGGGATCTTGCCGAATGGCGTGATGCCGCGCGGGCCTTTGCTGCCGCCGGCATATCGCCTGAAGAGATCGATTGGCGCGAAAAAGATGAAGAGGCCGATCTCGCTTTTCAGCGCGACGCCATGCCGCCGGCGCCGATCATGGCACGCAAGCCGATGACGGTGCCGACCGCCTTCATCGATCTTGCCGAGACCGTTCTCTGCCATTCCGATCCGGTGCGGTTTTCCCTGCTTTACCGGTTGCTCTGGCGGCTGCAGCTGGACCGGCAGCTGCTCGAAGTGGCCTCCGACGAGGACGTTGTCCGTGCCAGGCTGATGGCGAAAAACGTTCGACGCGACGCGCACAAGATGACGGCTTTCGTCCGCTTCAAGGAAGTGGGTGCGGTATCGGCAGACCGTCGGAAATTCCTCGCCTGGTTCGAGCCGGACCACCATATCGTCAGGCGCACAGCGCCCTTCTTCCAACGACGCTTCACCGACATGGACTGGCTGATCGCCACGCCCAAAGGGTCAGCCGCCTGGGACGGCGAGCGGCTGATGCTAAACGACGCGCCGTGTGAAAAGCCCAATCTCACCGATGCCACCGATGAACTATGGCGCACCTATTACGCCAGTATCTTCAACCCAGCGCGATTGAAGCTGAAGGCGATGCAGTCGGAGATGCCGAAAAAATACTGGAAGAACCTGCCGGAAGCCGATCTCATCCCCGGGCTGATCGCCTCGGCGGAGAGGAAGGTGCGGGCCATGGCCGCACGGGAGGCGACGCAGTCACTGCCCTTCCACGATCGCTTGCAGGAGGCCGCGCGCAATATTCCTGTCGTGCCCGAAGCGCCGGCGGGCACGCTGGAAGCGCTGCGCGCGGACGCTGCCGTCTGTACCCGCTGTCCGCTGCATGCGACGGCGACGCAAACCGTATTCGGGAGGGGCCACGCGATGCCGAGGTGATGTTCGTCGGCGAGCAGCCAGGCGACCAGGAGGATATATCAGGGCGTCCCTTCGTCGGTCCGGCCGGCCGGCTGCTGGATCAGGTGATCGCAGAAGCGGGCATCGACCGCTCGCGGCTCTATGTCACCAATGCCGTCAAGCATTTCAAATATGAGCCGCGCGGCAAGCGTCGTATCCACCAGAAGCCCAATATGGGCGAGGTGAAGCATTGCCGCTGGTGGCTCGATCTGGAGATGACGCTGGTCAAACCGAAGCTCATCGTTGCCATGGGAGCGACGGCGCTGGCGGCGCTGACCGATGCGAAGCAGCGGTTGCAGGATGTCAGGGGGAAAGCCATTGCGATCGACGACAGGCGAACGCTCTTCGTGACGGTGCATCCTTCCTATCTGCTGCGTATTCCCGACGAGCGGCTGAAAGCCGAGGAGCTGGCGCGGTTTCGCGAAGATATGGCGAAAATCCAGCGGCTTATGGCAGCGGCTGGATAAATCGATTCCGGAGCTTCGAGGTGTGCATCACCGCTCATCGAGCGGTGATGCTGCCCTATCTCAGGCGAAGTAGCTCTGCAGCGGCCGCACTTCGAGATTGCCGGCCTTCAGCGCCTTGATCGCCTGGGCGGCGGCCTCGGCACCTGCCATCGTCGTATAATAGGGCACCTTCTGCATCAGCGTTGCACGGCGCAGCGACTTGGAGTCCGAGATCGCCTTGTTGCCGTCGGTGGTGTTGATGACAAGCTGGACCTGGCGGTTGCGGATTGCGTCCTCGATGTGCGGACGGCCTTCCAGCACCTTGTTGATCTTGGTGGCGGTGATGCCGTTTTCGCCGAGGAAGCGGGCGGTGCCGCCGGTCGCCAGCACCTTGAAGCCCTGCTCGACAAGGATGCGGATCGCCGGCAGCACGCGCGGCTTGTCCTCGTCGCGCACTGAGACGAAGACCGTCCCGTCACGCGGCAGCTCGACGCCGGCGCCGAGCTGCGACTTGGCGAAGGCAAGGGCGAAATCGGTGTCGAGGCCGATGACTTCGCCGGTCGAGCGCATTTCCGGGCCGAGCAGGGTGTCGACGCCGGGGAAACGGGCGAAGGGGAAGACGGCTTCCTTGACGGCGATGTGCTTCAGCTTGCGCGGATCGGGCTTTTCGCCGTAGGCGGCGAAGGTCGCGTCGAGTTTCTCGCCGGCCATGACGCGGGCGGCGATCTTGGCGATCGGCGCGCCGATGGTCTTGGCGACGAAGGGCACGGTACGCGAGGCGCGCGGATTGACCTCGAGAACGTAGACGATGCCGTCCTTGATGGCGAACTGGACGTTCATCAGGCCGCCGACATTGAGCGCCTTGGCCATCGCCTTGGCCTGGCGCTCCAGCTCGTCGATCAGTTCGACGGGCAGCGAGCGCGGCGGCAGCGAGCAGGCGCTGTCGCCGGAATGGATGCCAGCTTCCTCGATATGCTCCATAATACCGGCGACATAGACGTCGGTGCCGTCGGAGAGGCAGTCGACGTCGACTTCGATCGCATGAGAGAGATAGCTGTCGAAGAGCAGCGGGTTCTTGCCGAGCAGGGTGTTGATCTGGCCGGTCTTGTCGTTGGGATAGCGCTGCTTGATATCTTCAGGCACCAGTTCCGGAACCGTGTCGAGCAAGTAGCTCTGCAACTGGCCCTCAGAATGCAGGATCTGCATGGCGCGGCCGCCGAGCACGTAGGACGGGCGCACGACCAGCGGGAAGCCGATTTCGGCCGCGACCAGGCGGGCCTGCTCGACCGAATAGGCGATGCCGTTGTTCGGCTGGTTGAGATCGAGCTTCATCAGGAGCTTCTGGAAGCGGTCGCGGTCTTCGGCAAGGTCGATCATGTCAGGCGCGGTGCCGAGGATCGGAATGCCGTTCTTTTCCAGCGCCTCGGCAAGCTTCAGCGGCGTCTGGCCGCCGAACTGGACGATGACGCCGACGACTTCGCCCTTTTCCTGCTCGGCGCGCAGGATCTCGATCACGTCCTCGGCGGTCAGCGGCTCGAAATAGAGGCGGTCCGACGTGTCGTAATCGGTCGAGACGGTTTCGGGATTGCAGTTGATCATGATCGCTTCATAACCGGCATCCTTCAGCGCGAAGGCGGCATGGCAGCAGCAATAGTCGAACTCGATGCCCTGGCCGATACGGTTCGGGCCACCGCCGAGAATGACGACCTTCTTGCGGTCGGAGACTTCGGCCTCGGAGCGGGCGGCGCCGGCGAAGGGCGTCTCGTAGGTTGAATACATATAGGCGGTCGGCGAAGCGAATTCGGCGGCACAAGTATCGATGCGCTTGAAGACCGGCCGGACGTTCAGGCCGTTGCGCAGTTCGGCGACTTCCTTCGGGCGTTTGCCGGTCAGCGTCGCCAGGCGGGCGTCGGAGAAGCCCATGGCCTTCAGCATGCGCAGGTTGGTGGCATCCTCCGGCAGGCCGTGCTCGCGGATGCGGGCTTCCATGTCGACGATGTTCTTGAGCTCAGCGAGGAACCACGGGTCGATCTTGCAGCCTTCATGCACCTCTTCGATGCTGAGGCCCTGGCGCAGCGCCTGGGCGACCATGCGCAGACGGTCCGGCGTCGGCGTGCCGATGGCGGCGCGGATGGCGTTCTGGCTGGATTCACCTTCCTCGAAATCAGGAATTTCGATTTCGTCGAGGCCGGTCAGGCCGGTTTCGAGGCCGCGCAGCGCCTTCTGCAGTGATTCGGCGAAGGTGCGGCCGATCGCCATGACTTCGCCGACCGACTTCATCGCCGTCGTCAGCACCGGCGAAGCGCCGGGGAATTTCTCGAAGGCGAAACGCGGGATCTTGGTGACGACGTAGTCGATCGACGGTTCGAATGAGGCAGGCGTTGCGCCGCCGGTGATGTCGTTTTCCAGCTCGTCGAGTGTATAGCCGATCGCGAGCTTGGCGGCAATCTTGGCGATCGGGAAGCCGGTGGCCTTGGAGGCGAGCGCCGACGAGCGCGAGACGCGCGGGTTCATTTCGATGACGACGAGACGGCCGTCCTTCGGATTGACGGCGAACTGGACGTTCGAGCCGCCGGTTTCGACGCCGATCTCGCGCAGCACCGCAATCGAGGCGTTGCGCATGATCTGGTATTCCTTGTCGGTCAGCGTCAGCGCCGGCGCGACGGTGATCGAATCGCCGGTATGGACGCCCATCGGATCGATGTTTTCGATCGAGCAGATGATGATGCAGTTGTCCGCCTTGTCGCGGACGACCTCCATTTCATATTCCTTCCAGCCAAGCACCGATTCCTCGACCAGCACTTCGGTGGTCGGCGAGGCGTCGAGGCCGCCGCCGACGATCTCGAAGAATTCCGAGCGGTTGTAGGCGATGCCGCCGCCGGTGCCGCCGAGCGTGAAGGAGGGGCGGATGATGGCGGGCAGGCCGACATGATCGATGGCCTGGGCCGCGATCGCCATGGCATGGCTCATGTAACGCTGCTTGCGGTCGCTCTCGCCGAGGTTCCACTGGTTTTCCAGTTCGTCCAGCGCCTTGTCGAGCTCGGATCCGGACAGGCTTTCGCGCAGCTTGTTGCGCTCGGCCTCGTGCGTCTTGCGGTCGAGGTCCTTGATGTCGGTGGCGTTGGCCAGCATCGAACGCGGCGTTTCCAGGCCGATACGGGCCATCGCCTCGCGAAACAGCGCGCGGTCTTCGGCCATGTCGATGGCGGCGGGCTTGGCGCCGATCATCTCGACATTGTAGCGATCGAGCACGCCCATGCGCTTCAGCGAAAGCGCGGTGTTCAGCGCCGTCTGGCCGCCCATGGTCGGCAGCAGCGCATCCGGGCGCTCCTTGGCAATGATCTTGGCGACGACCTCGGGGGTAATCGGTTCGACATAGGTGGCGTCGGCAAGGCCCGGATCGGTCATGATCGTCGCCGGGTTGGAGTTGACGAGGATGACGCGGTAGCCTTCCTCCTTCAGCGCCTTGCAGGCCTGGGTGCCGGAATAGTCGAACTCGCAAGCCTGGCCAATGACGATCGGTCCCGCGCCGATGATGAGGATCGATTTGATGTCTTGGCGCTTCGGCATGGGCGATATCCATTTCTAGCTGCGCAAAAAGCCGGCCAGGGTGGGAGATCACCGGGTCGGGTCGCGCATTGAGGGTCTTTTCAGGCTAGAAGCGGCTTATAGGCAAATGTATTTGCAAACGGAACCCCATAAATCGCGGAATCGACAGGAATCCAACACGGCGCGAACGGCTATTTAGCGTCCGGCCCGACGAGCAGCCGGAATCCCTAGCCTTGCTTCGGGACGAGCGAAAGCGGGAGTCCCGCCAGGGGCCTGCGGCGCCGTGCGTCTTCCTTAGGTGAAGCGGCGGCGCACGTCCTCGGCATAACTGCGGCTGACCGGGATTTGCGTGCCGTCACGGGTGAGGATCAGCAGCCTGCCATTGTCGCGTTTCAGGCTTTCGACATGGGCGTCGGCCACCCAATGCGAGCGATGGACACGAAGACCAGGCGTCGCGGCGGTTTCCTTCAGCGCGTCGGCGAAACGCAGGAGCAGCAGTTCGCGCCCGCGGCTGGTCACCACCTCGGTATAGTGATCCTGGACGGAAAGGCGCAGCAGAGGGCCACGATTGTCAGGCTTCAGCCGATCGAGGATCGAGAGGCGGGGGCTGGTTTCCTCAGGAACTGCGGCTTCGGCGATTTTCTGGCTCATCGCCATGTAAGTCAGAAGGCAGAAAAGAGCGCAGAGAGGGATGGCGAAGAGCGCGCGGTAGAGGCCGCTTTCCAGCGTAGTCGCTTCACCGGTGAAGGCGTAGTCGACGAGGCCGATGGCAAAACCGATCGGCAGGGCGGCTATGAGCGAACCGGCCATCTTGCGGGCAAACATCGAAGCGACCACCTCCCGCAACAGTCTTTCGGCGATGACCGCGCAGAGAATGGCGATCGCCCAGGCAAGGGCATGCAGGGTCAGCCAGTAGGCGAGGCGTTCGCCGAAGGCCATGCTTTCCATCGTGCCGTAGGGGCCGGTGACGGCAAAGAGCAGGACGATCGCGGCAAAGGTTCCCCAGAAGCGCCGGGAATGGAGAAAGACCTGCAATTCGCGAAGCGTGGATTGCAAGAAGGGGTGAATCACGAAGTTTTCCTGCCGTTCGCGCGGTTCGGATTGAGGCAGATGCAGTCTTGGCGGAAAGACGGATCGAATTCAACCGGATGCCGCCCATGACCCTCGAACCGCTCCTCGACGCCCCGCTTGCCGTCCAGATCCATGTCGCCGTCGTTACGCCGGCAGCACTTCTCGGCGCCTATATCCTCCTGCGCCCCAAAGGCACGCCGCGCCACCGGCTGTTCGGCAGGATCTGGATGGCGCTGATGGTCGTGACGGCGATATCGAGCTTCTTCATTCATGAGCTCGATCTTTTCTACGGGTTCAGCCCGATCCATCTTCTGTCCATCGCAACATTGTTCGGCAGCTGGAATGCGATCGCGGCGGCTCGTCGCGGCGATATCCGTCTTCACAGGCGCATCGTCGCCGGTCTTTATTTCGGCGGCATCGTTCTTGCCGGCCTGTTTACTTTCGTGCCCGGCCGGATCATGCATGCGGTCGTCTTCACCGGCGGGCAATGGCCGGCGGCCCTTGCCGCGGCGGTGATCGGCTCGATCCTGGCCGCAATCGCGCATCGTCGCCGGCGCGGGCGCCTGATGGCCCGATGAAGCCGCTGGAATTCCGGCCGCTGACGGATATATAGATTCCTTGAGTGCAAGCACGGGGCATTGCCGGGGAGAGCGAAGATGGAATGGAGAGGCCGGCGTCAGTCCGACAATGTCGAGGATCGCCGCGGTGATCCGGGCGGCGGAGGTTTCGGCCGCGGGGGCGGCTTCAATTTTCCGTCCGGCGGGGGCGTTCGCCGTGCCGGCGGCGGCCTCAGTATCGGCACGATCATCTTCCTCGTCGTCATCTATTTCATCTTCAAGATGATGGGCATCGACCTGTTGCAGGTGCTCGACACCGGCGGCGTGACGACCGGCCCCGGCTACGAGCAGAGCCAGTCGGGCGGAACGCGCACGCCTGCCAATGACGAGATGACCGCTTTCATGCGCACCGTTCTTGCCGAGACCGAGGATACCTGGCAGGGCATCTTCCAGGCGCAGGGCCAGAATTACGAGGAGCCGCGCCTCGTGCTGTTCTCGGGTTCGACCGCATCGGCCTGCGGCTCCGCATCATCGGCTACCGGGCCGTTCTACTGCCCTGGCGATCACAAGGTCTATCTCGACACCGAATTCTTCCAGGAGCTTTCCGACCGGTTCGGCGCGTCGGGCGATTTTGCCGAGGCCTATGTCGTTGCCCACGAGGTGGGCCATCATGTGCAGAACCTGCTCGGCATCCTGCCGAAATTCAATCAGGCCCGCCAGCGCATGAGCGAGGAGGAAGCCAACAAGATGTCGGTGCGCGTCGAGTTGCAGGCCGATTGCTTTGCCGGCATCTGGGGCAAATATACCCAGCAGAAGGGCCTCTTGGAGTCCGGCGACCTGGAGGAAGCGCTGAACGCTGCCCAGCAGATCGGCGACGACACGCTGCAGAAACGGTCGCAGGGCTACGTCGTCCCCGAAAGCTTCAACCACGGCACCTCGGCGCAGCGCGTCAAATGGTTCAAGCGCGGTTTCGACAGCGGCCAGCTGTCGGCCTGCGATACGTTTTCCGGGCCGATCTGAGAGGGTGAGAGGTAGAGGCGCGTAGCACGCGCCCACGCAGCCGTTTCAATCCTTTTGCTTACTTCTCGCTGTCCATATCCTGCAGCATATGTTCGGGATAACGCCCACCTGCAGCCGCATCCTTCGGCACGGCGCGTTCGATGGCGGCGAAATCGTCTGGTGACAGGTCGACCGCGCGTGAGCCGAGCGCCTCGCTCAGCCGGTCGCGGCGGCGGGCGCCGATGATCGGGACGATATCCTTGCCCTTGGCGGCGACCCAGGCGATGGCGATCTGGGCGACCGAGACGCTCTTTGCCTCGGCGATCTCGCGCAGCTTCTCCACCAGAGCGAGGTTTTGTTCGATATTGCCTTCCTGGAAGCGCGGGCTGTAGGCACGGAAATCGCCGGCCGTCGCACCCTGGCCCTTCTGCCAGTGGCCGCTGATCAGGCCGCGCGAGAGCACGCCGTAGGCGGTGATCGAGATGCCGAGTTCGCGTGTCGTCGGCAGGATCTTCTCCTCGATGCCGCGCGAGATCAGCGAATATTCGATCTGCAGGTCGACGATCGGGGCAACAGTGGCGGCGCGGCGGATCGTATCGGCACCGACCTCCGACAGGCCGATATGCCTGACATAACCTGCCTTGACCATGTCGGCGATGGCGCCGACCGTGTCCTCGATCGGCACCTTCGGATCGAGGCGGGCCGGGCGGTAGATGTCGATATAGTCGACACCGAGGCGCTGCAGCGTGTAGCTGAGGAAGTTCTTCACCGCGACCGGGCGGGCATCGATGCCGTTCCAGCCGCCGACGGGATCGCGCAGGCCGCCGAACTTGACGCTGATGACGGCGCTCTCGCGCCTGCGGCCTTTCAATGCCTCGCCGATCAGCATTTCATTGTGGCCCATGCCGTAGAAATCGCCGGTGTCGAGCAGGTTGATGCCGGCATCGAGCGCGGCATGGATCGTCGCGATGCTTTCTGCGCGATCCGAGGGGCCGTACATGCCCGACATGCCCATGCAGCCGAGACCGATGGCCGAGACATCGGGTCCGGTCTTTCCTAAACGATAAGTCTGCATTTGTCTTCTCCATCAGTTTGCGCCACGCGGCGCAATCGGGTATCCGCGCCGGGGGCGTCCTCGATGCCGTTCTACCGCTTTCGCATGCGGGCGATAATCGGGCGGCACAGGACGGGCTGTACGGCGAAATGCACAATGACCAGTCTTTTTACCGGTGTTCTCTGGTGATCTGGAAGCCGTCGCAGCGATTGCAAGGGAACGCCCGGCGATCGGCTGGGCGGCTCTCGATCTCCTGAAGCTGGAACGGCAGCGCGCGCCCTCCGGTTGAGGCATCTCATGAACTTCCCGCCTGGCATTATCAAAAACTTTGAAATGTTCACGGATTGTTTCGGTTTCCTTTCTGAGCTATGTCACTTTCTCGGCGATGAGATCGTCTTTTCAGAACCAACCGCTGTAGAGATGCCTCATGCTGGACCCCAAATTCGTTCGCCGCGGCCTTTTCCTGGTCTTCATCATCCTCTTCCTCGACATTATCGGCATCGCCATCATCATGCCGGTGCTGCCCGCCTATCTGGAGCAGTTGACCGGCGGCAGCGTCAGCGATGCGGCGATCGACGGCGGCTGGCTGATGCTCGTCTATGCCGGCATGCAATTCCTGTTCGCGCCGCTGCTCGGAAACCTGTCCGACCGTTTCGGCCGTCGTCCGATCCTTTTGCTTTCGGTGCTGACCTTTGCGATCGACAATTTCATCTGCGGCATCGCTACCAGCTTCTGGATGCTGTTCGTCGGCCGCGTGCTTGCCGGCATCAGCGGCGGCAGCTTCGCCACCTGCTCGGCCTATATCGCCGATATCAGCACCGAGGAGAACCGGGCGAAGAATTTCGGGCTGATCGGCATTGCGTTCGGCGTCGGCTTCACCATCGGCCCCGTCGTCGGCGGCTTCCTCGGCGAATTCGGCCCGCGTGTGCCGTTCCTCGGCGCGGCCGCGCTATCGCTCATCAATTTCATCGCCGCCTGCTTCCTGCTGCCGGAAACGCTGGCGGCGAAGAACCGCCGCCGGTTCGAATGGAAACGCGCCAATCCGCTCGGCGCGTTGCGCCAGATGCGCCATTATCCCGGCATCGGCTGGGTCAGCCTCGTCATGTTCCTGTTTTTCCTGGCGCATGCCGTCTATCCCTCGGTCTGGTCGTTCGTCTCGACCTATCGTTACGGCTGGAGCGAGGGACAGATCGGCCTGTCGCTCGGCATTTATGGCATCGGCGCGGTGATCGTCATGGGGCTGGTTCTGCCGCGGATCGTGCCGGTACTCGGCGAGTGGAAGACCGCTCTTCTCGGCCTCTGCTTCTCGGCCGTCGGGCTCACCGGCTATGCCTTCGCCTGGGAGGGCTGGGTCGTCTATGTCATCATCGTTGCGACCGTCATGGAAAACGTCGCCGATCCGCCGCTGCGCAGCATCGCCGCCGGCAAGGTGCCGCCCTCGGCGCAAGGCGAGTTGCAAGGCGCGCTGACCAGCCTCAGCAGCATCACGACCATCCTTGGGCCGCTGATCTTCACGCAGATGTTCGGTTATTTCACGCGGCCCGAGGCGCCGGTCACCTTCGCCGGGGCGCCCTATTTGACCGCTGCCCTGTTCATCCTGGTGGCCGCCGGCGTGTTCCTCATGCGGGTTCGGGTCCGTGAACCGGCCGAGGCACTGGAAGCGGCAGGTTGATCGATCAGAAACGCTGATGCGATGATGAATTTTTCATCATCTGCCTCATCTGGGGTAGTTCTTTGCGGGGCTTTGCTCTAAGTCCGGATGTTATTTCGCCGCAAGCTGCGGCGACGCATATTTCAATCACAGGACTGGTGTCATGGACACGCCGATCGACGCGCGCAGACTTGCGCCGACAACCGATAATCGTTGGGGCGCACATTTCCGTGCAACGCTGGCGCTCGGCATTCCGCTGATCGGCGCGCAGCTTGCCCAGCTCGGCATCAACACCACCGACGTGATGATCGTCGGCCGGCTCGGCGCCGAGCATCTGGCGGCGATGGTGCTTGCGGCGCAGTTCCTGTTCACGATCCTGATCTTCGGCTCGGGCTTTGCCATCGCCGTCATTCCGATGGTGGCGCAGGCCTACGGCCGCGGCGACGTTGTCTCGGTGCGCCGGTCGCTGCGCATGGGTCTGTGGGTGGTGATCGGGTACTGGGTAATCATGCAGCCGGCCTTCTTCAATTCGGAGCAGGTCCTTCTCTTCGCACAGCAGAAGCCCGAGGTGGCCAAACTCGCCCACGGCTACATCATGATCGGCCAGTTCGGCGTGCTGCCGGCGCTGCTCTTCAACGTCATGCGGGCGCTGGTCAGCGCCATCGGCAAGGCGGGCATCATCCTCAACGTCACCATCGCCACGCTGGTGATGAATGCGATCTTCGCCTATATGCTCGTGCTCGGCCATTTCGGCTTTCCGGCAATGGGGCTCGAGGGCGCTGCGATCGTTTCGGTCGTCGTGCAGACGGCAGGCTTCCTCTTCATCCTGGCTTTCGTGCAGCGGCGGGAAGAGACCCGGCGCTACGAGATCTTCGTGCGGTTCTGGAAACCCGACTGGCATGCGCTGCTGGAGGTCATCCGGCTTGGTTTCCCGATCAGCGTCACCATCCTTGCCGAAGTCAGCCTGTTCACGGTGGCCTCGCTGCTGATGGGCTATATCGGCACCATCGAGCTTGCGGCTCACGGCATTGCCCTGCAATGGGCGTCGATCGCATTCATGATCCCGCTCGGCCTCAGCCAGGCGGCGACGGTGCGCGTCGGCGTCGCGCACGGGCAGGGCGACCATCAGGGGCTGGTGCGGGCTTCGATCATGGTGCTCATCCTCGCCTGCGCCATTTCGGCGGTGGGCTCGGTACTCTTTGCCACCATGCCGCAATTCCTCGGCAGCTGGTTCCTCGACGTGAACTCGCCCGAAGCGCCGGAGGTGCTTGCCTATGCCGGGCCGCTGATCGTCGTTGCCGGGCTTTTCCAGCTCGTCGACGGGCTGCAGGTGATCGCCAATGGATTGCTGCGCGGTCTCAAGGACGCGCGCGTACCGATGATCATGGCGTTGATCGCTTACTGGCCGATCGGCTTCTTCCTGGCCTGGGCCTTTGCCTTCCCGCTGGGTTTCGGCGGTATCGGCATCTGGTTCGGCTTCCTCGTCGGGCTGGCAGCCGCCGCCGTCATGCTCTGTGCGCGCTTCTACCTTCTCCTTCGCCGGGAGGCGGAGCTGGCCCACGCCTGAGCCGTCCGCCTCTGCCGTCAGGCCGCGACGGGCTTGTAACTGGCGATATCGGCGCGAATGCCGAGACGTGCAAACATTTCCTGCGGATCGAAATGGGCGACCCTATGGGCCGCTGCAACGGCCGCCCCCGCGCGCTCGACGACCTCCGTATTTTCCCATTCGGCGATCGTGACGAAATTGAATTCGCCTGGGCCGGCGACCTGTTCCAGCACCCTGTGATCGATGAAACCGTCCTGCGCCTCCAACAGCTTGTGGGTCATCATCACTTTGACGAGAAATTCCTCTCGCGCCGCTGCCGGCACGACGAACTTGTCTATCCTGTAGAAAGCTCCGCTCATCCAGTTTTCTCCTGCATCAGATGTTTGCAGGCAGATCTGTAATTCCTCAACTTAAGCTGAGGTCAAGGGGCGGATAAAGAAAAAGGCCCGCCTGGGCGAGCCTTCATCGGAAATCGCTGTGGCTTGAAATCAGCGTTCGGCGAGTGCCGATTCGCCCTTCTTTTCGCGCACCATGTTGATGAAGCGGCGGAAGAGATAGTGGCTGTCCTGCGGGCCGGGAGAAGCTTCCGGATGATGCTGGACGGAAAAGACCTGCTTGCCGAGCACGCGCAGGCCGCAATTGGTGCCGTCAAAAAGCGAAATGTGAGTCTCTTCAACGCCATCAGGCAGCGACTTCGAGTCGACCGCGAAGCCATGGTTCATCGAGACGATCTCGACCTTGCCCGTCGTGTGGTCCTTGACGGGGTGGTTGGCGCCGTGATGGCCCTGATGCATCTTCTCGGTCTTTGCGCCGAGTGCGAGACCCAGCATCTGGTGGCCGAGGCAGATGCCGAAAACCGGGATGTCGGTCTTGATCAGCGTCTTGATGACAGGCACGGCATATTCGCCGGTTGCCGCCGGATCGCCCGGGCCGTTCGACAGGAAGATGCCGTCCGGCTGCATGGCGAGGACGTCTTCGGCGCTCGTTGTGGCCGGCATGACGGTCACCTTGCAGTCGAGGCCGGCAAACAGGCGCAGGATGTTGCGCTTGACGCCGTAATCGAGGCAGACGACGTGGAATTTGGCGTCCGCAGCCTTGAGTTCACCGTAACCTTCGTTCCAGACCCACGGCGTTTCGGTCCACTGCGAGGACTGGCCCGACGAGGCGATCTTGGCAAGGTCGAGACCTTCGAGGCCGCTCCAGGCTTTGGCTTCGGCCTTCAGCGTCTCGATGTCGAAGACGCCGTTAGGATCGTGGGCGATCACCGCGTTCGGGGCGCCGTTCTCGCGGATCCAGGCTGTCAGCGCGCGCGTGTCGATGCCGCAGAGGCCGATGACGCCGCGTGCCTTCAGCCATTGGTCGAGGTGCTTGGCGGCGCGGTAGTTCGAAGGGTCGGTGATGTCGGCCTTGAAGATGACGCCGACGGCGCCGTGCCGGGCGGCCGGCGTCAGATCCTCGATGTCTTCCTCGTTGGTGCCGATATTGCCGATATGCGGGAAGGTGAAGGTGACGATCTGGCCGAGATAGGAGGGGTCCGTCAGGATCTCCTCATAGCCGGTCAGCGCCGTGTTGAAGACCACTTCGGCCGGCACTTTGCCGGTGGCGCCGATGCCCTTGCCTTCGATGACCGTGCCGTCGGCAAGAACGAGCAGGGCGGTCGGCTTTTCGATTGTCCAGGGTGCTGTCGCGGTCATCTTCATCCCGTTTCCGGCAGGTGGGCGCGTTGCCGCGCTCGTCGCCATTTGATCTCGCAGGCGTGTGGACACGGCAATGCCGCGCGCTTCAGGCCTGATCACGAATTTTGGTGCAGGTGGCGGTAAATAGCCACGCAATCGCTTAGCGTCAATCTTTGTAGCCGAGATTGCCGCCGTTTTCCTGCGCTTTATCTCCCTGATCGCGCAATTTATTTGATCCGCCGCATCAGCGTGGTTTATGAAGCGGCATCAAAACAGGAGTGAAGACCATGCTGCGCGATCAACTCGCCACCCAGCTGAAAGAGGCGATGAAGGCCAAGAATGCGGAGCGGCTTTCCACCGTCCGGCTGATTCAGGCCGCGGTCAAGGACCGCGATATCGCCAATCGCGGCACCGGCAAGGAGCAGGCGAGCGACGACGAGATCCTGCAGATTCTCGCCAAGATGGTGAAGCAGCGCGACGAATCGGCAAAGATCTACGAGGAGAATTCCCGGCCGGAGCTTGCCGCCAAGGAGCGCGCCGAAATCACCGTCATTCAGGATTTCATGCCGAAGCAGCTTTCCGACAGTGAAGTGCGCGCCAACGTCTCGGCGATCATCGCCGAGACGGGTGCCGCGGGCGCCAAGGATATGGGCAAGGTGATGGCAGCGCTGAAGGAGCGTTATGCCGGCCAGATGGATTTCGCCAAGGCCTCGGCGACCGTCAAGGAATTGTTGAACGGATAAGTTTCAGATAACGCGTCGTGCCTGCGGCTCGTCACGGACCGCAGGCCCGAGCACCGCTTCGGCGGCGGCATCGACGATGGCGAATTTCGCCGCCTGATAATTCCAATATTCGCGGATGAAGTGGCCCGACAGCCAGAAGTCGCCCTTGCGGGAGAGTTCTGTCCAGCCGACGCTTTCCATGGTCGCCGCCTGCGTCAGTAGCCGCTTCAGATGGGTGTTGGAGATCATGAACTGTTCGCGCAGTTCCCTGAGCGACAGAGGGCCGAGAACGACGCGGTCGGCCGTCCGGGGAAATTCCGGAAGGCGCGAGATCAGGTAGTCCATCACCAGTCCGCCGGAATTTGCCCAGTTGAAGAGGTTGAAGGTCGGGCCTGGATTGCGCACCGCTTCACTCCCGATGATCGCCTTGGCGATCAGCGGCTGGATCGCTGCCATCATCGCCGAGGGATCGGCAGTGATCTTGTCGGCGCGCTCACCGCCGTCGAGGCTATCGAGGATCATCATATGGGTGACGAGCCAACGGGTGAAATGCTGCTCGGCGATTTCGGTCGGCTCCAGGTAGCGTGTGCGCTTGTCGGGGCCGGGAACCGGTCGCAGGAAGCGATAGGCCAGCATTTCCTGCATGAAGGCTGCGGCCGTGTTGCGGCTGGCGATATCGTTCTTGACCGCGAAATCGATGAAGCGGCCGGAATAGAGGCCGCTCTTGCCGCCGTCGGGATGACCGTAGTGAAGGGCGAAACCGGCATGGGCCATCAGCCAGCGCTGCTGCGCGGCGAAGATCGAGGCGATGCGCGGGCTCTCGCGATAGATGGCGAGCATCTGATCGGCGCACTGCAGGATCGCAGCGAAAAATCGATCGTCTGCTGCAAGATTTTCCGCGGTAAAAGCCATTGGAGAGGTCCAGGAGTTCGGCGCATACATCTTTCATGCCAGCACCGCCTGTCAACGGTTTTGTCAATAAGCGGTTAATTTCAAAGGGAGAGTTGTCGCAAGGCGAGCCAAAATTTAAGAAGGCAGGAGCTGGGGGCGCTCCTGCCTTCTTGCTCTTTGCTTCCGCCGGCAACGCAGGACCGAGGCCCAAACCGGAGGGTATTTGCAAAGGCACCCTTGCGAAGCGGCGCCGGGGGTAGGGATGGTGCTTCGCTCGGGGATCGCTTTGTTGAGATCGAACCTATTGCGGGCTGGCTGCTTATTCAAATTACAAAAAAATAATGATTGGCGAAAACGGCGGTTTGGGGGGCATCAAAGCGGAGGCCGGGCAGTAGGCTGTAAGACGGGGGTGTCCGAGCGGCGGAATTGATATGTCACTGTTTTTAAAGGATTTAATATGGGAATTCGGCAGGCTTTGGCTCTTTGTGGAGCACTCACGACGGTGCCGTTCCCGATCTGCGAGGACAATAATGTCGCACCCCTGTCGCAGGGGCGATAACGTGTTGTTGATTGGAAAACCGACATCGCAAGCAACCGGTGCACTTGCCTGTGAATAGCGGGTTTTCATGACAAGTTTCGTGGCATGGAGCGGCAAAGCAGCTTATATGGAGCTTGGCCAAGAGGTATAGATGCGCTTTTCCAACACCTTTCTCGATGAGATCCGCGACCGCGTTCCGATTTCGAACGTGATTGCGCGCCGCGTCAGCTGGGACAAGCGCAAGACCAACGTATCGCGCGGCGATTATTGGGCCTGCTGCCCGTTCCACGGCGAGAAATCGCCGAGCTTCCACTGCGAGGACCGAAAGGGCCGCTATCACTGCTTCGGCTGTGGGGTCACCGGCGACCATTTCCGCTTCCTGACCGAACTCGAGGGCCTGAGTTTTCCCGAGGCGGTGCAGCAGATCGCCGATATGGCCGGCATGCCGATGCCGCTGGCCGATCCTGTGATGGAGAAGCGTGAGAAGGAGCGCGGTTCGCTGATCGACGTCATGGAAATGGCGACGCAATTTTTCCAGGACCAGTTGCAGACGGCGAATGGGGCGAGGGCACGGGCCTATCTGCGCGACCGCGGGCTGACGGGACGCACCATCGAGACCTTCCGTCTCGGCTATGCGCCCGACAGCCGCAATGCGCTGAAGGAATTTCTTGCCGGCAAGGGCGTGCTCAAGGAGCAGATCGAGGCCTGTGGCCTGGTCGTCCATGAAAACGTGCCGGTTTCCTACGATCGCTTCCGCGACCGCATTATGTTCCCGATCCTTTCGTCGCGAGAGAAGGTCATCGCTTTCGGCGGCCGTGCCATGTCTGCGGATGCGCCGGCGAAATATCTGAACTCGAACGAGACGGAGCTCTTCCACAAGGGCAATGTTCTTTATAATTTCGCCCGTGCGCGGCGCGCGATCCAGGGACCGGGCCGCGGCGACCCTCAGGATGACAATGCGACGGGCACCATCATCGCCGTCGAAGGCTATATGGACGTGATCGCGCTCTATCAGGCCGGCGTCGAGAATGCCGTTGCGCCGCTCGGCACGGCGCTTACCGAAAACCAGCTCGAACTGCTCTGGAAGATGGTGCCGCAACCGGTGCTCTGCTTCGATGGCGACGGGGCCGGTATCCGCGCCGCCAATCGCGCCGCCGAACTGGCGCTGCCGCATCTGAAGCCCGGCCGTTCCGTCCGCTTCGCGCTTCTGCCCGACGGCAAGGACCCGGACGATCTTGTGCGCGACGAGGGCCGCGCGCCCTTCGACAAGGTGATGAGCCAGGCAAAGCCGCTTTCCGAGATGCTGTGGAGCCGGGAGATCAATACCGGCAAGTTCGACACGCCCGAGGCGCGCGCCGAGCTCGAAGCACGGCTGAAGCAACTGGTCGCCGTCATCGCCGACGAGAATGTGCGCCGCCACTACCAGCAGGATATTCGCGACCGGCTGAACGCTTTCTTCCAGCCGCAGTTCCAGAACCGCAACAATGGCGAGCGCCGCGGCGGCTTCGCGGGCAATGGCAATTACCGCCCGGGCCGCGACAATGCCGGCAAGGCGGGGCCGAAAAGCCCCAGCATCATTTCCGACCGGCTCGCCCGCTCCGGCCCCGTGCGCGGCCACCGGGACAATACGGCGTTGCGCGAAAGCGTGTTGGCGCTGACTGTCATCAATCACCCCTCGCTGATGATCGACGATTATGACGAAATCGCCGCGATCGACTATGACAGCCGCGAGCTGCAGCGGCTCTGGTCGGCGATGCTCGGGGCTGCCGCTGCCGTCGCCGGCCCGCATCTGACACGCGAATATCTCACCGAACGGTTGGAATTCGAGGGTTTCGGTCCGCTCATCAAGAGCCTCGATCAGCAGGTGCGCAATGCCCGGCTCTGGACGGCGACCGAGGAGGCGGCGATGGAGGATGCGCGCGAAGGCTACCGCCAGGCGCTGGCCTTCCACAAGCGGGCGAAGGCGCTGCGCCGGCAGAAGATCGAACTCGAGCGAGAGATTGCGCTGGCGACCGAAGCCGGCGACGGCGAGGCGATCGTTCAATTGATGCGCGCGCAGCAGGAAGTGCATTTCGAAGGGGTGCGCCTTGAGAACCAGGAGGCGATCATCGATGGCTTCGGGGTGCTTTCCGGCCGCGTCAAAGGGGCGGCGAACCACTGATGTCGCTGACCGAACGCAATGAACCGGGCTTTTGCGCTTCCGGCGCGCTGTTTTCTTCCGGCCGCTCGCCACTCGCTATCCTCAAGCAGGTCTACGGCTATTCCTCCTTCCGCGGCAAGCAGCAGCAGGTGGTCGAACATGTGGTTTCCGGCGGCGACGCTGTCGTGCTCTTTCCCACAGGTGCGGGCAAATCGCTGTGTTTTCAGATCCCGGCGCTTTGCCGCGATGGCGTCGGCATCGTCGTTTCGCCGCTGATTGCGCTGATGCGCGATCAGGTGGAGGCGATGAAGCAGCTCGGCATCCGTGCCGCAGCGCTCAATTCGTCGCTGTCGCGCGAGGAATTCGTCGAGGTTCGTCGCGCGCTCTCGGCAGGCCACCTCGACCTTCTCTACGTGACGCCCGAGCGCATTCTGACCGACGGGTTCCGCGAGCTGATCGCCAACGAGAAGATCGCGCTCTTTGCCATCGACGAGGCCCACTGCGTCTCGCAATGGGGCCATGATTTCCGGCCGGAATATCGTGCCCTCGGCCGGCTCGGTGAACAATATCCCGGCGTGCCGCGCGTGGCGCTGACGGCGACGGCCGATCCGCATACGCGCGACGACATCATCGAGCGGTTGGGGCTCGATGCCGCGGAGATCTTCACCACCAGTTTCGACCGGCCGAACATTGCCTACGAGATCGTCGAGCGTGACCAGCCGCGCCAGCAGCTCTTGAGGTTCCTCTCCGGCCATAAGGGCGACAGCGGCATCGTCTATTGCCTGTCGCGCGCCAAGGTCGAGGATACGGCCGACTGGCTGAACGGGCAGGGCATCCGCGCGCTCGCCTATCATGCCGGCATGGACAGGGCGGTTCGCGACGCCAATCAGGATGCCTTCCTGAAAGAAGAGAATCTTTGCCTGGTCGCCACCGTCGCCTTCGGCATGGGCATAGACAAGCCGAATGTGCGGTATGTCGCCCATCTCGACCTGCCGGGCTCGGTGGAAGCCTATTATCAGGAGACCGGGCGCGCCGGGCGCGACGGCCTGCCGTCGGAGGTCTGGATGGCCTATGGCATGGCCGACGTCATCCAGCGCGGCCGGATGATCGACGAGGGCAGTGCCGCCGCCGAGATCAAGCGGGTCGAACGCGCCAAACTCAACGCATTGCTGGCGATCTGCGAGACGGCTTCTTGCCGGCGCCAGGCGATCCTTGCCCATTTCGGCGAAGCGCATGCCGGCCATTGCGGCAATTGCGACACCTGCCTGAAGCCGGTCGAAACCTGGGAGGGCACGGAGGCGGCGATCAAGGCGCTGGCCGCCATCTATCGCACCGGCGAGCGTTTCGGCGCCGGCCATGTCGTCGACGTGCTCCTCGGCAACGTCAACGAAAAGACCGAGCGTTTCGGTCACGCCGAGATGCCGGTCTTCGGTGCCGGCAAGGATATTCCGGCGCGTGTCTGGCAATCCGTGTTCCGTCAGCTGCTCGCCATGGGTCTGATCCGCGTCGATCACGAAGCTTTCGGCGCGCTGAAGCTGGAGCCGGAGGCGCGGGCCGTCTTCAAGCACGAGCGGCAGGTGTTCTTTCGCAAGGACCGCCCGGCCTCGGAGCGGCGTACGAAGAAGGCGGAGCGCGGCGAGCGCAAATCCGGCTTGTCAGGCGCCGATGGCGCTCTCTTCGAGGCGCTGCGGGCCGAGCGCATGGCGATCGCGAAATCGCTCGGCGTGCCGCCCTATGTCGTCTTTCCCGATACGACACTCATCGCCTTCGCCACGGAGAAGCCGCGAAGCCGCAAGGAATTGCTCGCCATATCGGGCGTCGGGCAGGCGAAGCTCGAACGCTACGGCGATGCCTTCCTCGAGATCATTCTCTCGCACGACAAGGGCTGAAGGCTCACGGCTGATCTCGGTCCAGCGCTGAAGAAGACAAGCCGGCGGCGATATGCTAACCCGGCTGGCACGGAAATCTTCACGAAGGGCCGCCCCATGACCTCGCAATTTCTCTCCCATCTCCGCAACGAGATTTCGGTGCTGAAGGATGCCGGCCTCTATAAATCCGAGCGGGTCATCACTTCCAAGCAGGCGGGCGAGATCGGCATTTCCACCGGTGAGCGGGTGCTGAATTTCTGCGCCAACAACTATCTCGGCCTTGCCGACAACGAGGAACTGGCCGAGGCCGGCAAGCAGGCGCTCGACCGCTACGGTTATGGCATGGCTTCGGTGCGCTTCATCTGCGGCACGCAGGAGGAGCATAAGCAACTCGAGGCGCGCATCTCCGCCTTCCTCGGCATGGAAGACACGATCCTCTATTCCTCCTGCTTCGATGCCAATGGCGGCCTGTTCGAAACGCTGCTGTCCGAAGAGGACGCGATCATCTCGGACGCGCTGAACCACGCCTCGATCATCGACGGCGTCAGGCTTTCGAAGGCCAAGCGTTTCCGCTACGCCAATAACGACATGGCAGCACTCGAAGAGGAATTGAAAAAGGCCGAAGGCAGCCGGTTCAAGCTGGTCGCCACCGACGGTGTCTTCTCGATGGACGGCATCATCGCCAATCTCGGCGGTGTCTGCGATCTCGCCGAGAAATACGGCGCGATGGTCATGGTCGATGACAGCCACGCCGTTGGCTTCGTCGGCAAGAACGGCCGCGGTTCGGCCGAACATTGCGGTGTCGAGGGCCGGATCGACATCATCACCGGCACGCTTGGCAAAGCGCTCGGCGGCGCCTCGGGCGGTTACACTTCGGCCAAGGCTGAAGTCGTCGAATGGCTGCGGCAGCGCTCGCGGCCCTATCTGTTCTCGAACACGCTGGCGCCTGTCATCGCTGCGGCCTCGCTCAAGGTGTTCGATCTCATCGAAAACGGCGATGCCTTGCGCAAGCGCCTTTCCGACAATGCGGATCTCTTCCGCACAGAGATGACCAAGCTCGGTTTCACGCTTGCCGGCGAAGGCCATCCGATCATCCCCGTCATGCTGGGTGACGCCAAGCTCGCCCAGGACATGGCGGGCCTGATGCTGAAGAAGGGGATCTATGTGATCGGCTTCTCCTTCCCCGTGGTGCCGAAAGGCCAGGCCCGCATTCGCACGCAGATGTCGGCGGCGCATTCGCGGGCGGATGTGGAGCGGGCGATCGCGGCTTTTGCCGAGGCAGGGCGGGAATTGGGTGTGATTTGAGAATAGGCGATGCTGCCCCTCACCCTAACCCTCTCCCCGCTCGCGGGGAGAGGGGACGTGCCCAACGGACCGCTTGAGAATGCGGAAACGGTGCGGCATATCCCTTCGCCCCGCTTGCGGGGAGAAAGGGCCGGCAGGCGGATGAGGGGCTGCGACAGATACGGGGCCAAGGAATACAGATATGTCGAACATGATGAAGGCACTGGTCAAAGCGAAACCGGAAGTCGGGCTCTGGATGGAGAATGTGCCGGTGCCCGAGGTCGGGCCGAACGATGTGCTGATCCGGGTGAAGAAATCGGCGATCTGCGGCACCGACGTCCATATCTGGAACTGGGACCAGTGGGCGCAGAAGACCATTCCGGTGCCGATGGTGGTCGGCCATGAATTTTCCGGCGAGATCGCCGAGATCGGTTCGGCGGTCACCCGCTATCATGTCGGCGAGCGCGTCTCCGGCGAGGGGCATATCGTCTGCGGCAAGTGCCGCAACTGCCGGGCGGGCAGGGGGCACCTCTGCCGCAACACGCTTGGCGTCGGCGTCAACCGCCCGGGTTCCTTCGGCGAATTCGTCTGCATCCCCGAAAGCAATGTCGTGCCGATCCCGGACGATATATCAGACGAGATCGCGGCAATCTTCGACCCGTTCGGCAATGCCGTGCATACCGCACTCTCCTTCGATCTTGTCGGCGAGGACGTGCTCGTCACCGGCGCCGGCCCGATCGGCATCATGGGCGCGCTCGTCGCCAAGCGATCCGGCGCCCGCAAGGTCGTCATCACCGATATCAATCCGCACCGGCTGGATCTCGCCCGCAAACTCGGCATTGACCACGTCGTCGATGCTTCCAAGGAAAACCTCGCCGATGTGATGAAGGCGATCGGCATGACGGAGGGTTTCGACGTCGGGCTTGAAATGTCGGGAGCGGCCCCCGCCTTCCGCGACATGATCGACAAGATGAACAATGGCGGCAAGATCGCCATTCTCGGCATCGCGCCTGCTGGTTTCGAGATCGACTGGAACAAGGTGATCTTCAAGATGCTTAATCTCAAGGGCATCTATGGCCGCGAGATGTTCGAGACCTGGTACAAGATGATCGCCTTCGTCCAGGGCGGCCTCGACCTTGCGCCCATCATCACCCATCGGATCGGCATCGACGATTTCCGCGATGGCTTCGAGGCGATGCGGTCGGGCAACTCCGGCAAGGTCGTCATGGATTGGATGTGAGGAGGACGACATGATTTATGAAGGAAGCTGCCATTGCGGCAACGTTGCTTTCGAGGTCGAAGGCGAATTCACCGAGGCGCTGGATTGCAACTGCTCGCTCTGCCGCAGGCGGGGCGGGCTTCTCGCCTTCGTGCCGCGTGACAAGCTGGTGCTGAAGACGCCCGAGGCCAATCTCTCGACCTATACTTTCAACAGCCATGTCATCCGGCATCACTTCTGCGCCAATTGCGGCATCGCGCCGTTTGGTGAAGCCGTGACCCCGGATGGCGCGGCGATGGCCTCGATCAATCTGCGCTGCATTCCCGCGGTCGATCTCGGGGCGCTGACGGTGAAGGCCTATGACGGCGCGGCGCGTTAGATTCTTCAGGCTGAAGGCGCATATATCATCGGTACAACTGCAAAAATGGTGGAAATAACGGGTATGGCGGGCAAAATATTTGCTGCCCTTGTCTTTTGTTCGCCGCATCTTAAATAAGGCTTCGCAATCGCTGCCGCGGTTCAAAGCCTGTGGATAAGGCTTTTTCCGATATTTCGTGAGCTTTTTTTCTGGAAAAGCTTGACGAGAACAAAAAATGTGGGAATCACCGTTCGACTTGTTGAAACGGTGAACTGGGTCAAGGCGGATCGCGCAACCATGGCCGGAAATCCAAAAGCAAGAAAGCTTTGCTGTCCGGTGCCGGCGATCGTGGTTAATCAGGCTTTAAATGTCATCCCGTTAGGTGGGCAAAGGTGATTCGAGGGCGGCGCGAGCGACGCGTCAGGCCCTGAGACGGCCCATTCACCGTAGCGAGATTGGATAGCGTCAGGAAGGCGACGATATAAATGGCAACCAAGGTCAAAGAGAACGAAGACGCGGAAGTCGAACGCGACGGCGCAAGCGACGGCCCTCTTCTCGATCTTTCCGACGACGCGGTCAAGAAGATGATCAAGGCCGCCAAGAAGCGCGGCTATGTGACGATGGACGAGCTCAACGCTGTCCTGCCGTCCGAAGAAGTGACGTCCGAGCAGATCGAAGACACGATGTCGATGCTGTCGGATATGGGCATCAACGTCATCGAGGACGAAGAAGCCGAGGAAGCCGGTGCTTCCGGCGGCGGCGATGACGACGACGCCGGCGGTGACGAGGACAGCGAAGGCGGCGAGCTCGCACCTTCGAGCGGCACGGCGCTTGCGACCGCCAAGAAGAAAGAACCGACAGACCGGACAGACGATCCTGTTCGTATGTACCTGCGCGAGATGGGCTCGGTGGAGCTTCTCTCCCGCGAGGGCGAAATCGCGATCGCCAAGCGCATCGAGGCCGGCCGCGAAACGATGATCGCAGGCCTCTGCGAGAGCCCGCTGACCTTCCAGGCGCTGATCATCTGGCGTGACGAACTCAACGAAGGCACGACGCTGCTGCGCGAGATCATCGATCTCGAAACGACCTATTCAGGTCCTGAAGCCAAGGCTGCGCCGCAGTTCCAGAGCCCGGAGAAGATCGAGGCCGACCGCAAGCTCGCCGAGGAAAAGGAAAAGACCCGCCGCGCCCGCTCCGGCGACGACGACATTACCGATGTCGGCGGCGAAGGCCTGCCTCCCGAAGAGGAGGAAGAGGACGAGGACGAATCCAACCTTTCGCTGGCGGCGATGGAAGCAGAGCTTCGTCCGCAGGTGATGGAGACGCTGGATACGATCGCCGAGACCTACAAGAAGCTGCGCAAGCTGCAGGACCAGCAGGTCGAGCAGCGGCTGTCGGCTTCCGGCACGCTGTCTACCGCCCAGGAGCGCCGCTACAAGGAACTCAAGGATGAGCTCATCAAGGCCGTCAAGTCTCTGTCCCTGAACCAGAACCGCATCGATGCTCTGGTCGAGCAGCTCTACGACATCAACAAGCGCCTCGTTTCCAACGAAGGCCGCCTGCTGCGTCTGGCCGAATCCTATGGCGTCAAGCGCGACTCCTTCCTGGAGCAGTACCAGGGCGCCGAGCTCGACCCGAACTGGATGAAGTCGATCGGCAATCTGGCTGCTCGCGGCTGGAAGGAATTCGCCAGGGGTGAAAACACGACGATCCGCGACATCCGCCAGGAGATCCAGAATCTGGCGACCGAGACCGGGATCTCGATCTCGGAATTCCGCCGCATCGTGCATATGGTGCAGAAGGGCGAGCGCGAAGCGCGCATCGCCAAGAAGGAAATGGTCGAAGCAAACCTTCGCCTCGTCATCTCCATCGCCAAGAAGTACACGAACCGCGGCCTGCAGTTCCTCGACCTCATTCAGGAAGGCAATATCGGCCTGATGAAGGCGGTCGACAAGTTCGAATACCGCCGCGGCTACAAGTTCTCGACCTATGCGACATGGTGGATCCGTCAGGCGATCACCCGTTCGATCGCCGACCAGGCCCGCACGATCCGCATTCCGGTGCACATGATCGAGACGATCAACAAGATCGTCCGCACGTCGCGCCAGATGCTGCACGAGATCGGCCGCGAGCCGACGCCGGAAGAACTGGCCGAAAAGCTTGCGATGCCGCTCGAAAAGGTCCGCAAGGTCCTGAAGATCGCCAAGGAGCCGATCTCGCTCGAAACCCCGGTGGGCGACGAAGAGGATTCGCATCTCGGCGATTTCATCGAGGACAAGAACGCGCTGCTGCCGATCGACGCCGCCATCCAGGCGAACCTGCGCGAAACGACGACCCGCGTTTTGGCCTCGCTGACGCCGCGCGAGGAACGCGTCCTGCGCATGCGCTTCGGCATCGGCATGAACACCGACCACACGCTCGAAGAAGTCGGCCAGCAGTTCTCGGTCACCCGAGAACGTATCCGCCAGATCGAGGCAAAGGCGCTGCGCAAGCTGAAGCATCCGAGCCGCTCCAGAAAGCTGCGCTCGTTCCTCGACAGCTGAGCGACGACAAGATCTCTACGATTGCGAAAGCCGGGCTTCATGTCCGGCTTTTTGCTTTCCGTCTTTGTGTCATCCAGTCGTTATCTCGCAACCGGTGTTTCGGCCCCACATTGCTCGCCTAGTCTCAATCTGTGATCTGCTGCCATGTCGAACGTTTGGAGGTCCGCTTTTAGGTGCCACGCGAGCGCGCACTGAAGCTCTGTGTACGAAGAAATTTTGTACGCAGTCCCAGACGCGGGGTTATCTCGACTTTCTGCACACTTTTGGGCGACATGCCTAATACCAATGATCCCGGCGGCTTTCTTGTCGCTGGGTGGTGACAAGATTATAGTCCGGCCACGGGGGAAGAAATCGATCGCGATGCGCGAGCGAGGACCGGTGCATGCCCGCGTCGGGCGAATCCTCCGTTGGGAGGTGCGAAATGACCACTTACATTGTGTTGATCAACTGGACGGACCAAGGTGTGCGCAACGTTCGCGACTCGTCAAAACGGCTGGATGCGGCGAAGAAATTGCTCGGCGACATGGGCGGCTCCTTCAATCAGTTCTTTCTGACGATGGGCGGCCACGACATGGTGGCTGTCTGCGAAGCGCCTGACGATGCCGTGATGGCGCGGTTTGGCCTCTCGCTCGCGATGGGCGGCAATGTCCGCACCCAGACACTGAAGGCATTCCCGGAGGCCGCCTATCGAGAGATCATCGGCTCACTTGGTTGATCGCGACAAAGGACCGCTATCGGCGGTCATAAGCGTTGCGCAACTCGCGTCAGACTGGCACTGTCGCCCTGTCCTTAATTCCTCGTGGCGTATCGGCAGGGCTCTTGATGAAAGCGTTCCCGGGTTTTATGGCCGCCTTCGATTGTCCGACAGCTGCTTCCTGAGCGATGGCACTGGTGTGGGAAAATCGGGGCGAAAGCATCGAGCGGGGCGCTTTCGCCTCGTTCGCTCTGCATGCCGTCATGCTTGCACTGCTGCTCCTGCTGCTTCCGAGACCTGAGCCGCCGGCACCGTTGCCGGACGACGGCATTACGGTTGATATCGTTCCCGAAGTCGCCAAACCTTCTGCGATAGCGCAGCGGGTCGCGGCGCCTGCACCCGCTACGGCAAAGCCGGATGCGAGTGCGCCGGTCCAGGAGATCGCTCCGCCGCATCAGGAGGAGGCGCCGGCGGCCGCGAGGTCGCCTGAATGGGCTTCCGTCCCTCCGGTGCCGCCGAAGCCTGGTGTATTCGTCCAGGCGGGCCAGCTGTTTTCGGAGACGGTGTTGTCAGATCCGCGCAGCCGGCGCGCCCGCGAGGCGCTGCGCGGCCTTGCCGGCAGCGAGCGCAATCTGCAGCTCTGTGACCTGGAGGCGCTGGAACAGGTGCGCCGCGCGCAGCCGGCGATGGCGCCGGATGCGCTCGCGCCCTATGCGATGGCGGCGGAGAAGGTCAGCGGCAACAGGGTCGAGGTGAAGGGCGGCGCCTTCCGCAGCAAACGGAAGTGGTACAATATTCAGTTCAAATGCGAGCTCAATGCCGCCTCCGGCAAGGTCGCGTCCTTCGCCTTTCTCATCGGCGATGCCATTCCGCAAAGCGAATGGCGGGTCCATGACCTGGTGGCGGACGATGGAGCCGCCGACCAATGACACCATAGCGCCGCGCGTCTTTTCGGACGCGCAAAGGACGCTGTAGCACTTTGAATGGCTGCTGCGATCACGCGGTTTTTTTCTTTTGTGGCTTGATGCTGCCGGCTTTAAAGGCCACATCGCTGCTGTGACAGAAGAAGACGTGGAACCAGCGGAAACGCAGCATGAAACGGGAAAACAGCGGCCTCAAATCCGCTGGGGTGTCGTCGCGTCCGTTGTCGCGCATATTCCCATCATTGCTCTTCTGATTTTCGGGCTGCCGAAGATCGAGCCGAAGCCCGCCGAAGACGAGAGCGTCAAGGTGGAGCTCGTTCCGCCGCCGGAGGAGAAGAAGCCGGAGCCCAAGCCCGAGGAAAAACCACCGGAGCCGAAGCCGCCGGAAGAGGCCAAGAAGCAGCCACCGCCACCTCCTCCGCCACCACCACCTCCTCCTCCGCCGCCGGCTCAGAAAGCTCCCGAGCAGGCGAAGCCGATGCCGACCCTGAACCCTGTCGTCCAGTTTGGCGACAGGAATAGCGGCCCCGAAAGATCGTTGGCGGGAAAATCGTCTCAAGGCGAAGCCAAACCCGCATCAACTCCACCGGAGCACGATGCGGAACCGGAGCAGAGGCCGACACAGGCTGCCGCGGAAAAGCCTGAAACTGAGACGCCTGCTTCAAAGCTCGTCCCAGATGATGTGAAGCTTCCAGAGGTTGCGACAACGGACGTTTCCCCGAAGCCCAATGGGCCGCCGACAGACATGTCCGGCGAAGCCACGACGAGTATCGAGCAGGCCAAACCACTGGAGCAGAAGACCGCTGAAAAGTCGAAAACGGTCGCTAAAAACAACGATCTGCCCAAGGCAAAAACGCTGTTTTCGCACATTGGAGATGGCAATTTGCTTGCGCAGACTGCGATCGATGGCCTTCCGCGCAAAGAACGAGTGGCCAAACTTTGCGCGACTGAACTTCAAGGGCAGCTCGTTCACGATTCGCCGAGCTATGCTCCTATCGATTTGCCTTTTCGTCGGCTGCCAACCGGTACTCTCCTCGATATCGATGACGCAGCTTTTAGCACAGCCAGGGGCTGGTACCATGTTCGCTTCCGTTGCGAAGTGGATGAGAATGCCACGAAGGTCGTGTCGTTTGCCCACAAGGCCGGCGGATTGATCCCTCGTAGCCAGTACGCGAAGTATGGTATTGAGGATTAGTTTCACTGTCTCGATACAGTCTGGCCGGCAACAAGCCACGCGCAAGGAACCGCACCTAGCCTCTTCTCATGGCCGTGATGTTTCCGGTGAAGAAGAGGACAAATGATATGTCGAACGAGATCGAGCGTTTTTTGGAGCGTCAGGACGAAGCCGTGAGCGCGCTGTTCCTGGAGAACAAAGGCGACGAACTGACCGATATTCTGGTGGCGGCTCTGGAAGAGGCTTTCGAAATCCTTCTCGAAGCCGCGCCCCCCGAAACTGTTCATTGAAGTCGCAGAGGGCGTCCAGCGCCGATATGCGCTGACCGATCGTGCCGCTTGCAGTGCATCGCCCTGTCGGGATAATGCGGCAGCGTCAATGGCATGGATATCATGTCGAATTGCCAAGAAGATCAACCGCTGGCAGCGGGCGCGCTTGATGCCCGCCTGGCCGGATACCGGTTCGAGCGCGATGCGCTCGGACGTTCTGCGGCGAGCGTCTTCCGGCTCGAAGCTCCCGGATTGCCGACGCTTTATCTGAAGGCCGAACAGGCCGGCCCTTTCGGCGAGCTCGCCGACGAGGCAGCCAGGCTGCGTTGGCTCAAGGCGTCCGGTCTGCCCTGTCCCGATGTCATAGCAGAGGATAGCGACGGTGCGCACAACCGGCTGCTGATCAGCGCGCTGCCGGGTAATGACCTCGCCAGCGCGTCGGCGCTGACGCCGTTTGCGCGGGTCGAACTGCTGGCGGTAGCCCTTCTCGACCTGCATCGGCTGCCGATCGCATCCTGCCCTTTCGACCATCGGCTGGAGAGACGCATTGCGGCGGCGAAAGCGCGGATGCAGGCCGGCATCGTCGACGAGACCGATTTCGATGAGACGCGGCTTGGAAAGAGTGCCGAAGCCCTGTTTGCCGAACTCGAAAGCAGAAGGCCGGGCCGCGAGGATCTCGTCGTCACCCATGGCGATGCCTGCCTGCCGAATTTCATCGCCTCCGAAAAGGGATTTTCCGGCTATATCGACTGCAGTCGCCTTGGCGTCGCCGACCGCTATCAGGATATCGCGCTTGCCTGCCGCAGCATCGCCTATAATTTCGGCGCGGCGCTGGTGCGGCCCTTCCTCGACCGCTACGGCCTGCCGGCCGCGGATCCGGCGAGGCTCGGCTACTATCAACTGCTCGACGAGTTCTTCTAGGCGTTGCCTCCTCTCCGTCCGACTGGCAGAGTGGCCCGTGATCGGACCTGCGGACAGACGATGGCGAAAAACCAGTTCAGGATGTTGCGCTCGGCGCTGACTGGCGTCGAAGCGGTAGAAGCGGAAACGCATCACAGCTTCGCCCGCCACACGCATGAGCAATTCGGCATCGGCCTGATGTCCGCCGGTGCGCAGTCCTCGCTCAGCGGCCGCGGCATGGTCGAGGCCGAGGCCGGTGACATCATTACGGTCAATCCGAACGAGGTGCATGACGGCGCGCCGATCGGCCAGCGACGATCCTGGCGCATTCTCTATTTCGATCCCGCCATCGTCACCGGTCTGGCGCACGAGATCGGCGAAGACGGGGTAGGGCGATCGGAAATTCCGCATCCCGTCATCCGTAACCGCGCGATCGCCGGCCGCTTCGAAACGCTGTTCCGTGCGGCAACCGGCGCTGCGGCGGACGGGCTGCTCTGCGAGGAACTGCTTCTGCAACTCGTCGCCGACGTCATGCGCGAGCGCGGCGGCGCCGAACAGAGGCCGCCGGTGCCGGCGTCGATCCGTGCGGCGCGAGAGCTGATCGATGACGATCCGCTTGCCGCCGTCTCGCTTGCCGATCTCTCCCGGGAAAGTGGGCTCAGCCGCTTCCAGGTGCTGCGTGGTTTTGCCAAGGCGACCGGCCTGACACCGCATGCCTATCTCGTCCAGGCCCGCATCCATATTGCACGGCGGCTGATTGCTCAGGGCATGCCGCTGGCGGAAGCGGCTTTTGCCAGCGGCTTTGCCGATCAGAGCCATATGACGCGCGTCTTCGTGCGCAAATACGGTCTGTCGCCGCGCCTCTATGCCGGCGCCTTTCTCTGAACCTGCAATTTCGTTCAAGACCCCGGCAGGCCCTTGCTGTTTTCTCGGCGCGTCCAACAGGAGACGCGGATGTCGAGACAGGTTCAAGGTTATCTCTATCTGGCGCTGGCCATGCTGACTGTGGGAAGCACGGTTGTATCAAGCAAGCTCATTGCATCAGGCCTGCCGCCGTTCAGCGCCACCGCGTTGCGTTTCGCCATCGCCTTTCCCATCTTTCTCGTGTTGATGCGGGCGACCGGCGCGCGGCTGCCGAAGCTCTCCGGAAAAGACCGCCTCATCCTCGTCATTCAAGCCGGGGCCGGTAGCGTCGGCTATACGACGCTGCTAATTTCTGGCCTCAGCCTGACCTCGGCGGCCGATGCCGGTGTCATCATCGGCACGCTGCCGGTGGTGTCGGCCGCAATCTCCATTCTGCTGCTTGGCGAACGGCCGCAGCGTGGCCTGCTTCTCGCTGTGGCGCTGGCGACGGCAGGCGTTCTGTCGATCGCCGCCACGCCGGAGGCCGCAGGAGGCTCGCTTGCCGGGAATGCGCTGATCTTCCTGGCGGTGGTCTGCGAGGGAGTGTTCATCCTGCTGAACAAAAAACTGAAAACGGAGATCGCGCCGCTTGCCCAGTCGGCGCTGATGACCGGTATCGGCTTCATCGTCGCCGTCATCCCGGCTGTTTTCGAAGCGCCTCTCGCAGAGGGTCTGTCGGGAAGCGCGGTCGCCGCCGTCGTCTACTATGCGCTGGTGCCGACCGTCGGCGGATTTCTATTGTGGTATGCGGGGGCGGAGAGGGTCAGCGGCACGGAAGCTGCGCTCTTCACCGCGCTTGCTCCCGTTTCCGCCGTCATGCTTGCCTTCATCATCCTTGGCGAGCCGGTCGGGCTCAGCCAGATCGCCGGCATCACCTGCGTGCTGGCCGCCGTGCTCGGGCTGGCCCTTGCCGGGAGCCGTGTCGCGGTTAAGCGCGTCGAGGGGAGATAGACCATGCAGTTCAGCCATTCCGATGCCATATGGCAGGTCTTTCCGGAGCTTCGCGCTGGCGCGCTCCATGCGGGAGGCATCGATGCGGATGTCGATGTCGAGGAGGCGATCGCACACTTCAGCGCGATCGCCGAGGCCCGGCTGGCCGAAACGCAGGAAGGCGAATTCCCCGAAATCCAGGCCTGGCGGCGCGGCTTCTCCCGTATGGGGCTGAAGCCGACGCAATATCGCTGCGCTTCCGAGGCGCTGCTGCGGCGCTTCCGTCAGGAGCATGCGCTGCCGCGCCTGCATCCGCTCATCGATCTCAGCAATGCGATTTCGCTCGCTTTCGCCATCCCGATCGCCGTCTTCGACGCGGAAAGGATCGTCGGCGATCTCGAGGTTCGACGGGCCGGGGGTGACGAGACCTATCTGACCTTCGGCGGCGTGAGCGAACATCCGGAGCCGAACGAGGTGATCTTCGCAGACGGGGTGGGGAACGCGCATGCGCGGCGCTGGACGAACCGGCAGAGCGGGCTTTCGGCCGTGCGGCAGACGACGCGCTCGGTGCTGATCGTTGCCGAGGCCTTGCATGCTTCGGCCGGTGAGGACATGGAGGGGTTGGTCGCCACGGTGGCCGATGCGCTTGCGCACCATTGGCCGGCGGCGCCGAAAACGGCGTTGCTGAGCGTGGAATCGCGGCATTTTGAATTCTAAGGGAGCGACACTTCAGCAAAGGTGGCATTCCAGGCCTTGGGCCGGCAGCGTGCCCGCCCTATCTCCAAGGGGCCGATATCTCCTGGAGACGAACCACCATGTCAGACAAGACGATCAAGATCCCGGGGCCGGACCACCCGATCACCGTCGAGCACAATCCCTCCCGCGTCGTCGTCACGCTCGGCGGCAAGATCATCGCCGATACCCACGATGCGCTGACGCTGCGCGAGGCCTCCTATCCGCCGGTGCAGTATATTCCGCGGAGGGATGTGGACATGTCGCTGCTGCAGCGCACCGACCACACCAGCCATTGCCCCTATAAGGGCGATGCCTCCTATTACAGCATCATTGCAGGCGGCGAGCGCTCGAAGAATGCCGTCTGGACCTATGAGGCGCCGAATGCAGCGGTCAGCAATATCAAGGACCATCTCGCCTTCTACCCCGACCGCGTCGACGGTATCGAGGAAATGGCCTCTCCGGAAGCCGGCACCTTCTGACGGCGTCCGTTGCAGCCGTTCCGGCGGAACATGTTTGCCGCCGGCCCGTTAGGCCCATCTAGCGGGGGATGTGTCGTGCCGAAATTCTACTTTCAGCTTTTCGATCGGGATGGCGTCGGGGCGACCGAGACGGGATATGATTTCGACTCCGTCGAGGCTGCCAAAGCGGAGGCGCGGCGCGTGCTCGCGGAGATGGCCGCCGAAGGCCTGCCGGCTGCGCCTTTGAATATGCTGTCGGTGGAACTCTTCGATGAAAGCCGGCGGCCGCTGGCGGAAATCCGGCTGGTTCTCGAAGAAATTTCGAAAGAGCCGCGATCGGCGCGCCGGCCTTGAATAGCTGTCGATCGAGCCGAAGCAATCGAAAGACTATGTCAAATTTAATTGTCGGCTATGAAGACGGGTCTTAGCGTCGCGTCACAATCGACCGAGTCGGATTGATGCGTATGTGTGACCGGCGGCAGCCCTTGAACGGCGGCCGCTATCGCAAGATGTCGAGCCATTCATTGTTGAAGACGAGGCTGGCAACCGTGACCGGATCGCCTTTCTCGTTGCGAACGGTGACGGCGATCGTCATGCGGTCACCCGCAGGCAGTTCGTCCCGGGCCACATCCAGCAGGATGCGGGTCACTTCCTTCGGAATGTCTTCACGAGATCTGAGCTCGGTGCCGTGCTCATCGCGCGTGGGACCTTCCCCGTTGTGTAGATCGAAATAGTAGCGAGCCATGGTTTTTCCCTACGCGTTAGAGGGGAAATCACAGATGAAGACAATTGTTCCCGAGGCTAGGCATTGATTCTTATAGAAAAACTGGGTTGCATCGAAATCGGTCGGGCCCCTCGCGATATCGGGGGGCAGGCCCTTGATTGAATCCCTGCTGCTCAACCTTGGAAGCCGCGATGTGCTGTCGGATGAAGAGGAAAGCCATCTCAGGGCGATCATCGTCAAAGACAGGTATTTTGCTGCCGGGGAGGATCTCGTCTCCGAAGGAAGCAGGCCTGGCTACAGCACGCTACTGCTCGACGGTTTTGCGGCGCGCTACAAGGTGATGGCCGACGGCAGCCGCCAGATCACGGCGCTGCATGTCGCCGGCGATTTCGTCGATCTGCACGCTTTCCCGATCAAGAAGATGGATCACGGCATCGTTGCGCTGTCGTCCTGCCATGTCGCCTTTGCCGATCACGCCGACCTCAGGGCGATCACCGAGCGCATGCCGCACCTGACCCGGCTGCTCTGGCTCGACACGCTGGTCGATGGCGCCATTCACCGGGAATGGATCGTCGCCATGGGCCGGCGCTCCAAACGCGCCCATATCGCTCACCTCGTCTGCGAACTCTTCGTGCGGCTGCAGGTGGTGAAGCGGACGCGCGGCGCAAGCTTCCAGTTTCCGTTGACGCAGATCGAGATGGCCGACGTGCTCGGCGTTTCCGTCGTCCATCTGAACAAGACGCTGCAGGCGTTGAGGCGCGAGGGGGTGTTCACCTGGGAGAACCGGACGATCACCATCGTCGACTGGGAACGCCTGCAGGAAATCGCCGAATTCGACCCCGGCTATCTCAGCATCTCCAGGGAACCGCGCTAACTTTGTGAGGCCGAGCATTGCACAATCCGGTGACAACAGCTCATTGCAATTGACAAACCATTTATTGGGGCAGAACACGTGCCAATATTTTTGAAAACCCCATGAAGGCCACGGCTTCGCCGCGTCGGCCGGTGATATCGCAATGGACATATCCCAAAGCCCGGGGAGCGTTCTTCGCCACCCCGGCTATCTGAACTTCGCCGCCTCCCGCGTCTTTTCCTCGCTTTCCTTCCAATCCATCGGCATCGCCATGGGCTGGATGATTTACGATCAGACGCACAGCGCCTTTGCGCTCGGCCTCGTCGGCTTCTGCCAGTTCCTGCCGATGGCGGTGCTGACCTTTGTCGTTGGCCATGTGGCCGACCGGTTCGACCGGCGGCGCATCGGGCTTGTCTGCCAGTTGATCGAGGCGGTGACGGCGCTGGTGCTGGCGATCGCCACCTGGCAGCAATGGCTGACGCCGGCCGGCATCCTTACCGCCGTCACCGTGCTTGGCGCCGTCGTCGCCTTCGAGCGGCCGACCATGGCGGCGCTGCTGCCGAATATCGTGCCGGCCTCGATGCTGCAGAAGGCGGTCGCCACGTCCACCTCGATGATGCAGACGGCGCTGATCATCGGCCCCTCGCTCGGCGGCCTGCTCTATGGCCTTCATCCCGTGGCGCCCTTTGCCATCGCGGCGCTGCTGTTTGCCGTTGCGAGCTTCAATGTCATTTCGATCCGCATGCAATGGAGCCCTGCCAGGCGCGAGCCGGTGACGCTTGCTTCCGTCTTTGCCGGTGTCTCCTTCATCCGCAGCCGGCCTGTCATGCTCGGCACGATCTCGCTCGATCTCTTCGCGGTGCTGCTCGGCGGCGCCACCGCGCTCTTGCCGATGTTTGCCCGCGATATCCTGCATGCCGGCCCCTGGGGCCTCGGCCTGCTGCGCGCAGCGCCGGCAATCGGCGCGCTCGCCATGTCGATCGTGCTTGCCCGCCGGCCGCTCGAAAGCAATGTCGGGCGCAAGATGCTGGCCGCCGTCGCGGTGTTCGGCGTCGCCACCATCGTCTTCTCGCTCTCCACCAATATTGCGCTTTCCGTCGCGGCGCTGCTTGTCGTCGGCGCCTCCGATACGGTGAGCGTTGTCGTTCGCAGCTCGCTGGTACAGCTTCTGACGCCGGACGAGATGCGTGGCCGTGTCAGCGCCGTCAACTCGCTGTTCATCGGCACCTCCAACCAGCTCGGCGAATTCGAATCGGGCATGATGGCTGCAGCCCTCGGGCCGGTCGCCACCGGCGTCGTCGGCGGGCTCGGCACGATCGTCGTCGTCGTCCTGTGGATGCGGCTCTTCCCCGATCTCACCAGGGTCAAGACGCTGCAGGGTTGATGCTTGCGCCTCGTTTAACCGCGTTGAAAGACGGGAGCGGTCCCATTAGGTTCGGCGGCGGGAATCATTTGGCGGGGCGGCGCGTGACGAGACATTTCCTATCTTCTGCGCTGACGGCGTTTTTCGCGTTGGCGCCGGCGGCAGCGCTCGCCGAATGGCAGGCGGTCGAGGAGGTGCGGCCCTATTCGATATCGGGCAAGACCGGGGCCGAACTCTACGAATCGATCGGGGCGCGGGGACCGAAAGCCGGGGTCACGGGCCGGGTGATCGCGCATACGACGTTCAAGCTGACCTGGACGAGGAAATACGAACCGCAGGGCAATGCCTGTGTGATCGTGGCCAACCGGCCGAAGCTCATCATCACCTACACGCTGCCGAAGCCGGCGAGCGAGCTGCCGGCGGCCGTCGACAGCAGCTGGCAGGCCTTTATATCGGGTGTTGCGGCCCATGAACGCGTGCATGGCGTGACCATCAAGGAAATGGTCAAGGAAATCGAGGCGACGAGCATCGGCCTCACCGTTGCCGATGACCCCGATTGCAAGAAGATCCGGGTCGAGCTGACCCGGCGCCTCGGCGAGATCTCGATGCGCCAGCGCCAGCGCGGCCGCGACTTCGACAAGATCGAAATGGGTGACGGCGGCAATATCCAGCAACTGATCTTGAAGCTGGTGAATGGTCCCTGATCGGGCCGAAGCTGATAGCGCGGCGCGGTCAACCACTCGCCACCGGGCTGGACCCGCTCGGCAAGGCTCCTATCTCCCCCGCAATAACAGACACATGAGAGGAGGAGTGCAATGTCCTATGTCGATGGTTTCATCGTCGCGGTGCCGAAGGAGAATGTCGGGGCCTACAAGAAGTTCTCGACCTTTGCCGGCACGATCTGGAAGGAATATGGCGCCCTCGAATATGTCGAGTGCATCGGCGACGACGTGCCCTATGGCGAACTGACCTCCTTTCCCCGCGCCGTGCAGGCGAAGGCGGATGAGGTGGTGGTGTTTTCCTGGATCGTCTACGGCTCGCGCCGGGAGCGCGACGATGTCAATGCCAAGGTGATGGAGGATCCGAGGCTCAAGGGCGACCAATGGCAGATGCCGTTCGACGGCAAGCGGATGATCTATGGCGGCTTCGAGATGCTGCTCAAGCTCTGATGGCGCCAGGCAACCTTTGACTTCCCCCGGCAAGCTTGACTCGCCGCCAGCGGTGCGCCAACTCGCGGGGAATGTCATTGCGAGATGGGAGAGCGCCTTGCCCCAGACGATCCTTAGCCTGTCCACACGCGGACAGGGCCTTTACGAATTCACCGACCAGGCGAGCGCTTTCGTCAACGCCTCGGGGCGGGAGGAGGGGCTTCTGACCGTCTTCGTGCGCCACACATCCTGTTCGCTGCTGATCCAGGAAAATGCCGATCCCGATGTGCGCACCGATCTTCTCTCCTTCTTCCGCCGCCTCGTGCCGCCGGCCTCCGATCCTCAGATGAGCTGGATCGTGCACAGGGCCGAGGGGCCGGATGATATGCCGGCGCATATCAAGGCGGCGCTGACGCAGGTCTCCATCGGCATTCCCGTCGCCAGGGGGCGGCTGATGCTCGGCACCTGGCAGGGGCTCTATCTCTTCGAACATCGAGACCGGCCGCACCGGCGCGAGATCGTGCTGCATCTCAGCCCCTGAACATCGAAAGAGAGAGTCGATAGTGCCGGAAACCGCCGACGTTTTCGGCATCATGCTGTTGTGAATGCAAACTGAATGCCCGGTTCGAACACCATTCATTTTGCAACGTTTACTGTCGACACAATCCCTGAAGGGAGAGCCTGGAATTCAATCGACGGAGACATCCATGACGCATTTCCTCACCAAGGCTTCGCTTGCCGCTCTGCTCGCCCTCTGCACCATTCCGGCCACTGTTTCCACGGCCGCCGCCGCGGGGCCGCAGACGAGCTTCGTCGTCGAGGCACAATACCATCGGCCGATCCGCGGCTGCTCGCCGATACACGCCGTGAATAAGGCGCGCGATTTCGGCCTGCGGAGAGCCCATGTCACCCGCCTGTCGCCGCGCGTCGTCGTCGTCGCAGGGCGCGACCGTCGCGGCTGGGACAGAATGGTCTTCGCGAATGTCCGCGGCTGCCCGCTGATCCGGCGCTGAGGACTGCGGTCGGAGGCGCCGAAGCGGCGCTTCCGGTCCGTTTTGCCTTGACGGCGACACTTTCAGCCGTCTCTTCTCTGATCTGTATGAGTGATTCTCAAATGACGCTTCGGCGTAATGTGGAGAGTGGGGAGGGCGGCTCGACCGCTCCGACTTTCAAACGAAAGGTTTTTCGATGATGCAGTTTTTGGCAAAGGCGGGTCTTGCCGTCATGCTGACAGCCGGCACTCTTGCCGGCACGGTGGCCCCGGCCGCCGCCCAGTTGAATATCATTATCGGCGAGCCGGACCGTGGTCCGCCACAGGATTACCGCCGTCCGCCTCCGGGCTATGACCGTCCGCCTCCGGGCTACGGCCGCCCGTCGCGCGGCTGCAATCCGCAGCTCGCCGAAAATCTCGCCCGGGATTACGGCTTCCGCCGCGCCCGCGTCGTCGACATCACCCCGCGCCGCGTGATCGTCCAGGGCTGGACGCGTCGTGGTCCCGATGAAATGAGCTTCGGCAACGTGCGCGGCTGCCCCGCCCTGCGCCGCTGATATCAAGTAGAATACCGCCTCGTCTCCCCGATGCGGCGGCCAGAACCGCCTTTGCCAGTCTTCCCGGATCGGCAAGGGCGGTTTTCTTTTTGAAAGACTTTTTACAGCGCTGCGGGTCTGAAAAGACGCCGAGCGCTCCGTTTAATGACAAATCTCGCTCGCCCCGCCTCATCCTCGGAATTGTGCCACTGCTGTCCGGTTTACGCGGATAGAGGGCTGCCTCTCGTCGATCTCCAAGCGGTGGGAGGTCGTGTCACGCTGAACCCTTGCTCGTGTATTGTCGGCAGCCTGAGCACCGCACGTTTCTTCAAACGCGCGGTGCTCTCCTTTTACTGCTCGATGGCGAAAGTCACGGTGACGCTGACATTGTAATTATTCTCGCCGCCCTGGACGGGAACGGCAGTGTCGGAGGTCTCTTTCATCATCGTGGCGCGATAGACCGGCTGCGGCATGGCGCGCGGCACATTCTCGTTGATCTCGAGGATGCGGCCGAGCTTGACGCCGGCGGCTTCGCTCAGCGTCTTCGCCTTCTTGACGGCATCGGCGACGGCATCCTTGCGTGCCTCTTCGAGAGTGGCTTCCGGTTTGTCGTTGGTGAACTGGATGTCACCGCCTTGGTTGATGCCGAGGGTGACGGCCTGATCGATCACCTGGCCGAGCTTGGCGAGATCGCGCAGCCTGACGGTGACCGAATTGATGGTCTGGTAGCCGACCAGTTGCGGCTGTTGCTGCTGGCCGTCGACGGGCTGCGGATAATTGTATTGTGGTTGGATGGAAAAGCCGGAGGTCTGCAGATCGCGCTCGGCGATGCCGCCGCTCTTCAGCGCGGTCAGCACGTCGTTCATCGCCTTGTTGTTCTCGTCGAGCGCTTCGCGGGCGGTTTTCGCCTGTTTGACGACGGCAAGATTGAGGACGGCCATATCGGGCGCTGCGGACGATTCGCCGTCGCCCGTCACCGAGATCACCGGCTCGCGCGGCTTTACCTCCTGCGCGAATGCCGGCGCTGCGGCGGTCAGCGGCAGGGCCAGAAGGGCAGTCATCAGAACAGTTCTGGTGTAGATCGGCGCCATGTTTTCATTCCTTGGTTGTCGTTTCCCTGAACAGCTTTCTGTCGGTTGATTGTGAAGCTATTGCGGCGGAAAAGACAGGCGCATGCGCATCGCGAGAAAAATGTGGAGTAACGAGGAGAGGATATGCCGCGGTCACCCTCTCTGCCCTGCCGGGCAGAGGGGCTCACACGGCACACCGGTAAAGCGCAGGCAAACGATACTTCGCCTCGCATCAACCGACGTGACGACGCCACCGCTTCCCAAATTCCGCAAACCTGATAGCAAATATGGCGGGTTAAGGAACAAGCGGCGGCCGCACAGCACATCGTGCGGCCGGCAAGGGGGCAGCATGCGATTCTTGGCAATTCTTTCGATCAGCCTCGCCGTCGATCTGGCGGGCTGCTCTCAGGTGGCGGAAAAGGCGGAGAATGCCGCCAACCGCTCTTACACCAGCTATGCGCTGGGCAAGCCCTATGCGGAGGTCGCCAATCTCGGCCAGTCGCCGATGGCGCGGCTTTCCGGCTCGGAAGCGACCTTCGGGCCGATGATCGGTGCGACGTCATTGACGAACGGCATGACGATCTACCGGCACATGGCGCCCGGCGCCAAGACCGAAACCGGCACGAATTTCGTCGGTCTGGTCGGCAGCTCCACCGTTTCGCAGAACAACCGGCTTTCCTATTTCCTGGTGGGCGCCGACGGGGTCGTCAAGGATTGGGCGACTGGCTCGGTACAGGGCAACGCCAGCGACTGCGTGCAATATATCGGAGGCATCATCAACCGCTGCACCGACATGCGGCAGCTCCAGGCTTCGCTGGCGCTCTACGACATGCGCGTGGCGACCAAGGCCGGCCAAGCCATTTCCAGCTGGGGTGAACCGGCTGCACCCGCAGTGAACTAAGGACGCGCGCCGGCGAGGGTAGGGGCGTTTCCCTACCCGTTGGCCGGGGAATGTATTGGACGCTTAGGCGCCGAAATCGTCCATGAAGGATGGATGGATGGCGGGCTGGCGCTCTTCGCGTGCGGCGCGAATGCGCTGGGGAACCGCACCGAGACCGGAGACGAAGCGGGTCAGGAGATTGCGGTGGAAAAGTCTCTGTATGGCACTCATGGCAATTCACTCATTCTTTTTTTTGTTAGCCGACAGCATATATTTTGCCCAGACTGCCGGAACAATGGGCAATTTCACATGACAGTTATGCGACAGTGCATGGCTTGAGGAGATGGCCTGCACGCTGATCACATTGGCGTTAGATCGGGCCGCTAAGGCCGGTCGGCCACGATAAATCCTCGTCTGTCGTCGCCGTGGCGTGGTAGATTGCCCGCTTGGGGTAAAACGATACCCCTCCGAAGGAGAAGCTCAGATGAACCGATTTTTCGCATTTATCGCGACCGGAACGCTGATCAGCCTTGCCTCGATCATCTCGGCCTGCACTTCGTCCGGAAGCGTCGACCAAACCTCCTCGATCGGCTACTACCACGAGGATCTGCCGCTCAACCCAGCCTGCGGTGGTGGGTTCAGGCCGAGCGATGGGCGTTCTTGCAGCTATTAGAAATCTGCGCCGATCGGGCATGATGCCGCCGGATGAAGTCGTCTGACTGGCAATCGCTGGAGGCGAACTATCGCTGCAATCAGACTTCCAATTTTTCCCGCGCTAATAGCTGCACGGACGATCATTGCCGAATCCATCGCGGCAGGCAGGCCGGAGGTCAAAGTCAGCGCTCCGGGCGGTATACCCGACCGAGCCCGTTTGCATCGAGTCGTTTGGGCTCGTGGTGCAGGCCGATGCCGACATGGCAATGACGAAGACGGCTGTCATGGCCCCCGATAGTTTGCGAGTTTGAAGCATCTCCCCACCCTTCACTGTCCAACGTGTCCGTATACTCGTGGCAAGTAGGGCCGAAGAGGCGTCCTGATAACTGTCGTTGCCGATCAAGATTTTGTTATTTGTTGAAAACCCCTTCGCAAGCGCTTGCTGCCACGATCAAGGTTGTTTGGCCATGCCTGCAGAAGGGATCCACGGCTACGTCGGCTTCACCTAAAGAACTAGGCTTGGCGAAACGGCCACGCAAGGCATCAACTATCGATGATCTAGCCACTGGTTGCCAATTCACGGAAGGTGAAGAAACAGGGGCACGCCGCTCGACGAGTGGATAGCACATGCTTTCGAGTTACCGGGAGCCTACATGCTTCATATTGCTAAGATTGCGCCACCTCGGTTCAGGCTATGGACGCGCGCTTCACGAGAATGGCGCCATGGTGAGCCCGAGCTTCGGATCCTCGATCGATTATGCCGTCGGAGCCAGACTGCCATCGATATAGGTGCGAACTACGGTGTCTATTCTTGGTTCTTGACCAAGTATGCGCGCAATGTCGTCGCCTTCGAGCCTCAACCTAACATGGTAGCTTTTCTGAAGGCCGCGCTTGGTTCGTCGGTTCGGGTGGAGCAGGTCGCACTTTCCGACAGCGCTGGCGTTGCAACGATGCGGATCCCCAGTGATCAGCGCATGGATGGCTGCGCCACGATTGAGGAGCAGAATAGGCTTTCGACGCAAAATGTCGAAGAAATTTCCGTTCCAACCCGGCGCCTGGATAGCTATCAGTTCGACACTGTAGGCTTCATCAAGATCGACGTTGAAGGGCACGAACTAAAAGTACTCGAAGGCGCGGAGGCTATATTGCACCGGGATCGCCCAAATCTGCTTATCGAAGCGGAAGACCGACATCGACCCAACGCTGTCGGCAGTGTGATCGACTATCTTAAGCCGTTTGGATATTCTGTATATTGCCTGAAAGATCGAAAATTTCGTTCCCTGTCGATCGACGAGGTCCGGAAAGGCTCTTCCGGAACGCCTTACAACTACGTTTTTTCTATCCGCGACGATCTATAAGCGCACTTAGTGTGCCCACCCCCCGCCGGCCGACCTTCAGCGGCAATGACCGCTGGCGCGTCGCGGCAAAGCGCTCGGAAATCGGACGGGATTGGACCTCGGGCGGGAGGATATTTTGCCGGCCCTTTGAGAACGGTTTAAACGCTCCTTGAGCCGTCCTTAAGACCTGATTGGGCTTTTCAAAAATTCGGGAACCTCGTGTCAAAATTCCAAAAAATCACGTCCGCCGAGCCGAAGGAAGTTCAACGGCCGGTGTTTTTCTGAGAAGCGCGCGTTCATCGGAGGTTAATCCTTGTTAACCCAGAATCGAAGCCTGAAAGGATGATCCGATGAAGATGCTTTTTTCGTCACTTGCAGCCATTGTCTTGTCTGCATCGTTCGCCCTGCCGCTAAACGCCACGCCGATTGTCGTGCCGAACGCAGCACAACTGCACACCCCAGACGTCGAGCAGGTCAAACACCGGAAACATGGGAAATGGCATGCAAATCGCCACTGGAAACAGCGATACGCCCACCGCGACTGCAGGTATTATGGCTCGTGCTACCGTCCGCGGTATTACGGTCATCGCGACTATTACGGCTATCGCGACGATTACTCCTATCGTCGTCGGTCAGGAGTGACTGTGTATTTCGATTTTTAGTCGGCACTGCCACGGGCGCCAACCTATAAAAAGAAAGGTCGGGCGAATGCTCGCGCCGACCTTTCTTTGATTGCATCGCACGGTGCCAGTACATCCGTGGTCACCAGCAAAAGCTATCCGATAGATTGAATTTATGCGCCTCGTGAATTTTCGCAAGGATTAGGGGGCTGCTGATTTAGAGCTAGGCAGGGGGCGCAATAACCGCGGTACGACGAGAAGTCCGACACGCGCTCTGAAGTGCGCTAGTTGCTCGGCCGATCCGTCCAGTCGATCATCGCGGCGGCAGCAAAACGGAAGCCCTACCATAGCGCGCCGTCAGCCTTACCAACCGGCGGCTATTGACCAACATGCCCTGTTTGCGTGGCCGCCGCGGCTTGTGTCGGCATAGGCGCCACTCTGCTCGATCATATGGTTGGACAAGGTGCTATGCCCTGTCCGCGAAAGGCCGGAGCCTCGATCGCCGCAAAAAAAACGGTGCGACTAGCGATCAGCTCAAGGCAATATTCAGATGGTTACACCCGCGCAGCACGTCGCAAGAAGCTAGCCGGAGACGGCGCCAAGCTCCTCTTGCCGGATCGGAACGAGAACTAAAATGTCTAACTCGGTGGGTCTAAGCTTGAAAGCTGGGACCTTGAACGCAAATATATGCAGGAAAAATAGGATCTTAGAGAGTTGAATGGTGGGCCCGGAGGGACTCGAACCCCCAACCAAGCGGTTATGAGCCGCCGGCTCTAACCATTGAGCTACAGGCCCTTGGCGCCGGGTGTCCGGCGCTTGGGTGCCGGGGCAATGGTTCCCGCGGCACGGGTTCCGCTCTAACGCAAATCGGGAAGAGCCACAAGCGGAGAGCGCACGCATCTGTGGACGATGCATATTTCGTGGGCAGCCACTGGAAGCTTCCCGCGCGGACCACAGTTATTCAAGTGACCTTCCGCATGAAAAGGGCGATCGCAGATGGTGGCTTTGAACAGTGCCGTGGTGCTCATCGTGGAGGATGAGCCGATGATCCGGTTCAATATCCTCGATGTGCTGGAGGATGTCGGCCACGTGGCGCTGGAGGCGGCGAATGCCGATGAGGCGCTGGTGGTGCTGAAGGGCAGGCAGGATGTCGATATCCTGTTCACCGACGTCAACATGGCCGGCTCGATGGACGGTCTCCAGCTTGCCAATCGGGTGAGGGCGATGCGGCCGAACATCGGCATCATCATCACCTCGGGCATGGTGCGGCTCGATCCGATGGCGCTACCCGCCAATACCGCTTTCCTGCCGAAGCCCTATATGCACGACACGTTGATTTCGACGATCAATTCCCTGATGACGTAGTAACACCGCGCAGCCGCAAAACGGGGACTGGTCTTGCGGCTGCGCGCGAGGCGCCGGGAGACATGGCTCGTCTTCAGGCACGGCGGAGGGGAACAGCGCCCTCAGCTGAAGCTGCTCTTCAGCGCCTCGTTCTCGTGATGGGCTTTCTTCTCGTAGATCGTGAACAGCGCCATCGAGAGGAGATAGGAGAGGAAGGGATCCCCTATCTGCGTAGCGAGGTCGCGGGATGCGAGAACATGGCGTTCCAGCGCGCCGATATCCTTCTGCGTGGCGGTTTCAGCGAGGCGGTTCATGCTGCCATCTCCAGGAATTGGGTCACGACCGAGCGAGCCGGCACGTGCCTGACATAAAGGGGTAGGGTGAGGCCGAGGGCGGCGCGCATCTTGCGCAGCACGCGGTCCGATACTTCGAAGGCGCCGCAGCAGACGGGATATTTGCCGTAGCCGTCGGCGCGGCCGAGTTCTTCCACTTCGGCGCCTGCGCGCTTGTAAACGCGCTTGAGGTAGGGCTCGTAGTTGGAAATCATCGTATGGATGCCGTGATCGAGCGCGCATTCGCAAAGCGCAAGCAGCATCATGGAGAAGGCGCGGCCGGCATCGATGCCGGGGAAATCTCGGGTGATCGCCTCTTCATCGATGCACATCCGCGTGCCTTCCCAGATGCCGGGGGAGATGAGATCGGCGGCATCGGGAAAGGTCTCGCGGAACACGTCGTAGAGAAGGGTCGGGCCCGTCGTCGGCATCAGGCGCATGCCGCCATAAAGACGGGTGCGGTTGTCGTTGCACCAGACGAGATAGGCGGGAGCCAGCGAATCGTAGCTGTCGCGTTCGTAAGGGCCGATGACGGGCACGTCCCAGCCGAGCGTATCGGCGAACACCTTCTTGCGCAGGCGAAACATCTGGTCGAGTACGGCAGCGTATTTCTGATACTCATGTGCCTGAATGATAACGAACATTTTGCCCTCCAGCGTTTTCAAGTTCGTGGAAGGCAGAATGGTTCAGGCGGGCCGGATCGGAAATTCCCTCAGATGGGCCCCCTCAGATGAGGGGGGCAGAGCCTGCCGCGCAAAAGTGAGATTTTGTGATCACGACATGCGCCAAAAAACGCGCCAGAGCCTTTCCTGGCCAGATTGAAGCATTCTGCCGGAGCAGGTTTTCGTCAGGGCAAAGGCGCTTGGCGAAGGGCATACCTCTTGGTACGTCCGAGCCGATCGCCTTTGATCCTGGCGTAGAGATGCCCGGCCCACCGGCCGCACTGCTTCGCCATGCGAAGCAATAGGTGCGTCCGGCGATTCTAAAGTCCTGCAGATTTGCCTAGCAAATCTGCGGGAGGGTTGGCTGAAACGGGCCGGCTGATCGACCGGTCGGCCTGGCCGTAGAACTGGGCTACGACGCGCGCCGGCCGGTCGACCATCCGACTCCGTTTGAGCCAACAGAATGCTTCAATCTGACCAGGAAAGGCTCTAGGGATTGATGATGCGCAATTGCACGGCCCGCGACGCGGCGGCCGAGATCGTCGCGCAGCCGAGCTTGAAGCGGGCGGTCTTCAGATAATCGCGCGTGGTGTGCTCGGATATGCCCAGGATGAGCGAAATATCCTTGTAGTCCTTGCCGAGCGCCGTCCAGTGCAGGCATTCGATTTCGCGCGGCGACAGTGCCGGCACCGGATCGTTCTCGCCATGCAGCTCGTAGACGGCCTTGCGGTGGATCAGGTGAGCGATCTCGAGCCATTCGTTGCGGCAGCGGCGGACGAGTTCGGCCCATTGGTCAGCCGGTATGCGGGCATTCATCGACAGCAGGGCGCGGCGCTGCGCCTTGTCGGCGACGGGAATGGAGTAGCCGTTGCCGCCGATGCCGTGCTTCTGGGCGTCGACCAGCATGGCATAGGCCTCCGGCGTCGGCTCGACCTCGCTCCAGTCGAAGGGCAGCTGGCGTTCGAAGCCCTCTTTGACGATCGGATCGACCTTCACATAGCTGTTCAGGAGGTAGCGGGAGACCCAGGCATCCGGATAGGTGGTGCGCACGAAGGGCGAATCGATCTTGCTGGCGATGGTCTGGGCGAGATGGTATGTGACGAAATCGAGGCCATATTCCGCCTGCAGAATGCGGATCGCGGCATCCACATTGGCCGCGGCCTTGATCTGTTCGAAAGCGGACTCGAACTTTTCGCTATAGGTATTCTCAATCATTTCCACTGCCCCAATTCCCTCAATCCTACCGCGAGGGCCGTCATAAATACAAGGCATCCCCACATATGCGGGGAATGACAATTCGGGTCCCATCTGCTAGCGCCTGTCATGAGGAGACCTCATATGGACAGCAAGAGACCATTCGAGATTGCCGAATGCCAACAGGCCGCCAAGGGCCTGAAATCCAGCTGGCAGGACATGGCAGGCTCCGAAGCGCTGATCCGCGCCCTCGTTGCCGAACGCAACGGCGACAGGCCGCTGGCACTGTTCTGGACCGAGGTTCACCGGGCGCTCTGCCAGGAAACCAACGCTTTCTGACGATCGGCCTTCCCGAACGGCTCAGCCTTTTCTCCGCAATTCAGGCATGACACCCACGCCGGCCGGCAGGCAAATCCCACAGCATTTCTGCTCTGCAAAACTGCCGATGAATACGTCTTCATTCATGTCGTGATTCGATTTGGCGGTGAAAGGATCGGACTTTGCGTTCTGGATCTATGGTTAAGAAATCCGCATTATTTCATCGACTTGTTTCGAAACGATTGATGGAGACTTTGCGGAGGGAGCGATGATGTTTGTGGAAACGGTTGCGCTGTGCCGTCGCTGACGCTCTCTTGCGAAAGGCAAGCCGAGCCCTCTTTCCATCCTGAAGTGCCAGGGCTCCGAAGAGCAAGGCCGGCCACCGGGGTCCGCTCCGGCTATACATGCGGCCGCAGCACCCATCACCCGCCTCCGTCCTTAGAGGCTCCGGCCTTCGGCCTGCGCATCTCAGGATGAGGGTTGATTGGTGTGTGGCGTGGCAGCGGCTGATCGGCGGCCGTGTGGCAGGCGGGCGATCGGTATGCCGTGTGGTACTGAGTGGTGCCGTGCAGAGTCTGGCTTGCCGTTCTGCTCTCCGGGGAGGCAAGCGGCGACGCCTCTCCCCCTCATCCTGATGCGCGCCGCAGGGGCTCTAAGGACGAGGCCGCCACGGGGGGCTCCGGCAATGGACGAGCACTGCCGAACGGCTGAAGCCGGCTTGGGATAGGGGGTCAGCCGACCATTGTGGAAGGATTGACCCAGTCTTGCCGCGGCATTTCGGGCTGCTGCGATCTCGGGCGAAACTTCACCAGCACCTCGCGGCCATCGGAAGAGGCCTTCGTGCGCTCAAGCGCATCGCGTTCGGCAACCGCCTGGCGCCAGTGTTCGTCGTCGCGGCCAATGGGCCGGCCCTGTTCTTCCCAGATCGCGTAAGCTCTTTTGCTGATCCATTCGTGGCGTCTGTCGCTCATCTATCCATTCCACTCGTCAAAGTGTTATTCGGCAATTCTGTCCGGCAGAACCGGCGACCGGCGTTTGGCTGCCATCAGCAGGTCGAGTTCGATAGAGGAGGGCCCGAAACGGGTGAACAGGCTTTCGGCCTGATCGCTCAGCAGGCCATATTTGGAAGCGAATTCATCAAGGCTATAGGGGCGGCCGCGCAGGATTCTGCTTCGGCGCTCCGGCTCACGGATTTGCGTCATTGGTGATAACCCCAGACTGTTTTGTGAATTATGAGAACAAAACAAATTACAACGACAAAGGTTCCGTGATTTTTCAGGGTTTTTTCGCCTCGTCGTACCGTTTTGGGGCGCCTGAATGCGGGTGGCATGAATTTTCCAAAAGGGTGCTGCCTGAGAAAATTTCGCCTAAAAAATGCAGGAATTTCAGCCGGTTATGAAATTGGCTTTCGCGGCGGCCGATAAATGGCTTTATCCCCGGCACGTTACTCTATAGAATCAATCGTGTTATTCGGTCCGCAGGGGCAATATTTTCCGTTCCCGCGTTGATGCCGACCGATACCGGAGGACTTGGCTTCAATCCAACAAGAGGAGACAGACATGATGAATGCACTGCCGCCACTTCATAACGGCCACGCGCCGTTTACCCTCCAGCAATTGTTCCGCGAAGCGCTCTATGCCTTCGAGGAATGGGATAGCGAATTGACCGAGCCGATCGTGACCCACGAAGGACGGATCATCCCCATCAGCTTCGTTTTCGAAGCCATGCGCGAATGCACCGACATCGTGCCGATGAATATCGTCGGCGCCGTCACCGAACGGCTGACCAAGCCGTGGGAGGGCGAAGGCCCGCTCGACCAGATGACCTTCTCGACGGCGGCACGCGTCATGCGCGTGCTGGTGCGCAAGCGCCTTCTCGCCAACGGCACGGCGGATCTCGTCGCCGTTTCGGCCCACGCGGCCGAAGACCAGAGCCGCGACTGACAGGACGAGGATCGCGGCCATGGCTGCGATCCTTTTCCGCTTTCTGGCGGAACCTCGCTCATCCCCAGCCGTTTAGTCCGCACAGCCCGCCACTACGGCGCCTCGCGTCTTCGGACGCGCAATTCTGTACGCGCAATTCTGTAGTGATGACGGCCGAGGAACGAGCATCATGCTGAAATCCATCGTTCATGAAATCATCGGCGCATCCAGGCATGAGCCGGAGCTTCCGCAATCGCTGGAGCAGTTTCGCGACAGGAAGCGGGTATTGATCATCTTCGCCGACGCGCAAGACGACCGTCCAATCATTCAGGACGAATGGCTGCGCAAGGCGCAAATGCGCCTCATCGAGGAAGACGTCGAGGTATTCACCATTGCCGGCGGCGGCGCGTTCGCGCTGTTCGATGATGACTGGGAGCTCGATGCCGACGATATTCGCGCGCGGCTGCAGGGACCGCCGGCCGGTGAGTTCGGCCTGATCCTGATTGAGCGCGACGGAACCGTCCGACTGCGGTCGAGCGAGCCGCAAACCGCGGAGGAAATTTTCGCGGCCTTCGAGACGCTGCCGAAGCAGACACCCTGGTAAGGCTTCAGCCTTCGGTCTGAAACGAAAGCGGGGGTGGCGAAAGCTGCGCTCCCCCTTTGCGTGTTCAGAGCTCGAAGGCTTCCTTGAGGCCGAGGCTCTTGCGTTCGCGCAGATCGAGGTCGGCCTCGATATGGGCGATATGATGCAGCATCAGCTGGCAGGCGCGGTCGAGTTCCTTGACTTCGATCGCCGAAATGATGTCGCCATGTTCGGAGTGGCCGCAGCTCGATGCGGTCGACCGGCCATAGAGCGCAATGACGAGGGATGAGCGGGCAACGAGTTCCTCCATGAAGCGCTGCATGATCGCATTGCCGGATATCGCCGCCAGCGTCAGGTGAAAATCGCCCGATGCCTTGATCTCGGCTCGGCGCGCCGTCTGGCCGCGCTCGCTCATCAGGCGGCCTTCTTCCAGCAGCAGCTGTCTCAGATGGGCGATGTCATCCGGCGTGATCCGGGCGGCTGCCTCGCGCAATATGCCGGGTTCGACGAGCCGGCGGGCGGAAAAGATCTGGCGCGCCTCATCCGGCGAGGGATAAGCGACGAAAGCGCCGCGGTTCTTCTCGACGCTGACGAGGCCTTCATAGGAGAGTGCCTGCAGGGCGGCGCGGGCAAGCGTGCGGCTGACATTGAAGAGATTGCCGACATCGCTTTCCGAAAGCTTGGTACCGGGCGAGAGCCTGCGCTCGACGATCGCTTCGCGAATGGCATCGCGGATCTGTTGCGCGCCGGTCTCGGCGGAGTCGTCGGCCTGCTGAGCCTTGGCAGCGGATTTCATGAAATCGATTTCCTGATGGTCGGCAAACCATATCCGTGTTCGCGGCAAAAGTTAAATAGAATTTGTGCCCGAAGTGACGCTGAAATTGTATACGATCTTTTGCACAAATCGCGCACGATAGCCTAAATCGTGAGCAGATGCGGTTCTGCCTATAATTCGCCCTTGAAACTTCTGTTGATATAAAATCCTTATTTCGCAACGGTTTGATGCAGAAAACTGCATTTGGCACGGCAGATGCATCGTCTTTTTCGAACAGGGGAAGGCATGATGTCGAAAGCGGCAGAGATCGATATAGTATCCGTTTCGAAGGTCTATGGCGCGACGACGGCCGTCCATGCGATCAGCCTGAAAATTCCGGCCGGCTCCTATTGCTGCTTCCTCGGCCCGTCGGGCTGCGGCAAGACCTCGACGCTGCGCATGATCGCCGGCCACGAGAGCATTTCGTCGGGCGATATTCGGCTCGGCAATGTCGTGGTCACCGACTTTCCGCCGGCCAGGCGTGGCACGGCGATGATGTTCCAGTCCTACGCGCTGTTCCCGCATCTCGACCTGATCGACAACGTCGCCTTCAGCCTGAAGATGAAAGGCGTCGACAAGCAGGAGCGGCGGGCGAAGGCGCGCGAGATGCTCAAACTGATGCAGATGGAGGCCTATGCCAGCAGGCGTCCGGCCCAGCTTTCCGGCGGCCAGCAACAGCGCGTGGCGCTGGCGCGCGCGCTGATCACCGATCCGGAAGCGCTGCTGCTCGATGAGCCGTTGTCGGCGCTCGATCCGTTCCTGAAGATCCGCATGCGCGCCGAACTCAAGAAGCTGCAGAAGTCGCTCGGCATCACCTTCGTGCACGTCACCCACAGCCAGGAAGAGGCGATGGCGCTCGCCGATGTCATCGTCATCATGAACGACGGCCGGATCGAGCAGGCCGCAGCACCCCGCGAGGTCTTCGAACGGCCGGCGACGGCCTTCGTCGCGCGCTTCATGGGCGATCACAATGTGCTGTCCGGCCAGGTGACATCGAGCGAGAACGGGGTGCTGGTCATGACGGTGCCGGAGGGGCAGAGCTTTTCCGTGCGCGGGACGGGCAGGGAGGTCGGCGAGCGCGTCGATATCGGCATCCGCACCGATCGCGTGCGCCTGCAGGTGGCGACCGAATGGACGCTCGGCTTCAACGGCATCGTCTCCAACATCGAATATCGCGGCTCTTCCGTGAAGATCACCGTTATCGGCGCCGGCAGCGACGATTTCACCGTCATATCAGACGACGGCGACTATTTCGCCCGGCCGGTCGCCGTCGGCGACACCGTCGCGCTCAGCTGGGCGCTCGAGGATGCCGTGCTTCTCGGCCGCTCCTCGGCGTGAGCCATCACCATCAAGAACCATGAACCTTCCATATCAAGAAAAGGGGAACTGACATGACGACTGAAACGACATCGACCAAGGCGGAGAAGGGTCTGTCCCGCCGCACACTGCTGAAGACGGGCGCTGCCGCCGTCGGCGCCATCGCCGGCTCCGGCGCCATCACCGGCTTTCCGACAATCTGGGCGCAGACGAACATCACGCTTCGCCAGTTCGGCACCGGCGTTTCCAACATCAACGCCATCGCCGAGAAGTGCAAAGCCGATCTCGGCATCACGCTGGAGATGACGGCGACCGATTCCGACGCCGCCGCCCAGCGCGCCGTCACCCAGCCCGACAGCTACGACATTGCCGATATCGAATACTGGATCGCCAAGAAGGTGTTCCCGACAGGCGTCCTGCAGCCGATGGACGTCAAGAAGCTGAAATATTACGACAAGATCGTGCCGCTGTTCATCAACGGCAAGCTGAAGCCGGAAAGCGTCATCGCCCAGGGCACGGCGCCGCACACGGTCGGCTTCGTCGAGGCTCCGGGCGCCAAGACCTTTGCCAAGGAACCGACGCAGTGGATGACGATGGTTCCGACCATCTACAATGCCGATACGCTCGGCATCCGCCCCGATCTCGTCGGCCGCGATATTTCGAGCTGGGCCGACATCATGGATCCGAAGTTCAAGGGCAAGACCTCGATCCTCAACATCCCGTCGATCGGTATCATGGATGCTGCGATGATCATGGAGGCTATGGGCAACATCAAGTATGCCGACAAGGGCAACATGACCAAGGAAGAGATCGACAAGACGATCGAATTCCTCATCAAGGCTAAGGGCGACGGCCAGTTCCGCGCCTTCTGGAAGAGCTTCGACGAATCGGTCAACCTGATGGCATCGGGTGAAGTGGTCATCCAGTCCATGTGGTCGCCGGCCGTCGCCGCCGTCCGCTCCAAGGGTATCGCCTGCAAGTATCAGCCGCTCAAGGAAGGCTACCGCGCATGGGGCGGCGGCCTCGGCCTTGCCTCGCACCTCAAGGGCGCGCAGCTCGATGCGGCTTACGAATATATCAACTGGTACACGTCGGGCTGGGTCGGCGGCTACCTCAACCGCCAGGGCTACTATTCCGCCTGCATGGAAACGGCCAAGAACTTCATGACAGCCGACGAATGGGGCTACTGGATCGAGGGCAAGCCGGCGCAGGGCGATATCCTGTCGCCTGAAGGCAAGGTCATGGAAAAGGCCGGCGCCGTTCGCGACGGCGGAGCCTTCGAAGCCCGCATGGGCGCGGTCGCCTGCTGGAACTCCGTCATGGACGAGGACCGCTACATGGTCCGCCGCTGGAACGAGTTCATCGCTGCGTAATGCGATTGCCGTTTTCCCCTCCTCAACCCTCCCCACAAGGGGGAGGGAGTCCGGAGGCGGTGCGGCAGAGAACTCCCTCCCCCTTGTGGGGAGGGTTGGGGAGGGGTCCTTTGAGCCCTCCCTGTCGGAAAGCAGGTGGCCCGGACGCCGCCGCGATTCTCTTCTCCCCCAGCGGGGAGAAGGTGCCGGCAGGCGGATGAGGGGGTGGCACGCACCTTCGTTCCACTTGACGTAATCAGAACGGAGAACCGGATATGGCGACCATCGCAGCGGAAACGGAGGAGGACGGTCAGGGCGCGCGCGGCGGGCGTGGACTGAGGCTCTCCCCATCGGCGATATCCTATCTCCAGGCGACGCCGCTGTTCGCCATTCTCGGCTTCTTCTTCCTGCTGCCGATCGCCATGATCGCGGTCGTCAGCTTCTGGGACTACGATTTCGCCGGTCTCTACCCCGATTTCCTCACCATGAACTATACCGACACGCTCGGTTCGTGGGTGACGTGGAAGACCTATCTCAACACGTTGAAATTCACCGCGATCGTCTGGTCGCTGACGCTCGTCATCGGCTTCTGGGTCGCCTATTTCCTGGCCTTCCACATCCGCAAGACCTCAACGCAGATGATCCTCTTCCTCGTCTGCACCGTGCCGTTCATGACGTCGAACATCATCCGGATGATCTCGTGGATCCCGGTGCTCGGTCGCAACGGCCTGGTCAATTCGGCGCTGATCAAAATGGGCATCATTCCGCAGCCGATCGAATGGCTGCTCTATTCCGATTTCGCCGTCGTGCTCGCCATGGTGCATCTCTATACGCTGTTCATGGTGACGCCGATCTTCAACACGCTGATGCGCATCGACCGGTCGCTGTTCGAGGCGGCGCGCGATGCCGGTGCGTCGGGCTGGCAGATATTGTGGAACGTCGTCATTCCGCTCGCCAAGCCCGGCATGGCGATCGGCACGATCTTCGTCGTGACGCTCGTCATGGCCGACTTTTCGACGGTTCAGGTGATGTCCGGCGGCCAGAGCGCCTCGGTGGCGCTGATGATGAAGAACCAGATGTCGCTGCTGCAATATCCGGCAGCGGCCGCCAATGCCGTGGTGCTGCTCGCCGTCGTGCTCCTGATGGTCGCGGCCATCCTGCGCGTCGTCGACATCCGCAAGGAGCTTTGAGATGAACCACGAAAAACGCGGCCTGCAATTCTATCTGCTGGCGATCTTCTTCATCATCTTCGTACTGTTTCTCTACGGCCCGCTTTCGGCGATCCTGATCCTCTCCTTCCAGGGACCGGACGGCGGCCTGACCTTCCCGATGAACGGCGTTTCCACCCATTGGTTCTTCAACCTGTTCGAGAAGCAGGCGGTCGGCGATTTCGGCGCCTCGTTCCGCCGTTCCTTCACCCTCGGGCTGATGGTGATGGCGGTGACGGTCGTCGTGTCGCTGCTTGCCGGGCTTGCCTTCCGCCGCCGCTTCCGCGGTTCGACCGCGCTGTTTTACGCCACGGTCGCAAGCCTCGTCGTGCCGTCGATCATCATCTCGCTCGGCATCGGCGTGGTCTTCCAGCAGGGAGGGCTGAAGCCCGCCTGGTATTCGTCGGCCTTCGGCGCGCATCTCACCTGGACGCTGCCCTTCGGCGTGCTGATCATGTTTGCCGTCTTCAACCGTTTCTCGCCGGCTTACGAAGAGGCGGCGCGCGATCTCGGCGCCAGCTCCTGGCAGACGTTCCGCCATGTCGTGCTGCCGATGATCGCGCCAAGCCTGATCGGCGTCGGCTTGTTCGGCTTCACGCTCTCCTATGACGAATTTGCCCGCACGCTGATGACCTCAGGCAGCTACAACACCTTGCCGCTCGAAATCTACGGCATGACGACCAACGTCACGACGCCGGTGCTCTATGCGCTCGGCACGGTGACGACGCTGTTTTCCTTCACCATCATTCTCATCGCCCTTGGCATCATGATGATGCTCAGCCGGCGGCAGGCAAAGATAAACTGATATGCGCATCCTCATCGTCAATCCGAACACAACGGCCTCCATGACCGAGAAGGCCGCGACCGCCGCGCGTGCGGTGGCAGCCTCCGGCACGGAGATCATCGCCGCGACGTCGCGCATGGGGCCGGTTTCCATCGAGGGACATTACGACGGCGCGCTGGCGATCCCCGGTCTGCTCTCTGAACTCCAGGAGCGGCAGGCGGTCGGCTATGACGCGGCTGTGATCGCCTGCTTCGACGATACCGGGCTCGAAGCGGCACGGAGCTTTGCCGATGTGCCGATCCTCGGGCTTTGCGAATCCGCCGTGGTGACGGCAGGATTCCTGGCGCAGCGCTTCACCGTGGTGACGACGCTGGAGCGCTCGCGGGTGCTGATCGACAATCTCGTGCGCCGCTACGGCATGGGCGAGCGCGCCAAGGTGCGGGCCTCCGACATCCCGGTGCTGGAGCTGGAAGATGCGGCCTCGGGCGCAATCGGCAAGCTCAGGGCCGAGATCGAGCGGGCGCTTTCAGAGGACGGCGCCGAGGCGATCGTGCTCGGCTGCGCCGGCATGACCGATCTGGCGCGCGAGCTGCAGGAGATCTACGGCGTGCCGGTCGTCGACGGCGTTGCGGCCGCCGTCAAGCAGGCCGAGGCGCTGGTGTCGCTCGGGCTTTCCACCAGCAAGCGCGGCTCCTATGCCTCGCCGCTGCCGAAACCCTTCAGCGGGGCGATGAGCGGTTTTGCGCCAGTCCGGAAAGCCGGCTGAGCCATGTCCGTTTCCTTCGATTTCAAACAGCTCAGCGAGCGCGAACGCTACAAGCTGATGATCGGCACGATCATCCCGCGGCCGATCGCGCTGGTGACGACGGTGGATGAGGACGGCCGGATCAACGCCGCGCCCTTCAGCTTCTTCAACTGCCTTTCTGCCGATCCGCCGATCCTTGCGATCGGGGTCGAGAACAATGCCGACATGTCGTTCAAGGACACGGGCCACAATATCCGCATGACCGAGGTGTTCACGGTCAATATCGTCTCCTTCGCCATCGCCGAGGCGATGCATGTCTGCGGCGCCAAATATCCGCGCGGCGTCGACGAGCTGAAGCAGGCGGGGCTGACGGCGATGCCGGGCGAGAAGGTCGCTTCGCCCTTCATCGCCGAGGCGCCGGCCGCCTTCGAATGCCGGCGGCATGTGACGCTGGAACTCGGCCGCTCGCGGCAGATCGTCATGGGTGAGATCGTCTATGCGCATTACCGCGACGGGGTCGTCGATCCGCAAAGGCTGCATGTCGATCCGGCAGCGGTCGATGCGATTGCAAGGCTCGGCGGCGATACCTGCGCCACCATCCGCGACCGTTTCGAGATGCTGACGCCGAAGCTCTGACGGGTGCGATAGGCCATAGGCCCAAGTTTTGCTTTACTTTTTCGGCTCCCGCGCGAATGGTCTGCACGGATTATCGCGGCAGAGGAGCGCTTACCCATGACAATCGAGAACGATCTCAGCCGGATCGCGGAGCAGGAGAAAGCGCTGAGCTTCGACGCTTTCGACCTGACGACGGCATGGCAGCTCGGCAAGCTCCTGCAGGAACTCGCCACCGAGCGCGGCCTCGGCATCGCGATCGATGTGACCTTGCATTCGATGCCGGTGTTTTACGCGGCACTCCCTGGCGTGACGCCCGATAACGTCAATTGGGTCCGCCGCAAGCGCAACATGGTGTTGCGCTATTTCCGCAGCAGCTATGCCTCCGGCCTGAAGTTGCAGAAGGACGGCAAGACGGTCGAAGACAATGGGCTTGATGGCGCCGACTATGCGCCGCATGGCGGCAGTTTTCCGATCAACGTCAAGGGCACCGGTTGCATCGGCGCCGTCACTGTCTCCGGCCTGCCGCAGCGCGACGACCACAATCTCGCGGTCGAGGCACTGGCGCTGATGCTGGCGAAGGATCTGGATACGTTGCGGCTTGCCCCGCCGCTCTGATGCGACCTTTCCTGCCGTAATTTTGACAGAAAAAAGCCATGAAAACTGCAAAATCGTGTCGCCGCTCCGGTGACGCGGCCCTATCCTGCGGCTAAGCTGCGGCATCGCACTCCTATTTTACCCCGGGACGCCATGATCCGCTTGTTTCTTGCGCTTGCCGCCATTGTCGGCTTCGGCCTTTTCCTTGCCTCCTGCAACACGCTGTCCAAGGAGGAATGCGTCGCCGCCGACTGGCGGGTGATCGGTGAGAGTGACGGGGCGGCGGGCTACGAGCCGCAGCAGCGTTTCGCCGCCCATGCGAAATCCTGCGAACGGGTCAAGATCATCCCCGATCAGTCGATCTGGTTCCAGGGCTATCAAGCGGGCCTGGTGCGCTACTGCACGCCGCTCAGCGGGCTTTCACGCGGCCAGGCGGGCAGCGGCTATGCCAATGTCTGCCCACCGGAAACCGCGCCGGGGTTCCTGCGCGGCTTCAACCTCGGCAGCAAGCAGCACGGGCTGCAGGAACGCCTCAACTCGATGCAGAACGACTATAGCTCCAAGGAGATGAGCATTGACGAGCTTTCCGACAAGCTGAGGGATGCCAAGGATGGCGACCGGTCGGAACTGCGCCGGCGGATCGAGGATCTGGAAGACGACATGCACGACATCCGCCGCGACCAGCGCGACGTGCAGGACGATCTCGACCGCGTCAACGAGGATGTCGAATGGTTCCAGCGCAACCCGAGCGCCGAACTGCCGGCGCCGGGTTACTGAAGCTCAGAGCTTGCCATTGGCCTCGGCGATGCCCTTCGTCAGGCTGCCGGTTGCCGGGAAGAGCGGAATGAGGCAGGCCTGCAGCGCGTGGTAGATATCGCCCTTGCCGGGGAAGAGCGAGTGCGAGGGCACGAGATCTTCCGTCAGTTCCTCATGCCAGCCGCCGTTCTTGTGGTCAATGAAGGCGCGCTCGATCACGTTCCAGATCTTGCGGTAGCTCTCCTCGTGGAAATCGCTCGGCAGATGTTCGTTGAGGAAATGGGCGGCAGCGGCGCCTTCGCAGGCCGGCCACCAGAGCTTATTGCGCTTGGCGGGCTTGTCGTCCCAGTCGAGCGTATAAAAGAAGCCGCCCTTGTCGTTGTCCCAGCCGAGCGCCATGGATTGGGCAAACAGCGCCTTCGCCGCATCCGGCATCCATTCGATGCGTTTGCCGCCGAGCGCCCAGAGCTGCAGGATCAGGCGAGCCCATTCCAGCCAATGGCCGGGCGTCGTGCCGGCCGGGCGGAACATTTCGTTCGGATGATAATAGGTCTTGTCGAGCTTCCATTCGGCGTCGAAATGCTCGGCGACGCGCCAGTCGACCGAACCGGCCGCGCGGCGGATGACGAGATCGGCGATGCTTTCGGCCTTGGTCAGATATTGCCTGTCGCCGGTCGCTTCGAAGGCCGCCATCAGCGCTTCGGTCAGGTGCATGTTGGAGTTCTGGCCGCGATAGGCGCCGCCGTCGAGCGGCTGCCAGTCGGCGGTGAATTCCTCCGCGATTGCGCCGTGCTTGGCTTCCCAGAACTTTGTGTTGAGGATCTCGGTGATATCATTGAGCATGCCGTCGGCAAGCGGATGGCCGATGGTCTTTGCGGAGGAGGCGGCCAGCAGCACGAATGCATGGCCATAGCCCTGCTTGTTGGAATCGACCGGACCGTCATTGTTAAGCGACCAGAAATAGCCGCCGTTTTTCCGGTCGCGATGATGGTTCCAGATATAGTTCATGCCGTGGTCGGCGACGTCGGCAGCGCCCGGACGGCCGAGCAGGGCGCCGATCGAGAAGCAATGCACGGCGCGCGCGGCAATATGGATGCCGCGAACCTGGCCCTCGGCGTCGAGAGGCCTGCCTTGGTCGTCGAGATCGTAGAAACCGCCCTTGGGGTTGACCGAATTGTGCTGGAAGAAATCGAAGAGGCCGTTCGCCTGGTTGAGCAGCCAGTCGCGATGATAGGCGCGGGTCGTCCAGTTTCCAAGCGCGGCATTGCCGGTTGCGGGTGCCATGATGCTCCTCCGATTTCGTGCACAAGCGTTGCAAACGCCTATATAGAGGTCGAGCAAGCCTGTCATCGGTCTATCGCATCGGCCGTCCTTTGCGCGTCTGAAAAGGCGCGCGGTGCTGTAGCCTTGCAAAGCACGAAATCGATAGGCATATATTGACATAAAGATATCTTTATGTGATTTGGAAGTCTGGTCTTATGACGTCAAGGAGCCCTCCCGTGTTTGACAATCTCTTTGGTCCGGAAACGGGCAAGCGTGACGGCCGTGAAGTTTTCGCGGCTTTGAAACAAGCCGCGAGCGAGCGCATCCTTGTCCTCGACGGAGCCATGGGCACACAGATCCAGGGGCTCGGCTATGACGAAGACCAGTTCCGCGGGACCCGCTTCATCGGCTGCGCCTGTCACCAGAAGGGCAATAACGACCTTCTGATCCTGACCCAGCCGGACGCGATCGAAGAGATCCACTACAAATACGCCAAGGCCGGCGCCGACATTCTCGAGACCAACACCTTCTCCTCGACCCGCATCGCGCAGGCCGATTACGAGATGGAAGGCGCGGTCTACGACCTCAACAAGGAAGGTGCCGAGATCGTGCGCCGGGCGGCACAGCGCGCTGAACGCGAGGACGGCCGCCGCCGCTTCGTCGCCGGCGCCATCGGCCCGACCAACCGCACCGCCTCGATCTCGCCTGATGTCAACAATCCCGGCTTTCGCGCCGTCACCTTCGACGATCTGCGTTCCGCCTATGGCGAGCAGATCGACGGCTTGATCGACGGCGGCGCCGACATCATCCTCATCGAGACGATCTTCGACACGCTGAACGCCAAGGCGGCGATCTTCGCCTGCGAGGAGCGCTTCGCGGCCAAGGGCGTGCGCCTGCCGGTGATGATCTCCGGCACGATCACCGATCTGTCCGGTCGCACCCTGTCCGGCCAGACGCCTTCGGCCTTCTGGAACTCGGTGCGCCATGCCAATCCCTTTACGATCGGTCTCAACTGCGCGCTCGGCGCCAACGCCATGCGCCCGCATCTGCAGGAACTTTCGGGCGTCGCCGACACCTTCATCTGCGCCTATCCGAATGCCGGCCTGCCGAACGAATTCGGTCAATATGACGAAACGCCGGAGCTGATGGCCGCGCAGATCGACAGCTTCGCCCGCGAAGGCCTCGTCAATATCGTCGGTGGCTGCTGCGGTTCGACGCCGGAACATATCAGGGCGATCGCCGAGACCGTCGCCAAGTACAAGCCGCGGCCGATCCCCGAGCATCGTCCCTTCATGTCGCTGTCAGGCCTCGAACCTTTCGAGCTGACCAAGGACATTCCCTTCGTCAATGTCGGCGAGCGTACCAACGTCACCGGCTCGGCGAAGTTCCGCAAGCTGATCACCAATGCCGATTATACGGCAGCGCTCGACGTCGCCCGCGACCAGGTCGAGAACGGCGCGCAGGTGATCGACATCAACATGGACGAGGGCCTGATCGATTCCGAAAAGGCGATGGTCGAGTTCCTCAACCTGATCGCCGCCGAGCCTGACATCGCCCGCGTGCCCGTGATGATCGATTCGTCGAAGTTCTCGATCATCGAATCCGGCCTGAAGCGCGTCCAGGGCAAGCCGATCGTCAACTCGATCTCGCTGAAGGAAGGCGAGGAGAATTTCCTCGCCCAGGCGCGGCTGTTGCACAATTACGGCGCGGCCGTCGTCGTCATGGCCTTCGACGAGACCGGACAGGCCGACAGCTATGAGCGCAAGGTGGAAATCTGCACGCGCGCCTACAAGCTGCTGACCGAGAAGATCGGCTTCCCGCCCGAGGATATCATCTTCGATCCGAACATTTTCGCGGTCGCGACCGGCATCGAAGAGCACAATAATTACGGCGTCGATTTCATCGAGGCGACGCGGACGATCCGTGAGCGCATGCCGCTGGTGCATATTTCCGGCGGCGTTTCGAACCTGTCCTTCTCGTTCCGCGGCAACGAGCCGGTGCGCGAGGCGATGCACGCCGTGTTCCTCTACCACGCCATCCAGGCGGGCATGGACATGGGCATCGTCAATGCCGGCCAGCTGGCGGTCTACGACAACATCGATCCCGAGCTGCGCGAGGCCTGCGAGGACGTGGTGCTGAACCGCCGCCCCGACGGCACCGAACGGCTGCTCGAAGTGGCCGAGCGCTTCCGCGGCGCCGGCGCCCGGGAAGGCCGGGTCCAGGATCTCTCCTGGCGCGAATGGAGTGTCGAGAAGCGTCTCGAACATGCGCTGGTCAACGGCGTTACCGAATATATCGAGGCCGATACCGAGGAGGCGCGCCAGCAGGCCGCCCGGCCGCTGCATGTCATCGAGGGCCCGCTGATGGCCGGCATGAACGTCGTCGGCGATCTCTTCGGTTCGGGCAAGATGTTCCTGCCGCAGGTGGTCAAGTCGGCGCGTGTCATGAAGCAGGCGGTCGCCGTGCTGCTGCCCTACATGGAAGAGGAAAAGCGCCTCAACGGCGGCGAAGAGCGCCAGTCGGCCGGCAAGATCCTGATGGCGACGGTCAAGGGCGACGTGCACGATATCGGCAAGAACATCGTCGGCGTCGTGCTGGCCTGCAACAATTACGAGATCGTCGACCTCGGCGTCATGGTGCCGGCGACGAAGATCCTCGAAACGGCGATCGCCGAGAAGGTCGACGTCATCGGCCTTTCGGGCCTGATCACGCCGTCGCTCGACGAGATGGTGCACGTTGCGGCCGAGATGGAGCGGCAGGGTTTCAAGATCCCGCTCTTGATCGGCGGGGCGACGACCAGCCGCGTGCATACGGCCGTGAAGATTCATCCCGGCTACAACAACGGGCAGACGATCTATGTGACCGATGCCAGCCGCGCTGTTGGCGTCGTCTCGGCGCTGCTCTCGCCGGAGACCCGCCAGGGCTATGTCGACGATATAAGAGCCGAATATGCCAAGGTGGCGGCCGCCCATGCGCGCAGCGAGGCCGAGAAGGTGCGCCTGCCGTTGCCCCGGGCTCGCGAGAATGCTCACAAGATCGACTGGTCTGCCTACCAGCCGGTGAAGCCGCAATTCTTCGGCACGCGGGTGTTCGAGGATTACGATCTGGCCGAACTTGCCAAATATATCGACTGGACGCCGTTCTTCCAGACCTGGGAACTGCGCGGCCGTTACCCCGCCATTCTCGAAGACGAGAAGCAGGGCGAGGCAGCGCGCGCGCTCTGGACCGATGCGCAAGCCATGCTCAAGAAGATCATCGACGAGAAGTGGTTCCGCCCGCGCGCCGTCATCGGCTTCTGGCCGGCCGGCGCCGTCGGCGACGATATCCGGTTGTTCACCGACGAGAGCAGGACGCAGGAGCTTGAGACCTTCTATACCCTGCGCCAGCAGCTTTCGAAGCGGGACGGGCGGCCAAACGTGGCGCTCTCCGACTTCGTCGCGCCTGTCACAAGCGGGGTTCAGGATTATGTCGGCGGCTTCGTGGTGACGGCCGGTATTGAGGAAATCGCCATTGCCGAGCGTTTCGAACGGGCGAACGATGATTATTCTTCGATCCTGGTCAAGGCGCTGGCCGACCGTTTCGCCGAAGCTTTTGCCGAGCGTATGCATGAGCAGGTGCGTCGAGAATATTGGGGCTATGCCAAGAACGAGACGCTCAGCAAAGAGGATCTCATCACCGAAGCTTATGCCGGCATCCGCCCCGCGCCCGGTTATCCCGCCCAGCCTGACCACACCGAAAAGGCAACGCTCTTCAAGCTGCTCGACGCTGAAAAAGCGGCCGGCGTGAAGCTGACGGAAAGTTATGCGATGTGGCCGGGTTCCTCGGTCTCCGGCCTCTATATCGGCCACCCTGACTCCTATTATTTCGGTGTCGCCAAAATCGAGCGCGATCAGGTGGAAGATTATGCCAGGCGCAAGGGCATGGAGGTTTCCGAAGTCGAGCGCTGGCTCGGACCGGTGCTGAACTACGTGCCGCGCAAGGCGGATGAGGAGATCGACGACGCGGCGTAACCAGCCGTTTGGCGTCTTCCGCTGATAAAATAATTCAAGAAAGGAGGGAGCCGGAAGTGAATCACTTTCCGGCTCCATGCTTTTGAAAATCAAGAAGATTTTTCTTTTGAGCCGATGATGTCGGCCTTGCGGTTCAAGTCACCGCGATCGTCAGCTCCGCGACGAAATCATAGGCGTCGCCGCGATAGAGCGAGCGGGTGAATTCCACGGCGCGGCCGGAGCCAAGATAGGAGATGCGCTCGATCGACAGGCCGGCCGCACCGACCGAGACGCCGAGAAGCTGGGCGTCGGCTTCCTTCATATTGGTTGCCGAGATGCGCTGCACCGCGCGTACCGGGCGGACCTGGAGGCGTTCGAGTTCAGCATAGAGCGAATTGGTGACGGCCGAGGGATCGGGCAGGAACTCGCCGGAAACGCTGGCATTCTCGATCGCCAGCGGCTGGTCGTCGGCGATGCGCAGGCGGGAGAGGCGCGAAACCTTGACGTCGGTGCCGAGGCCGAGAATCATCATCTCGTCGGGCGAGGGGGTGTGGATGCCCTTGTGCAGCCATTCGGAGCGGGAGGACATGCCGCGGCGCGCCATATCCTCGGTGAAGGAGGTCAACTGCGACAGGCGTTGCTCGACCTTGGAGACCGGCTTGGCGACGAAGGTGCCCGAGCCGTGGCGGCGCACCAGCAGGCCGTCGGCGACCAATTCGTCGATCGCCTTGCGGACGGTGACGCGGCTGACGGCGGCGAATTCGGCGATGTCGCGTTCCGGCGGCAGCGCATCGCCGTGGCCGAGCGTGCCGGTGCGCACGGCCTCTTCGAGCATGCGGCGCAGCTTGACGTAGAGCGGGCCGGTACCGGCAGCCTGCAGGCGCTCCAGGGATAGGATGGTAGCGAGGTCGTCGCTCATGCCGCACCTCTCTGCCTGTTGTTCAGGAGCTTCACCGCAAGTCCCACCGCGCCCTGCAGGGCATCGCCCTTCGGTTTGGCGAGCAGCAGCCTGTAACGTTCGGCAAGCCAGGGTTCATAGGCTTCGGCAAGGCCGCCGAGCAGGCAGATCGACGGGCATTCGGGCCAGAGCAGCGCCTCGAGGCTTTCGCCGATCGCGGTCGCGGCGTCGGTGACGATGCCAACCGCAACAGTATCGCCCTTGGCCGCATGTTCGAAGACAACAGGTGCGTAGCGGGCAAAGTCCTTCGGTCTTGCCGAATGCGCGAATTCGACGATGCGCTCGGGATCGTTGCCGTATTCGGCCATGACCGCTTCGGTGATCGGCGATGCCGGCCGCACCCCGTCATGGGCGAGCAGCGATCGTTCCATTAGGTCGCGGCCGAGGCGGGCGCCGCTTGCCTGGTCCCCAACGACGAAACCCCAGCCGCCGATGCCGTTCAGCCGGCCATCCCTACGGGCATTATAGACCGAGCCGGTGCCGAAGGCGCCAACGATACCGTCGGCATCGCCGAGCGCACCCTGCAGGGCAATCAGCGCATCGGTGACGACGCGACCTTCGGTAAAGGGCAGGGCCGTTTCGATTCGTCTGCCGTAATCGCCGACGTTGGCACCGGCGACGCCGACGACGGCTGCGACGGAGGAGATGGTTTCAGCAGCAAGCCCGGCATCGCACAGCGCCTGCCGGGCGGATTCGACGATATTGAGAAGAGAGTTTTCGAGATCCGACAGAATGTTGGCAGGGCCTGATTTGCCGCGGCCGATGACATTGCCGTTTCCGTCCGCGACTGCGGCCCGGCAGCTCGTTCCGCCGCCGTCTATGCCGATTGCAAGCTCCGTCATCGGGCCTCCGAATATACCGTTCCCTATGTTTTTTAATACAATACCAAAAAAATACCATTTACCAAGTGGGAATGAGGGAGAAAATCAATCTTTTTATCTCATTGATTTCACTGGATTTAATTTTTTAACGAATTTTCTCAGGCCGAAAAGTTAAATTCGGCTGGACAATTGGTATTTTTTTGGCATTAATTCCGCAAAAGGGAACAGCACTTCGAAGCCCACGAAAACCGGCAGTTAAGCCAAGCCGGAACCGCTACGAAGGTGATCGAGATGACGACCCACTGGCCTATCGGGCTTGTGGCGAATTCGGGCATTCATCGGCTTTCCCCATCATTTCGCCGCCCCGGTGTAGCCGCTGGGAAGGTGCGCAGTCCGGCCGCAGGCGATCCGCCTTCGTGTCCGTCGAGCTTTCGGGACCGGCATTGCTGGCGGTCCTCCAAGGGGCGTTGGGTGTTGCCTCAGGCACGCCAATTGCTTGTTTCAGATCGAAAACAGCGCCTCGCGGCGCTTAAACAGGAGAGGGAAATGAAAAACACTGCTCTGAAAAGCTTCCTGCTTGCATCCAGCCTGCTGACGTCAGCAGGCCTCGTCCATGCCGCCGACGTCACGCTGACGATCGAAAGCTGGCGCAATGACGACCTGCAGATCTGGCAGGAGAAGATCATCCCGGCCTTCGAAGCCAAGAACCCGGGCATCAAACTCGTCTTCTCGCCGACAGCACCGACCGAATACGATGCTGCAACGTCTGCCAAGATCGATGCCGGCAGCGCCGGCGACATCATCACCTGCCGTCCCTTCGACAAGTCGCTGGCCCTGTTCAAGAGCGGCAACTTGACGAGCCTGAATGATCTGCCGGGTATGGAGAACTTCTCGCCGGTCGCAAAGGCCGCCTGGACGACCGACGACGGCAAGTCGACCTTCTGCGTGCCGATGGCTTCGGTCATCCACGGCTTCATCTACAACAAGGATGCCTTCGACAAGCTCGGCATCTCGGTGCCGAAGACGCAGGACGAGTTCTACGCAGCGCTCGACAAGATCAAGGCCGACGGCACCTACATCCCGCTCGCCATGGGCACGAAGGACCTCTGGGAAGCCGCCACCATGGGCTACCAGAACATCGGCCCGAACTACTGGAAGGGTGAGGACGGCCGCGCCGCCCTGATCGCCGGCAAGCAGAAGCTGACCGACGCCGACTGGGTCAAGCCCTATGAAGAGCTTGCCAAGTGGAAGCCCTATCTCGGCGACGGCTTCGAAGCTCAGACCTACTCCGACAGCCAGAACCTCTTCACGCTCGGCCGTGCCGCGATCTACCCGGCCGGCTCGTGGGAAATCGCGCTGTTCAACAGCCAGGCACAGTTCAAGATGGGCGCCTTCCCGCCGCCGGTTCCAAAGGCTGGCGACACGGGCTACATCTCCGACCATCCTGACATTGCGGTCGGCCTGAACGCGAAGAGCGCGCATGCTGAGGAAGCCAAGAAGTTCCTCACTTGGGTTGCTTCGCCTGAGTTCGCCGATATCTACGCCAACGCGCTGCCGGGCTTCTTCAGCCTGAACTCCAACCCGGTCAAGATGTCCGATCCGCTCGCTCAGGAATTCGTTTCCTGGCGCGGCCCGTACAAGTCGACGGTGCGCTCGACCTATCAGATCCTGTCGCGCGGCACGCCGAACCTCGAAAACGAGACCTGGGTCGAATCGGCCAACGTCATCAACGGCACGGATACGCCGGCGGTTGCTGCCGAAAAGCTCCAGAAGGGCCTCGACAGCTGGTACAAGCCGGCCAAGTGATGTGATCAGGGGCGGCGTTTGCTGCCCCTCATCCAGCCTGCCGGCCACCTTCTCCCCGCGTGCGGGGAGAAGGAGATTCGCAGCGACCTCCCAGCCCGACATAGCATCCCAGCAGGGCGTTCCTTTCTTCCCAGGTGGTGGAGAGTCCGGGTGAGGCGCAACGTTTTCCACCTGTGCTGCCCTTGCAGCCAGTCGACATGAACAGGCAAAAGCCATGAGCGAAACCAACAACGCGGCCGATATCGTCCCGCTCAAGCGCCCGGTGCGCTGGCACATTTTCGTCTTCATGCTGCCAGCCCTGATCGTCTATTCCGCCGTCATGGTGCTGCCGCTCATCGAAACCCTCCGGCTGTCGCTTTACAATATGGTCGACGGGCAGCCGGCCTTCGTCGGACTGGCGAATTTCAAGGTGCTGTTCGGCGATGCGCGCTGGGCGCGCGATTTCTGGAATGCCCTTGTCAATAACCTGATCTTCTTTGCCATCCACATGTGCGTGCAGAACCCGATCGGCGTGGCGCTTGCCGCCCTGCTTTCGGTGCCGAAACTGCGCGGCGTTGCCTTCTACCGCACGGCGATGTTCCTGCCGACGCTCTTGTCCTTCGTCATCGTCGGCTTCATCTGGAAACTGATCCTCTCGCCGATCTGGGGCGTGGCGCCCTGGATGCTCGATCTCATCGGCTTGAAATTCCTGTTCGCGCCCTGGCTCGGCAAGTCCGGTTCGGCGCTGATCGCGGTGTCGCTGATCTCGAACTGGCAATATATCGGCATTCCGATGATGCTGATCTATGCCGCACTTCTCAGCATCCCTGAAGAGGTGATCGAGGCGGCCGAATGCGACGGCATTACCGGCTGGGCGCAATTCTGGAAGATCAAGCTGCCGCTCATCCTGCCGGCGATCGGCATCATCTCGATCCTGACCTTCGTCGGCAATTTCAACGCCTTCGATCTGATCTACACCGTGCAGGGGGCGCTCGCCGGGCCTGACATGTCGACCGACATTCTCGGCACCTTGCTCTACCGCACCTTTTTCGGTTTCCAGCTTCAGCTCGGCGACCGCTCGATGGGCGCGACGATCGCTACGGTGATGTTCCTCATCATTCTCGCCGGCGTCTCGCTTTATCTCTTCGTCATCCAGCGGCGCATGCGTCGCTACCAGTTCTGAGGAGCGCGCATGTCCAAGGCACGCACATCTCCCATCCGCACCGGCCTCGTGCATCTGGCGCTGAGCGCCTATACGCTGGTCGCGTTGTTTCCGGTGTTTCTGACCATCGTCAACTCGTTCAAGGATCGCGCTTCGATCTTCCGCGAGCCGCTGATGATCCCGACGCCGTCGACCTTCAGCCTTGTCGGCTATCAGACGGTGCTGGGGCAGGGCGATTTCGCCACCTATTTCCAGAACAGCTTCATCGTCACGATCGTCTCGATCCTGCTGGTGCTGCTCTTCGGCGCCATGGCGGCCTTCGCCCTGTCGGAATATCGTTTCCGCGGCAATACGCTGCTCGGGCTCTATATGGCGATCGGCATCATGATCCCGATCCGTCTCGGCACGGTGGCGATCCTGCAGGGCATGGTGGCGGCCGGCCTCGTCAACACGCTGACGGCGCTGATCCTCGTCTATACCGCGCAGGGCATACCGCTGGCGATTTTCATCCTGTCGGAATTCATGCGCACGGTTTCGGATGACCTCAAGAATGCCGGGCGCATCGATGGGCTTTCCGAATATGCGATCTTCTTCCGGCTGGTGCTGCCACTGGTGCGCCCGGCCATGGCGACGGTCGCCGTCTTCACGATGATCCCGATCTGGAACGACCTCTGGTTCCCGCTGATCCTGGCGCCGTCGGAGGCCACCAAGACGGTGACGCTCGGCTCGCAGATCTTCATCGGCCAGTTCGTCACCAACTGGAATGCGGTGCTGGCGGCGCTGTCGCTGGCGATCCTGCCGATCCTCGTCCTCTACGTCATCTTCTCGCGGCAGCTGATCCGCGGCATCACGTCAGGAGCCGTCAAGTGACCGTAAAACCGATCCGCGTCCTCGTTGCCGGCCTCGGCAATATGGGCCGCAGCCATGCGCTCGCCTATCACAACAATCCAGGCTTCGAGATCGTTGGTCTCGTCAACCGCTCGACGCCGAAGCTGGAGCCCGAGCTGCAGGGCTATACGATCCATCCCGACTTCATGACGGCGCTCGCCGAGCTGAAGCCGGACCTCTGCTCGATCAACACCTATTCCGACAGCCATGCCGATTATGCCGTCGCCGCCTTCGAGGCCGGCTGCGACGTCTTCGTCGAAAAACCGCTGGCGACCACCGTCGCCGATGCCGAGCGCGTGGTCGCGGCGGCTGGGAAGGCCGGGCGCAAGCTGGTGATCGGTTATATTCTTCGCCATCACCCTTCCTGGATGAAGCTGATCGAGGAGGCGCGCAAGCTCGGCCCGCCTTACGTCTTCCGCATGAACCTCAACCAACAGTCCAGCGGCCCGACCTGGGCGACGCACAAGTCGCTGATGCGCACCACCTCGCCGATCGTCGATTGCGGCGTGCATTATGTCGACGTCATGTGCCAGATCACTGATGCCAGGGCTGTCGAGGTGCGCGGCATGGGGCTGCGCATGTCCGACGAGATTGCCGCCGACATGTATAATTACGGTCACCTGCAGGTGCTGTTCGAGGACGGTTCGGTCGGCTGGTACGAAGCCGGTTGGGGACCGATGATCTCGGAGACCGCCTTCTTCGTGAAGGACGTGATGTCGCCGAAGGGTGCGGTTTCCATTGTCATGGATCCGAACGCCAAGTCCGACGATATCGACACGCACACCAAGACCTCCGTGATCCGTCTGCACACGGCCGAGACCGGCGCGGACGGCAAGTTCATCCGGCCCGACCAGGATATGAGGATGACCGGCGAGCCCGGCCATCAGGCGCTTTGCGACCTGGAACAGGCCTTCATGCTGAGGGCGATCCGCGAGGATCTGAACCTCGACCGCCATATGGCGGATGCGGTGGCATCGCTGCGCATCTGCCTTGCCGCCGACGAGAGCGTGCGTACCGGCCAGCCGGTCAGATTGTAAGGGAAAGACAGTGGGATCGCTTCAACTCAAATCCATCCGCAAGACCTACGGCACGCATGAAGTGCTGAAAGGCATCGACCTCGAAGTCAAGGACGGTGAATTCGTCATCTTCGTCGGTCCGTCGGGCTGCGGGAAGTCGACGCTGCTGCGCAGCATTGCCGGTCTCGAGGACGTCACGTCGGGCGCCGTCGTCATCAACGGCCGCGACGAGACGCTGACGCCGCCGGCCAGGCGCGGAATCGCCATGGTGTTCCAGTCCTACGCGCTCTATCCGCATCTGACGGTCAAGGACAATATGGGGCTCGGCCTCAAGCAGGCCGGCACCGCAAAGGACGAGATCGAAAAGCGTGTCAGCAAGGCATCCGGCATGCTGTCGCTGGAGCCATATCTAGCGCGGCGGCCGGCCGAGCTCTCCGGCGGCCAGCGCCAGCGTGTCGCGATCGGCCGCGCCATCGTGCGCGAACCGGAACTCTTCCTGTTCGACGAACCGTTGTCGAACCTCGATGCGGCGCTACGCGTCCAGACCCGCCTCGAAATCGCCCGGCTGCACCGCAGCCTGAAGGCGACGATGATCTATGTGACCCACGATCAGGTCGAGGCGATGACGCTTGCCGACAAGATCGTCGTGTTGAATGCCGGCGCGATCGAACAGATCGGTTCGCCGATGGAGCTTTACAACCGTCCGGCCAATGTCTTCGTCGCCGGCTTCATCGGCTCACCGCAGATGAATTTCATCGCGGCCGAGAAGGTTGGCGATCACAGCGCCAAGACGATCGGCGTGCGGCCCGAACACATGACGCTGTCGCGTGAGCAGGGGAGTTGGGCGGCGAAGGTCGTGCATGTCGAGCATCTCGGCGCCGATACGATCATCTATCTGGAGTCCGACCAGTGCGGCCTGCTGACGGCACGCCTGTTCGGCGAGCATCAGTACGAGCCCGACGAGATCGTCTATGCGACGCCGGATCAGGCGCGTGTCCACCGCTTCGATGTCGACGACCAGGCGATCCGCTGAGGGCATGATAGAACGAAAAAGCCCCGTGTTGCGGGGCCTTTCACTTCCCGTTGGCGTGCAAGAGTTCGATCAGCCAAGCACGGGCCGCATGAAGCTACGTTCATAGCTGACGATACTGCGGTTGCGTTTGTCGAGTTCGAAAGCGGCCTGACATTCCGGATCACTCGCCATGCGCGTGCGATAGTCCTCATAGGCGGCAAGGCTCGGGAAGGAAAACAAGGCAACGGCAATGTCGTTGGCGCCTTCGGATGGCAGGAAATAACCGTGATGGGTGCCGCCCATCCTGTTGACGATCGGAATCCAGAGCCGGGCATATTCCTCGAATTCGGCAAGCTTGTACGGATCGATCACATAACGCAGGTGGCAGGTAATCATTGACATATCCCATTGCGTAAAACACCGAGCGGAGGGGTGCGGCTCATTTGGTTTGCTCACCTTCTGGCATCGCGTTGAGAGAGTTCAAGTGCTTTGCAGTGATGACAGCATCACGATTGCTGACGTGTCGGCCAGCCTGAAATGAAAAAGGCGCCGTTTCGCGGCGCCTTTTGCGTGAACGGTATCGGCGAAATCAGTCGCGGATGATCAGCAGGTCGGCCGCCATGAAGCGCAGCGTCACCGTTTCGCCGGCCTGCGGCGGGGTGATGCCCGGGCTGTTGAACATGTCGAAGGAGATGACGTTGCCGCCGACATTCATACGGGTGCGGATGACCGATCCCAGGAAGTGGGCCGAGACGACCTGGCCGGTTAGCGCCGTATCGCTTTTGACGTTGTCAGAGAGGGAACCGGCTTCCGGACGCAGCGCCAGCGAAATGGTTTCGCCAGCCTTGTGGGCGGCGACCGACTGCTTGAGCGTCACGCCCTGATCGCCGATCTGGATGCGGTTGGCGCCGGGGTCGATGACCTTGGCCTCGATGAGGTTCAACGTGCCGACGAAGGAGGCGACGAAGCGTGTCGCCGGCGTGTTGTAGATCTCGAAGGGCGAACCGATCTGGTCAGCCTTGCCGGCATTCATGACGACAATGCGGTCGGAGATCGACAGAGCTTCTTCCTGGTCGTGGGTGACGAAGACCGTGGTGATGCCGAGCTGCTGCTGGATCTGGCGGATTTCCTCGCGCAGCGACACGCGGATCTTGGCGTCGAGCGCGGAGAGCGGCTCGTCGAGCAGCAGCACCTGCGGCTTGACGGCAAGCGCGCGGGCAAGGGCGACACGCTGCTGCTGGCCGCCCGATAGCTGATAGGGGAAGCGGTCGGCCAGGTGATCGAGTTTGATCAGGCCGAGCATTTCCTTGACGCGGGCGTCAATCTCAGGCTTCGGCGCGCCGGCGACCTTGAGGCCGAAGGCGACATTGTCGTGCACGGTCATGTTGGGGAACAATGCATAGGCCTGGAAGACCATACCGATATTGCGCTGGTTCGGCTTCAGGGCGCTCTGGTCCTTGCCGTTGATGGTCAGCGTGCCGCCGGTCGGTGTCTCGAAGCCGGCGATCATGCGCAGAACAGTCGTCTTGCCGCAGCCTGACGGGCCGAGGAAGGAGATGAACTCACCCTTCTCGATGTTCATGTTGAAGTTCTTGACGACCTGAACCGGGCCGAAGGATTTCTGAATGTTGGTCAGTGTGAGAAAGGACATGAGCCAGTTACCTTAAGCCTTTGCCGGGCGGGCTTTACCGAAGCGGGAAACGAGGTTGAGCAGGCCCATGCTGAGCCAGGTGATCGAGAAGGCGATGACGGCGAGCGCCGAAGGCTCATAGGCCTTGTTTGCACCGACGAGCTGCAGATAGGGACCGAAAGCCGGACGGTTGAGCAGCGCGGCGAAGGTGAATTCGCCCATGACGATTGCCAGCGTGATGAAGGCGCCGGAGAGCACGCCGCTCATGACGTTGGGGAAAATGCACCTGAACATGATGGTCGTCCAGCGGGCGCCGAGACTTTCGGCCGCTTCCGTCAGCGTGCGGACGTCGATGGCGCGCATGGCGGTATCGACGGCGCGGTACATGTAGGGCAGGGACAGCGTGATATAGGAGAAGACCAGCAGGGCGTTGGTGCCGGTCGTCGAACCCGTCAGGGGCAGGTAGGACGACGAATTATACATCCTGAGGTAACCGAAGACGATGACGATCGCCGGAATGACAAGCGGCAGCAGCGTGATGAATTCGACGACGGGACGCATCTGCGGCAGGCGCAGCCGCACCCAATAGGCCGTCGGCACGACGAGCAGCATGCCGAAGACGATGGTGAATAACGCCATCAGCATGGAATAGCCGAAGGTCTCGCGGAACTGAATGTCTGAGAAGACCGATTCATAGGCATCGAGGCTGTATTCGCCGCGGCGCATGCGCAGCGAAAATTCGATCGTGCCGATCAACGGAATGACGAAATAGGATGCGCCCAGGATGACGGCGATCCAGGCCCCAAGACGTTGAGCTTTCATTTCTGCCACCGTTCGGCGCGCATGCGCAGCATGAGATAAAGGACGTTGGAGACGCCTGTAATGACGATCATGCCGAGCGCGATGGCGTAGCCGAGGTTGGCATTGTGCAGAACGTCGCCGCGGATCTGCGCATAAAGCAGGATCGGCACGATGTTCAGCGAGCTGCCGGTCAGCGCAAAGGCGGTGGCGATGGCGCCGAAGGCATTGGCGAAAAGCAGCAGCGTCGTGCCAAGCAGGCTCGGCCAGAGGATCGGAAGGGCAACCATCGTCCAATATTGGCGGTTGGTGGCGCCGAGGATCTGCGATGCCTCGCGCCATTCCTTCTTCATGCCGTCGAGGGCCGGCGTCAGGATCAGCACCATCAGCGGGATCTGGAAATACATGTAGGTGATGGTGAGGCCAAAGAAGGACAGCAGGTTGAAACCGGTGCCGTAGAGATTGAAGCCGAACCATTCGCGCAGGAAGATCGTCACAAGGCCGGTACGGCCGAGCGTTGCGAGAAAGGCGAAGGCGAGCGGCACGCCGGCGAAATTCGAGGCGACGCCGGAGAAGGTCAGCAGCGTCGAGCGCACGGAGGCGGGCAGGCCGCCGAGCACGACGGCCCAGGCGAGGAAGAAGCCGATCAGCGCGCCGCCGAGAGCGGAGGCGACCGAGACGCGGATACTGATCCAGTAAGCGCTCATGATCGATGGCGTAAAGAGATCGCCGATATTCTTCAGCGTGAAATCGCCCTCGGGCGTCAGGAATGCGCCCGCCACAAGATAGAGCGTGGGGATGATCAGGAATAGCAGGGAGAAAATGATGAAGGGTGCAATGCCCAGCCAGTCGATCACACGGTCTTTGTTGATCAAGGGGGCACTGCTCGCCATCGGCGTAGAAACGGTGCTCATGGAAAAGCTCATCCTGGGGCGTCGGAGTAACAAAACCTCCCCGCCTTGCGGCGGGGAGGCAGGAGCAGAGATTACTTGACGTTGGCGCCGACGACGGAATCCCAGTTCTTGGTGATGGCTTCCTTGCCGGCGGCCTGCTCTTCGAGCGTCGGGAAGACGGCCTTTTCGTAGGCCGCTGCCGGCGGCAGCTTGTCGAGCAATTCCTTCGGGATCTTGTTGTTCTTGGCAAGATCGTTGAAGCGGATCGGGTGGCAATAGCCCTTCAGCCAGCCGAGCTGACCTTCGTCGGAATAGAGGTATTCCATCCAGAGCTTGGCAGCGTTCGGGTGCGGAGCGAAGGCAGAAATCGCCTGAACGTAAACGCCGGCAACGACGCCGGTCTTGGGAACGACAACCTCGAACGGAGGATTGCCCTTCAGGCCTTCGCCCCAGGACATCGCGTTGTAGTCCCAGGCGACGATGATCGGCGTGGAGCCCTGCGCGAAGGGAGCAGCCTTGCCGACGACCGGCACGAAATTGCCGTTCTTGTTGAGCTCGGCGAAGAACTTCAGACCTTCTTCACCTGCCTTGGCTGCGTCACCGCCAGATGCGGAAAGACCGGCGGCATAGACGCCCTGGACAGCCTGGTTGGCCGTGCGCGGGTCGCCTGCCAGCGCGACGCTGTTTGCGTAGTCGCTCTTTTTCAGATCGGGCCAATCGGCCGGCGATTCCTTGACGAGATCCTTGTTCACGAGGAACGAGAGAACGCCGTAATAGTCGCCATACCAATAGCCTTCGGCGTCCTTGGCGGTATCCGGGATGGAATCCCAGGTAGAGACCTTATAAGGCTGGATCAGGCCGTCTTTCTTAGCGGACGGGCCAAAGGAGAGGCCGACGTCGATGACGTCAGGAGCCTGCGGGCCGGTATTGCCCTTGTTGGCCTTGATCGCTTCGATTTCGTCGCCGGAGCCGGCATCCGGGTTCAGTTCGTTGACCTCAAGACCGTATTTGGCCTTGAAGCCGGCAATGACGTCGCCGTAGCCGCACCAGTCGTGCGGAAGTGCGATGGTCGTCAGGGTGCCTTCCTTCTTGGCGGCGGCGATGAGTTCAGCGCTCGGCTCAGCGGCGGCAATCGCGGTCGAAGCCACGATCATCGCAGTAGAAAGCGACAGCAGTCGAGAAATGTTAGAGATCACTGTTGTTCTCCTTCGGGTTTTCAGTGTCTGGCGATGCTGTTAATGAGCTTACATGAAGCTTGTATGACGTTTGGATGACGTTCATTTCACCCTGAATATCAGGCCTTTGCGACAAATATTCTATTTGCGACAGCGCGGTCTGTTTCCGTGAAAATCCGTCATTGTCTTTCTTCTGTTTAGTCTTGTCCTCCTAACCCGGTTTACGGAAAAGCCTGGTCTGCTCAAACAGGCCTTCCAGCGTCTTCATGCGCTCCTTCGTCTCGTCCCAGGTCGAATTCTGAACGGCCTCGATCAGCGCTTCGACGATGAACAGGGTGACGACGGAGGAATCCCAGGCCGATGGCGCTTCGATCCGGACGCGGAAGGTATGTCTGGCGAGCTTGGCCGCGGGCGAGCCCCACTGGTCGGTGAAGACGACGATCTCGGCGCCGCGTTTGCGGGCGGCGGTGGCAAGGCTCACCATTTCCTGCTCGTAGCGGCGGATGTCGAAGATGATCAGGATGTCGCCGGCATTCATGTTGAGGACATATTGCGGCCAGCTGCTGGAATTCGACGACAGCAGCGTCGTTGCTGGCCGGATCACCTGCATGTGGGTGAAGAAATACTCGGCAAGCGCGCCGGTGATGCGGCCGCCGACGAAATAGAGGCCGCGTTTGCGGTCGGAGAGCAGCGAGGCGACGCTGTCGAAAGTCGCGGTGTCGAGATCGGTCAGCGTCTGGCGCAGATTGCCCATGATGGCATCGGCAAAGCGATTGAGGATATGGGTGCCCGGCGCGTTCTGCGCCCAGCGATCGTGCTTGGCGATGGGGTTCGAGATCGTCGCCTCGACCTCCTGATGCAGATGCGCCTGAAAGTCCGGATAGCCCTTGAAGCCGAGTTTCTGCACCATGCGCACGACGGTCGGCGTCGAGACGCCGGCATTCTCGGCGATCGTGGTGATGCTGCCGAGACCGGAAACCGGATAATTGTCGAGAAGGCTTTCGGCCAACTGCTTCTCGGCGCGCGTCAGCACCCCCAAATGCGAATGTATGACGTCCGAAACCGTCTTCGACGCAACTGTCACGTAACTATGCTCCCCGGGATGGTCTGGCGCCACTTTCCCACTCAAAGTTAACAACGCTGTCATAATCCATGTCAACTACTGTCATGAAAAGAAATTTTCAGTCGATGCTTGACAGTCATCGAAACCTGAAGAATTCTTTTCTTATAAGAATTTATTAATGGATAAGGAGTGGCGCTTTTGGTGCTGGCTCGACCGAACATCCTCAGCGAAGCGGACGGCGACTGCGTCGGGATCGAGCGCATCCGTGGCGGGAGCCCGGTGCTCTTCGTCTGTGAGCATGCCTCCAGCACTCTTCCTGAACGTTTCGGTGATCTCGGTCTTTCGCGTGAAGCGCTCTCCAGCCATATTGCTTGGGATCCAGGCGCACTTGCGGTTGCCCGCATCCTATCCGACGCCCTTGACGCGACGCTCATCTATCAGCGGTTTTCACGGTTGATCTATGATTGCAACCGCCCACCCAGCTCGCCGGGGGCGATGCCCGAGACAAGCGAGATCTATGCCATTCCCGGTAACAAGGATTTGACCGCGGAAGAGCGGCTGGCGCGCACCGAGGCGCTCTACGTGCCTTTTCACGATGCCGTTCGTGGATTGATCCGTGACCGTCGGGCGCGGGGCCAAGACAGCATCATCGTGACGATGCACAGTTTCACGCCGGTCTATCACGGCCGAGAGCGGGCCGTCGAACTCGGCATATTGCACGACAAGGACAGTCGGCTGGCCGACGGCATGCTGAAAGCTGCCGCTGAGGCACCGCTCTTCAGGACGGAACGCAACGAGCCTTACGGACCCGAGGATGGCGTAACCCACACGCTGATCCTGCACGGGCTTTCGAACGGGATTCGCAATGTTATGATCGAGGTCCGAAACGATCTCATCGCAAACGATGCCGGCCAAAGGGTCATGGCCGACTATCTAAAGGGGCTGCTCCAGCAAAGCCTGGACGCCCAATAAAAAGACCCGAGGGAGCAGTCTAACTGCGAACGTCTGTACGGCGCAAATGCCGCGGACAATTGGCACTGAACCGGCCCGCAATCCCGCGGCCGATCGTGAACAGGGGGAAGTCATGTCGGATTATACCGAACTGGACAAGAAGCAGGATGTGCACATCCTGCATTCCATGGGCTATGCCCAGGAACTCGAACGACGCATGAGCTCGTTCTCGAATTTTGCCGTATCATTCTCCATCATCTGCATTCTGTCCGGCGGCATCAATTCGCTGGCGCAGGCGACCTCCGGTGCCGGCGGAGCGGCCATCGGCATCGGCTGGCCGGTCGGGTGCTTCATCTCGCTGGTCTTCGCCGTTGCCATGGCGCAGATCAGCTCCGCCTATCCGACGGCCGGTGGGCTCTATCACTGGGGTTCGATCCTCGGCAACCGCTTCACCGGCTGGCTGACCGCATGGTTCAACCTGCTCGGGCTCGTCACCGTGCTCGGCGCCATCAATGTCGGCACCTACTATTTCTTCATGGGCTCCTTCGGCACCACCTATCTCGGGCTGACGGATTCGACGGTAGTACGCATCGTCTTCCTCGTCATCATCACCGGTGCGCAGGCGCTCGTGAACCACATGGGCATCGGGCTGACAGCGAAGCTGACCGACTTTTCGGGCTATCTCATCTTCGCGAGCTCGATTGCGCTGGCAGTCGTCTGCCTTCTCGCGGCACCCTCGTATGAATTCGGCCGTCTCTTCACCTTCGCCAACTATTCCGGCGAAGTCGGCGGTAACGTCTGGCCCTCCACCTCGGGTACCTGGGTCTTCCTGCTCGGTCTGCTGCTGCCGATCTACACCATCACCGGCTATGACGCCTCCGCGCATACGTCGGAAGAGACCGTCAAGGCTGCTGAATCGGTCCCGCGCGGCATGGTCGCGTCGGTGCTGTGGTCGGCGCTTTTCGGTTATATCATGCTGTGCGCCTTCGTCCTGATGCTGCCGAACATGGACGATGCGGCAAAGCAGGGCTGGAACGTGTTCTTCTGGGCGATGGACAGCCAGGTCAACCCGATCGTCAAGGACATTCTCTACCTCGCCATCCTGGTCAGCCAGTGGCTGTGCGGTCTTGCGACCGTCACCTCGGTCTCTCGCATGATCTTCGCCTTCTCGCGTGACGGCGGTCTGCCGGCATCGAAGGCATTGTCGAAGGTCAGCCCGCAGTACCGCACGCCGGTAGCTGCGATCTGGACAGGCTCGATCTTATCGGTCCTGTTCGTCTGGGGCTCTTCGCTCGTTTCGATCGGCGACACGCCGGTCTACACGATCGTCGTCTCGTGCACCGTCATCTTCCTGTTCTTCTCCTTCGCGATTCCGATCACGCTCGGCCTCTTCGCCTGGGGTACATCGAAGTGGGACAAGATGGGTCCGTGGAACCTCGGCGAAGGCGTCTTCAAGCTCTTTGCCGTGCTGACGATCATCGCGATGATCCTGATCTTCATTCTCGGCATTCAACCTCCGAATGAATGGGCGCTCTATATCACCGTCGGCTTCCTCGTGGTCACCGGGATCGTCTGGTTCGGCTTCGAAAGCCGGCGCTTCAAGGGGCCGCCGATCGGCGCCGAAGTGGCAAAGCGTCAGGCCGAGATCGCGGCCGCCGAAGCGGCGGTCGGCGAGAGCGGCGAAAAGTAAGCATCGAGGCTTCCCTCTCAAATGGCGGGGCCGCATCCTGCGGCCCCATCACCGGTTCAACGAAAAGGCATCGGGCTGGGAGGTCCGGCCGAGCGTATGCGATTTCGTTGCCCCGATTTTCTCAATCCCAATTCAGGCGGATCAATCATGAGCAGCTACACGATCGACGATCTCAGGAAGGATGTTGCCGAAGGGCGCATCGACACGGTTCTGGCCTGCCAGGTGGACATGCAGGGCCGGCTGATGGGCAAGCGGTTCCAGGCGGAGTATTTCATCGAGAGCGCCTGGAAGGAAACGCACAGCTGCAACTACCTGATTGCCACGGACATGGAGATGGAGACGGTCTCCGGCTACAAGGCGACGAGTTGGGAGAAGGGTTACGGCGACTACACCATGAAGCCGGATCTGGCGACGCTGCGCCGCATTCCCTGGCTCGAAGGCACCGCGCTGGTGCTCTGCGACGTGCTCGACCATCATACGCATGAGGAGGTCGCCCACTCGCCGCGCGCGATCCTGAAGAAGCAGGTGAAGCGCCTCGAAGATATGGGCATGAAGGCCTATATGGCCTCCGAACTCGAGTTTTTCCTGTTCGACCAGACCTATGAGGCGGCACAGGCCTCGGGCTACCGCAACCTCAAGCTCGCCAGCGCCTATAACGAGGACTACCACATCTTCCAGACCACCAAGGAGGAAGAGGTGATGCGGGCGATCCGCACCGGGCTGCAAGGCGCCGGCATCCCGGTCGAGAACTCCAAGGGCGAGGCTTCGGCCGGCCAGGAAGAGATCAACGTGCGCTACGCCGATGCGCTCGCCATGGCCGACCGGCACGCGATCATCAAGAACGGCTGCAAGGAGATCGCCTGGTCGAAGGGCAAGGCCATCACATTCCTCGCCAAGTGGAACTACAACGCCGCCGGCAGTTCCTCGCACATCCACCAGTCGCTCTGGAGCCTGGAGGAGAAGCCGCTTTTCTTCGACCATACCGGCAAATATGGCATGTCGCCGCTGATGCACAATTACGTCGCCGGGCTTCTCGCCCATGCGAGCGAGATCACCTATTTCCTGGCGCCCTACATCAACTCCTACAAGCGCTTCATGGCCGGTACCTTTGCGCCGACCAAGGCGATCTGGAGCAAGGACAACCGTACCGCCGGCTATCGGCTCTGCGGCGAGGAGACCAAGGGAATCCGTATCGAGTGCCGCGTCGGCGGCTCCGATCTCAATCCCTATCTCGCCTTCGCCGCGCTGCTTGCGGCCGGCATTGACGGCATCGAGAACAAGCTGGAGCTCGAAGCCCCCTTCGTCGGCGACGCCTATGGCGGCAAGGGTGTCCGCGAAATCCCGCGCACGCTGCGCGCAGCCACGATTGAGATGACGGAATCGGCAATGCTGCGCAAAGCCTTCGGCGACGACGTTATCGACCATTACACCCGTACTGCCGAATGGGAGCAGGAAGAATACGATCGCCGTATCACCGACTGGGAAGTGGCGCGCGGTTTCGAAAGAGCTTAATAGGCAATCAGAGGCGGCTTGCCCCTCACGCTAACCGTTGCCGGGGTCGAGCCACTGGTCTCGACCCGTCCTTCGGACCCCCGCTTGCGGGGAGAGGGGACGTGCCCTGTGCGGGGTTTGCGGTTGGGGAAAACGGTGCTGTGTATTCCCTTCTCCCCGCGAGCGGGGAGAAGGTGCCGGCAGGCGGATGAGGGGCTATGGCCCTCGACGAAATTTTTGATCAATACGAGGACGGAAATCGATCATGGCAATGATCCAATGCATTTCACCGGTTGACGGGTCGGTCTATGCCGAACGCGCCGCACTTTCTCTCGATGCCGCCAAGGATGTGGTGGCGCGCGCCCGCAAGGCGCAGAAAGCCTGGGCGAAACGGCCGCTCGAAGAGCGCGTGCAGCTGGTGCTGAAGGGTGCTGCGCGGCTGAATGAGATGTCTGATGTCGTCGTCCCGGAGCTTGCCTGGCAGATGGGCCGGCCGGTCAAGTATGGCGGCGAATACAAAGGCTTTAACGAGCGCTCCAACTATGTCGCCTCCATCGCGGCGGATGCGCTGGCGCCTCTCGTCGTCGAGGAGAGCGAGCGTTTCGAGCGCCGCATCGAGCGCGAAGCCCATGGCGTCGTCTTCGTCGTCGCGCCGTGGAACTATCCCTATATGACGGCGATCAACACGATCGCGCCGGCGTTGATGGCCGGCAATACCGTGGTGCTGAAACATGCCTCGCAGACGCTTCTTGTCGGCGAACGGCTGGTGCAGGCCTTCATCGAGGCCGGCGTTCCCGAGGATGTGTTCCAGAACGTCTTTCTCGACCATGAGACCACGTCGGCGCTAATTGCCGCCGGCAGCTTCAATTTCGTCAATTTCACCGGATCGGTCGAAGGCGGGCGGTCGATGGAGCGGGCGGCCGCCGGCACCTTCACCGGCCTCGGTCTCGAACTCGGCGGCAAGGATCCGGGTTATGTCATGGAAGACGCCGATCTTGATGCGGCCGTCGATACGCTGATGGACGGCGCGACCTACAATTCCGGCCAGTGCTGCTGCGGCATCGAGCGCATCTATGTGCATAAATCGCTCTATGACGCCTTCGTCGAGAAATCGGTTGCCTGGGTGTCGAACTACAAGCTCGGCAATCCGCTCGATCCCGATACGTCGCTCGGGCCGATGGCAAATAAGCGCTTCGCCAAGGTGGTGCGCGAGCAGATTACTGACGCGGTTTCCAAGGGCGCCAAGGCGCTTGTCGATCCCAAGCTTTTCCCTCAGGATGACGGCGGCGCCTATCTCGCACCGCAGATCCTCGTCAATGTCGACCACTCCATGGCCTTCATGCGCGAAGAGACTTTCGGTCCGGCAGTCGGCATCATGAAGGTGAAGGGCGACGAGGAGGCACTCGCTTTAATGAACGACAGCCAGTACGGGCTGACGGCCTCGCTCTGGACCAGGGATGTCGAGCGGGCAGCGCGGCTTGGCCGCGCAATCGAAACCGGCACCGTTTTCATGAACCGCGCGGATTATCTCGACCCGGCGCTTTGCTGGACCGGCGTCAAGGAGACCGGCCGCGGTGGCTCGCTGTCGATCATCGGCTTCCAAAATCTGACGCGTCCGAAATCTTTCCATCTGAAGAAGGTCACAGCATGAGCAGCAACATCACCGCAAACTGGAGCTATCCGACATCGGTCAAGCTCGGCCGGGGCCGCATCACGGAACTGGCCGACGCCTGCAAGAGCCTCGGCATCAAGAAGCCACTGCTCGTCACCGACCGCGGCCTCGCCTCGATGGCGATCACCAAGACTGCGCTCGATATCCTCGAAGATGCCGGTCTCGGCCGGGCGATCTTCGCCGATGTCGATCCGAACCCCAATGAGAAGAACCTCGACGCCGGCGTCAAGGCTTTCAAGGACGGCGGACATGACGGTGTTGTCGCCTTCGGCGGCGGCTCCGGCCTCGATCTCGGCAAGTGCGTCGCCTTCATGGCCGGTCAGACGCGGCCGGTCTGGGACTTCGAAGATATTGGCGACTGGTGGACGCGTGCGAGCCTCGAGGGCATCGCCCCGATCGTCGCGGTGCCGACAACGGCCGGCACCGGTTCGGAAGTCGGGCGTGCCAGCGTCATCACCAATTCCGAAACCCATGTGAAGAAGATCATCTTCCATCCGAAGTTCCTGCCTGGCGTCGTCATCTCCGATCCGGAACTGACGGTCGGCATGCCGAAGATCATCACGGCCGGCACGGGCATGGACGCCTTTGCCCATTGCCTGGAGGCTTATTCCTCGCCCTTCTATCACCCGATGTCGGCCGGCATCGCGCTTGAAGGCATGCGGCTCGTCAAGGAGTTCCTGCCGCGCGCCTATAGGGAAGGCACAGACCTCGAAGCCCGTGCCAATATGATGTCTGCGGCCGCCATGGGCGCGGTTGCCTTCCAGAAGGGGCTCGGCGCCATCCACGCGCTGTCGCACCCGATCGGCGCCGTCTACAACACCCATCACGGCATGACCAATGCAGTCGTGATGCCGGCAGTGCTGCGCTTCAATCGCAAGGCGATCGAGGAGAAGATCGGCCGCGCCGCCGCCTATCTCGGCATTTCGGGCGGTTTCGACGGCTTTTACGACTATGTGCTGAAGCTCCGCTCCGAACTCGGGGTGCCGGAGACGCTGTCGGCGATGGGAATCGCGCCTGATCGTATCGATGAATTGTCGGCCATGGCGATCGAAGATCCGAGCGCCGGCGGCAACCCGGTCGCAATGACGCTCGAAAATACCAAAACTCTGTTCAAGGACTGCTTCTGACAATACGAGCGGACCAACTGACTGGCCGGAAAACCTTGGTTTTCCGGCCTTTTTTCATTCCGGCGGCATCCCCAATTTTAGGGATGTGAAAAATACCGGCTGCAATTTCGCCGCGCGTGTTTGGAATTTGTTAACCATGATTAGAAAGGATGGATTAACCGCACGATGCTCCCGAGGGTGCGTAAAAGAGCGATTCCGGCTCGCACCATCTCCTTCCGAGGACCGAACATGCCTGTCATCACATTCGCAAATACCAAGGGCGGCGCCGGCAAGACGACCGCTGTTCTCCTGCTCGCCACCGAGCTTGCCCGCAAAGGCTATCGCGTCACCATTCTCGACGCCGATCCGCAGCACTGGATTTCGCGCTGGCACGAAATATCGGGTCATGTTCCCAATCTTTCGGTGATCGATTTCGTGACCACCGCCTCGCTGCCGCAGCATATCAGCGAGAACAAGCACAATACCGACTATTTCATCGTCGACCTGCCGGGTGCGCGCAATCCGCTGCTTGCGACAGCCGTCGGCCTTTCCGACCATGTGCTGATCCCGATCCAGGGCTGTGCGATGGATGCACGCGGCGGCGCGCAGGTGCTCGAGCTGCTGCAATATCTGGACGAGAAGGCCGGCATCAAGATCGGCCATTCGGTGGTGCTCACCCGCGTCAACTCGATGGTGACGACGCGGGCGCTGCAACTCGTCAAGTCGCTACTCAGCGAACGGCATGTGCCGGTGCTGGACACCGCAATTATCGAACGCTCCGCCTTCCGCGACATCTTCGACTGTGGCGGCACGCTGCACACGATCGACCCCACGCGCGTCAGCAATCTCGACAAGGCGCGTGAAAACGCCACCTGTTTTGCCGAGGAAATGATGCGCAAGCTGCCGGTCAGGCTGACCGCCTCCGCCCGCATGGGAAACCCGCTGGTCCGCTCGGCGGCCTGATTTCCCCGTGATGAAACGAAAAGGCCGCCGGAGCGATCCGGCGGCCTTTTCTATCAGCGAAATGAAGCGGCTCAATCGACGAATTCGACCGTGACGCCCGGCTTGACCATCTTGGCCAGCTCGGTGGCATCCCAGTTGGTCAGTCGGATGCAGCCGTGGCTCTGGGTGCGGCCGATCTTCGAAGGCTCGGGCGTGCCGTGGATGCCGTAGGTGGGCTTGGAAAGCGCCATCCAGACGGTGCCGACGGGGCCGTTCGGGCCGGGCGGGATGTTGAGGATCTTGTCGTTTGCGCCCTGTTGGAAATTGATCTTCGGATTATAGGTGTAACCGGGATTGAGGGCGACACGCTCGACATTTACCAAGCCCGACGGAGAGGGAGTGTCGGTGGAGCCGATCGATGCCGGATAGGCGGCGAGGAGATTGCCGGCGCCGTCATAGGCGAAGACCTGCTTGCGGCCCTTGTCGGCGATGATGCGAGCGACTTCACCGGTCTTCGGCTCGCCGGGATTGACGACCTTGATCACCGTGCCTGGAACGCTGAAATCGGCGCCGGGGTTCATCTCCTTGAGGAAGGCTTCATCCATATGGAAGCGCTCGGCCAGCATTTCGGTGGTCGAGGTATAGGCAAGCGACGGCAGCAGCGCCTTCTGCGAATAATCTTCCGGGATCTGGGCGACGAAGGGACCGGCGGCATCGGCCGGCGTGATCGTGTAGCTGACGACGGGCAGGCCGCCGTTCAAGCGCAGCTCTTCGAGAATGGCATCGGTGTCGTTGGGATCGAGCTTCGACCCGGTCATCTGGTCATAGGCATAGATGCCCTTGGTGACGTTCGAGCCCATATGGCCGTCGATGACGCCGGGGGAGATGCCGGCGCGATCGAGGAAGACCTGCAGCGCGACGATCTCCGGCTTCGACTTGTTCTTCAGCGTGATGACGGGCTCTTCGGGTGCGGCCTTCGGCTGATCGGCAGGCGGGATCTGCTGGTCGGGGTCGATCGAGGCGTAGTCGTCGCCGGGCTGCGGATTGCCGATGCTGTTGTCATCAGGATAGGGCTGGTCGTCGAGCGGCTGCCGTTCGATCGCGGCATCGCGTGGAACGCCGCCGGTCACGGCGCCGCGCTCGGAATAACGCGTATCGCCATAGGGATTGTTGTCGGAATAATAGGGGTCGTTGCCGCCCTGGTCGTTATAGACTTCGCGCGGGCCGGGTCGCGGCGGATAATAGCCGCGGGCGCGCATCTCGGTGGCAACGACGTTGCCGTAGTCGTCGATCAACACACGATTGCCGCTGCGGTCGCGAGCATAGATATAACCTGCTGGTACATAGTCGAGGATTTCGCCGGTCGGCGTCACGAGCACGATATCGCTCTGGCGGCGATCGCGGAATTGCTGCGCGCCTGCCTCCGGCGCTGCAGCTGCAAGCGCAGCCAGGACGGCCGTAAGGCAAAATGCCGATCTCAAAAAGCGATTCACGTCTCACACCTCGAACAGTGACTGGGCAGACACACACCTGCGAATTTTGACGCTAGTGTGGAATTTATGAAAGCGTACTGAACAAAATATGAAAATCACTAAGATTTCCTTTTACTCATAAACGTTTGCGCCCTTCTGTCCGTTCCGCAAAATCCACGGTTGCTGCAAAAACACAAGATGAGAGCGGCGGCGATTGACGAATGGAGGCGTGAAACCTAACGCTACAGGCCGATAATTCCCTCAAGGAGACCGTGATGATCGAATTTGCCGCCGCAAGCGGGCCGCGCCTGATGCTGGACCAAACATCGGTGCTGGATATCGGCGGATGCATCGTCGACGGCGTCGATATCGCGCCGAAACGCGCCATTCCCGACGACGGCGATCCGCGAATCGATCACTCGCTCGAAGGCTTCCTCTTTACCTGCGGGCCGGATCACATCCGCCACCGTCAGCCGATTCCCGACCGGGGCGACGGCAAAGTCTATCCGCTGCACGGATCGGCCTCTGGCCATGCGGCAAAGGTGCTGTGGACGAAATTCGAGAACGGCAATGCCGAATGTCGCGCCGATATCGACATCACCACTGTCGAAGGACTGCCGCAGCGCATCGAACGGCTGTGGCGGATCGACGGGGCGACGGGCGAGGTGCTGCTCGAAGACCGGGTCGTCAATACCAGCGATCGGACGGTGCCGACCTTCCTGATGTATCACATGAACGTTGGCGGCAAATGGCTGGACGACGGCACGCGGCTCGAAGGCCGGATGCTGGAGAATGGTGGTTTCCCCTGGGCATTCGGCGAGGAGCCGGGCGGCATCTTCTGCGTCGCGGCGCCGGCGGTGGAGGAAGGTTTCGCGGAGGTCCGCCTCGGGCCGATCGCCGCAATCGGCGGCAGGACGCTCAGCGTGCGTTTCCGCGCCGACACGCTGCCCTATCTTCAGGTCTGGCGGAACCAGAAGCCGCCGGCCCATATCATCGGCATCGAGCCGGTGTCGCATCGCTGGGTGCTGCGCGACGAGCTCGAGGCAGCCGGTGAGTTCAACATGCTGGCGCCAGGCGAGAGCCGCAGCTATGCGCTGACCTTTACCTTTCTGTGAGCGAAGTGTTGTTGACGCTGGCAGACCTCCGTCGTAGACCTTCACCCCACGATTTTTGAGGAGACAAGACGATGGATATTCGCCAGATCGACGATGAATATTCGGTTTCGGGCCAGATCACGCTCGAGGAACTCGACGAGATCAAGGCGCTGGGGTTCAAATCGATCGTCTGCCACCGTCCCGACCACGAAAGTCCCGACCAGACGTCGTTTTCCGTCATCGAGGCGCGCGCCAAGGAGATCGGCCTCGAGATCGCCCACGTGCCTGTCGGGCCGATGGGCGTGACCGAAGAAGCCGTGCAGGGCATGGTCGACGCGCTCGACGAATTCCCGCGGCCGATGTTGGGCTATTGCCGTTCCGGCGCACGCTCGACGGCGATTTACCAGAAGACCCACCATATCCGTAACTGAGCCCCATTCCCGGGCGCAGATTTTCCGGCGCTGACCTTCAGCGCCGCCACCTTCCATTCACTCAGGAGACTATGATGAGCATTAAGCGTATCGACGTCGGCGCGCGCATGAGCGGCGCCGTCATTCACGGCAACACGGTCTATCTCGCGGGCCAGGTCGGCGAGGGCGAAAGCGTCACCGATCAGTGCAAGTCCTCGCTTGCCGAAGTCGACCGCCTGCTGGCTGCATCAGGCAGCAACAAGTCGAAAATCCTGCAGACGATCATCTACCTTGCCGACATCGCCGATTTCGCCGAGATGAACGCCGTCTGGGAAGGCTGGATCGATCCTGCCAATCCGCCGGCCCGCGCCACCAGCGAAGCCAAGCTCGCTGCGCCGAAATACAAGGTCGAGTTCATCGTCACGGCGGCCATCGACTGAAGTCGCAGCGTCCCTATCCTTCAAGGCCGGTGAGTTTTCTCACCGGCTTTTTGTTTGCGCGATTTCCGAGAGCGTACGCGTCGGCGTGATCGCCTCAGGATCGAGCTTGACTTCGATGATCGAGGGTTTGCCGCTGGCGCGCGCCCGCTCGAAGGCCGGGGCGAATTCGTCCGTCCTTTCCACCGTCTCGCCATGGCCGCCATAGGCGCGGGCAAGGGCTGCGAAGTCGGGATTGGTCAGATCGGTGCTGCTGACACGACCCGGATATTCACGCTCCTGGTGCATGCGGATGGTGCCGTAGATGCCGTTGTTGACGACCACCGCGATGATCGGCAGATCGTGGCGGATGGCGGTGGCGAATTCCTGGCCGTGCATCAGGAAGCAGCCGTCGCCGGCAAAGCAGATGACCTCGCGCTCGGGAAAGAGACGCTTGGCGGCAACGGCGGCCGGCAGGCCGTACCCCATCGAGCCGGAGGTGGGGGCGGCTTGAGTGTTGAAGCGCCGGAAACGATGGAAGCGATGCACCCAGGTGGCGTAGTTGCCCGCACCATTGGTGAAAATCGTCTCCGGCTTCGTATTGGCCTCCAGCCATTCCATGATCGGCCCCATGTGGACGGCACCTGGCCCGGTCGCCGGCGGGGTCGACCAGGTGAGATAGGCCTGGTGCAGGCGCGCGGTGCGCTCGGTCCAGTGCGGTTCGGCCGGCGCTTCCAGGTCGGCGAGTGCTGCGACGAAATCGGCCGGCGCGGCGCAGATGGCAAGATCCGGGCGGTAGATGCGGCCAAGCTCGGAAGCGTCGGGATGGATGTGCACCAGCGATTGCTGGGGGTAGGGGATATCGATCAGCGTATAGGACGAGGACGGCATTTCCGACATGCGGCCGCCGAGGAGGATCAGCAGGTCGCTCTCCTTAATCTCCTTTGCCAATGCCGGATTGATGCCGATGCCGACATCGCCGGCATAAGAGGGATGGAGGTGATCGAACAGCATCTGCCGGCGGAAGGAGCAGCCGACGGGGAGCTGGAAACGCTCGGCGAAGCTCTGAAAATCGGCGACGGCATCGGCATCCCAGCGCGTGCCGCCAAGGATCACCATCGGCCGCTCGGCCTTCAGCAGCCTTATATAGAAATCGTCGATCTGCCGGCGGCCGGGATGGGCCTCGACATTGGCATAGTGCCTGGCGCGGGGTGCCTCGACCTCGTCGCGCAGCATGTCTTCCGGCAGCGTCAGCACGACCGGGCCGGGACGGCCGGAGGTGGCGACCGCAAAGGCGCGGGTGACGAATTCGGGAATACGGGCGGCATCGTCGATCTCGCCCACCCACTTGGCGAATTCGGTGAAGGCGCGGCGGAACTCGACCTCCTGGAAGGCCTCGCGCTCGCGTGCTTCCCGCTGCACCTGGCCGATGAACAAGATCATCGGGATCGAGTCCTGCTTGGCGATGTGCAGGCCGGCGGAAGCGTTGGTGGCGCCGGGGCCGCGAGTCACCATGCAGATGCCGGGTTCGCCGGTCAGCCTGCCCCAGCAATCCGCCATCATCGCCGCGCCCCCCTCCTGGCGGCAGACGAGAACGTCGATATCGCTGTCACGCAGCGCATCGAGAACGGCGAGGAAGCTCTCGCCGGGAACGCAGGAAAGCCGCTTGACGCCATTCGCCTTCAGCGCCTCGACGATCAGTTCTCCGCCGGTCTTCTTCATGACAATGCCTTCTTCATGATGATCTCTCCCCATCACGCTCAGCGAGTTCCGCCAGAATTTCCGCCTGGTGTTCGCCGAGGCGCGGGCTCGGCCTGTCATAACGCAGCGGCGTCTCCGACAGTACGACAGGCGTCCTCACTCCGGGGATCACGGTGCCGGCGGCGTCCGCAAGATCGATGCGCAGGCCGCGGGCCTGCACCTGCGGATCGGCGAACATTTCCTCGATCGTGTTGATTGCGCCTGATGGAACGGCATTCTCCTCGCAGGCCTTCAAGAGATCCGCCTTCTGCCATTTCAGCGTTTCGGTGGAGATGAGGCGGCGCACCTCGCCGCGATTGCCGACCCGAGCCTTGTTGGTGGCGAAACGCTCGTCGCAGGCCACGGTCTCCAGGCCGAGGAGGGTGCAGAGGCGACGGAACTGGCCGTCATTGCCGACCGCGAGGATGAGATAACCGTCCGCCGTCGGCACGACCTCATAGGGCGAGATATTGGGATGGGCATTGCCAAGGCGGGTCGGTGCGGCGCCGGAGACGAGGTAATTCATGTTCTGATTGGCGAGCACGGCCGATTGCACATCGAGCAGGGCCATGTCGATCAATTGGCCTTCGCCCGATTTGAGGGCGTGGATCAGGGCGGCTTCGATTGCCGAGACGGCATAGATGCCGGTGAAGATATCGGCGATGGCGACACCCGCCTTCATCGGCTGGCCGCCCGGTTCGCCGGTGATCGACATGAAGCCCGACATGCCCTGGACGATGTAATCATAGCCGGCGAGGCTGGCATAGGGGCCGGTCTGGCCGAAGCCGGTGATCGAACAATAGACGAGCTTCGGGTTGATCTTGCGCAGGCTGTCGTAATCGAGCCCGTATTTGACGAGGCCGCCGAGCTTGAAATTCTCGATCAACACATCGGCGGTGGAAACGAGGCGGCGGACGAGATCCTGGCCTTCGGGGCTTTTCAGGTCGGCGGTGACGGAGCGCTTGCCGCGATTGGCGGCGTGGTAATAGGCGGCCGAGAGGTTCTCGCCATCGGCGCCCTCGACGAAGGGCGGCCCCCATTGGCGCGTGTCGTCGCCGCCCTCGGGATTTTCGACCTTGATGACGTCGGCGCCGAGATCGGCGAGCATCTGTCCCGCCCAGGGGCCGGCGAGCACGCGGGCAAGCTCGATCACCCGGATTCCGACAAGCGGCGGCTTCTTCGTCACGGTCTCTGTCATGTTCCTCCCGGCAATGTCTACGGCGCCATCGTCACCTCAGATGTATCGGATACAGGCTTTGAAGCAAAGCGGCGCTCGCGCCAGAGGATGTAGATGCCCGATGCCACGATGATGGCAATGCCGAGCCATTTGACGGCATCCGGAAAGTCGCCGAAGACCAGCCAGGCGAAGATCGTCGCCGAGACGATCTCGAAATATTGCAGCGGCGCCAGCGTCGAGGCCGGTGCTGCGCGATAGGCGTAGACGCCGACGATGCCGGTGATTGCGGCCATGGCGCCGACGCCGGCGACATAGAACCAGGCGCGGCCTTCCGGCATGACGGGATCGAAGAGGTCGGAACCGGTTCCCTGACCGAGGAAAAGCAGGAGGACGCAGAAGAGCAGGCCCCAGATGCTCATCTGGAACTGCATCGACCAGGGGTCTTCCCTGCGCGAGAGGGCGCGGGTCATCAGCACGAAGATGGCGATGCAGAGCGCGCTGACGACAGGCAGAAGCGCGATGTAGCCGACCTCTTCGAAACTTGGCTGAATGATCAGCATCGCCCCGAAGAAGCCGACGCCGCAGGCGGTATAACGTCGCCAGCCAATCGTCTCCTTCAGGAAGATGCCGCCGAGGATCGTCACCATGATCGGCTCGACGAAGAAGATCGCGATCGCGTCGGCGACCGCCATATATTTCAGCGTGGTGACGAAGGAGATCATCGAGATGGTGATGATCGCGCCGCGGATGGCATGGAAGAGGCTCTGGCGCCAGGCGAAATCGGCGAAGCTGCGCCGCCATATCACAAGCGGCAGCATGCAGAGCGCCTGGACGACGAAACGGCCGGCGGTGATCTCCCCGGATGGCACGGTGGTGATGGCAAGCTTGGCGAAGATATCGATGAGCGGCGAGACCATCACCGAAAGAACCATCAGCGCAAGCCCCGTCGTCACGTCGGAGGCGGACGAAACGGGGCGGGCGGAGGTGCTTCTCATGATGAAATCCCCGTACTCAGCATATTGGTCGCTCAGGATCTTGCGACCACCTCGTCGCACCAGTCGGCGAAAGCTGCGATCGCCGCATCCGCGCCGATCTCATTCAGCGTCTCGTGTCGCAAGTCCTGATATATCTGAGTGCTGATACGGGAGAAGCCCAGGCCTTTCAAATGGTTTGACAGCCAGAGCACGGCTTTTCCCCGCTCCGTCGCCGGGTCTTCTCCGCCGCCGACCAGATGAACCGGCATATCGCGCGGCAGCCGGTCGAGATGGATTTTCTGCGGTCCGCGGAAGGTCAGCTCGAAGAGATCGAGCCAGAGAGAGACCGACGCGTCGAAGCCGCAAAGCGGATCGGCGACATATTTGTCGACTTCATCAGGTCTGTGCGACAGCCAGTCGAACTCGGTGCGGCGGCCGGGAATGGATTTGCCCCAGGCGCCGAAGGTGAGCTTCGGCAGCAGGCCGCTCGGCACGTCGGAGCCCTTCAGCATGCGCTCGGCCAGCAGGATCGCCTGGGCGGCGCGGCCGGCGAGGCCGACGGCGAAATTCGAATTCCAGACGGCGACGGCGTCGAAGTCGGCCGGAGCGGTGACGGCTGCATTGAGGGCGATGAGGCCGCCCATCGAATGGCCGAAGAGGATGATCGGCAGGCCGGGATGGCGGGATGCCGCATGGCCGCGCATGGCGATGAGGTCGCCGATCACCCTTTCGACGCCACCTCGTCGGGCGAAGCGGCCGATCGGCGCATCGGGCGCCGTCGTTTCGCCGTGGCCGCGGTGATCATGGGCATAGACATGATAGCGGCGCGCCGCCATCGTCTCGGCAAAGGCGCGATAGCGTTTCGAATGTTCGGCGAGGCCATGCGATATCAACAGGATGCCGCGGGCCGGACCAGCAGCTTCAGCATGGTGATAAGCCAGCGACGCCCCCGCTACGGCGAGCTTCTGCGTTTCAGCAAACATATGGATCCTCCCTGCGGCAACAGACCAGATTGCCTGATAAAAGCAACATGGGGGTTTGGTTTATCCGATAACAAAATACGACGTTGCTGCGATTCAGGGTTGCGCCCGTTTGAGCTTCATGCTTATTTGTTCCCGTATTGTTCTTTTGGGGGTTGAAATGAGCAGCATGCAATTGCGTACCCTGGCGTTTGCCTTGTCGATGGTTGTTTCCGGCGCCGCTACGGCCCAGGAGGGCGGTGGGCGCACCCGTTTCATTCTGGCGGCGAGCTGGCAGCCCACCTTCTGCCAGACGAACCAGAAAAAGGCCGAATGCGCGACGCAGGCCGTGGAGCGCCATGATGCGACGAACTTCTCGTTGCACGGGCTCTGGCCGATGCGCCAGGATTATTGCGGTGTCAGCGCCGACCAGAAGGCCGCCGATAAGGATGGCAACTGGAACACATTGCCGGAGGTCGTGCTTTCGGCCGAGACGAAGACGGCTCTGGCAAAAGCGATGCCCGGCACGCAATCCGGCCTGGAACGGCATGAATGGACGAAGCACGGCACCTGCACGAAAATGAGCGCGGACGACTATTTCGGCGTCGGCGTGCATCTGGTCGGCGCGCTCAACGCCTCGGCGGTGCGCGAGCTCTTCGCCGCCAATATCGGCAAGCCTGTCAAGGCCGAGGCGATCAAGGCGGCTTTCGACAAGAGCTTCGGGCCTGGCGCCGGCGACCGCGTTAAGATGAGCTGCCGGCGGGCCGGCAATATCCGGATGATCAGCGAGCTGACGATCGGGCTTTCGGAAGCCGCCGGGGCGGTATCGGCGAAAAGTGCCGGGCTTGCCGATCTGATCCAGGGCGCGGGAAAAACCTCCTTCGGCTGCGACGAAGGTGTGGTCGACGCTGCGGGCTTTTGACCGGAAATCCGGAGTAAACCGGGTTTCGGCGTTGCCCGCAGGCGCTGTTTCGCCTACATAGCGGCACAATCGAAGTTTCCCGCCCGGAGCAGCGCAGTATGGCACGTCAGTTCATCTATCATATGTCCGGCCTCAACAAGGCCTATGGCAACAAGAAGATCCTGGAGAACATCCATCTTTCTTTCTACCCCGATGCCAAGATCGGTATCCTCGGACCGAACGGCGCGGGTAAATCCACCGTGTTGCGCATCATCGCGGGCCAGGACAAGGAGTATACCGGCGAAGCCTGGCTCGCCGAAGGTGCGACGGTCGGCTACCTCGAGCAGGAGCCGCACCTCGATCCCAACAAGACGGTGTTCGAGAACGTCATGGAGGGCGTTGCCTCGAAGACGGCGATCGTGGATCGCTACAATGAATTGATGATGAACTATTCCGACGAGACCGCGGAAGAGGGCGCCAAGCTTCAGGACGTCATCGACAGCCAGAACCTCTGGGACCTGGAAAGCCAGGTCGAAATGGCGATGGAAGCGCTGCGCTGCCCGCCGCGCGATTCCGATGTCACCAGCCTATCCGGTGGTGAGCGCCGCCGCGTCGCGCTCTGCCGCCTGCTGCTGTCGCAGCCGGATCTGCTGCTGCTCGACGAACCGACCAACCATCTCGACGCCGAAACCATCGCCTGGCTCGAAAAGCATCTGCGCGACTATCCGGGCGCCGTGATGATGATTACCCACGATCGCTACTTCCTGGACAACGTCACCGGCTGGATCCTCGAACTCGACCGTGGCCGCGGCATTCCCTACGAAGGCAACTACTCGGCCTATCTGCAGGCGAAAGCCAAGCGCATGCTGCAGGAAAATCGCGAAGAAGCATCGCGCCAGAAGGCGATCAGCCGCGAGCAGGAATGGATCGCTTCCAGCCCGAAGGCCCGCCAGGCCAAGTCCAAGGCGCGTATCAAGTCCTACGAGCAGCTGGTGGATGCCGCCGAAAAACAGCGTCCCGGCGATGCACAGATCATCATCCCGGTCAGCGAGCGCCTCGGCCAGGTGGTCATCGAGATGGAAGGCATCACCAAGGGCTTCGAGGGCCGGACGCTGATCAATGACCTGTCGATCAAGCTGCCGCCGGGCGGCATCGTCGGCATCATCGGCCCGAACGGCGCCGGCAAGACGACGCTGTTCAGGATGATCACCGGCCAGGAAAAGCCGGATGGCGGCTCGATCCGCATCGGCGAGACCGTGCATCTCGGCTATGTCGACCAGAGCCGCGACGCGCTCGCGGCCGACAAGACGGTCTGGGAGGAAATCTCCGGTGGCGCCGAAATCATCAAGCTCGGCAAGTTCGACATGAACTCCCGCGCCTATTGCGGCGCGTTCAACTTCAAGGGTGGCGATCAGCAGCAGAAGGTCGGCAATCTCTCCGGTGGTCAGCGCAACCGCGTTCACCTCGCCAAGATGCTGAAGGCCGGCGGCAACGTTCTGCTGCTCGACGAACCGACCAACGACCTCGATACCGAAACGCTGGGTGCGTTGGAAAACGCGCTGGAGAATTTCGCCGGCTGCGCCATCATCATCAGCCACGATCGCATGTTCCTCGACCGTCTGGCGACGCATATTCTCGCTTTCGAAGGCGATGGCCATGTCGAATGGTTCGAAGGCAACTTCGAGGATTATGAACAGGACAAGGTGCGCCGCCTTGGTCCCGATGCCCTCAACCCGGGCAGCCAGGCCCATAAGCGCCTGACGCGCTGATCCATCTTTTTTCCTTGCGAAAGCCCCGGTTCGGCCGGGGCTTTTTCATGTCGATCTCTGTCGCAATTTGAGCAGGCAATTTCGCGGAGAGTGCGAATTGTCGCTTGCCACGGCATTTCAAATCACATAAAGATATCTTTATATCTTGATTGGATCGAAGATGAGCGAACCTCTGAAGCTTGGACTGGATGCGCTGGTAGACGTCTTGAAGGCGGCTGGCGAACCCACGCGCCTGCGTCTTCTGGCTCTTCTTGACGGTGGCGATCTGACGGTGACCGATCTTACCGAAATTCTCGGCCAATCCCAACCGCGCATCTCCCGTCACCTGAAGCTGCTCGGCGAGGCCGAACTGATCGAACGATACCAGGAGGGTGCCTGGGCCTATTTCCGTCTCAAGCAGGACGGCAAGGCGGCCTTGCTGGTGCGGGCGCTGCTGAAGCATGTCTCCGAGAACGATCCGACCATCCTTCGCGACGGCGAGCGGCTGTCGCAGGTCAAGCGCCAGCGGGCCGAGCGGGCGCAGGCCTATTTCAGTCGCAACGCGGCCGAATGGGACGAGCTTCGCCGCCTACATGCCGCCGATGAGGAAGTCGACGCCGCCGTCATCCGGCTGCTCGGCAACCAGCCGATCGATTCGCTGCTCGATCTCGGCACCGGCACGGGCCGCATCCTCGAACTGCTGTCCGGGCTTTACCGCCGCGCCATCGGTGTCGATGCCAGCCGCGACATGCTGAGCGTGGCGCGCGCCAATCTCGACAAGTCCCGCATCACCAAGGCCACCGTGCGCCATGCCGATATCCTGAACCTGCCGTTCGAGGGGCAGGATTTCGACCTGGTGACGATCCACCAGGTGCTGCATTTCTTCGATCAGCCGGAAATTGCCATCGCGGAAGCGGCGCGCATGCTTCGGCCGGGCGGCCGGCTGGTGGTCATCGACCTGGCGCCGCACACGCTCGAATATCTCCGCGACGAACATGCGCATGTCCGTCTCGGCTTTTCGCACCAGGCGATGTCCGACTGGCTGCGCAAGGCCGGGCTCGACGTCGAGCAGGCCGTCGATCTTCATCCGGGTCAGCAAAGCGGGCAGGGCTTGACGGTCACCGTCTGGCTCGCGCGCGATCCGAGGCGCCTCATGGCTTCGCAGACGAACGAAGGCGCCGAACCTACATTTGCCGGGAGGATATGACATGGCTTTGAAAAACGAAGCACGCGGCCGCAACATCAGGATCTCGTTCGAATTCTTCCCGCCGAAATCGGAAGAGATGGAAGGGCAGCTCTGGCATACTGTCAGCCAGTTGCAGGATTGGGACGCGGATTTCGTGTCGGTGACCTATGGCGCCGGCGGCACCACCAAGGCGCCGACGCTGTCGACCGTCACGCGTTTCCTGTCGCAGACGCCGTTTGCCACCGCCTCTCATCTCACCTGCGTCGGCGCGACGAAGGAGGAGACGCATCAGGTGGTCGACACCTTCCGCAAAGTCGGCGTGACGCATTTCGTGGCGCTGCGTGGCGATGCGCCCGGCGGCGCCGGCGCGCCCTACCAGCCGCATCCCGGCGGTTACGCCAATGCGGCGGAGCTGGTGGCCGGCCTCAGGGAAATCGGCGATTTCGAGATTTCGGTCTCCGCCTATCCGGAAAAACACCCGGAAAGCCGCGATACGGCCGCCGATATCGACATGCTGAAGCGCAAGGCCGACAATGGCGCCAACCGGGCGCTGACGCAGTTCTTCTTCGACAACGACAATTTCGAGCGTTACCTGGAGCGGGTGCGCGGCGCCGGCATCTCGATCCCTGTTGTGCCCGGCATCATGCCGATCCAGAACCTGACGCAGTTGAAGCGTTTTGCTGGGGCCTGCGGCACGATCATCCCCGCCTTTCTCGACGAGCGCTTCGCCGGCTTTGACGACAAGCCCGAGGAGCGGGCGAAGGTGGCAGCCGATGTCGCTGCCGAGCAGATCGAGGATCTCGTCCGGCGTGGCATCCATGATTTCCATCTCTATACGATGAACCGTGCGCCGCTGGTTTCCGCCGTGCTCGACAATCTCGGCGTGTCGCGCCGGGAAACAAAAAGTGCGGGCGCAGCCGCCTGATCCTTTCGGGATGTTCAAAAGTAAAAGCGCATGTCGGGCGGGACATGCGCTTTTTCGTTGGCGGATTGATCAGCTACTGGGGAGTTTAGGCACTATCAGTCGTTACGCTTTCGTCGGCCGGCTCAGATGAAGAGCATGGACAAAACGAAAGCAAACGCTGCACTGACCAACAGAACATTCAAGGATTGCGTGAGTCCCATGTCTGTCTCCTCGCGTTAACCGGCCAATAATATGTCTGAAATATGTCGGTTGGAAAGCGGATTTTATGCTGCGCTGCAGAAGGGATCAGTGGATAAGTCGAGTGCAGTTTCGGTAAGCCTCTGAAATAAATCGATAATTTTCGATGAATTTTTGTTCACAGATTTTAACATGCCGTTAAATCAGGCGATTTCGGATTTACTTATGCGCCCAAAACATGGCGGACCGGCAACCGGTTGAAAACATGCGGAATTCGCAACCGGTTCAGGCGGTTCTCAGCAGCAGGCGATAGGCGCGGCCGTCGAGAATGACGAGGCCGAAACCGATCAGCGCCATACCGGCAAATTCGCCAAGTGCAAGCCTTTCGCCAAGGAAAAGCACGCCGAGCAAGATGGCGCTCGGCGGCACCAACAGGGTGACAAGCGAGGCGTTGGTGGCGCCGGCCGCCGCCATGATCCGGAAATAGAGGATATAGCCGAAGGCGGTCGACAACAGCGCCAGCGCCAGGATGGCAAGCAGCGCTTCAAGCGGCGGTGCGGCCAGCGCCCAGGGGCGATCGGTGAGCAGCGACAGCGGCAGTGCAATCAGCGAGGACGCGGTCAACTGGCCGGCTGCGGTGACAGGGGCTGGAACATCCCTGAAGCGTTTGCCATAGGTGGCGGCGAAGCCATAGGAGATGGCGGCAAGCACGGGAAGCATCAGCGCCCAGAGCGGCGCTTCGCCACCAGCCGAGATGCCGGGGCCGATCAGCACGATCGTGCCGAGGAGGCCGACGAGGCAGCCGACGATCTTTGCCGGGGACAGTTTCTCGTCCGAGGTGAAGTGGTTGGCGATGAGCACGGTCCAGATCGGCGTCGTCGCATTCAGGATCGCCGCAAGGCCGGCGCCGATGCGGGTCTGGCCGAAGAAGATCAGCGCGTGCGGCAGAGCATTGTTGATGAGCCCGAGGATCAGGAACTCGCGCCATCGGGCCTTCAGGATCGCATAGAGGTCGAAACGGCCGGCGACATAGACATGCAGCGCCAGCGCTGCCAGCAGCAGCCTGAGGAAGACGAGGGTCAGGGGCGGCACGTGCTGGACGGCAATGCGGGCAAAGAAGAAGGAGGCGCCCCAGATCAGGCCGAGCAGGACCAGCAGGCCCCAGGTCCAGGCATTCATTCTGCTGTCCACGCCGGTTCCTCCACCGCAAGCCGTTCGTTTCGCCGAAAACCGGCACCGGTTTTCGGCGTGAAGCTTTAGCGCAGCAGGCGGATCGCGCCACCCGTTTCTTGCGAAACGGGCGGCAAGGTGTCAGCGGGGATCAGAGGGCGTTGAGAAGGGCAGGCGTCGCCCAGCCGTCGGCCGGCATGCCGAGGCGCTGCTGTTCCTTCTGGATCGCGACACGCGTGCCGGAGCCGAGGATGCCGTCGATCTCGCCGACATCATGGCCGAGCGACTGCAGCTTGGTCTGCAGCGCCTTCATCTGGTCGCTGGCGAGCCCCTGTTCCGGCACGCCCTTGAGATAGGGCTCGGCGCCGGAAAGACGCGTGCCGAAATAGGCGGCAGACGTCGTGTAGATAAACGACTTGTTCCATTCGAGATAGATTTTGAAATTCGGATAGGCGATGAAGGCCGGCCCCATGCGGCCCTGCGGCAGGACGAGGTCGCCTTCGAGGTTGCCGAAGGCGGTATTGCCGTCACGCGGCTTGACGCCGAGCGCAAACCATTCTCCCGCTTTCATCGTGCCGCCGAGGCCGGATTTCTCCCAGGGCAGGTTATCGGGCAGGGTCACTTCCTGCAGCCAGGGCTGGCCGCGCTCGAAGCCGAGATGCTGGATGAATTTGGCCGCCGTCAGAATGGCGTCCGGGCTGCTCTGCTTCAGGCGGATATGGCCATCACCATCGCCGTCCATGCCATAGGCGATGATGTCGCGCGGCAGCATCTGCACCTGGCCGATCTCGCCGGCCCAAGCGCCGGTATTGGTGGCGGGGTCGAGGTCGCCGTGTTGAACCATCTCGACCAGGGCGATCAGCTGCGGGCGAAAGAGTTCCGGGCGGCGGCAGTCATGCGCCAGCGTCACCAGGGCGTTGCGGGTGTTGAAATCGCCTTGGACGGCGCCGAAATCGGTCTCCATCGCCCAGAAAGCGGTGATGACGCCCGGGGGAACGCCGAATTCCTGCTCGGCGCGGGCAAAGACGTCGGCATATTGCTTCATCTTCTGGCGGCCGATGTCGAGGCGGCCCTGGCTGACGGTGCGCTGGGAGAATTCGAGGAAGGTCTGCTTGAAGACGCCCTGGGCGCGATCCCGGCTCAGCACCTTGGGGTCGATCTCGGCGCCGGCAAAAGCCTCGTCGGCGGCCGCCGCGCTGGCGCCGGCTGCGACCGCATCTTTCTTGACACCTTCGAGGAAGGCGGAGAGATCGCCGCCGCAGGGCGCTGCCGGGGCTGCGTCCGTGGCCTGCTGGGCGGCCGCGCCGCCTGCGAGGGCGAGGACAAACAGAAGGGCGAGTGCAGAGCGGCTTGCGAGCGAGCGGTGCATGGATACGGTCCTTATATCAAAAAGATTGCCGTCGCTTTCACAGATGAATGTGACGGAAGCAAGAAACATCGCAGGACGTTACTAAGAATTTCTATCCTTGGAAACGGCCGCGACCCAGTTGTTCCAGTTCTTTGCGCTGCCGGCAAAGACATTGATATCTGTGGGACCGCTGATGCCGGGGATAACGCCGGTGGAGGTATATTGCCAGAAGGCCCAGCGGCGGTCGGTATAGGTCACCTCAGGGTGTTTTGCCACCGAACGGACCCAGAAATGATAATCCTGGAAGTAGCCGGCGAGATTGTCGCGGTGGAAATCGACCGAGGTGTAGATGATCGGGCGCTTGCCGTAATAGGCCTCCAGCCGGTCCATGAAACGCTGCATTTCGGCGCGTACGGTTTCCGGATCGGGACGGTAGCGGCAGGTCTTCGATTCGGCGTTCCATTCGACGTCGAGCACCGGCGGCAGGCGCATGGCCTCCTTCGGCACGTTGCGGATGAACCAGTCTGCCTGCTGATCGGCCGAAGAGCAGAAATAATAGAAATGATAGGGAGCGTGCGGGATGCCGGCGGCGCGGGCTTCGCGCCAATATTCGTCGAAGCGCGGATCGACCCTGTCCTTGCCTTCGGTCGCCTTGATGAAGGCGAAGGCGACGCCGGAATTCTTGACCGTGCCCCAATCGATATCGCCCTGCCATTTGGAGATGTCGATGCCGTGGATCTGGTTCTGCTGCGGATGCTTCGGGCCGAAATCCTGCGGATCGGTGTCCTTGAAACGCGTCTTCGGCTTGATCGACGCCGTTTCGAGATAGTCGTAACCGGAAGAGGTGCAGCCGGCCAGCATGATAGCCAGGGGCAAAACGCAAAACAAAAGCCGGCGCATGGGCGTCCCGTCGTAACTCGAATGATCTCTTTGCCCCACAGCCTGACCTTCGAAAAAGACGAGTCGGCAGAGGAATAACCCTCTTTTCACCATATCAACGTAAAAAATCGGTTAGTTTCAAGCGAATTATCAGCGCTTGCTGATAATGGCCGCCCGCCAGGCATAACCGCCGCCAACGGTATCGAACAGCAATCTCGCGCTGTTTTCATGGGCTTGCGCTTCCAGGACCTCGCGCAAATCGGGCCGTGGAGTGACGTGGAATTTCGCAAGCCAGGCCTGCAGCATGCGCCGGAACCAGCCCGGCAGGCCTTCCTGCTGGCCGAAATCGACGATGTGCAGCTGGCCGCCGGGATTGAGTGCGGCGATTGCTGCATCGACGGCGCGTTCCCAGTCGGGGATCATCGACAGGGCATAGGAAATCAGGATGCGGTCGAAGCCGCTGACACCGAATTCGCGCGGCGTGAACGCCGTGGCGTCGGCGACGCGGAAGTCCGGGATCGTCGCCTTGGTGGCGAAGGTCTTGCGGGCCGAAATCAGCATTTCCTGAGAAATGTCGAGGCCGAACAGCTTGGCGGTCGGGAAATGCCGATGGGCGAAGGCCATGTTGCGTCCGGTGCCGCAGCCGACTTCGAGCAGCGTGCCGCCCTCCGGCACGTCGAGCTTGCGGATCGTGCTGTCGCGGCCGAGAAGGTAATATTTGCGGGTGAGGTCGTAGATATGGCGCTGATAGCGGTACATGCCATCCATCAGGCTGGCATGTTCGTCGCTCTTTCCTGCCGTCTCAGTGCCGACCTTGCTCACGCCTTCTTCCCGTAAATGTGGAAGCCGCCATAGATTGCCGAGCGATCGAGCGCCGTCAGCTCACGCGACTTCTCCTCGAAATAATCCCACTGGTCGCGGATCACCGGCGCCAGGCGGCCTTCGATGATGCTCTTTTCAGCGGCGGTGCGGAAAATCACGCGGGCGCCTTCGCGCGCCGTGCGAGTGATTTCCCGCCAGACGTCGTTCAACTGCTCGTCCGTCATCCAGTCCTGTGCGTCGAGCAGGATATAGCGGTCGCGCGAGGCGGCCGGCTCGCGGGCGAGCAACTCGGTGAAGCTGGCGTGGTGGACGTTGACGCGGTCGACATTGGCGCGGATCACCTGATAGTGTTCCGACTTCAGATAGGTCGGCAGCGGGCCTTCCTCTTCGGTGCCGTAGCGGCGGCCGAAGGCCTGCCAGGCGAAATAGTTGTCGCTCATCGGGAAATGACAGGCGAGCTTTTCCAGGCGGTGCTTCAGCACCGGCGCGATCGAATGATCGGCGGCAAGGCTTGCGAGTTCGTCATATTGCTGCGGCGGAATGCCGAGGCCGAAGAGCGAGCTCTTGCGGCCGGTAATCCAGCGCACGACCGGCTTTTCGAACAGCGGCGCGATCTGCTCGTCGAAGAACTGGCGCTGCTCGCGGATCGAGCGGGTCTTGGTCATCTCGCGCAGCTTGACGCCGTGCAGGCGGGCAAGAAGATGGGCCGCGCCGATGAAGCGGCCGAGCAGGCCGGTTTCGTAGATGTTGCGGTCGAAGACGGTGACGCGGCGACGGCCGAATTTGCGGCCGTTCCAGTAGCTGCGGGTCGCCTCATCGAGGCGGGCAGCGAGATGCTGGTCATAGGCGCGGCTGTTCGACTTCTCGTTCGGCATGGCCAGGAAGCGGACGAGATCGGCGTGGCCGGGAAGATGTTTGAAGGCCGCAAGCTTCAGGCGGTTCAGAGCGATATGGTGCGGGTTGAGGTCGACGACGTCGATCGAGGCCGGCGCCTTGGAGAGATAGGCGAGCATGTTGCAGCCGCCGGAGCCGATGGTGACGATGCGATGGTTGGGCTTCAGCTCCATCGCCTGCATGTCAAGATCCGGATCCTCCCAGATCTGCGGGTAGACGAGGCCGGAGAAGAGAAGACCGAAGAGACGTTCGGAAAAGCCGTCCTTCGAAAAAGCCTTGTGGCGGAGAAGGGCGTCCTTGAGTTTCCGGTTCTTGCGGAAGCCGGCATCCGGTGCAAATTCTGACATGAGTCTGTCACCTTTTTAGCGTTCAGGGCGTGTAGCGCGCCTCTGCTACAGTTTGATGACGTGGGCTGTGGGGCGCCGTTCTTCGGAGACTTCGACCGGCTCGGAAGACCGACCGGGATGGCTCTCCTGGGAAAGTGATCGGGACGACAGGCCTTCTTGGCTTTGGCCCCTTTTCGGCGCCTGCGATTCCTGCTTCTCTCCCGGCATGGAGGAATGCCATGCGATTTGTCCTGCGTATCCTGAAGGCGCTTGCTCTCCTTGTCGTTCTCGTCGTCTTCGTCGCCGCCGGCTGGCTTTTTATTCAGCCGCCGGAACTGCTGCGTGTCGGTGACGGTTACGCCGCCAAGATCGTCTGCTCCAACGTCTTCATCGCCGGTCGCGGCGCCGAGGATGTGCTCCATGACGACGTTCAGGCGCCCGGAAATCCGCTGCTGCGGCTGATACGCGTCAGCGTTGACCACGACAAGGAACGGGTGACGGCGCGCTTCATGGGGCTGTTTGCGCCAAGTTATGCGCTCTATCGCGGCGCCTTCGGCTGTACGAGCGTGCCGGACGGCGATTTCGAGGCGGCGGCGAAGGCCGTGCCCTTCGATGCGCCTGTTAAAATGGAGACGAGCGACGCCTTGTGGCCGGAGGGCGAGGGCACCGGCAATCCGGCGGACGGGAAGATTGCCGCACTGCTTGCCGATCCCGGAATTGCCGGCCCGGCAATGCGGGCGATCGTGGTGGTGCACAATGGCCGCGTCGTCGCTGAAGCCTATGGCCCCGGTTTCTCGGCGAAGACTCCGCTGATCGGCTGGTCGATGACGAAGACGGTGAACGCTGCGATTCTCGGCCGGCTGATGCTCGACGGCAAAATCTCCTTCGACGACGACGAACTGCTGGCGCAGTGGCAGAAGGATGCGCGCGCCAAGATCAAGGTGTCCGACCTGCTCGGCATGGAGAGCGGCCTTGCCTTCAACGAGGATTATGGCGATGTCGCCGATGTGACGCGCATGCTCTATCTCGATCCAGACATGGTGTCGCTGCCGGCCAATGCACCGATGGAGGCGCCGCCCGGCCAGCGCTTCCGCTATTCGAGCGGCACGGCCGTGCTGTTGTCGCGCATCTGGATGGACAGGGTCGGCAATCCACAGGCGGGCTTTTCCTATCCGCACGACGCGCTGTTTTCGCCGCTCGGCATGACGAGTGCGGTATTCGAACTCGATGCGCGCGGCACGTTTGCCGGCAGCTCCTATCTCTATGCGACGGCGCATGACTGGGCGCGCTTCGGGCAGTTCCTGCTGCAAGACGGCGTGTGGAATGACCGGCGACTGTTGCCGGAAGGGTTCGTCGGCGCCATGCGCACTCCGACGGTGGCTTCGAACGGACGTTATACGCAGGGCCAGGCCTGGCTCGCTCCTGGCGGCTCAAGCGCGGCGTTCGGACTGCCGGAGGATACGTTTTGGTTGACGGGGCATGACGGGCAGAGCATGGCGATCGTGCCCTCCGCCAATCTGGTCGTCGTCCGGCTCGGCCTGACGCCGAGCTGGCTCGGCTATCAGCCGCAGGTGCTTCTCAAGAAGATCCTGGCGGCCTTGCCGCAAGCGGGGGAGCCACAACAGCAGGCTGGGTCGCAGCAACAGGCGCAGCCGCAGCCATAGGCTGCGATCGCCGTCTCAGCAATGCTCGATGTCAGTAATTACCCTGGGCGATGTCGGTCATGCCCTTGCGCTTGGCGTCGTAATAATAGCCGCGCGCATAGAGGCGGACGGCATCGTCTTCCTTGCTGTCGGAGACGAGCCAGGCGCCACGCAGATATTTGGCGGCATATTTGATGTTGGTTTCGGCATCGAAGAGCCCGCCCGGGGCGCCGTCATAACCCATTGATTTGGCGGTGTTGTATTTGATCTGCATCAGGCCGAAATAGCCGCGCTTGTTGTAGGCCTTCGGATTGTAGCGGCTCTCGCGATGGACGATGCGGTGGAGCAGCGTCTCGGGAATTTCGTAGATCTTCGAGTATTTCTGGATGAGCTTGGTGACGAAGCTCTTCTCCACTGTCGGCGCGTCGTCTTTGTCGTCGTCGCTGAACATCGGGGGTGCCGTCGGCGGATCGATCGGCCCGGATTCGTCGAAACCGTAGTCCATGCTGGCACGCGGCGTGGTGTCGACGGCGGCAAGTGCTGCAAGCGCGCTGTTCTGCGGTGTCGCGGCAAAGGCAAGCTGCGTCGTCGGCTGTGCCGGCGTTCCCGGACGCGGCGTCGGCACGACGGACTGGATTGCCGTCATCTCGGGCGTCAGCGGGATCTGCGCATAGGCTGCAGGCTGTATGCCTGCCTGCATGGCGAGGTCGGTAGACTGAGAGGCTGTTACGGTTGGCATCGCCGTCGCAGTCAGGGAGGGGGATGGCTGGGGAATGGTGGCGCCGGCAACCGCCTGACCGGCAGCACCTTCGGCTGTCGGGATCGCGGCGAGTGTTTCATCTTCGCCGGGTTTCGGCATCGGCACCACGGTCTGGGCGGCAGTCAGTTCGGCCTGCGATGTGTATTCGACGCTCGTGCATCCCGTCATCACACCGCAGAGTATCGTGGAAACGACAAGACTGCGTTTCAGGCCGGATAATCCGATCGCTACCATTCCGCCACTTTCGTGAAATCGCGCCGCCCCGGCTGCGTATAAAAGTTACCAAAAACCTTAAGCCCTGGTGACCCCATTAACCTATTCGTGGCATTCCGGCAACCACGCAATATTTCTATGCTGCAATACGGCGATACCCGGCGGTTACGGCGCCTGCAGCGATCAGCAGGGTGCCTCCCGTTCGGTTTACGGCGCGCTGGATGCTCGCCTTGCGAATCAGTCCGCGCGCGGTATGGGCGAGAAACGCGTAGGTGGAGGCGTTGAGGATCGCCAGCACGAGGAAGGTCGCTTCCATGATCGCCATCTGGCCGACGAAGGGCAGGGCCGGATTGAGGAACTGCGGCACGAAGGCGACGAAGAAGATGATGCTCTTCGGATTGAGGGCGGTGACGACATAGGCGTGGAGGAAGATCTTGAGCGACTTTTCCTCCGGCAGATTGTCGTTGTCGGCAACCGGTTCGCCGATGATGGGAGCCCGCCAGAGCTTGACTCCCAGATAGATCAGGTAGGCGCCGCCGATCCACTTCAACACGGTGAAGAGGGTGGCGGAGGCGGCCAGAACGGCACCGAGACCGAAGAGGGAAGCCGTCATCGCGGTGAAGTCACCAAGCGCCACGCCGCTCACCGTCGCAAACGCCGTCCTGCGCCCATGACCGAGCGCATAGGAAACGACGAGCAGTATCGTCGGCCCCGGTATGGCCAGCATGATGGCCGATGCCGCCGCAAAAGCGAGCCAGGCTTCAAATGACATGGTGTCTCCTCCTATTCCTCAGGAACAAGCAAAGACATCATATTAACCATCCGTCAATCACGCTTCTTTGTATTTCTGACCTATATTGTCCATGACTTCGGCAAACCATGCCGTCGACAGGTCAAAAGCCTTGCCGCCCTTGATGCGCGGGAATTCTATAGTGCGCAACTTACCGTTCTGCGCTTCGTCATGGCCGGTGACGCCGGAGACTTTATTGAGCGCGCTTTCGACGGCGAGATCGACCATGCTCTGGATCAGCCTGAGGTCGTCGCCGTTGGCCGGCGCCGAGCGGGCGAAATAGCCTGATTTCTGCACAAGGGAACGTTCGGCATTCAGGAGGTTGGCGAACTGCTTCTGGAACCAGGCGCCGACATTGATCGTGTCGATCTTCACATGGCCGAAGGCGTCACGCTTGACGGTTTCGCCGGCGGCTTCCCGCTCGGCGACGATGGCGTCGAGGCAGGCGCCTTCCGAGACGAAGACCGTGGCGTGGCCGTTGCGGTCCATGCTTTCCTTCAGGCGGGCGGCCTCGGCGTCGAGGTCGAAGGCCATCTCAGGCAGGTAGACGGCGTCGATGCTCTTCAGATGCGCATCCATCATCAGGCCGTCGACATACTGGTTGCGGCTGGTGCGCTGGAGATAGGCGCGGGCGGTGGCGGCCGTCAGCCAGCCGCAATGGCGGCCCATGACTTCGTGGATGACGAGGGTGCGGGGTGCGGCCGTCTGCTCGTTGCTGACATTGTCGAAGAAATGCGCGCCGACTTCGGCGGCCGTCCAGGCGCCGAGCGACTGGCGGATCGGGACGACGTCGTTGTCGACCGTCTTCGGCAGGCCGACGACGGTGAGATTGTAGCCGTTGGCGGCGAGGTAGGCGGCAAGGTCGGCGGCTGTGGTGTTGGTGTCGTCGCCGCCGATCGTGTGGAGAATGGTGATGCCGTCATTGGCAAGGCGTTCGGCGGCGACCCGCAGCGGGTTCTCGCCTTCCTTGACCAGGCCGCGCTTGACGCAGTCGGCGGCATTGGTGAGCTTGACGCGGCTGTTGCCGATCGGCGAGCCGCCGTAACGGTGCAGCAGCGGCGCCTTTTCGCGCATCTCGCGGGTGATCGCGATGCTGTCGCCGGTGAGCACGCCCTGGTATCCGGACTTGTAGGCGACGATATCGAGATCGGGCGCGACGTCGCTATAGCGTTCGATGAGACCGCCGACGGCGGAAGAAAGACAGGGTGCCAGGCCTCCGGCGGTCAGCATTGCGACTTTCTGCTTGGCCATGATCCCTCCTATGGCGTTTCGGTGCGGTGGCGTTAGCTAACGCATGGATGCGGCAGGGAAAGGGGCCTGTAAAGTAAAGAATTTACGAAAAATGCGCCTTTATGCCGAGTTGGGCCGCGAAGATGGCAGGAAGTAATGATATAATCGTTTCAAGCCCGATCTGCGTGTCGGGAACTGTTGTGGAAATTTCCGTCGCGCACTCCGGATTCACCTGCACGGGCGATGCGCCGGCGATCGTCAGCCGTTGCCATACGAGATGAAAGCGGGCGCCGTGAATCGTTTGCTGCGGTGCGACAATTACCAAATCGTGAAAACTGTGTTCGGCCCTACGACCAATAGTCGCCTTGCAAAGGCTGCGATTCTTTGGTCAAGCTGTTTGCTATAAGTTGACAAGTCTGTGAGATTTTCGATGTCCTTCTGGGAAAAACTGTTGAATGCCATTGGCAATACCGCGGGCAATGCGTTGTCTGCGGTGGTCGAGGCTATCCGTACGGTTTTCGAAGGCGATCCCGAGACCCGGCGTAAGGTGGCTTTCTCCGTGGCGATCATCGCGCTGTCGGCCAAGATGGCCAAGGCCGACGGCATCGTCAGCGAGAAGGAGGTCGAAGCCTTCCGCGAAATCTTCGAATTCCCTGAGGATCAGGCCAAGAACGTCGCCAGGCTTTACAACCTCGCTCGCCAGGATGTCGCCGGCTACGAAGCCTATGCCGAACGGCTCTCCACGCTCTGCGTTACCTGTGCGGCCAATTGCCCGGTGCTGGAAGACGTGCTCGACGGCCTCTTCCACATCGCCAAAGCCGATGGGCTGATCCACGAGAAGGAACTGAATTTCCTGCACCATATCGGCGAGATCTTCCAGATGAGCGAAACCCGCTTCGAGCAGATCGCCGCCCGCCACGTCTCGTCCGGCGGCGATCCCTATAAGGTGCTCGGCGTCTCGCCTTCGGATGATTTCCCGACCATCCGCCGCCGTTACCGTGGCCTCGTCAGCGAACATCATCCCGACAGGCTGATCTCGCGCGGCGTGCCGAAGGAATTCCATGTCATCGCCAATGAACGCATGGCGGCGCTGAATGCGGCCTATGCGGCGATCGAGAAGGAACGCCGCGCCGCATGACCTCTTTCGAGGCCGATTGCAGGAGCGCCCGCGTGCAGCCTTCGCCGAACCACGGCGAGCGGGCAGACGGGCGCCGTCCGGATATGATCCTGCTGCATTATACCGGCATGCCGACGGCAGATGGTGCGCTCGACTGGCTCTGTCGCGCCGAGAGCCAGGTTTCCAGCCATTATTTCGTGCATGAGAACGGCGAGGTGGTGCAGCTCGTGCCGGAAATACGGCGTGCCTGGCACGCGGGAAAAAGTAGCTGGCACGGCGAGACGGATATCAATTCGCTGTCGATCGGCATCGAGATCGCCAATGCCGGCCATCCCGGCGGGCTCCCGGATTATCCAAAAGAGCAGATCGCCGCGGTGATTGAATTGTGTCGCGACTGTGTCAAACGTTGGTCGATCGCGCCGGAACGGGTGCTTGGGCATTCCGATGTCGCCCCGATCCGCAAGGTCGATCCGGGCGAGAAATTCCCCTGGGCCGAGCTCCACCGGGCGGGTGTCGGGCACTGGGTCGAGCCGGCAAAGATCACCGGTGGACGGTTCTTCCAATGCGGCGATGCCGGCCAGCCTGTCGAAGCGCTGCAGTCGATGCTGTCGCTCTATGGTTACGGCACTGAAATTACAGGCGAATTTTCCGAAAAAATGGCGGGCGACGTGGAGGCTTTCCAGCGCCATTTCCGGCCCGAAAGGGTGGATGGCATCGCCGATTTCTCGACGATCGACACGCTGCACCGGCTGCTATCGACGCTGCCGCGTTATTCCTGATCGGAACAGCCTGATATCAGGAGCGGATTCCTCGCGGCCGGCGAGAAAACCGCCTCGCCACATCATTTCCCTATTATCTCCTCATTGCGATGGTCTAAGGACGCCCGCTGAACAGCGCTCACGGCTGTTTTCAAGTGTAACCATGAGCGCCAAATGAAACGATAAGAATTGCTACGGAACGCGATCAGTCCTTGCTCGCGTGTGACCGAATGACGGCGAGGCGCGCAGTCCTGCAATTCTTTGGGTCGGAGTGAAGAGACTATATGAAGAAGTTGATTGTTGGCGCTGCGGCGTGCTTCGGCATGCTGCTGGCGGGGTATAACTTTGCCTCGGCGAATGATGATTGGGGCGTCAGGGCGCAAACCATCCCGCTGAAGACCGTCGACCGCCAGAGTGGCTATGCCATGCCCGACTTTTCCGCCAGCATTCCCTATGCCGCGCTGATCAATAAATATGCCGCCGAATACGACGTGCCCGTCGCACTCGCCCAGGCTGTCGTACGCGTCGAGAGCAATTTCAATCCGAATGCCCGCGGCAGTGCCGGCGAAGTCGGCCTGATGCAGATCAAGCCGGCGACGGCGCGGATGATGGGATATTCCGGCACGAGGAAGGGCCTGTTCGATCCCGAGACCAACATCAAATACGGCATGAAATATCTGGCGGCCGCCCATCAGCTCGGCGGCGGGCAGACCTGCAACACGATCCTGAAATACAATGCCGGCCATGCCGCCACGCGCATGAACCCGGTGTCGAAGACCTATTGCGGCAAGGTCCTGGCGATGCTCGACTGAGCATAGCTCGGCGCGTCCCGGCAAAATTGCCTTGCGGCAATTTTGCCGTATGATGGAGCGCACTTGCCGTGATATTCCGCCTTGAAAACAAGGTGGGACATGGCAGTCGATTTCAGCTTCATCATCATCGGACGCGGCATGATGGGTGCCGCCGCCGCACGGCATCTCTCCTCAATGGCCGACGGCATCGCGCTGATCGGCCCGCGCGAGCCGGAAGAGCGCAAGGCCCATCATGGCGTCTTCGCCAGCCATTACGACGAAGCCCGCATCACCCGCACCTTCGATGGCAATCTGGCCTGGGGAAGCTTCGCCGCCCGCGCGCTCGACCGCTACCGCGAGATCGAGGCAAAGAGCGGCATTTCCTTCTATTCTGAGGTCGGCTGCCTTTTTGCCGGCCCGACCCCGACGGATGAGCAGGACTATATCAACCGGGCGCTGTCCGTCAGCCGGACGCTCGGCAGCGATATCGAGACCATCGCGCCGTCGGAACTTCGCCAACGTTTTCCCTATCTTGCCATCGATCCTGATTTCACAGGATATTTCGAGCGCAGACGCGCCGGCTACATCAACCCACGGGCGCTGGTGCGGGCGCAGGTTACGCTTGCCGAGCAGGGCGGCGTCTCGCTGATCGAGGCAATCGCGACATCCGTGCGTGATGCCGGTTCCCATGTCGAGGTGACAGCCGGCGGCAGATGCTACAGCGCCGAGCGCGTGCTGGTGGCCGCCGGCGGTTTCAGCAATTTCCATGCCCTGCTGCCGCGTCCGGTCGATACCAGGGTCATGGCGCGCACGGTGGCCTTCTACGAGATCGGTGAACGCGAGATGGCTGTTTTCGCGGACATGCCGTCGACGATCGTGCTCGGTGACCGGGAAGAGGATCACATCTATATCCTGCCGCCGGTGCGTTATCCCGATGGCAAAACCTATCTGAAACTCGGCGGCGACACCGAGGCGCTTTCTTTCGAGCGGTTGGAGGATGCCGGCGCGTGGTTCCGTTCCGACGGCAGCGCCGCTGAGCGCGATCATCTCTCGCGTGTCGCCTTGCAGTTGATGCCGGAGCTTGCCGGCTGCCGCGTGACCTCGGCGCCCTGCGCGGCGAATTTCACGCCGACCGGTTATCCCTATGTAGGATATACGCAGTCGCCGCGTATTGCGGTGCTGACCGGCGGCAATTTCGTTGCAGCCAAATCCTCCGACGAACTCGGGCGCCTCGGAGCGGTGCTGCTGGCGGAAGGGCAGCTCGGGGATGAGGATTTCGGCCGCGAACTGACGCCCGTTTTCGCCTAGGAGGACATGATGGCAGTCGATTTCAAATATATCGTCGTCGGCCGCGGGCTGATGGGGGCGGCGGCGGCGCGGCATCTGGCGCGGCAGGCGGACGGCGTCGCGGTGATCGGCCCGGACGAGCCTGGTGATCGCAAGGCGCATCAGGGCGTCTTCGCCAGCCACTACGACGAGGGGCGCATCACCCGCACCATCGATCCCGACCGCAATTGGGCGCTGCTCGCCAACCGCTCGATCGGCCGTTATGGCGAGATCGCCCGCGACAGTGGCGTCGACTTTTATCGCGAGGCAGGCTGTGTTGTCGTCGCGCCGAGGGCAAGCGATTATCTCGAGAGAACCCGGCAGGCGGCCGTCTCGCTCGGCGTCGAGACCCGCCTTCTCGATGGAGCGGGCCTGAAGGCTGCCTTTCCCTTCTTCGCCTTTCCTGATGATGGCGCCGGTGTCTTCGAGGTGAGAGGGGCCGGCCATATCAGCCCGCGCAAGCTGGTGAAGGCGCAGTCGCTGCTGGCGGAAAAGGCGGGCGCCACCATCATTCGCGACCACGTCGTCTCGATCCGCAGCGAGGGCGGCTTTGCCGTCGTCAAGACATCAGGCGGCCTGACCTATCGTGCTGAAAAGGTGCTGCTGGCGGCGGGCGGATTTTCCATTGCCGAGAATCTGTTGTCGCGGCCGGTTGCCCTGACGGTTTATGCCCGGACCGTGACGCTGTTCGAGGTGAGCGAGACGGAGGCGGCGCGCCTAGCCGCCATGCCGTCGCTCATTGTCGATACGCCCGACATCCATATCTACCTGCTGCCGCCGATCCTTTATCCCGACGGCAAATTCTACCTGAAGATCGGTGGCGACCCTGACGATGTGACACTCAGCGACGATACGGAAATGCGTGCCTGGTTCAAGACGGAAGGGCGCGACAGCGTGCGCGCGCATCTTCAACGCATCGTTGCCGGTCTGGTGCCTGATCTGGCGCCGCTTTCGATATCGACGGCGGCCTGCGTCGTGTCGCAGACGGAAAGCGGCTATCCGATGATCGGCTACACCTCGTCGCCTGAGATCGCGGTGTTGACGGGCTGCGCCGGCACGTCGGCCAAGAGCTCCGACGAAATCGGCCGGCTTGGGGCTGAGCTGCTTTTGTCGGGCAGAATCAGCGAACAAGGCTACTCCACGGATTTCACACCGCAATTTCGATAAATAATTTTTGATTTCGATAGCAATTGCCATCTCTCTCGTTTATGGGACCCCTGCCAGTTGGCCGGGCAGCCGCGCTTTACCAATGCCGAAAGGCGGTAGGGTGAGGAAAGTCCGGGCTCCACGGAAACACGGTGCCGGATAACGTCCGGCGAGGGCGACCTCAGGGAAAGTGCCACAGAAAGCAAACCGCCTGTCATGACAGGTAAGGGTGAAAGGGTGGGGTAAGAGCCCACCGCATCTCCGGCAACGGAAATGGCACGGTAAACCCCACCGGGAGCAAGACCGAATAGGGATGACGCGGCGGGCCGAAAGGCCTTCCGGCCGGTTTCCAGGCCAGTCATCCGGGTGGGTTGCGCGAGGCAGCGTGCGAGCGCTGTCCCAGAGGAATGGCTGCCACGTTCCGGTTCACGCCGGAGCCATACAGAACCCGGCTTACAGGCCAACTGGCGATTAACTTTTGTGGCGCGGAAAACCCACGATTTCAGACATCACTTCCATATAAGCCTCTGAAATCGAATGATTTCAAGCGGATGCTCATGCAACCCCGCGAGTGGAAATTCTTTTTGCGAAAGTGTGGTTGCGCGCCTCCTGCGGGAGGGTGATCCTAACCCTTTGTTAAACTTAACGGCTTATAAATTTTTGATCATGCGTCTATTGCAAAACGGGCGCATCCCATTGACGCCCATATGGTCCCATGCTATCCCAAATGCGCACTGCACCAGGGCAATCATTTGCCCATTCATCGCAAAGCAAAGGCGTCTTCCTCTCCGGAAGCGTCGGACGGGTTTTTGCTCATCCGGCTTGCGAAGCTGTGTCTGATATTGGGAGTTTCGGGCGTCTTTTTGTCCGGATCCCTGCGGGAACGGATGTTTCGTGTAATGAGCCGCTTCCTATCGAACGCGACCAACAGGATCGATGCCAAGGGCCGGGTTTCCGTGCCGTCGGCGTTCCGTTCCGTGCTGGCGCAGCGCAATGTCCAGGAGCTCTATTGCTTTCAGGATTTTGTGTTTCCGGCGATCAGCGTCGGCGGTCCGGATCTTCTCGAGAGATTCGAACGGCAGATTGCTGCGGAGGATCCGTTTTCGCCGGATGCGAACGAGATGTCGCTTCTCATTCATGGAGGCGGGGTCTTCATGAAGCTCGACGCCGAGGGGCGGCTGATGGTCACGGATTTCATTCGCGGCTTTACCGGCATCTCGGACGAAGTGACTTTCGTCGGTCGGGCGGATCATTTTCAGCTGTGGCAGCCGCAGGCTTTTGTGGCTGCGCAGGCGCAGGCACGAGGGGAACGCAAGCTGGCGGGCAAGCGTTCCTGAAAGAACGAGGAAACGGAATGGTGGCGAATCCTGGCGGAGGTTCAACTGATGCCGGTGGCGGATCGGTTCGTCACATTCCCGTTCTTCTCGAAGAGGTCCTTGCGGCGCTGGCGCCGGCTTCCGGCAAACTCATCCTCGACGGTACATTCGGTGCGGGCGGTTACAGCTCGGCCATCCTGGCGGCCGGCGCCGAGGTGATCGCGCTCGACCGCGACCCCACGGCGATTGCGGCTGGCCAAGCAATGGTCGCCGCCCATGGCGGCCGTCTCAAGCTTATTCATTCGCAGTTCTCGCATCTTGCCGATCATGCGCCGCGAGGCGGGCTCGACGGCGTCGTGCTCGATATCGGCGTCTCCTCCATGCAGATCGACGAGGCGGAACGCGGCTTCTCCTTCCAGAAAAACGGACCGCTCGACATGCGCATGTCGGCGACAGGCGTTTCGGCCGCCGATGTCGTCAACCGCGCCAAGGTCGCCGATCTCATCCGCATCTTCCATTTTCTCGGCGAGGAAAGCCAGGCGCCGCGCATCGCCCATGCGATCGAGAAGCGCCGCGCCGAAAAGCCGTTCGAAACGACACGCGATCTCGCCGGTCTCATCGAGCTCGTCACGCCGCGCAAGATGAAGGACAAGATCCATCCGGCAACGCGCGTCTTCCAGGCGCTGCGCATCTTCGTCAACGACGAGCTTGGCGAGCTGGCGCAAGCGCTGTTTGCGGCGGAGACGGCGCTGAAACCCGGCGGGCGGCTCGTCGTCGTCACCTTTCATTCGCTCGAAGACCGCATCGTCAAGAAATTCTTCTCCGACCGCGCCGGCAAGGCGTCGGGTTCGCGGCATCTGCCGGTCGCGCATGAACGGGCGGCAACCTTTGCGGCCATCGGCAAGCCGATGGTTTCGGCAAGCGAGGCGGAGGCGGAGATCAATCCGCGCGCCCGCTCCGCCAAGCTGCGCGCCGGCCTGAGGACGGACGCTGCGGCCGAGGCCGCGGATATGTCGCTCTTCGGGTTTCCCAATCTTGCCAGCCTCGGAAAGCTTGGTGGTTGATATGCTGAAAACCTTCGATCTCGTGCTCATCGGCGTCATGACGGCCACCGCCGCCGTGACCTACACGATCAAACATCGCGCCGAATTGAAGCTCGAGGAGGTTCATCGCCTCGAAGCCGAGATCAAGCTCGAGAAGGATACGATCGACCTCCTCAAGGCCGACTGGGCGCTGCAATCGCAGCCGAACCGGCTGGAGCGGCTGGTCAAGGCCTATAATGACGAATTGCAGCTGCAGCCGACGGCGTCGACGGCGCTGGTGCATGCCAAGGAATTGCCGATGCTGAAATCCGAGGTTCCCGTGCCCGACGTGACGGAGGCCAAAGCCAACGGCGCGGCCGGAGCGGGCGCCAAGGGCGCGACCGTGGCCAGCGCCAAAGGCGCGACTGGTACCTCCAAGATACAGCCCATTCCCCAGCCTGCGCCGCGTGGCGCGGCGGAGCCGCACGGCGCAGTGGCGCCTGATGGCGGGGCGGAGGACGACGCAGGCGCAGACGAGATCGAAACGGGGTCGGTGGAATAATGTCGTTTCTTTCCCGCATCATGGTTTTGAAGAGCCAAGCGCATTTCTCCGCCGGCGTCTATAACCGGTTCGGCGGTCCTTCGCCCGCCGGCCTGGCGATCGAGGGATCGCGCAAGAAAAAATCAGGACAGGCGAAAAGCCGCGTCGGCCTGCTGATTCTTGGCTTCATGGGTGTCTACGTCATTATCGGCGGACGTCTCGTCGAATATGCGATGAAGGATCAGGAGGTCGTCTCCAGCATCCTGCCGCCCGACCGGCTGATGGCCTCGCGCCCCGACATTCTCGACCGCAACGGCGAGGTGCTGGCGACCGACATCCGTACCGTCTCGCTGTTTGCCGAGCCCAACAAGATCGTCGATGCCGATGAGGCGGTCGAGAAACTTGCAACGGTGCTGCCCGAACTCGACGTCAGGGACACCTATAAGAAGCTCTCGGTCAAGACCTCGCATTTTGCCTGGCTGCGCCGGCAGCTGACGCCGAAGCAGCAGAGCCAAATCCTGGCGCTCGGCATTCCCGGCATCGGCTTCCGTCCGGAGAAGCGCCGTTTCTATCCGGGCGGCTCGACCGCCGCGCATATCCTCGGCTACGTCAACATCGACAACCGCGGCGTCGCCGGCATGGAGAAATATATCGACGACCAGGGACTTGCCGATCTCGCCTCGGTCGGCATGACCAGTGACCAGCCGCTCGAGCCGGTGCGGCTTTCGATCGACCTGCGCGTGCAGAACATCGTCCGCGACGCGGTCGTCAACGCCGTCAACAACTTCCAGTCCAAGGGGGCGGGAGCCGCCGTCATCGACGTGCACACGGGAGAAGTGCTGGCGATGGCGTCGGCGCCGGATTTCGATCCGAACGATCCGCAGGAAGGCGCCAAGGAAGGTTGGCTCAACCGGATGACCAACGGCACCTTCGAAATGGGCTCGACCTTCAAGACCTTTTCGCTGGCCATGGCGCTCGACACCGGCAAGGTCAAAATGACCGACAGTTTCGACGCCAGCAAATCGATCTATATCGGCGGCTTCACCATCCACGATTTTCACGGGCAGCGCCGCTGGCTGACCGTCCCCGAGATTTTCCAGTATTCTTCGAATATCGGTACGGCGCGCGTCATCGACATCGTCGGCATCGACGCGCAGAAGGACTACCTGACCAAGTTCGGCCTGTTGACGAAGATGCAGACCGAGCTGCCCGAAGTGAAGATGCCGAGCCAGCCGCGTGTCTGGAAGAAGATCAATTCGATCACGATTTCCTTTGGCCACGGCGTCTCGACGACAGCGCTGCAGACAGGGGTCGCCGCCGCCGCCCTCGTCAACGGCGGCAAGCTGATCGAGCCGACATTCCTGCCGCGCACGCGCGAACAGGCCGATCAGATCGCCACGCAGGTGATCAAGAAGTCGACCAGCGACAACATCCGCTATCTCCTCGACTTCAACGGATACAAGGGATCCGGACGTGTCGCCCGCGTGCCGGGCTTTGCCGTCGGCAGCAAGACCGGTACCGCCGACAAGGTGGTGAATGGGCGTTATTCGGCGACGCTGAATTTCAATTCCTTCATTGCCGCATTCCCGATCAATGATCCCAGATACGCCGTGATCACCTTCTGCGACGAGCCGAAGACCGGTGAGAAGCAATATGGCGGAACGATCTCTGCCGGTACGGCCGGCCCGATCGCTCGTGAGATCATCAGCCGCGCAGCCCCCATTCTCGGCATCGAGCCGAAATTCGGGGAGGGCGGTTCGGCCTTGCTGGTGTCTTATTGAGTGTGAATGAATATCGACGCCGATTCGCGAGGGGTGAACCGGCTTCAAGAGAGAAAAGTGCATTCGATGAAATTGCGAGACCTGGCCGGAGATCAGTTTCCGGAACTTGAAGCACAGCTCGAAGGCCCGGCAGGCTTGATTGATATCTCAGGCCTGTCTTCGGATAGCCGCAAGGTGACGCCGGGCAATGCCTTCGTCGCAGTCGCCGGCACCAAGGCGGACGGCGTGGGTTTCATCGCGGATGCCGCCGGCCGCGGCGCTGTTGTCGCGATCGCCTCTCAAGCTATCGATGCTTCCATCCCGGTGCTTGCGGTCAAGGAACCGCGCCGCTTCCTTTCCATCGCCGCCTCGCGTTTCCACGGCAGGCAGCCCGATACCATGGTCGCCGTCACCGGCACGGCGGGCAAGACTTCCGTTGCCTCCTTCGTCAGGCAGATCTGGGCGCATGCGGGCCATGCGGCCGCGATGATCGGTACGACGGGGGTCGTCTCGCCGACGCGCAACGAATATGGCTCGCTGACGACGCCCGATCCGGTGTCGTTGCACGAGCTGCTGGCGGAACTCGCCGAAGAAGGCGTGACGCATGCCGCGATGGAAGCTTCCAGCCACGGCCTCGACCAGTGCCGTCTCGACGGCGTCAAGCTTGCCGCCGCCGCCTTCACCAATCTCGGCCGCGACCACATGGATTATCATCCGACCGTCGAAGCCTATATGGCCGCCAAGATGCGGCTTTTCGATACGCTGCTGCCGAAGGGGTCGCCGGCGGTGATCTTCGCCGACGATCCGTGGTCGGCGCAGGCGATCAAGTCGGCGACCGATGCCGGTCACGACGTTCGTACCGTCGGGCGAAAGGGCAATTATCTTTCCTTGAAGCGCGTCGAGCACTTCCGCCACAAGCAGACGGCCGAGATCCATATCGGCAGCGAGATCTTCGAGGTGGACATTCCGCTGGCCGGCGATTTCCAGGTCGCCAACGCGCTTGTTGCGGCAGGGCTTGCCATGTCGACTGGCGTGGCCGCGAAGGTTGCGATGGCGGCGCTGGAGAAGCTCGTCGGCGCCTCCGGCCGTCTCGAACTCGTCGGCCATACGAAAGATGGCGCTCTCGCCTATGTCGACTATGCCCACAAGCCGGATGCTCTGGAAAACGTGCTGGGCTCGGTGCGACCCTTCACCACCGGCCGCGTCGTCGTCGTCTTCGGCTGCGGCGGCGACCGTGACCGCGGCAAGCGGCCGATCATGGGCGAAATCGCCTGCCGGCTTGCCGACGTCGTCATCGTCACCGACGATAATCCGCGTTCGGAGGAACCGGCTTCGATCCGGGCGGAGATCATGGCGGCAGCAGGCTGCGCCTCGGAAATCGCCGATCGCGCCACGGCGATCCGCGAGGCTGTGGGCATGCTGAGATCCGGCGATACGCTGATCGTCGCCGGCAAAGGGCATGAGGAAGGGCAGACGATCGGCGGCGTCACCTTGCCGTTTTCCGATCATGCGGAGGTGCGCAAGGCCTTGGAGGAACTGAAATCTTGAGCTGGCTCTGGACGACCGAAGACATGATCGCAGCGATGGCGGGGCGCCCCTTCGGCACTCTGCCCGAAGGCATCACCGGCATTTCCATCGACAGCCGCTCGATTACTCCAGGAGAGGCTTTCTTCGCGATCAAGGGTGATCGTGTCGACGGTCACGATTACGCGTCGATGGCGATGGCGAACGGTGCCTCCCTTCTTGTCGTCAGCGAGGCGAGGCTTCCGGCCATGGGTCGGCTGACGGTGCCGATGATCGTCGTGGAAGATGTGCTTGCGGCACTCGGCCGTCTCGGCCTTGCCTCGCGCGAGCGCTCGAAGGCCCGGATCATCGCGGTGACGGGATCTGTGGGCAAGACGACCACCAAGGAAATGCTGCGGCATGTGCTGTCGCCTTCCGGCAAGGTGCATGCTTCCGTCGCCTCCTTCAACAATCATTGGGGCGTGCCGCTGACGCTGGCGCGCATGCCTGCGGATACGGATTACGGCGTCTTCGAAGTCGGAATGAACCATCCCGGCGAGATCCGGCCGCTGGTGGCGATGATCCGTCCCGATGTCGCCATCATCACGACGATCGCGCCGGCGCATCTCGGCAATTTCAAGAACATCAAGGAAATCGCCGCCGCCAAGGCCGAGATCTTTGAGGGACTTGAACCCGGCGGCCATGTTGTGCTCAACCGCGACAACGACCAGTTCAATTTCCTCGACCGCACGGCGCAGTCGCTCGGCATCGAGCATATCCATTCCTTTGGCCAGCATGCCAAGGCCGAATTCCGGCTCGCAGAGTTCAATGGCTCCGACGAGAATTCGACGCTGTGGCTGACGATCGGCGGCGAGACGCTGGAGGTCGCGATCGGCGCGCCCGGCCGCCATATCGCCGAGAATGCGCTGGCAGCCCTCGGGGTCGTCAGGATCGTCGGCGCCGACATGGAGAAGGCGATCGAAGCGCTTGCGACGCTGAAGCCGGAAAAGGGCAGGGGCAAGCGCCACCGGCTTTCGATCGGCGGCGGCAGCTTCACGCTGATCGACGAGAGCTACAATGCCAATCCGGCCTCGATGCGTGCGGCGATCGCACTCTTGGCTGCCTCCGAGCCGACCGGCCGCGGACGCCGTATCGCCGTGCTCGGCGACATGCTGGAGATGGGCGACTATGCGCAGAAGGTCCATACCGACCTCGCCGTGCCGCTGCTTGCTGCCGGCATCGAATATGTCTGGCTCGCTGGAGCCGAGATGGCTGCGCTCAAGGAATCGCTGCCGGAGAGCGTCCATGTCGAATATCGCGAGAACACGAGCGAATTGACGGATTATGTATTGAACTCGGTCGCGCCAGGCGACGTGTTGATGGTGAAATCGTCTCTGGGCATCGGTTTCGGCAAGATCGTCGCCGCGCTCCTTGACAAGTTCCCGTCATTTGCCGACACGCAACGCGAACTTTGATCGGGTAAACAAGGGGCCCTGAATGCTGATCTGGCTTGTCGAACTGTCGGAATATTTCAAGTTTCTGAACCTGTTCAGATATATTACCTTCCGCACAGGGGCCGCTCTCTTCACCTCAGCGCTGATCGTCTTCCTGTTCGGACCGACGATCATCAACTCGCTGCGCATCCGGCAGGGCAAGGGCCAGCCGATCCGCGCCGACGGGCCGCAGACGCATTTCAAGAAGGCCGGCACGCCGACCATGGGCGGGCTGATGATCCTCGCCGGCATCGTCGGCGCGTCGCTGCTCTGGGCCGATCTTTCCAACGTCTACGTCGTCGCCACCTTGCTGGTGACGCTGGGCTTCGGTGCGATCGGCTTCTACGACGATTATCTGAAGGTGACGAAGCAGAGCCATATGGGCTTTTCCGGCAAGGCGCGCCTCGGCATCGAATTCGTCATTGCCGGCATCGCCGTCTATTTCATGATGCGCACCGCTCTTGCCTCGGGAATTGCCGGTTCGACCTTCGGCTCCTCGATCGCGTTTCCCTTCTTCAAGGACTTCATGATCAATATCGGCATCATGTTCGTCGTCTTCGGCGGCTTCGTCATCGTCGGCGCCGGCAATGCCGTCAACCTGACGGACGGCCTCGACGGGCTTGCCATCGTGCCTGTCATGATCGCCGCCGCCTCCTTCGGCGTCATCGCCTATCTCGCCGGCAACGTGGTGTTTGCCAACTACCTGCAGATCAATTTCGTGCCCGGCACCGGCGAGCTTGCCGTCGTGCTTGGCGCCGTCATCGGCGCCGGCCTCGGCTTTCTCTGGTTCAATGCGCCGCCGGCCGCCATCTTCATGGGTGACACCGGGTCGCTGGCGCTCGGCGGCACGATCGGCACCGTCGCCGTCGCCACCAAACACGAGATCGTCATGGCGATCATCGGCGGCCTTTTCGTCATCGAAACGCTTTCGGTCATCATCCAGGTCGGCTTCTTCAAGATGACCGGCCGGCGCGTCTTCCTGATGGCGCCGATCCATCATCACTTCGAGAAGAAAGGCTGGACCGAAAGCCAGGTGGTGATCCGCTTCTGGATCGTCGCCGTCGGCCTTGCCATGCTCGGCCTCTCGACGCTGAAGCTGCGGTGAGGCGGCGATGATCCCGGTCACGACGCTCAAGGACAGGAAGGTCGCGCTCTTCGGGCTCGGCGGCTCCGGCTTTGCCACCGCCCGGGCTCTGATATCAGGCGGCGCCGATGTGACCGCCTGGGACGACAATCCCGACAGCGTCGCCAAGGCCGCGGCCGAAGGCATCCGGACGGAAGACCTGCACACCATCGATTGGAGCCAGCAGGCGCTGTTCGTGCTGTCGCCCGGCGTGCCGCTCACCCATCCGAAGCCGCATTGGACCGTCGATCTTGCGCGCGCGGCGGGCGTCGATATCGTCGGCGACGTCGAGCTCTTCGTGCGCGAGCGCCGCGCCCATGCGCCGGATTGCCCCTTCATCGCCATAACAGGCACCAACGGCAAGTCGACCACCACGGCGCTGATCGCCCATATCCTGAAATCATCAGGCTACGACACGCAGCTCGGCGGTAATATCGGCACGGCCGTGCTGACGCTCGATCCGCCGAAGACCGGGCGTTACTACGTCGTCGAATGCTCCTCCTACCAGATCGATCTGGCGCCGACGCTGAACCCTTCGGCCGGAATCCTGCTCAACCTGACGCCCGATCATCTCGACCGTCACGGCACGATGCAGCATTATGCCGATATCAAGGAACGGCTGGTCGCCGGCAGCGATGTCGCGATCGTCGGTGCCGACGACAGCCATTCTGTCTTGATCGCCGACCGCGTCGAGCGGGCGGGTGTCAAGGTGGTCCGCATTTCGCGCCGGAACGTGGTGGCTGACGGCATTTATGCCGAGGGCACGAGGCTCATCCAGGCCGCCGGCGGCGCCATGCTGCCTTTCGCCGATCTCGACGGCATCCAGACGCTGCGCGGCAGCCATAATGCGCAGAATGCCGCCGCCGCCGTCGCCGCCTGCCTTGCCGTGGGAGTTTCCGCCGCCGACATCCGCGCCGGGCTCACCTCGTTTCCGGGACTGAAACACCGCATGCAGCCGGTCGGCCAGCGTGGCCGCGTCGTTTTCGTCAACGATTCCAAAGCCACCAATGCCGATGCCGCCGCACCCGCGCTCTCGAGCTACGATCGCATCTACTGGATAGCCGGCGGTCTGCCGAAGGCAGGTGGCATTACGACGCTTGCTCCCTATTTTCCACGCATCGCCAAGGCCTATCTGATCGGTGAGGCGGCGGCGGAATTCGCTGCGACGCTCGGCGAGGCCGTGCCTTACGAGATCTCGGGTACGCTGGAGCGCGCCGTCGCGCACGCTGCAGCCGATGCCGAGCGCGACGAAAGCGGTGCTTCGGCCGTGATGTTATCCCCGGCTTGCGCAAGCTTCGATCAGTATAAGAATTTCGAAGTCAGGGGCGATGCCTTCGTCGGCCACGTGGCAGCGCTTGACGGGATTGCGATGCTGATCGGTCCGGCAACAGGAGAGAAATGACATGGTAAGCCGTGCGGAGCGTGGGCCTCTGGCCGATTGGTTCTGGACCATCGACCGTTTCTTCCTGGCGATGTTCATCTTCCTGATGGGCATCGGTTTCATGCTGTCGTTCGCGGCTTCTCCAGCGGTTGCCGAGCGCATCGGGCTCGAACCCTTCCATTTCGTCAAGCGCCACGCAGCCTTCATGATCCCCTCGATCGCCGTCATGCTCGGGCTGTCGTTCCTGACGCCACGCCAAGTGCGGCGAACCGCGATCCTGATCCTGATCATCTCGATCGCCATGATGGTGCTGGTGCTGTTCGTCGGCCAGGAGGTCAAGGGCGGCAGGCGCTGGATCTGGATCGCTGGCCTTTCCATCCAGCCGTCGGAATTCATGAAGCCGGCCTTCGTCGTCGTCTGCGCCTGGCTGTTTGCCGAACATGCGCGCCAACCGGAAATCCCCGGCAATCTCTTCGCCATCATCCTGTTCGGCATCGTCGCCGCCCTTCTCATCGCGCAACCCGACCTCGGCCAGACCATCCTGACGACGGCCGTCTGGGGCGGGATGTTCTTCATGGCCGGCATGCCGTGGATCTGGATCATGCTGCTCGGCATCGGGGGCGCCGGCGGCCTGCTCAGCGCCTATTACGTCTTCCCGCACGTCGCCGGCCGAATAGACAAGTTCATGACCGGCGAGGGGGACACGTTCCAGATCGATACCGCCCGCGAAGCGATCATCCGCGGCAGCTGGTTCGGCCAGGGACCGGGCGAAGGTATCGTCAAGCGCATCATCCCGGATGCCCATACCGACTTCATCTTCTCGGTCGCGGCCGAGGAGTTCGGCATCGTCTTCTGCATGGCGCTCGTTGCGCTGTTTACGGTGCTGGTCTTGCGCGGCCTCTCGCATGCCTATCGGGAGCGGAACGATTTCAACCGTTTCGCCGTCGCCGGCCTGGTGCTGCAGATGGGCATCCAGTCGATCATCAATATCGGCGTCAATCTCGAACTGCTGCCGGCCAAGGGCATGACGCTGCCGCTGATTTCCTACGGCGGCTCGTCCATGGTGGCGATCTGCGTCACTGCCGGCTTCATTCTGGCGCTGACGCGCCATCGACCGGAAAAGCGTGCGCAGGACCGGAGCCTCTTCCGCGTCCCGCACGGCATGCCGGCGGAGTAGAGGACTATGAGCAAAGGCATCGTGCTGCTTGCCGCCGGGGGAACCGGCGGCCATGTATTCCCGGCTGAGGCGCTGGCCTTCAAGCTGAAGGAGCGCGGCTATTCGGTGCATCTCGTCACGGATAGCCGGGCCGAGCGTTACGCCGGCAAGTTCCCGGCCGAGGAAATCCATGTCGTGCCGTCGGCGACGATCGGCTCGAAGAACCCGGTTGCCGTCGCCCGTTCGCTGTGGACGCTGTGGAGCGGCATGCGCGCGGCGAAGAAGCTGATCCAGCGGCTGCGGCCTGTGATCGTCGTCGGTTTCGGCGGTTATCCCACCGTGCCGCCGCTGCTTGCCGCCACCCGGCTCGGCGTGCCCTCGATGATCCACGAGCAGAACGCCGTGATGGGCCGCGCCAACAAGGCCTTAGCAACCCGCGTGCAGGCCATCGCCGGCGGCTTTCTGCCCGAAGGCGGCGCCGCTTTCCCGGACAAGACGGTGACGACGGGCAATCCGGTCCGCCCGGCGATCATCGCCGCGGCCGAGGTACCTTACACGCCATCGCATCCCGGTGAGGCCTTCAACCTCGTCGTCTTCGGCGGCAGCCAGGGCGCGCAATATTTCTCCAAGGCGCTGCCGACGGCGATCAGCCTGCTCGACGATGCGCTTCGCGTGCGGCTGCGTATCACCCAGCAGGTGCGTCCCGAAGATATGGAAATGGTCAGCGGCTGCGTCGCCAAGCTGGAGATGGGGGCCGATATCGCTCCCTTCTTCACCGACATGGCGGAACGGCTGGCGAAAGCGCATCTCGTCATCTGCCGTTCGGGCGCCTCGACGGTTTCGGAAATCTCGGTCATCGGCCGGCCGGCGGTGCTCGTGCCTTACCCGCATGCTCTCGATCACGATCAGGCGGCCAATGCCGCAGCACTCGCTGCGACCGGCGGGGCGAAGGTGATTGCCCAGTCGGAACTATCGCCGGAGAAAATCGCGGCGATCCTGACGGCTGTCATGAACGATCCGGAAAAGCTTTCGCACATGGCAGCGGCGGCGAAACTCGCCGGCAAACCCGATGCCGCGAACTTGCTTGCCGACATGGTTGAGGCTATTGCCGCCGGACGGACAATTGCGGAATTCAAGAGGACACGCGCATGAAACTGCCAAAGGCGATCGGTCTCGTCCATTTCATCGGCATTGGCGGCATCGGCATGAGCGGCATTGCCGAGGTGCTGCACAATCTCGGCCACAAGGTGCAGGGATCGGACCAGGCCGACAGCGCCAATGTCCAGCGCCTGCGCGAGAAGGGCATCGAGGTGTCCGTCGGCCATCGGGCGGAAAACCTGGGTGACGCCGAAGTCGTCGTCGTCTCGACGGCGATCAAGAAGAGCAATCCGGAGCTCATCGCCGCGCGCGAAAAGCTGCTGCCGGTGGTGCGCCGCGCCGAAATGCTGGCAGAGCTCATGCGCTTCCGCAATGCGATCGCCATCGGCGGCACGCATGGCAAGACGACGACCACCTCGCTGGTCGCGACGCTGCTCGAAGCCGGCGGGCTCGACCCGACCGTCATCAATGGCGGCATTATCAACGCCTACGGCACCAATGCCCGCATGGGCGAGGGCGAGTGGATGGTGGTCGAGGCCGATGAATCGGACGGCACCTTCCTGAAGCTTCCGGCCGATGTCGCCGTCATCACCAATATCGACCCGGAACATCTCGACCATTACGGCAATTTCGATGCGGTGCGCGCCGCCTTCCGGCAGTTCGTCGAGAATGTGCCGTTCTACGGTTTCGGCGTCATGTGCCTCGACCATCCGGAGGTGCAGTCGCTGGTCGGCCGCATCGAGGACCGCAAGATCATCACCTATGGCGAGAATCCGCAGGCCGACGTGCGCTTCACGAATGTGCGCATCGACGGCACGCGCTCGATCTTCGACGTCGAAATCCGCCGCCGCCGCACCGGCCAGGTGATCGAGCTCAAGGGGCTGGTCATGCCGATGCCCGGCCGGCATAATATTTCCAACGCCACGGCGGCGATTGCCGTTGCCAACCGGCTCGGCATATCGAGCGCCGATATCGCCAAGGGGCTTGCTTCCTTCGGCGGCGTCAAGCGGCGCTTCACGCTGACCGGCGAATGGAACGGAGTGCAGATCTTCGACGATTACGGCCACCATCCCGTCGAGATCAAGGCGGTGCTGCGCGCTGCCCGCGAAGCCTGCAAGGGGCGCATCATCGCGGTTCACCAGCCGCACCGTTATAGCCGTCTTGCCAGCCTCTTCGAGGAATTCGCCGCCTGCTTCAACGATGCCGACAGCATCTTCCTCGCGCCTGTTTACGCAGCGGGCGAGGATCCGATCGAGGGTATCGATTCCGTGTCGCTGGTTTCGCGCATAAAATCGGGCGGCCATCGCGACGCCCGCTTTCTCACCTCGGCGGAACTTCTGCCTCAGATGGTCTCGGAGGTTGCAAAGCCTGGCGATTTCGTGGTTCTGTTGGGGGCTGGGAGCATCACATCCTGGGCAGCGGCGCTGCCCAAACAACTGGAAGGCCTTTCGGGAAAGTCCGTATGAAACAGGTGAATGGGGAAAAGCTTCTCGCGTCTCTCGGAGACGGTGTAAAGGATATCCGCGGCCGTATCACGCCGGATGCCCCCATGGACCGCGTCACCTGGTTCAGGGCCGGCGGCCTGGCCGAATTGATGTTCCAGCCGCATGACATCGACGATCTCATCGCCTTCCTGAAAATATTGCCGGAAGAGGTGCCGCTGACCGTGGTCGGCGTCGGCTCCAACATCCTGGTTCGCGACGGCGGCATTCCCGGCGTCGTGCTGCGCCTGTCCGCCAAGGGGTTCGGCTTCGTCGAGCTTGCCGGCGAAAACCGCATCCTGGCCGGCGCCATCTGCCCTGATAAACATGTGGCGGCGATGGCGATGGATAACGGTATCGGCGGCTTCCATTTCTTCTACGGCATTCCGGGCAGCATCGGCGGCGCGGCGCGAATGAATGCGGGCGCCAACGGCGTGGAAACGCGCGAGCGGCTGATCGAGGTCCATGCATTGGATCGCAAAGGCAACAAGCATGTGCTCAGCAATGCCGAGATGGGCTATTCCTATCGCCATTCGACCGCATCCAGCGAGTTGATCTTCACCTCCGTGCTGTTCGAGGGCTATCCGGAAGAGCGGGCGCAGATTCGTGCCGAGATGGATGCTGTGCGCAATCACCGCGAGACGGTGCAGCCGGTGCGCGAAAAGACCGGCGGCTCGACCTTCAAGAACCCGCCTGGCCATTCGGCCTGGAAGCTGATCGACGAGGCAGGCTGCCGCGGCCTCGTCATCGGCGGAGCGCAGATGTCGTCGCTTCACTGCAACTTCATGATCAATATGGGGCAGGCGACCGGCTACGATCTCGAATATCTCGGCGAACAGGTGCGCCGCGAAGTCTTCGAGAAAGAGGGCATCAAGCTCGAGTGGGAAATCAAACGCTTCGGCGTCTTCATGCCCGGCCGGGAAGTGCGCCCATTCCAGGGTGTCACGAGCGAATAACGGTTAATTCACCGCAAGCTTCAGGCCCTCGCGCGGCGTGACGACGGGCGACCAGCCGAGCACGTCGCGGGCATGGGATATGTCGACCTGCAGGGAGCCGCAAAGACGCTGGTAGACGGCGCTCTTTCCCGTCACTCTCGCCCCCATCTGCAACAAGGCGGGAGGGAAGGGAAGCAGCATCGGCTCGACGCCCAAGCCTGCGGCAATTCCTTCGATAAGCCCCGGGGTCGACAGATCTTCCCCATCGCCTGCAAGAAAGGTCTGGCCGGCAGCGTCCGGATGCGTCATGCCCGTGACGATCAGATCGACGAGATTGGGAAGCGCGACCAATGTCCGGCGGTTCTTCAGCGAGGCGAAGGGGAGCGGTATCTTCTTCCGGACAAGTCCGACGAGCAGGGCGAAGTTGCCCCTGGCACCGGGCCCATAGACGAGCGGCGGTCGAATGACGACAATTTCGATGCCTGTTCGGGCGGAGATTTCCTGCAGCCCGATTTCGCATTCCAGCTTCGAAATACCATAGGGATCAACCGGCATCGGCGTGTCGTCGTGCCGGAAAGGCCGGTCGTTCTCTTCACCATTGACCTTGATGCTGCTGATGAAGACGAGCCTTTTTACGCCCGCGCGGGCGGCTTGCTCGGCGAGATTCAGCGTGGCGGCAGTGTTGATTTGGCGGAATTCCGTCAGAGGATCGGCCGCGCGGTCATCCATGATGTGAACGCGGGCAGCGAGATGGACAATGACATCGACACCGTCGAGAGCTGCCGTCCAGTCGGTTTCGCTGGTTATCTCGATGGGAAAATGCCGCACATCCGCCGGGAAGCTGGCGGCGGCCGAGCGGGTGGTTACCGCAAGCTCCCATATCCGCTCTTTATGCAGCCTTTCGACGAGGGGGCCTCCGACAAAGCCGGCCGCGCCGGTAATGAGGCATCGCATCATCTGTTCCCCGTTTTGCCGTGACTGCTCCGGTTAGCCTGAAGTGCCCACGGTATCAATAAAAAAGCCGCGACGGTGGCCGTCGCGGCTTTTCGTTGATTGGTTATCCGAGGCTCAGACTTCTTCGCGGCCCGACAGCAGGATGCAGACCAGCGAGATCACAGCCGAGGCGGCAAGGTAGTAACCGACATAGTTCAGGCTGTAGTGGGTGGCGAGCCAGGTGGCGATATAGGGGGCGAGCGAGGCGCCGAAGATGCCACCGAGGTTGAAGGTCATCGAGGCGCCGGTGTAGCGCACCATGGTCGGGAAGGGCGCTGCAAGAGCCGCGCCGATCGGACCATAGGTGAAGCCCATCAAAGCGAGGCCGATGATCGAGCACAGGAAGGCGCCTGTGAGACCGCTGGTCAGCAGCGTCGCGTAGAAGAAGCCGAAGATTGCGATGGCAATCGTCGTCAGCGACAGAATGATGCGGCGCGAATAGAGGTCTGAAAGCCAGCCGGAAAGCGGGATCGTCAGGCCAAAGAAGACGACGCCGACAAGCTGGACGACCAGGAACTGCTCTCTGGTATAACCGAGCCCGCCCTTTTCCAAAGGTGTCGTGCCCCAGGAGAGCGTGAAGACCGTCATCAGGTAGAACAGCACGAAGGTCGCCACGGCGATGAAGGTACCGAGGATCAGGCTGCGCAGATGGCCGCGGAAGACCACCTCGATCGGCACGGCGACGCGCTCGTGCTTTTCGACGGCTTTGCGGAACTCCGGCGTTTCGGCGATCTTCAGGCGGACATAGAGGCCGACAGCGACAAGGGCGAGGCTGGCGATGAAGGGAATGCGCCATCCGTAGTCGAGGAAATCCTCGTTGCTCATCGTTTCCGCCAGGATGAGGAAAAATCCGGAGGAAAGAATAAAGCCGATCGGCGCGCCGAGTTGCGGGAACATGGCGTACCAGCTGCGCTTGCCGGGAGGAGCGTTTTCGGTGGCGAGCAGAACGGCGCCGCCCCATTCGCCGCCGAGGCCAAGCCCCTGGCCGAAGCGGCAAAGCGCCAGCAGCAAGGGTGCTGCGATGCCGATCGAATCATAGCCCGGCAGCATGCCGATCAGGACGGTCGAAAGCCCCATCGTCATCAGCGCGGCGACGAGCGTTGCTTTGCGGCCGATGCGGTCGCCGAAATGGCCGAAGACCACGGCACCGATGGGGCGGGCGAAGAAGGCTATCGAGAAGGTGACCAGCGACTGCAGCGTTGCGGCGTTCGAATCGCTTGCCGGGAAGAAGAGATGCGGGAAGACGAGGACGGCTGCCGTCGCGTAGACGTAGAAGTCGAAGAATTCGATGGTGGTGCCGACAAGGCTGGCGATGAGAACGCGAGCCGGAGAATTGACTTGCGCGCTGTTCGAGGCAGGTGTCGGCGATGCGGAGATCGCGTCTGTCATTTTCATTCCAATCAGTCTGTCTATGGAACGCCTTGGGAGGCCGGCGGGTCTTAACGCAATTTCAGATCTAAGAAAACGTCTCCTCGCGTCGCAAGCATCGCGTCTCGAACCTGCGGTTTCTCGCTCCTTGCGTGAAGCTTGCTGCGCGCATGCCGGCGCGCTTGACCGGAATCAAATTGTGGCTGAAGCATTATTAACCCTTTGGTTGAAATGGAGGAGGCGCGCATGCAAAAGAGTCTTGTTGCCGAGTTTCTTGGCACATTCTGGCTGGTCTTCGGCGGATGCGGCAGCGCCGTGCTGGCAGCGGCCTTTCCCGAACTGGGGATCGGTTTTGTCGGCGTGGCCTTTGCGTTCGGCCTGACCGTGCTCACCATGGCCTATGCCGTGGGCGGCATTTCGGGCGGTCACTTCAATCCCGCCGTTTCCCTCGGTCTGACGGTCGCCGGCCGGTTTCCCGCCGCGCGCCTGGTTCCCTATATCGTCGTCCAGGTTGTCGGCGCCGTCGCCGCGGCCGCAGTGCTCTATCTTATCGCCAGCGGCAAGGCGGGTTTCGAGCTCGGCGGTTTTGCCGCCAACGGTTATGGCGATCATTCTCCGGGCGGCTATTCAATGCTTTCGGCGCTGCTGATCGAAGTGCTGCTGACCATGTTCTTCCTGATCATCATCCTGGGATCGACCAGCAGCCGGGTGCCTGCCGGCTTCGCGCCAATTGCGATCGGCCTCGGGCTGACGCTGATCCATCTCATTTCCATCCCGGTGACGAACACCTCGGTCAATCCGGCACGTTCCACCGGCCAGGCGCTTTTCGTCGGCGGCTGGGCGCTGCAACAGCTCTGGCTGTTCTGGATTGCGCCGCTTGCGGGTGGTGCGCTCGGCGGACTGGTGTGGAAATTCCTCGACGACGCCGACTGACTGCAAGATATCGAACTATCCCATTGAGCCCGCGTGGTTTTTCCGCGCGGGCTTTTCTCTTTCCGCGGATCGGCGGGCATCCTCGCTCGACATTTCCGAAGAGGTGAAAGTTAAAAAATGAAGGGCGCAGCAAGACGGAGTTAACGAAAGTAAACACTTCATTAACCATAATGATGCTCTAATGCGTGCAGGTCGGACAAAGGCCTGAAACGGAGCAGACAGCTTCGCGCAAGCGTCGCTTTCGAGAATGGAAGTTATTTTTGGGGGTGTTGATGAGTCGCAAGCATGTCGCTGTCCTGATGGGCGGATTTTCCTCGGAAAGGCCGGTCAGCCTTTCCTCGGGAAAGGCTTGCGCAGAAGCCCTCGAAGCTGAAGGCTTCGACGTGACGACGATCGACGTCGCGCGCGATGTTTCCGAGAAACTCGCCGCGCTGAAGCCCGATGTCGTCTTCAATGCGCTTCATGGCCCGTTCGGCGAGGACGGCACCATCCAGGGCATCCTCGAATATCTGGAAATTCCCTATACGCATTCCGGCGTGCTTGCCTCGGCGCTGGCGATGGACAAGGACAAGGCGAAGCTTGTTGCAGCCGCCGCCGGCATTCCGGTCGCCGAATCGCAGGTGGTCAATCGTTTCGCCTTCCCCGCGACGCACCCGATGAAGCCGCCCTATGTGGTGAAGCCGGTCCGCGAGGGCTCGAGCTTCGGCGTCGTCATCGTCACCGAAGACCAAGCGCATCCGCCGCAGGTCGTCAGCTCCCCCGAGTGGCGTTACGGCGAGGAAGTACTCGTCGAGCGCTATGTCTACGGCCGCGAGCTCACCTGTGGTGTCATGGGCGAAACGCCGCTCGGTGTCACGGAAGTGGTGCCGCAGGGACACAATTTTTATGATTACGACTCCAAGTACGCGGCGGGCGGTTCAAAACACGTCATCCCTGCGAAAATTTCACCGAATATTTACCAAAAAATACAAACATTGGCCCTAAGGGCGCATCAGGCAATCGGTTGTCGCGGCGTCAGTCGGTCCGACTTTCGTTACGACGATCGTTTCTCCGAAGACGGCGAAATTATCTGGCTGGAGGTCAATACCCAGCCAGGCATGACTCCAACTTCGCTCGTGCCCGAAATGGCCGGTCATGCCGGCTATTCCTTTGGTCAGTTTCTCCGGTGGATGGTGGAGGACGCGTCTTGTTTGCGTTGACGGTCAAGAGGTTAGGGCGTCCCAGCCATCATGCCGTGCTTCCGATGATGGAAGCCGAAGAGCGGTTCGTGCTGCCGCGCCCGCTGCGCCGGGTCACGCGCTTCCTGATCAGCCTCTGCAGCGGCCGCATCTACATTCCAGCCCATACCGGCACGGTCTCGGCGCTGGCTTTCCTGGCTGCGACAGGGCTTTACGGCATGTCGCTCGGCGGCCACACCGAAGCCGTCGCCCAGGCGACAACGACGGCGGCAGGCTTTGCGATCGAGGACGTGAAGGTCTCCGGCAATTCGGAGACGTCCGAAATCGAGATCCTGCAGCTGATCGGCCTCGACGGCACGACCTCGCTGGTCGCTCTCGACGTCGATGCCGCCCGCCGGAAAATCGCGCATCTTCCCTGGGTCGAAAATGTCGAGGTTCGCAAGATCTATCCGAAGACGATCGAAGTGAAGCTCAAGGAGCGCCAGGCCTATGCGATCTGGCAGCACGGGCAGGAGCTTTCCCTGATCGAGAAGAACGGCAGCGTCATTGCGCCGCTGCGCGACAACAAGTTTTCGGCGCTGCCGCTCGTCGTCGGCCGCGATGCGGAAACGGCGGCGGCATCACTCGACGACGCCTTCTCGAAATGGCCCGACGTAAAGGCCCGCGTGAAGGCCTACGTCTGGATATCCGGCCGTCGCTGGGACCTGCATATGGACAACGGCGTCGTCGTCAAGCTGCCGGAAGACGGTATCGACCAGGCACTGGCGACGCTTTCGACGTTCGACAAGGAGCATCAGCTGCTCGAGCGGGACATCGCTGCGGTCGATCTGAGATTGCCTGACAGAACCGCGATCCAGCTGACGCCGGAAGCGGCGGTTCGCCGGCAGGCGGTTGTGACGGAGCGTACGAAAGAATTGAAGAAGGCGGGGCAGAATATATGAGCTTGTTCGGTTCGTCCCATTTCGGATTGCCGCGCCTGAAGCCGCTTTCGTCGAAGCGGTCGCATATCGTTTCGGTGCTCGACATCGGCTCGACCAAGGTCGTCTGCATGATCGGCCGGCTGACGCCGCGCGAGGAAAGCCAGATCCTGCCGGGCCGCACCCATAATATCGAGATCATCGGCATCGGTCATCAGCGTTCCCGCGGCATCAAGACCGGCGTCATCGCCGATCTCGACGCGCTGGAAGGCGTCATCCGTCTTGCCGTCGACGCGGCCGAGCGCATGGCGGGGCTGACCGTCGAGAGCCTGATCGTCAATCTGACGGCCGGCCGCCTCGGCAGCGACATCTACACCGCGACCATCGATCTCGGCGGTCAGGAAGTCGAACTCAACGATCTGAAGAAGGTGTTGTCGGCCGCCTGCCAGCAGTCGCTGCGTCAGGACCGTTCGGTGCTGCATTCCCTGGCAACCGGCTTCTCGCTCGACGGCGAGCGGGGCATCCGCGATCCGCTGGCGATGTACGGCGACGCGCTCGGTGTCGACATGCATGTCGTCACGGCGGAGCGCTCGGCGCTGAAGAACCTCGAACTCAGCGTCAACCGCGCGCATCTGTCGGTCGAGGGCATCGTTGCGACGCCCTATGCATCCGGCCTTGCGGCTCTCGTCGACGACGAGGTCGAGCTCGGCTGCGCGGCGATCGACATGGGCGGCGGCACGACGACGATCTCGGTCTTTGCCGAAGGCAAGCTCGTTCACACGGATGCCGTCGGCCTCGGCGGCCATCACGTGACCACGGATCTCGCGCGCGGCCTTTCGACCCGCATCGAGGATGCGGAGCGGCTGAAGGTCGTGCATGCCACGGCCCTCTCGAATTCTTCCGACGAGCGAGAGCTGATCTCGATCCCGCCGATCGGCGAGGACGATCGCGACCAGCCGTCGCAGGTGCCGCGGGCGCTGGTTTCGCGCATCGTATCGGCCCGAATCGAGGAGACGATGGAACTGATTCGCGACCGTATCCAGCGCTCCGGCTTCAGCCCGATCGTCGGCAAACGCGTCGTGCTGACGGGCGGGGCGAGCCAGCTGACCGGTCTTGCCGATGTGGCGCGGCGCATCCTTGCCCGCAACGTCCGCATCGGCCGCCCGATGGGCGTCTCGGGGCTGCCGACGGCGGCCAAGGGCCCGGCCTTTTCGACGGCCGTCGGCCTGATGATCTATCCGCAGGTCGCGGACATGGAGACACATGCGTCACAGAGCGGTCTGCTCATGTCGCTTGGGGGAAATAACAGCCGGATAGCCCGCATGGGCCAGTGGCTGAAGGAAAGCTTCTGAAATTGAGTAATTGGCCGGCGTGGCGATGCGGCCAGAGAGAGAAGGAACAGGTACCATGACCATCAAGCTGCAAAAGCCTGACATCACAGAGCTGAAGCCGCGCATCACCGTGTTCGGCGTTGGCGGCGGTGGCGGCAATGCCGTCAACAACATGATCACCGCCGGCCTCCAGGGCGTCGACTTCGTCGTCGCCAACACGGATGCGCAGGCGCTGACGATGACGAAGGCCGAGCGCATCATCCAGCTCGGCGTCAACGTCACCGAAGGCCTCGGCGCCGGCTCGCAGCCGGAAGTCGGCCGCGCGGCTGCCGAGGAGTGCATCGATGAGATCGTCGATCACCTGAACGGCACGCATATGTGCTTCGTCACCGCCGGCATGGGCGGCGGCACCGGCACGGGTGCGGCTCCCGTCGTCGCGCAGGCAGCCCGCAACAAGGGCATCCTGACGGTCGGCGTCGTCACCAAGCCGTTCCATTTCGAAGGCGGGCGCCGCATGCGTCTGGCTGAGATGGGCATTCAGGAACTGCAGAAGTCTGTCGATACGCTGATCGTCATTCCGAACCAGAACCTCTTCCGCATTGCCAACGACAAGACGACCTTTGCCGATGCCTTCGCCATGGCCGACCAGGTTCTCTATTCCGGCGTTGCCTGCATCACCGACCTGATGGTGAAGGAAGGCCTCATCAACCTCGACTTCGCCGACGTCCGCTCGGTGATGCGCGAGATGGGCCGCGCGATGATGGGCACCGGCGAAGCCTCCGGCTCCGGCCGCGCTCTCCAGGCCGCAGAGGCTGCAATCGCCAATCCGCTGCTCGACGAAACCTCGATGAAGGGCGCTCAAGGGCTGCTGATCTCCATCACCGGCGGTCGCGACCTCACCCTCTTCGAAGTCGACGAAGCCGCGACCCGCATCCGCGAGGAAGTCGATCCGGACGCCAACATCATCCTCGGCGCCACCTTCGACGAATCGCTCGAAGGCATCATCCGCGTCTCGGTCGTCGCAACCGGCATCGACCGGGCGATGAACGAAGCCGCCGAGCGGAACCTCCAGCCGGCAGCAAGGCCCGCTATCCGTCCCTCCGCGGCTGTTGCTCCGGCAGCGGCCGCAGTTCAGCCTGCCCCCGTGATGCAGGCACCGAAGGCCATGGATCCGATCGCGCAGACCATCCGCGAAGCCGAGATGGAACGCGAGCTCGAAATTCCGGCCCCGCGTGCTGCCGCACCGCTGCAGCAGCCGGCTCCACAGCAGGAAACCTTCCGTCCGCAGAGCAAGATCTTCGCGCCTGCGCCGGAAGCTCCGGCAATGCGTCCTGCCCCTGTGCAGCAGCAGGCTCCGGCACCCGTCATGAGCCAGCCGGTGATAAGCCAGCCGGTTCAGCAGCAGCCGGTCCGGCAGGAGCCGATCATCCGCCAGGCGCCCGAACCGGTGCGCATGCCGAAGGTCGAGGATTTCCCGCCGGTCGTCCAGGCCGAACTCGACCACCGCACGCAGCCGGCCTCCGCGCATGCGGCGGAAGAGCGCGGTCCGATGGGCCTGCTCAAGCGAATCACCAATTCGCTTGGCCGCCGTGACGACGACGCCGTTGCCGCCGACATGACCGCCGCACCGCCGGCTGCTTCGCAGCAGCGCCGTCCGCTGTCGCCGGAGGCAAGCCTCTACGCACCGCGTCGCGGCAACCTCGACGACCAGGGCCGCGCGGTTCCGCAGGCCCGGATGATGCAGGAAGACGACCAGCTGGAAATCCCGGCATTCCTGCGTCGCCAGTCGAACTGATACCGTGCTTCGGCACCGTTCATGCCCGGGATCAAGGTCCCGGGCATTGCCGTTTTTCTGGCTGCGATTCGCAAGTGATTTCAATTGCGTGACTTCGTAACAAAGCGAAAGAAACAGTGATTTGGATTGGAGCGCCGGCGCACGTAAGTATGGTGCAAGGAAACTGCCCTAGGAGACCTTTCGACAGGCTCCTGCTGCAGAATGAACGATGACCGTGCCGATCGGACAGGCCGCCGGTACGGAAGAATAAAAGGCAGAATTTATGGCAATTGGCTTGCTGGGTTTTCAAACGACGGTATCGCGTCCCGTAACGCTCTCAGGCATCGGAGTGCATTCGGGCGCTGATGTCTCGATCACCCTGAACCCGGCCGAATCGGGCACCGGCGTCGTTTTCCAGCGCCTGCATGACAATGGCGACATCACCGAACTCAAGGCCGTCTCCTCGCAGGTCGGCAATACCGACCTCTGCACCGTGCTCGGCTTCTCGCCCGCCCATTCGGTCGCGACGATCGAGCATGTCATGGCCGCCATCTATGCGCTCGGCCTCGACAATGTGGTGATCGAGGTGCAGGGCTCCGAAATGCCGATCATGGATGGCAGCTCGCTGCCCTTCGTCGAGGCAATCGAGCAGGTCGGTCTCGTCTCGCTCGGCGTCAAGCGCCGCTATATCCGTATCACCAAGCCGGTCAGAATCGAGCATGGCGGCTCCTGGAGCGAATTCCGTCCCTATGACGGGACGCGCTTCGAAGTCGAAATCGATTTCGAGTGCCCGCTGATCGGCCGGCAGAAGTGGGCCGGCGACATGAACGCCGCCGTCTTCAAGGCAGAGCTTTCCCGCGCCCGCACCTTCGGTTTCATGCGCGATGTCGAGCGTCTCTGGGCGTCGGGCCACGCGCTCGGCTCCTCGCTTGAAAATTCCGTCGTCATCTCGGACGACAATACCGTCATCAATGTCGAAGGGCTGCGTTACGCCAAGGACGAATTCGTCCGCCACAAGACGCTCGATGCCGTCGGCGATCTGTCGCTTGCCGGCGCGCCGTTCATCGGCTGCTACCGTTCCTATCGCGGCGGTCACAAGATGAACGCCAATGCGCTGAAGGCGCTGCTCGCCGACCCCTCCGCCTACGAGGTCGTGGAGACGTCGACGCCGCGCCAGCGCGTCGCTGCCCGCGAATTGATCGCAGTTAGCGCTTCGGAATTCGCTCCCTGGTCGGCATGACCTCCAGCACATTCTTAAGACCAGGCCGCCTCTTTCCCAGAGGCGGTTTTTTTATATCCGCCGCGTCGTCGGCAATAGGCAGATGCATGACTGCCACAGGTCGGGAAGAAGATGAAAAGCCCGGTCATTCTGCGGCGGCTGCCACAAAAATGCGTTAATGCCTTATCATTGCGTTGCTCTTGATGCACATTTGTGGCTAGAAACGCCAGCGAGGCGTGGCTGCCGTGGAGCGAGCGGCGGCAGTGGGGTTCTTTCGAATGGGTTATGCAGGATCTGAAGGTATGATGAAGACAGCGCGTGCTTTGTTCGCATCGCTTCTGGTGCTCAGCGCAGGCGCCGCGATCTCCGGTTGCCAGTCGGACCCTGATATCGACATCACCAAGCTCGGCCTCGAAACCGATCCGCCTGATGTGCTCTACACCCAGGGCCTTGCCAATATGAAGGCCGGCAACATGGCGGAAGCGGCGCGCAAGTTCGACGCGATCGACCGCGAGAACCCGTTCTCCGAATGGGCGCGCAAGGCGCTTGTGATGAGCACCTTCGTCAAATACCGCCAGGGCCGTCTGGACGATGCGCTTGCGTCGGGCAACCGCTACATGTCGCAATATCCGAAGTCCCAGGATGCCGCCTATGTGCAGTATCTCATCGGTCTCACCTATTCCAAGCAGATCGTCGACGTGACGCAGGATCAGCGCGCCTCGGCCAAGACGATCGAGGCGATGCAGGCTGTCATCGACAACTATCCGAACTCCGAATATGTCGACGACGCGCAGGCGAAGATCCGCTTCGCGCGCGACCAGCTCGCCGGCAAGGAAATGCAGATCGGCCGCTACTACATGGAGCGGAAGGAATATCTCGCCGCGATCTCACGCTTCCGCATCGTCGTCGAGAAATATCCGAACACCAACCAGATCGAAGAGGCCCTAGCGCGTCTCGTCGAAGCTTATTACGCCATGGGCATCGTCGACGAGGCGCAGACGGCGGCTGCCGTTCTGGGTCACAATTATCCCGACAGCCAGTGGTACGCCGATTCCTACAAGCTGCTGCAGACCGGTGGTGCCGAGCCGCGTGAGAACAAGGGCTCGTGGATCGCTGCGGCAGGCAAGAAACTTCTTCTCGGTTCCTGAGGCCAATGCTGATCCAGCTTTCGATCCGCGATATCGTCCTGATCGAGCGGCTGGATCTTGCCTTCGAGACCGGCCTCTCCGTGCTGACGGGGGAGACCGGGGCGGGCAAATCCATCTTGCTCGACAGCTTGTCGCTGGCGCTCGGCGGGCGCGGCGACGGCGACTTGGTGCGCCATGGCGAGGACAAGGGCCAGGTGACGGCGGTGTTCGACGTCGGCATGGATCACGGCGCCCGCACACTCCTGCGCGAAAACGGCATCGATGACGAGGGCGATCTGATCTTCCGTCGCCAGCAATCGGCGGACGGGCGCACCAAGGCCTATGTCAACGACCAACCGGTCAGCGTGCAGCTGATGCGCCAGGCCGGTCAAATGCTGGTCGAAATCCATGGCCAGCACGACGACCGCGCTTTGGTCGACACCAATGCCCACCGCACTCTGCTAGATGCCTTCGCCGGCCTCACCGACGAGGTTTCGGAGGTTTCCCGGCTCTATCGCCTGTGGCGCGACAGCGAGCGGACACTGAAGAAGCACCGCGAGAAGGTGGAAAGTGCGGCGCGCGAAGCCGACTATCTGCGCTCTTCCGTCGAGGAACTCGAGAAGCTCTCGCCGCAGGATGGCGAGGAGGAAGAACTCGCCGACCGCCGGCAGAAAATGATGAAGGCCGAACGAATCGCCGGCGATATCGCCGAGGCCTCCGAGTTCCTGAACGGCAATGCCTCGCCGGTGCCTCACATCGCCTCGCTGGTGCGCCGGCTGGAGCGCAAGAGCCATGAGGCGCCGGGACTGCTCGAAGACACGGTGGCGCTGCTCGATGCCGCGCTCGACCAGCTTTCCAACGCGCAGATGGAAGTCGAGGCGGCGCTGCGCAAGACCGAATATGATCCGAGGGAACTGGAGCGCGTAGAGGAGCGGCTTTTTGCGCTCAGGGCCGCCTCGCGCAAATATTCCGTGCCCGTTACCGAGTTGCCTGCGCTTGCCGTCCGCATGATCGCCGACCTTGCCGATCTCGACGCGGGTGAGGAGCGGCTGGCGCGGCTCGAAGCCGAGGTCGGCCTGGCCCGTGAAAACTACGATACGGCGGCGCGCTCGCTCTCCGACAAGCGCCATCATGCCGGTATTGCCTTGGCTGCGGCTGTCATGGCCGAGCTGCCGGCGCTGAAGCTCGAACGCGCCCGTTTCATGGTCGAGATCACCACGGATGCGCACGAGGCCCTGGCTGAAGGCATCGATGTGGTCGAGTTCCATGTCCAGACCAATCCCGGCACGCGGCCGGGCTCGATCATGAAGGTTGCCTCCGGCGGCGAACTCTCACGTTTCCTGCTGGCGTTGAAGGTGGCGCTGGCCGATCGCGGATCTGCTCCGACGCTGGTCTTCGACGAAATCGACACCGGCGTCGGCGGTGCGGTGGCCGATGCGATCGGCCAGCGGCTGAAGCGGCTGTCGGAGCGGGTGCAGGTGCTGTCGGTCACGCATGCGCCGCAGGTCGCAGCAAGGGCGGCGACGCATCTGTTGATCTCCAAGGGACCGGCGGCCGAGGGATCCGAAAAGATCGCTACGCGCGTCGCGACGATGGCGCAGAAGGACCGAACCGAGGAGATCGCCCGCATGCTGGCCGGGGCATCGGTGACCGAAGAGGCGAGGGCCGCGGCGAAGCGGCTGCTGGCCGGCAACGGCTGATCGCAACTCGGCTGTCGGTAAGGCCGACGGCGGTGACGAACATCTCGCTTTGCGCTATCCGTAACATTCCGATCCGCGCCGATCTGTTGCCATGCGCCTTTTCCATTTCAGCGACGATCCCGACATTGCGGTGTTCGAACCGCACCCGGTTCGCGTACCCTCGATTCGCCCGGCGGGCCGGGAATGGCTGAACGGTCCGCTCGTTTGGGCAATCGATGGCGACCATGACTTCATGTATCTCTTTCCGCGCGACTGCCCGCGGATACTGATCTGGGCCACACCCGAGACGCCGGAGGCCGAGCGACGGCACTGGCTCGGGGATTGCAGGGCCGCGGCCTATGTCGAGCGTCACTGGTTGGAAAGGCTCTCGGCGGAGACGATCCATCGCTACGAGCTGCCGGCTGGGGATTTCGAGGATCTGGATGATGCCGGCATGTGGGTGGCCCGCAGACGCGTTGTTCCCATCGAGCGCACCGCCGTCTCGCGGCTCGACCGGGAGTTTGCCCCGCGCGGCGTGGAGCTCAGGGTGGTCGATAGTCTTGCGCCGTTGAAGAGCCTTTGGGACACGGGCTTGCATGTCAGCGGCATCCGGCTGCGCAATGCGCGGGATTGGGAACAGGATGGGTAGATCGATCTTCGCAGCGCGGCATGCGCGGCCTCCCTTTTCATCCGGAATTTTTGCTCTAAAAACAATCCAGATTTCTGGCCAGATTCCCTGGAGTGTTATTCCATGTCCATCGAAGGTTCCGCCGTCGACACGTTGACGATCGAAGAGGCTGCTGCCGAGCTCGAACGGCTGGCAAAGGAGATCGCGCATCACGATGCGCTCTATCACGGCAAGGACCAGCCGGAGATTTCGGATGCCGATTACGACGCGCTGAAGCGCCGCAATGATGCGCTGGAAGCACGCTTTCCCGAGTTGATCCGCGAAGACAGCCCATCGCGGCATGTTGGTGCAGCGCCCTCCGTGACGTTTTCGCCTGTCGTCCATGCGCGGCCGATGCTGTCGCTCGACAACACCTTCTCGCAGGAGGACGTGCAGGATTTCGTCGCCGGCGTCTATCGCTTCCTCGGCCGTCTGCCGGACCAGTCGATCGCCTTTACCGCCGAGCCGAAGATCGACGGTCTCTCGATGTCGATCCGTTACGAGAACGGCAGGCTGGTGACGGCTGCGACGCGCGGAGACGGGACGACGGGGGAGAACGTCACCGCCAACATCCGGACCATCTCCGAGATCCCCAACGAGCTGCCGAAGGGCGTGCCCGCCGTCGTCGAGATCCGCGGTGAAGTCTATATGGCCAAAAGCGATTTCCTGGCGCTGAACCGGCAGATGGAGGCGGAGGGCAAACAGACCTACGTCAATCCGCGCAACACCGCGGCCGGGTCGCTGCGCCAGCTCGACGCCAAAGTGACGGCGAGCCGCAAGCTCAAATTCTTCGCCTATGCCTGGGGCGAGATGTCGGAGATGCCCGCCGATACACAGTTCGCCATGGTGCAGACCTTCAGAGACTGGGGTTTTCCGGTCAACCCGCTGATGAAGCGGTTGAATTCGGTCGCCGACATCCTGGCGCATTATGACGAGATCGGCCTCGAGCGCCCGGATCTCGACTACGACATCGACGGCGTTGTTTATAAGGTTGACAGTCTCGAACTGCAGCAGCGCCTCGGCTTCCGCTCGCGTTCGCCGCGCTGGGCGACGGCGCATAAGTTTCCGGCCGAACAGGCCTTCACCGAGGTCGAGAAGATCGAGATCCAGGTCGGCCGCACCGGGGCGCTGACGCCGGTGGCGCGGCTGAAGCCGATCACGGTCGGCGGCGTCGTCGTCACCAATGCGACGCTGCACAACGAGGATTACATCAAGGGCATCGGCAATAGCGGCGAGCGCATCCGGCCGGAGGAACACGATATCCGCGAAGGCGATACCGTCATCGTCCAGCGCGCCGGCGACGTCATTCCGCAGATCCTCGATGTCGTGATGGAAAAACGCGCGGCCGACGCCCGGCCCTACGAATTCCCGAAGACATGCCCGGTCTGCGGTTCGCATGCGGTGCGCGAGGTCAACGAGAAGACCGGCAAGATGGATTCGGTGCGCCGCTGCACCGGCGGCTTCATCTGCCGAGCGCAGGCGACGGAGCATCTGAAGCACTTCGTTTCGCGCAACGCTTTCGATATCGAAGGGCTCGGTTCGAAGCAGATCGACTTCTTCTTCGAAAATGAAGATCCGTCGCTGCAGATCCGCACCGCGCCCGACATCTTCACGCTGGAGAAGCGCCAGCAGCAATCGCTGACCAAGCTCGAAAATATCGACGGCTTCGGCAAGGTCAGCGTCGGCAAGCTCTATGCGGCGATCAACGAACGGCGCAGCATTGCGCTCCACCGCTTCATCTACGCGCTCGGCATCCGTCATGTCGGCGAGACCACGGCGAAGCTGCTGTCGCGCTCCTATGGCACCTATGCGGCCTTCGAGACGGGGATGCGGGAGGCCGAGACGCTAGCCGGCGACGCCTGGAACGATCTCAATGCCATCGAGGGCATCGGCGAGGTCGTGGCGCGGGCTATCGTCGAATTCTACAAGGAGCCGCGCAATGTCGAGGTGATCACCCGGCTTATCGAGGAGGTGACGCCCGAGGAGGCCGAACAGCCGGTGACGGCGGGCAGCCCGGTCGCCGGCAAGACCGTCGTCTTCACCGGGTCGCTGGAAAAATTCACCCGCGACGAGGCGAAGGCGAGGGCGGAAAGCCTCGGCGCCAAGGTGGCGGGATCGGTCTCCAAGAAGACCGACATCGTCGTTGCCGGCCCCGGCGCCGGCTCCAAGCTCGACAAGGCGCGCGAGCTCGGCGTGCAGACGATGGACGAGGATGAATGGCTGGCGTTGATCAGCGGGTGAAGGGCTGAGGGCAGGCCGCCAGCCTCCCGCTCGCTCATAGCCTGAGCCGTGCCATCGTATAGGCGTCGACATATTGACCGGCGCGATATCCGAAAGCCCTTAGCAGGCCTTCCTGTTCGAAGCCGAATTTGCGGTAGAGACCGATGGCGACATCGTTGTCGGTATAGACGGTCAGTTCCAGCCGTCTGATATCGAGCCAGTCATCGGCAGCGTCGACAAATGCGCCGAGCAGGATCCGTCCGAAGCCGCGGCCGGTGAAGTCGTCATGCACGCCCATGCCGATGCTGGCGACGTGTTGCCTGCGGCCGGAAAGACGGTTGAGGCCGCCACTGCCGACGATCTTGCCATTCAGGGTGACGACAAGGTTGAGCGCGCCCGGGGAGGGATTTTCCATGTGCTTGCGAACCTCCTCGACTGCCTGGTATGGCGGCCGCAAGGTACCTGCCCGGTAGCCCGGCAGATTTATGAGATCGGTGATCTCCTCGGCATCGGAAAGGCGGACGGCACGCACCAGGACGCCGTCCGGCAGGGGCGCCCGGCCGCGCGGTTCATTCTCTTCGTTTTCGGACATTCATGCTCTCCATCGGTTTTACGAGGAGAGCCGGTTTCCGAAAACCCTGCTCGCCTCGGCAGGGTTTCGGGATGATCGGATCGCTGCTAACGCGCCATCGCTCCCGCGTACCCTTCCAGGGTCGTGGTGTGATGAATAAGCGTTGCCATGGTCACGAAGCCGATCATGGCAGGTAGGTTTCGATATGCGGGTTAAAAAGTCAACCATGCGTCGTGCCGAATTTGCGCGGTGGGAAGCGGGGCGGTATTCCTGTGCCTGGAGAAACGATTCGGGTTGCTGCATTGAAAACCATCGCGATTGACTTCGAGACGGCGAACGAACAGCGCGGCAGCGCCTGTTCGGTCGGCCTTGCCTGGATCGAGGATGGCAGGGTGACGCGCGTCGAAGAGCGACTGATCCGGCCGCGAGACATGCGTTTTTCCGGAATGAACATCGCAATTCACGGCATCCGGCCGGAGCATGTCGAGGATGCGCCCGAATTTCCCGAGGTGATGGACGAGTTCCACGAGGATTTTCGCGGTGCCACGATGATCGCGCACAATGCCGCCTTCGATTTCAGCGTCTGGCGGGCGTGTCTCGATCTCTACCGGCAATCCTATCCGGAGCTTACCTATCTCTGCAGCCTGAAGATGGCGCAGCGGATCTGGCCGCACTTCCTCTCGCACCGGCTGAACCTGATCGCCGAGCATCTCGGCCTGCGTTTCGTGCATCATAACGCCGCCGAGGATGCAGCGGTCTGCGCGGCGGCGGCGATCGAAATGGCGAAGGCGGTCAAGGCGAACGCCGTTCACGCCATACCGGCGCTGATCGGCATGAGGCCCGGCCGGCTGACGGCGCGGGCCTACGAGCCCTGCACCTGCCGGAAAGGCTGAGCGTTCTCGCAACGGCGATTTCTTGCAAAGCATGAGTGCATGCTTATCTAGAATCCGGATCATTCAGGGAGCCGCCATGTCCAAGCTGCGCAATCTTCTCCTCGCCGCCTTCTCTTTCTCCGTTCTTTCCGCCGGGGTCGTCTCGGCCGAGGTGGTCGGCAAGGTCGGGGTCGACTGGATCGGCAACGACATCATTGTCGAGGCGGTCTCCGACCCTGAGGTCAAGGGCGTTACCTGCCACGTCACCTATTTCGACCGCAGCCTGATCGACCGGTTCAAGAACGGCAACTGGTTCGAAGACCCGTCCAACAATTCCATCGCCTGCCGGCAGACGGGGCCGATCGAGATCGGCAATATCGACCTGTCCAAGGACGGCACCGAGGTGTTCCGCCAGGGCATGTCCCTGATCTGGAAAACGCTGGTCGTCAACCGCATCTACGACAAGACCAACGACACGCTGATCTATCTCGCCCATTCGCGCGAACTGACGGACGGTTCGGCGAAGATGTCGATCTCGACCATTCCGCTCTATGGGCAGAATGTTGTGTGGAAGAACGGGAAGCCGTAGGGGCGGGAAGGTTCCTGGATTTTTCGCGTTCGTTATTGAAAAGCCCGCCCCACAAGGGGGAGGGGCTTAACTTGTCGCACCCGCTTTCCAGATCTTTGACGTTTCGGGAGGAGCGAGGCGGGGCCTGAGCTTAGTCCCTCCCTAAAGCTGATCCGATGCTGGCTTATGCTCCACACCAAACGGAAAAGGCCCGGACGAGCCGGGCCTTCCAATACGCAAACGGAGAAATATCAAGCCGCCTGCGTCAGCTCGTCGGCAATGACCGTGTCGAGGTTCAGGAAGCAGACCATGGTCTTTTCGAGCGCGACGATGCCGCGGCAGAAGGCGCGCTGGGCTTCCGGGATGATTTCCGGCGGCGGCTGCAGGTCTTCGCTCTTGATGGTCATCATGTCGGAAACCTGCTCGACCAACAGGCCGACCAGTTTGCCGGCGATGTCGGTGACGATGATCGCCGAGCGCTCGGAGGGCTCGGTCATCTTCATGCCGAGGCGGCAGGCCATGTCGATGACGGGGATCACCGCGCCGCGCAGGTTGATGAGACCCAGCACGTAGGGCGGGGTGTGCGGCATCGGCGTCACCGGCGCCCAACCGCGGATTTCGCGGATGGCCATGATGTCGATGCAGAACTCCTGGTCGCCCAGGTGGAACGAAACGATTTCGAGATAGGCGCCCGATTGCTTGATGGCGTTGTTGTTCATGGTCAGAATTCTTCCCAGTTGTCCCCGGCGGGAGAGGCGATGACTTTGGCGGCAGAACCGCCGTTGAATGCGCCCGCGACTTTGCCGATCAGGTTGCGCGCGGGAGATGGTCTCGAATGCGAGGCGGCATTTGCCTCTCGCGGCGTTTGCCGGGCGCTCATGCCCTCGCCGGTCTTGAACTGCTTGACCAGTTGCGTCAGGTTTTCCGCGTCGATGGCGAGCGTATGGCTTGCAGCGTTCGTCTCTTCCACCATGGCCGCGTTCTTCTGCGTGACCTGATCCATCTGGCTGATGGACGTATTGATTTCATTCAGTCCCACTGATTGTTCGCGCGCAGAGGTTACGATTGATTTAACATGTTCGTCGATGCGCAGAACATCTTCGCCGATCTGGCGAAGCGCTTCGCCGGCGGCCGTCACCAGTTCGCCGCCGATCTTCACTTCGTCGCCGGATTTTCCGATCAAGGTCTTGATATCCTTGGCAGCGCCGGCGGCGCGGCCGGCGAGTTCGCGTACTTCCTGGGCAACGACGGCGAAACCCTTGCCGGCTTCGCCGGCGCGTGCTGCCTCGACGCCGGCGTTGAGCGCCAGAAGGTTCGTCTGGAAGGCGATCTCGTCGATGACGTTGATGATCTTGCCGATCTCGCGGGACGCGCCTTCGATTCGCTGCATCGCCGCCATTGCGTCGCCGACGACGATATCCGACTTCGCCGTGTTCTCACGGGTATGGGTGACCATATGGCCGACTTCCTCGGCGCGGTTGGTCGCGTTGCGGACGGTGGCGGTGATCTGGTCGAGGGCGGCTGACGTCTCTTCGAGCGACGCGGCCTGCTGCTCGGTACGCTTGGCGAGGTCGTCGGCGGCAGCGCGCATCTGGCGGCTGTTCGCCTCGATCGAGCTGCTGTTGACGGCGATGTCGCTCATCGCCTTGCGCAGCGTTGCCGTCGTCTGGTTGAAGTCGCGGCGCAGGCGCTCCAGTTCCTCGCGGAAAGGCTGGTCGATCGTAACGGTCACGTCGCCTTCCGACAGGCGGGTAAGGCCGTGGCCGAGGGCGGTGACGGCGGCGTTCAGAGCTTCGGCGTCGGCGAGCTTTGCGGCTTCGCGCTCACGGTGCTCGGCATCGCTGCGCTGCCTGTCGGTCTGGTTCTGCGTCTCGAGGTTACGCTTCTCGATGGCGGCGAGACGGAAACTGTCGGCGGCGCGGGCCATTTCGCCGATCTCGTCGCCGCGGCTCTTTTCGGCAACGTCGCTGGCGAAATCGCCGTTCATGATGCGCTGCATGCTTTCGCGCACGGCGCCGATGCCGCGGCGGATCGAGCCGCCATGGACATATTGCAGAATACCCATGCTGAGGATGGCGAAGATGCCGAGGCCGATCTGGAGAACAAGGGCTTCCCGCGATACGGCATTGGCAAGATCGACATGCTGCTGGGCAAAGACGGTGCCGTCAGCGGCGAGCTTGTCGAGCGTTTTGGTCAGCTCCTCGCCGGCGCCGTCAATCGTGTCGTCGATCTTGTCGAACTCGGCATCGGGCGCACCCTGTTGAACCAGAGCGACGAGATCGACCTGGATCGCCTTGCCCATTGCGGCGACGTCGGCGTCATAGCTTTTCAACAGACCATCGTCATGCATTTCTTCGGCAAGCCGGCGCATTTCCTTCGAGCCGCCGGAAAGGGCGGTGAGCGAATCGCCGATCAGCTTGATGCGCTCCGGCTCCACCGCCTTGTCGTCCTTGTCGACGATGATATCCATGGCGGCCAGCACCATCGTCAGGTTCGCAAGGCGCATGTCGTCGATATGGTTGACGCTCGTCTGGATCTCGCTGGCGCTACGCAGGCTGGCATCGACCCGCATGTTCTCGTACCAGCCGACGCCAAGCATCGTTCCGAAACCGAGGAAGGCCGCGCCACCGAGCGTCCAGAGCCGCTGGCTGACTGACAGGCTCTTGCGCACTGCTGAATTCGTCATGAAAAGACCCCTCCACAAACCGCTCGGGTTTATGTTCTCCTACCCTCATGCGGACGTCCGGGGTTTTTGCCACTCGGCAGACTTCATGTCAGAACGGCTCGATGGAGCCGCACGCATTGCTAAATATAGATATGACGGCTTAAGTCTTTCCTAACGATATGTGCCTTGAGACTGTCTGTTCGCTTCAAAAGCAAATTATTCAAAACACGATGTTTTTCGATCCATGGCAATTTCGACGGGCAGATTTTCCGCTGTGGATGGCCTCTATCAGTGAGACAATCAATCACGGGTCAGAAAACATATTGTTGAATTGCGCGCGTCCGGTCGGGGCTATAATCACGCGGGGCACAAGGGGTGGGCGGCAGATATCCGCCTGGATCGAGGATCATCCAATGAAGACTTTCCGCATCGCCGTCTGGGTCGGTGTCCTGATACTGGCCGGGTTTCTCGGCGGGTTCTCGTACTATCTCAGCAGATCGGGGAATGTAGTGGCGGAGGCTCCCTTCGGCGTGCCCTTTACCCTGGTCTCCCAGACGGGCCAGCCGATCACCGAGCAGGCGTTGCGCGGCAAGCCGACGGCGCTGTTTTTCGGCTTCACCCATTGCCCGGAAGTCTGCCCGACGACGCTTTTCGAGCTGAACGGCTGGATGGAGAAGGTCGATCCGAAGGGCGACAAGCTCCAGGCGTATTTCGTCACCGTCGATCCGGAGCGCGACACGCCCGAGATCATGAACCAGTACGTTTCCAATGTTTCCAAGCGGATCACCGGCATATCAGGTGCGCCTGACAAGGTCGCCGAGGTCATCAAGGGATTCCGCGTCTACGCCAAGAAGGTGCCGGTCGACGAGAAGGATCCGAATGTCGACTATACGATGGATCACACCGCCTCGGTCTTCCTGCTCGATTCGGCCGGGCGGTTTTCAGGAACGATCGCCTATGGCGAAAACCCGGACACGGCGGTAAAGAAGCTGGAGAATCTCGTCAGCAAGGGGTGATGGTTTCAGCGTGATGGGGCGTTGGCCCGACCGGCGGCGGGCAACGGAAACGGGAAAGACCGCCTATCGTGAGTGAAATCCGCCTTTACGTGACGACGACCGAAAGCAAGGCCGAAGAGATTCTCGACCTTCTGAGCACGGTCTTCGGCGAAGAAGACTTTGCCATCGGCACCACCGAGATCGATGAGAAGAAGGATATCTGGGAAGCCTCGATCTATATGATGGCCGAGGACGAGGCCGAAGTGCGTTCCCGCGTCGAGGATGCACTGAAGACCTCTTTCCCCGATGCCCGGTTGGAGCGGGAAGTCATCCCCGAGGTCGACTGGGTGGTGAAATCGCTGGAGGGGCTGAAGCCCGTCAGGGCAGGGCGCTTCCTGGTGCATGGTTCGCATGATCGCGACAAGGTCCGCCCCGGCGATATCGCCATCGAGATCGATGCCGGCCAGGCCTTCGGCACCGGCCATCACGGCACGACTGCCGGCTGCCTCGAAGTGATCGATGCCGTGGTGCGCTCACGCCCGGTCCGCAATGCCCTCGATCTCGGCACCGGAAGCGGCGTGCTGGCGATTGCGGTGCGCAAGCTCAAGAATATTCCGGTGCTGGCGACGGATATCGATCCGGTCGCGACACGGGTGGCGGCCGAGAACGTGCGCCGCAACGGCATCGCGTCGGGCATCGTCACCAGGACCGCGCCGGGCTTTCATTCAACGGCCTTTTCCGAACACGGTCCCTTCGATCTGATCATCGCCAACATTCTCGCCCGCCCGCTGATCCGCATGGCGCCGAAGCTCGCGACGCATCTTGCGCCGGGTGGATCGGTGATTCTTTCGGGCATTCTAGCCGCGCAGCGCTGGAAGGTGATTGCCGCCTATAGCGGCGCACGGCTTCGCCATGTGCGGACCATATGGCGCAATGGCTGGGTGACGATCCACTTCGATCGACCGTAATTTTGCTGGGTTGTTTCTGAGTGGGGTTAGGGCCTTAGCCTACGTCACGCTTGCTTGGGGCACCAGGTTCCTTCCCCGCCCCAATGCTGTGCCTGTCACAGGAATGAGCGAGGAGGGGCTTGCGCTCCATCCCCACGACGCCACGACTCGCACTCTTCCTAAGACAAGAAAAAAGGCGGTGCCGATGGCACCGCCTTGGACCGGTCTATCCGGCCAATGCCCGCGAGCTCAAGGGGAGGAGCGCTCAAGCGGGCTCTACTGCATTCCAATAGGCCGGTCCGGGAGGGAGGAGACGGACGGGCTTTCAGGCTTAGAACGCGTAGCTGAGGGCGCCCTTGTGGCGCGTAGCGCGCTGGCCGGCTCCGAGCAGCTTGAGGCTGTCCTCGTTCTGCGGGCGGCGGGCGCCGATCACGTGACGCACGGTCTGGCGTTCGCCAGCCTGCACCGGGCTGCTATATGCGAAGCGCGAGAGAGAGGCGGTCATTTCAAGAATTCCTTTGTTTCGGGTTCATCGCGAACCGTTCGATGGCGTCTATATAGCTATTCTGAAATGCGGAGGCAGAGGGTTTTGCTCATGGGAGCCATGCGGCCAATGCATAAAGCGTGCCAAATTACGATTTCGTGTCACAGTTCTGCCAAAATGTTGAGCGGCCCCAAGGGTTTCGACTCGTTTCGTCGCTTTTTCTCCCCATCGGTTGAAATTCCGCTAACATGGCAGCTATCCCATTAACCGGATTCGTCTCAACCATTCGGATTTCCAGCATGTTCCAGTCTTTCGAGGTCACTTCCACGCCGCAATTCGGCAGGGATCGTGTATCGGCGTTGCGCGCCGGTTTCGATTCGCTCGGCATCGACGCCTTCCTCGTACCGCGCGCCGACGAGTTCAACGGTGAATACGTTCCCGCAGGTTCGGAGCGTCTCGCATGGTTGACGGGCTTTACCGGGTCGGCGGGTATTGCGCTGATCCTGCGCACGCAGGCGATCGTTTTCGTTGACGGGCGCTATGTGACACAGCTTGCCGAACAGGTCGACGGTTCGGTCTTTTCGGGCGGCGATCTTGTCAATGAGCCGCCGCATGTCTGGCTGGCCGCAAACGGCGCCAAGGGCCTGCGGCTCGGCATCGATCCCTGGCTGCATGCGGGTGCCGAGGTGCGTCGTCTGGAAAAGGCGCTTTCGCAGATCGGCGGCACGCTGGTCTTCCTGCCGCACAATCCGCTCGACAGGCTTTGGAGCGACCGGCCGGCCGAGCCGCTCGGCGCGGTCAGCATCCAGAACGTCGCGCAGGCCGGCGTGCTGGCCAGAGAGAAGATCGCGACAGTTGCGGCCGATCTTTCGAAGAAGAACCTCGCTGCGGTGCTGATCGCCGATCCCTCTTCGGTCGCCTGGATCTTCAATATCCGCGGCGCCGACGTGCCGCACACGCCGCATCCGCTGGCGCGCGCCATCATTCATGCCGACGGCCGAGCCGAGCTCTTCCTCGACAAACGCAAGACGGGCATCGAGCCGGAGGCCTATCTCGGGCAGATCTGCACGCAGCTGCCGCCCTCGGCGCTGGAGGAGAGACTCGCTGCCGTTTCCCGGAATGGCGGCCGCGTGCTGATCGACCCCGATATCGCTTCCTATGCGCTGGCGGAAATCATCCGCCGGGCGAGCGGCGAAGTGGTGGAGGGCGCCGATCCCGCCAAGCTGCCGCGCGCGGTGAAGAACGACGTCGAGATCAACGGCTCGGCCGCCGCGCATCTGCAGGACGGGGCGGCGATGGTGGAATTCCTCTACTGGCTGTCGCAGGAAAAACCCGGCACGGTGAGCGAGATTGTCGCGGCCGAGCGTCTCGAAGCGGCGCGCGCCCGTGTCGGCCAGAGCATGCAGAACCCGCTGAAGGACATTTCCTTCGACACGATTTCGGGTGCGGGCGAACATGCGGCGATCATGCATTACCGCGTGACGACCGAGACCAACCGGATGATCGAGGCCGGCGAACTCTTCCTGATCGATTCCGGCGCGCAATATATCAACGGCACGACCGACATCACCCGCACGGTCGGCATCGGCAGGGTAACCGAAGAGCATCGGCGCTTCTTCACGCTGGTGTTGAAGGGCATGATCGAGATCAGCACGGCGCGTTTCCCGAAAGGCACGCGCGGCTGCGACCTCGATCCGCTGGCGCGCATCGCGCTGTGGCGGGCAGGCGCCGATTTCGCCCACGGCACGGGCCATGGCGTCGGTTCCTACCTCTCGGTGCATGAGGGCCCGCAGCGCATCTCCAGGCTTTCGACACAGGAACTGCTGCCCGGCATGATCCTTTCGAACGAGCCGGGCTATTACCGGCCCGGCAGCTTCGGCATTCGCATCGAGAACCTGATCTATGTGCGCGGCGCCGAAGAGATCGAGGGCGGCGATACGGCGATGCTCGGTTTCGAGACGCTGACCTTCTGCCCGATCGACCGCAGCCTCGTCATTCCAGAGCTTCTGACCCATGACCAGCTGCATTGGTTCAACGACTACCACCGCCGCACACGCGAGGCGCTGATGCCGCTGATCCACGATCACGATGTCAGGGCATGGCTCGAAAACGCGACGCTGCCGCTGGAATATTGAGAACGGCGTCGACGCGCCGGCGCTGCAGCCCTCAGGCGCCGATCGTGTGGCGCCAGGTCATCACGACGATCCAGGCGGCGACCAGCATCCATGTATGCGAAACGCGCAGGCCGACGAAGAGGGCGACGATCAGCGCCAGTTTCGACTCCCAGCCGCCGATGAAGAAGGCGGGGGCGACCAGCGTCGTCAGCACGGCGGCCGGCACGGCATTCAGCGCCGCCTCCATGCGCGGCGGAATGCTCTTCATTCGGGTGATGAGGATGTAGCCGCCGATGCGGGTGGCGAAAGTGGCGACCGCGGCGGCGAAGATGACGAGCGCCATGTGAAGATCGAATTCCATGGCTCAAACCTCGTGCACTTCGGATTGCAGGGCGTCGGCTTCGAGATCCGGCGCTTGCGGCGGCAGCGGCAGCAGGGCGGCAAGCACGATGCCGACGGCGGCGCCGAGGCTGACATGCCAGGGCGAGCCGACATAGCGATAGGCGAGGACTGATGCGACGGCGCTGACGAGCGCCACGGGCAGAAAATTGTCGCGCTTGCGGAAACCAAGGACGATGCCGAGGAAATAGGCCGGCAGCAGGATATCGAGGCCGATCGCCTTGGGATCGCCGATGAAGCCGCCGAGCATGCCGCCCAGGACGCTGATCAGCACCCAGGGAACGTAGATGATGATGCCGAAACCGAAATACCAGGCGAAGCTGACCGGCAGACCCGACTCGCCGCGTTTCACCGCTGCGGCAAATTGCGGATCGACGAGCAGGAAGAAGGTGAAAAATTTCTGGACCGGCGTGAACTGGCCGATATAGCGCGCCATCGCCGCCGAATAGAGCACGTGGCGGAAATTGACGGCGAGGATCGACAGCACGATCAGCCAGGCATGGACATTGTGGCCGAAGAGTTCGATGCCGACCATCTGGCTGGCGCCGGCATAGACGGTGGCGCTCATGAAGGCGGCTTCGGAAAGCGACATGCCGTTTTCGACGGCCAGCGCTCCGAACAGGGCGCCAAAGGGCGCCGATGCCAGCGCAACGGCAAAGCCGCCCCGCAAACCTTCAACAAAGTCGGCGCGATTCATGTGATCTTGTCCGGTTGGAATTCAGGTTTCCCCTTATGGTCTATGGCTTGCAACGGCAATTGAATTTCCTTGATTGACCAATCGATTTCGCTGAACCATCAAACTTCCGAGTGCATTCGGCCAAGAGGAAACCATGAAGAAGATCGAATTTTCCAAGGAGGCGAAGGCGGCGATCGTTTCAAGCATCCGCCGCTATTTCGAGGCGGAGCTCGACCAGCCGATCGGCGTGCTGCCGGCGGAGTTCCTGCTCGATTTCTTCGCGGACGAGATCGGCGCCCATTATTACAATCAGGGTCTTCGCGATGCGCATGCCGCCCTTCTGAGGAAGATGGAGGACCTGGCGGAAGACATCTATCTGTTGGAGCGCGAGGAGAAGAACAAGGGCACTACCGCATAGTTCTACAGCGTTCCCTACGCATCTGAGAAGGAGCACGGCGCTGTCGCCATAACGGGACGCGGCGGCGCCGCGGCCCGCAAGATCGCAGAGGATCAGCCCTCGCGCTTCATCCGCTCCCGGCGAGCGATTTCGGCCTCCGAGGGCTGCGCCAGCTCGAACGTGCCTGTCTTGATTGCGCCCGCACGCTCATAGACGCTCATGATGACGCCCGTCGTCGATACGCTATTGGCGGTCAGCTTCAGCGCCTCCGGCTTGGCGCCTTGACCGAAGAGGCGTTTGCCCGGGCCAAGCACGAGCGGGAAGGTCTGAAGCCGGAATTCGTCGATCAGGTCGTGCGCCAACAGGGTCTGCAGCAGGCCGCTGCTGCCCTGCGTCAGGAGGGCGGGACCGTCCTCCTGCTTCAGCCGGGCGATTTCGGCAGCGACGTCGCCACGCAAGGCGATAGAATTCTCCCAGTCGAGCGGTTCCGTGGAGCTGGTCGCGACATATTTGGTCACGGCGTTGAAGACCTGGCCGATCGGATCGTCCTTCTCGACGAAGGGCCAATGCGCGGCAAAAATCTCGTAAGTCCTGCGGCCGAGCAGCAGTTCGAAGGGGTCGGTAAAGATCCCGCCCATGAACTGGCTCATCGGCTCGTCCCAATAATTGACGGTCCAACCGCCAAGCGTGAAGCCGCCGGTCGGATCCTCCTGTGGCGCGCCCGGCGCCTGCATGACGCCATCCAGGCTGACGAAGGCTGCAGCAACAAGCTTTCTCATCTCTCAACTCCCATTGTTGGTGTGTTCAGAGCCAAGGACGGATCGGCTTGCACCGATCCGACATTCGACGCGTGGTTTTTTAGGCGCGATCTGACTTAATCTGACAAGACCTTGGCGCTGTCGATGATCGCGATGCCATGCGCCCGCATCTCCTCGATGGCGGCGGCGACACCTTCGGGCGTGATGCCGCGGCTTGCATCCTCGATGAAGCGCACGCGGACACCCGGCATCATCTCCAGCGCGTCGAGCGCGGAGAATTTGACGCAATAGTCGGTCGCGAGCCCGCAGACGTCGAGGTCGGTGATGCCCTGGTCCTCGAGGAAATCGGAAAGGCCGGTCGAGGCATCGCGGTCATTGTCGCGGAAGGCCGAATAGCTGTCGATATAGGGATGCTCGCCCTTCTGCTGGATCAGATCGATCTCTTCCGATCTGAGCGCAGGATGCAGTTCCGCATCGAGCGTACCCTGAATGCAGTGGTCGGGCCACATCATCTGCGGCTTGCCCGAGAGTTCACCCATCTCGAAGGGGGCCGCGCCCGGATGGGCGGAGGCGAAGCTGCCGTGGCCCGGCGGATGCCAGTCCTGCGAGGCGACGATCAGATCGTATTTGCCGCTATCGATCAGCCTGTTTGCGACGGGAATCACCTTGTCGCCATCAGGTACCGGCAGATTGCCGCCCGGGCAGAAGCCGTTCTGAATGTCGATGAGCAGCAGCGCTTTCATCAAGCCCAATCCCTTCGCTTTATTGCAGTGTAAGACGCCAAGCACACTCAATGCATCAACTAGTGGATTTCCAGGCGCGGCGGCGCAAGTGTTAATTCTGGTACTAGCGGTAGTAAGTCGTCAAAGTAGAGAGCTCTAATGCAATCATCGCGATAGTTGGCGGCGGCTCTCGTGTTGAAATGGAATGGAGGGAAGGTTCGTGGATAATCTCCGGATCGCAGACGCGGCCAAAGACGGCGGCGATTGCCGGCAAATCGCTTTGACCGCTAAGACGCTTTTGCGCGGCATCGGTGGATCGAGGCTCCCCCGGCAGAGCCCGGATCTCGGCCGGCTAGATCGCAACCGCGGTGTCGGCTGCGGAATCACCTGCCGCGGCGGAAGCGCCGTAGGTATTGCGGTAGGCCTGAAGCGCCGTCTGCATGTCGCTCAGCACCTTGGTGAGCAGCGGATCGCTATCGCCGGATGTACTGATTTTGCTCGGATCGGCGGCGAGGAATTCCGACTCGGTCAACTTGCCGTCGCCATTCGTATCCATCGCGGCGAAGACACCTTTGGAAGTGTCGTCGCTTTGATCGCTACCGTCGCCCTGATCGTCGCTGTCGTCGGTTTTCTGCATGGACAGCATCAGCGACAGGATGTCGGCGGTGATCTTCTTGACGATGTCGGTACTGCTGTCGTCGCTATCGCCGTCGGTCGCGACCGTGCTTGATGTCGAGGACTGCGATGCGGCGGCGAGCTCGTCCGCCGAAATGACGCCGTCACCGTTCTTGTCCAGGCTTGAAAGCGGAGACTGATACTGTGTCAATGTGCTGCCGAGAGATGAAACACTGGTCACTTGAACCTCCTTTGAAAAGTTCGTCGTGAAGCCCGCCTTTCATGGACGGGCAGTCTCCGGGCTAAGCTGATTTGCGCAAAGCGTCAAAGCGACGTTTTGACAGGGAAGAAGGTGCGATTGACGGCGTGGGGCAACGCACGTTAACCTTTCGGTTACCAAAGCTGTTTCATTGAAATGATTGGCGTTTTTAGCGATCGACGGGTTCGGGCGAGCGAAAGTCCATCTCTGCGAGCGCACGCGATGGCGCCATCGCGGCTTGTTGAAGGGGCAATGGGCGGTGCGCCGGGTCTCCGCCCACTGCGGCATTTCGTCCAGCTTCCCGGAGCGCGATGCCAGATCGATCTTGCTCAGGACTGCGATTTCTGCCTTTCTTGCCTCAGAAGCAGGAACCGAAGCCATGTCCGAAGCGGACCCCGACGAAAAGATCGATGCGACCTTCCGCAACGGATCGCTGACGGCGACCGGGATCATCCTCGGTTTCTCCCTCAATTTCATCAGTCTCTGGGTATCCAATCCGAATGACTGGAGTCGCATCGATCTGCTGCCGATGTCGTTCCTGACGGTCGGCATCGCCATTCAGGTGAAGGTGTTTGCCGATCTTCTGGCGCGGGACTCGCTGGTGGCTGTCAAATATGACCGGGCTCGCCGGCTTTTCCTGATCGGATTGTCGATCGTCGCCACCGGGATGGGAATTGCCCTGATGAACGATATTCTCGGGCTTGGAAGCATGCGGATGCTCGGCTGAAGGTGCTGACGCAAGGTCAGACGCGTTCGACGAACCCGTCCAGCACCCGCTTCTGTCCGGCCCGGTCGAACTCGATCGTCAGCTTGTTGCCTTCGATGCCGGTGATGTTGCCGTTGCCGAATTTCAGATGGAACACGCGATCGCCGAGGGTGAATCGCGACGGTTCCGACGAGGTCGATTTCGCCACCAGCTCGCCGTCGATCGTGCGCCCCTTCGGGCCGCTTTCGCCATAGCCGATGCGTTCGACGGCGTGGCCGGAGCGGGTGCCCCAATTGTCGCGGGTGGCGTCGGTCTTGTTGGCCTGGGCGCGTTTCCAGCCTGGGGTGGAATAGGAGTTGGCGAAGGGCTCGGCCTTGTCGAAGCGGGACTGGCCGTAGCCGCCGCGGCCGTAACCGCCATAGCTCTGCTCCATTTCGGCGACCTCGACATGGGTTTCCGGCAGTTCGTCGAGGAAACGCGAGGGCAGGGTCGACTGCCAGAGACCGTGGATGCGGCGGTTGGAGACGAACCAGATATGGCAGCGGTGCTTGGCGCGGGTTATGCCGACATAGGCGAGGCGGCGTTCCTCCTCCAGGCCGGCGCGGCCGCTCTCATCCAGCGAGCGCTGGTGCGGGAAGAGGCCTTCCTCCCAGCCGGGCAGGAAGACGGTGTCGAATTCCAGGCCCTTGGCCGAGTGCAGCGTCATGATCGAGACGGCGTCGAGGTTCTCGTTGGTCTCGGCATCCATGACGAGGGAGACGTGTTCAAGGAAGCCGCGCATCGACTCGAAGCTCTCCATCGAGCGGATCAGTTCCTTAAGGTTCTCAAGGCGGCCGGGCGCTTCGGCGCTTTTGTCGTTCTTCCACATGTCGGTATAGCCGGACTCTTCGAGGATCTGCTCGGCAAGTTCGGTATGCGGTGTGTTTTCAAGCAGTTCCTGCCATCGGCGGAAAGATTGAATCACGTCGAAGAGGGCCTTTCGCGCCTTCGGTTTCAGCTCGTCGGTCTCGATGATGTCGGCCGCTGCCGCAAGCATCGGGATGTCGCGAGCGCGCGCGTAGTCGTGCAGCGCACGCACCGTCGTATCACCGAGGCCACGCTTTGGCGTATTGATGATGCGTTCGAAGGCGAGGTCATCGGAGGCTTGAGCGACCAGGCGGAAATAGGCCATGGCATCGCGGATTTCCAGGCGCTCGTAGAAGCGCGGGCCGCCGATGACGCGGTAATTGAGGCCGAGGGTGACGAAGCGGTCTTCGAATTCGCGCATCTGGAAGGAGGCGCGCACGAGGATCGCCATGTCGTTCAGCAGATGCTTGCTGCGCTGGAGCTGTTCGATCTCCTCGCCGATGGCGCGGGCTTCCTCTTCCGAATCCCAGGAGGCGTGGACCTGAACCTTGATGTCGTCCGGATCGGAGCGATCGGTGAACAGCGTCTTGCCGAGCCGGCCTTCATTATGGGCGATCAGATGGGCCGCGGCGCCGAGAATATGTTCGGTCGAGCGGTAATTGCGCTCGAGCTTGATCACCTTGGCGCCGGGGAAATCCTTCTCGAAGCGCAGGATATTGTCGACCTCCGCGCCGCGCCAGCCGTAGATCGACTGGTCGTCGTCGCCGACGCAGCAGACATTCTGCGGCTCGCCCTTGGCGCGCTGGGCGAGGAGCCTCAGCCACATATACTGGGCGGTGTTGGTGTCCTGGTACTCGTCGACCAGGATATAGCGGAAGCGGCCGTGATATTCCTTCAGGAGATCGGGATTCTTGCGGAAGATCGCGATCGGATGCATCAGCAGGTCGCCGAAGTCGCAGGCGTTCAGCGTCGTCAGGCGGTTCTGATAGGCAAAATAGAGATCGCGGCCGCGGCCATTGGCAAAGGCGCGGGCGTCGCCCTCGGGAATATCGGCAGGCCCGAGGCCTTTATTCTTCCAGGTGTCGATCATGCCGGCGAACTGCTTGGCCGGCCAGCGCTTGTCGTCGAGGCCTTCGGCCTGGATCAGCTGCTTGATCAGGCGGACGACGTCGTCGGTATCGAGAATGGTGAAATCGGAGCGCAGGCCGACGAGCTCGCCGTGGCGGCGCAGCAGCTTGACGCCGATCGAGTGGAAGGTGCCGAGCCAGGGCATGCCTTCGACGGCGCCGCCGACGAGCAGCGCAATGCGCTCCTTCATCTCGCGGGCGGCCTTGTTGGTGAAGGTGACGGCGAGGATCTGCGAGGGGAAGGCGCGGCCGGTGTTGAGAATATGGGCAATGCGGGTGGTGAGCACCCGTGTCTTGCCGGTGCCGGCGCCGGCGAGCACGAGGACCGGGCCCTCCAGCGTTTCGACGGCATCTGTCTGCTCAGGATTCAGCCCGGCAAGATAATCCGGCCGCTTGCCGCCGTCGCGGGCCGCCATGGCGCGCGCGGCGAGGCCTCCAGCTGCAATGCTCCCTGTTGCAGGCGCCTTTCCCAACGAAGCCTGAGGCGGCTGCGGCTTGCGCGCCATCTCGCCCGGCTCTTCATCAAAGAAGGGAATATCGTCGAAACTATTGCTCATGGCGCGTAATGTAGTGATTCGGGAAGGAAAGACCAGAAAAGATGTTCTGCTTTCATTCCCAAGTGGCCGCTATCCCAAGCGGGATGCTCTGGGCAGTAAGGGCGCCGCGAGCGCGGCTGCGATCGCCACGCCGGCGAACCGGGCGAAAAAATTCAGATCGCAGCCTGTCGGAAGCGATGCCGGCGCGACGTCCTTGAAGCATCGGGCTTCGATCATCGGACGGGGTCCGGATCAATACTCGTCAACAAGGAGGCCGTTTCATGCCGAAGGTCGTTTCAAATCTCTGGTTCGCCGAGCAAGCGCGCGAAGCCGTCGAATTCTACACGTCCGTTATCCCCGACTCCCGGATCGGCCGCATCACTATATTGCCGGCGGAAACGCCGAGCGGGCCTCCCGGCAGCGTCGAGCTGATCGAGTTCACGCTCGGCGACCAGGCCTTCCTGGCGATGAAAGCCGGGCCGCTCGATAGCTTCAACCATTCCTTCTCGATCGCGATTCTCCTGGAAAGCCAGGCCGAGATCGATCGGATATGGGAGGCATTCCTCGCCAATGGCGGCACGCCGGAGGCCTGCGGCTGGCTGAAGGATCGCTGGGGCCTTTCCTGGCAGATCGTGCCGCGCATGCTTTCCGAGATGGTCGCCGATAGCGACCGCGAGCGGGCGAGGCGCGTGACCGAGGTGATGCTCGGCATGATCAAGATCGATATCGCCACGCTGGAAAAGGCGTTCAACGGCTGAGTCGCGCCGGTGGCATATCGTTACGAAAAACGGGCGGATGGCTGTGATGCGCCCGTCTTTATCATGTCAGGTGCGGATGGGTATGCGCTGTCCAGCATCGACTTTGCGCAGATTGGCTGCCAAGCGTCGATTTTTCCAGGGCTCGAATCACGGGCGACATTGCACACCCTTTTCATCTTTCTGTCACGTCGCGAAATGTGCTGATACCGCAAAAGCCCTTTTCTCAACTACAATAAGAAACAGTTTCGTAGAGTAAAAAAATAACCGGTGCATGCACGTTTTTGTGCATTGCCAGAAACAGCCGGTGAGCGTGGAATATACCTGCGAAACTATTGATTCTTAGGAATGTCGTGGCCATCTCCTTTGGTATGACGACCTAGAGCCTGTGGCAGTAACCTTGAATGGAGGGCCCATGCTGAGCGAATCCGTATTTGATGCGTTCACCCGCAGTTATGATGCGCGCCGCGAGACTGATATGTCGATCGCGGAGTATCTCGACCTTTGTAAAAAAGAACCGCTTGCCTATGCCAATGCGACCGAGCGGCTGCTCGCCGCGATAGGCGAGCCGCAGATGGTCGATACCGCCAGGGACGCGCGCCTCGGCCGGATCTTCATGAACCGGACCATCCGGATCTATCCAGCCTTTGCCGGCTTCCACGGCATGGAAGAGACAATCGAACGCATCGTTTCCTTCTTCCGGCACGCAGCCCAGGGGCTCGAAGAGCGCAAGCAGATCCTCTATCTGCTCGGCCCGGTCGGCGGCGGCAAGTCATCGCTGGCGGAGCGGCTAAAGCTGCTGATGGAGGTTCATCCGATCTACGTGCTGAAGGCCGGTGACGAGATCAGCCCCGTTTTCGAAAGTCCGCTCAACCTCTTCGACCCCGACACGATGGGATCGCTCCTGCAGGAGCAATACGGCATTCCCCTGCGTCGCCTGAACGGACTGATGAGCCCGTGGTGCCTGAAGCGACTCGACGATTTCGGCGGCGATATCTCCCGCTTCCGCGTCGTCAGAGTTCAGCCTTCGCGGCTGCGCCAGATCGCCATCGCCAAGACCGAGCCTGGGGACGAGAACAATCAGGATATCTCGTCGCTGGTCGGCAAGGTCGATATCCGCAAGCTGGAGACCTATTCCCAGAACGATCCCGACGCCTACAGCTATTCGGGCGGCCTCAACCGCGCCAATCAGGGCGTGCTCGAATTCGTCGAGATGTTCAAGGCGCCGATCAAGATGCTGCATCCGCTGCTGACGGCGACGCAGGAGGGGAACTATATCGGCTCCGAGAATATCGGCGCCATACCCTTCTCCGGCATCGTTCTTGCGCATTCGAACGAGGCGGAATGGCAGACCTTCAAGGCCAACAAGAACAACGAAGCGTTCATCGACCGTATTTGCGTCATCAAGGTGCCCTATTGTCTGCGCGTGACGGAAGAGCAGAAGATCTACGAGAAGCTGATCGAGGGATCCGAACTCGCCGATGCGCCATGCGCCCCGGCGACGCTCGAAATGCTGGCCCGTTTCTCCGTGCTTTCACGCCTGCGCAAGCATGAGAATTCGACGTATTTTTCGAAGATGCGCACCTATGACGGCGAAAGCCTGAAGGAGACGGATCCGCGCGCCCGCAGTGTCCAGGAATATCGGGATGCCGCCGGCATCGACGAGGGCATGGACGGCATATCGACCCGCTTCGCCTTCAAGGTGCTCGCCTCCACCTTCAATCACGACACCACGGATATCGGCGCCGATCCGGTTCATCTGATGTATGTGCTGGAGCAGTCGATCCGCCGCGAGCAGTTTTCCGACGATGTCGAGAAGCGCTATCTGGAATTCATCAAGGCCGATCTTGCGCCGCGTTACGCAGAGTTCATTGGAAATGAAATCCAGAAGGCCTATCTTGAATCCTATGCGGACTACGGACAGAACCTGTTCGACCGCTACGTGGACTATGCCGATGCCTGGATCGAAGATGTGGACTTCAAGGATCCCGATACTGGCCAGCTTCTCGACCGCGAGCTCCTCAACCAGGAACTGACGAAGATCGAAAAGCCGGCGGGAATCGCCAATCCGAAGGATTTCCGCAACGAAATCGTCAAGTTCTGCTTGAGATCGCGGGCAGCCAACGGCGGAAAGAATCCGTCATGGACGAGCTACGAGAAAATCCGGGAAGTCATCGAAAAGCGAATGTTCTCGCAGGTCGAAGATCTTTTGCCGGTCATTTCCTTCGGATCGAAGAAGGATTCCGAAACGGAAAAGAAGCACAGCGAATTCGTCTCGCGCATGGCCGCGCGAGGTTACACCGAGAGGCAGGTTCGACGCCTTGTGGAATGGTACATGCGCGTCAAACAGGCAAGTTAATGCGGAGCCATTATGCACATTGTCGACCGGCGGCTGAATCCGCGCGGTAAAAGTCTGGAAAATCGGCAGCGGTTCCTTCGACGCATGAAGGGCGCCGTGCAGCAGGCGGTAAAACGTTCTCTGCAAAACCGCAACATTCGCGATGTGCTCGACGGCGGGGAAATCAGCCTGCCGATCGATGGGATGGCCGAACCGAACTTGCGAAGGGGCGACGGCGGCATCCGCGATCATATCCTGCCTGGAAACAGGGCCTTCGTCGAAGGCGACATTCTCCCGCGCCCGCCGGGGAGCAGGGGCGGAAAACCCAAGGATGCGGGCGAAGGCGACGGCGAGGACGGCTTCCGTTTCGTGCTCACGCGCGAGGAATTCCTCGATGTGTTCCTGGACGATCTGGAACTGCCCGACCTTGCCAAGCGGCGCCTGGCCGAAACCGAGGAGGAAACGCCCTTCCGTGCCGGCTATTCCGTGTCGGGATCGCCGTCCAACATCGCCGTCGGCCGCACGACCAGGCTCGCGATGATGCGCCGTGTCGCGCTTGGCCGTCCGCGCCGCGAAGAAATCGAAGCCCTGCAGCGGCAGATCGAGGAATGCGAGGACGACGAGAGCCGCCTGACGCTTGAGGCAAAACTCAAATCCCTGACGGAAAAAAGCCGGCGCATTCCCTATATCGATCCGCTCGACGTGCGGTATCGCCGCTTCGAAAACGAGCCGAAGCCTGTGGCGAAGGCCGTGATGTTCTGCCTGATGGACGTCTCCGGCTCGATGTCGGAACACATGAAGGACCTGGCGAAGCGTTTCTATCTGCTGCTCTACCTCTTCCTGTCGAAGCGTTACAAGAAAGTGGAGATCGTCTTCATCCGCCATACCGACAAGGCCGAGGAAGTCGACGAGGAAACCTTCTTTTATGGCCCGGCAACGGGCGGCACGCTGGTCTCCAGCGCGCTGGCGGCAATGCGGGCGATCATCGCGGCGCGTTTCGATCCGGCAGAATGGAATATCTATGGCGCCCAGGCCTCGGATGGCGACAATGCCCATTCGGACGGGAACCTGAGCGGGCAGCTGCTGCGCGAGATTTTGCCGCTGTGCCAGTATTTCGCCTATATCGAGGTTGGCGAAGAGGGCGGCGACTCCTCCGTATCCCGCTCACCGCTTTGGATGCTCTATGACGGGATCCGTTCCGAGCTGCAGCCGCTTTCGATGCGCAAGGTCTGCCGGCGAAACGAAATATTCCCGGTTTTCCACGATCTCTTCCAGAAACGTGACGCACAGTCGAAGGTAACGCCATGACCATGACGATGAGGCCACGAGAGCGGCTATTGTTCGAGGGGGCCGACTGGGACTTTTCAACACTCCAGCGCATCCACGACGCCTGCGAGGACATCGCGCTTAACGAACTCGGCCTCGACGTCTATCCGAACCAAATCGAAGTCATCACCTCCGAGCAGATGCTGGATGCCTATTCCTCAACCGGCATGCCGCTCTTTTACCGCCATTGGTCCTTCGGCAAACACTTCGCGCATCACGAAACTTTCTATCGCCGGGGGATGCGCGATCTTGCTTATGAGATCGTCATCAACAGCTCTCCCTGCATCTCCTACCTGATGGAAGAGAACACGGCGACGATGCAGACGCTCGTCACCGCGCATGCGGCCTTCGGCCACAACCATTTCTTCAAGAACAATTATCTCTTCAAGCTCTGGACCGATGCGGAGGGCATCCTCGATTACCTTGATTTCGCCAAGGGTTATATCACGCGCTGCGAGGAGCGTTACGGCGAGACGGCCGTCGAGCGCACGCTCGATGCAGCCCATGCGCTGATGTCGCACGGGGTGCATCGATACGCGGGCAAGACCACCATCGATCTTCGCCAGGAGGAGAAGCGGCAGCAGGAGCGCCGCGCCCACGAGGAACAGATGTTCAACGACCTGTGGCGCACGGTTCCCGTCGGCAAGGCCAAAAAGGCGAGCGACAGCGGCCTGGATAAGCGCCGCGCCGCCCTCGGTCTTCCGCAGGACAACATCCTTTACTTTCTCGAGAAAACGGCGCCGCGGCTGCAGCCGTGGCAGCGCGAGATCCTTCGCATCGTCCGCCACGTCGCGCAATATTTTCATCCGCAGCGCCAGACCAAGGTGATGAACGAGGGAACCGCCACCTTCGTCCACTACCAGATCATGAACCGGCTTCACGAGCGAGGGCAGATCAGCGACGGAAACTTCCTGGAATTCCTGAAGTCGCACGCCAATGTGGTGTTCCAGCCGAGTTATGACGACCGGCGGTTCTCGGGATTCAACCCCTATGCGCTTGGTTTTGCGATGATGCAGGATATCGAGAGGATCGTCACGGCGCCGACGGAAGAGGACCGCGCATGGTTTCCCGATATCGCCGGACGAGGCGATGCGATGGCGGTGTTGCGCGACATCTGGGCCAACTACCGGGACGAGAGCTTCATCAGCCAGTTCCTGAGCCCGAACCTGATCCGGCAGTTGCGGTTGTTCCATCTCTACGACGATCCGGAACAGACCGAGGGGATACTGGTTTCGGCGATCCACAATGAGCGCGGATATTTGCGCATCCGCCGCCAGCTCTCCCGCGAATACGATATCGGCTGGACCGACCCGGCAATCGATATCGTCGATGTCGACCTCGCCGGCGACCGCCGCCTGTTGCTGCAGCACATCGTCGTGAATGGCTGCTACCTTCAGGAAAATGACACGAAACTCGTCCTGCAGCATCTCGCCGATCTCTGGGGCTACGACGTCTTGCTTCAGGAAATCGACAGCTCCAGCACGGTGGCGAGAGAACACACGGCGAGCCCGCGCAAAATCGTTCAATAATCAGCCGTTATGCTGACGGGCGATAATCAACAATTATCGGTGGCAACAAACACAAAGCCTTAGTAGTTTATCGCCGTTGCAATCGCCCACCTGTTCTCGGCCAGTTTCACCCTTTGCAGCGATCTTTCCCGGCGGGCGGATAGCGCGGAGACGAGAGACCATGAGTGAAACGCGGCGCAAGCTGACGACGATCTTCTGTGCTGACGTGCAGGACTATACGCGGCTGATGGGGGCTGACGAGGAGGGCACGCTTGCCAGCCTGAAGCGCTGCCGCGAGGCGATGGGGCGCCTGATCGAAAGCCATGGCGGCCGCGTCATCAATACCTGGGGCGATGGGCTGATCGCCGATTTCCCGAGCGTGGTCGAAGCGGTGCGCGCGGCCGTCGACACCCAGAACGAACTCGCGGGCTTCAACGCCCGCCGCCCGGCCGACGGGCGCATGCTCTTCCGCATCGGCATCAATCTCGGCGACGTCATCGTCGAAGGCGACGATATTTATGGCGACGGCGTGAATATCGCGGCGCGGTTGCAGGCTTCGGCGGCGGCCGGCGGCATCGTCATATCGAGCACCGTTTACGACCAGGTCCGCAACAAGGTGGCTGTGGGTTTCGAGTTTCTCGGGCCGCTGATGGTGAAGAACGTCGATGAAGGCGTGCCGAGCTATGCGGTGAAGATCGGCGACGCCAGGGATGAGACGCCGCCTGCTGGAAGATCCGGTCCGGCGCGACCGCAGCCGGCGGCGGTTATGCCCGCTGATATGGCCGAGGTAAGGCCGGCACCGGGCGGACGCAGGCTGTACGGGGTGCTTGGCGTCATCGCCGTGGTCCTGATCGGCATCAACCTTCTATCGTGGCAGGGCGTTTTCTGGGCGCGCTTTCCGGTGCTTGCGCTCGCCGTTGTCGCGGCACTCGCCTGGAATCGCGACCAGACCCGGTTCCACCGGAAGATCACCTTGCTGGCGATCCTGGCGCTCGGCTTTGTCAGCATCAACCTCTTCACCTGGACGGGGCAGTTCTGGGCGGTGTGGCCGATCCTCGGGATTGCCGCCGCAATGGGCCTGCGATGGTCGATGCGCCGATAGGCACCAACCCGCATCGCCAGAGATTGGATACGGCATCTCGCCCGAAATCGACGGCGTCAAAGACATGCGTGAGTGTCCGTTCAAGCAAAAGTGAGCGGCCGGGTTATTTCCATTCTTTGCTGATATTACAAATCGGTAATGCCGGCTGCTTATGCTTGCCGGTAAACTGTAAACGCGCGATATTGTCGCATCAGACGGGACTCTCGATCCCGCGGCGCCTCTTTCGACCGACCCTGGTCCAACCTCGAGTCCCTCTGGAGACGTGAATGGCCTTTTGGAAGCAGTTTATACTGTCGCTCGTCGTCATTATTGCCGGCTTTGCCGCGTGGGTTTTCCTTGTGCCCGGCGCCGGCGATACGATGCGCGATGCAGGTATTCCAGAGAGCATCGTTTCCAAGATCGCGCCGAAGGCCGAGGAGACGGCGGATGCCGATGCTCCCGGCCGGGCGCAAAGTCAGCAGCGCGGTGAGGGACAAGGCCAGGGCCAGAACCGCCGCAATGGCGGCGGGCGCAACAGCGCCATCCTCGTCGCGACGCAAGCCGTCGTCCAGGGCGTCGTCAACGATCGGCTGAATGCCATCGGCACGGGTGACGCGATCCGTTCGGTTGCGGTCACGCCGCAGGCATCGGGCACAATCCGCGAAATCCTCATCAAGTCGGGCGACAGGGTGAAGGCCGGGCAGGTGCTGGCCAAGCTCGACAGCGAAGAGCAGGTGATCGCCCGCGGCCAGGCGGATGTGGCAGTCAAGGCCGCCGTCGAGAAATCCAATCTCTATCACAACATCAAGTCCAGCGTGTCGCGCATGGATGTCTTCGATTCCGAGATCGCCGAGCAGGGCGCGCGGCTGCAGCTGCAGGCTGCCGAGCTCAATCTCGCACGGCGCAATATCACAGCGCCGATCGACGGCATCGTCGGCATCGTGCCGGTCAATATTGGTGACAACGTCACGACGAGCATCCCTATCGTCACCCTCGACGACCGTTCGGAAATCCTCGTCGACTATTGGGTGCCGGAGCGCTTCGCCAATACGGTGTCGGTCGGCCAGCCGGTCGAGGCGATGTCGGTCGCAAGGCCGGGACAGGTGTTTTCCGGTGTCGTCGAAGCCGTCGACAACCGCATCGACGCGGCAAGCCGCACGCTTCGCCTGCGCGCCCGGATCGACAACAGCTCCGATGAGCTGCGTGCCGGCATGTCCTTCAGCGTCAGCATGAAATTTCCCGGCGACAAATATCCGGCCGTCGACCCGGTCGCCGTGCAGTGGGATTCGCAGGGTTCCTTCGTCTGGCAGGTGACCGACGACAAGTCGCATAAGGTGCGTGTCAGCGTCGTGCAGCGCAATCCCGATTTCGTGCTCGTCAAAGCCGACCTTAAGGACGGCGACAAGATCGTAACGCAGGGCCTGCAGCGCGTGCGGGAGGGCGGGGCGGTGCGTATCAGCGCCGATGTCGCATCCACTGCGGAGGTCGCGACCCAATGAGCGTGACCGAGATTCATCAGGACAGGGCCTCGGGCAAGCAGAGCTTCACCGCACTTTTCGTTCGCCGGCCGATCCTGGCGCTGGTGTTCAACACGCTGATGGTCGTAGCCGGCCTTGCGGCTTATGTCGGCGTCGAGGTGCGCGAACTGCCGGATGTCGACCGTCCCGTCGTCACCGTGCGCACCACCTTCGACGGCGCATCGCCGCAGACGATCGACCAGGAACTGACCAAGGTGATCGAGGGGGCGGTTGCGCGCGTCAGCGGCCTGAAGTCGATCTCGTCGACCTCTTCCTTCGGCCAGAGTCGGGTGACGCTGGAATTCTCCGATGCGATCGATCTGGCGGTCGCCGCCAACGACGTGCGCGACGCGATCGGCCGCGTCACCCAGAACCTGCCGGATGAGGCGGATGCGCCGCAGATCGTCAAGGCGGATTCGGATTCCTCGGCGATCATGCGCCTTGCCGTCACCTCCACCAAACTCAACATGGACGACCTGACACAGCTCGTCGAAAACGAGGTGATCGATCGCCTCGCCTCCGTCGATGGCGTTGCCGATGTCGAGGAATATGGCGACCAGGAGAAGGTTTTCCGCGTCGATGTCGACCAGGGCGCGCTGGCCAGCCGCGGGCTGACCATCGGCGACCTGACGAAGGCGCTCGACAATGCGGCCCTCGACGTGCCGGCCGGCTCGCTGAAAAGCAAGACGCAGGATATCGTGGTGCGCGCCACCGCCAATCTGCAGACGCCGGCGGATTTTTCCAACGTCATGCTGCAGGATCGTATTCGGCTCGGTGATGTGGCGACGGTGACGCTTGGGCCGCGCGACGGTGAAACGGCGCTGCGCTCCAACGGCAAGCCGGGCATCGGCCTCGGCATCATTCGCCAGGCGCAGTCGAATACGCTGAACATCTCGACCGGCATCAAGGCCGCTGTCGACCAGCTATCGAAGACGTTGCCCGAGGGCACGAGGATCGCCATAACCAGCGACGACGCCGTCTTCATCCAGGGCGCGATCCACGAGGTGGTGCTGGCGCTGGTGCTCGCCGCCGTCATCGTCACCGCCGTCATCTATCTCTTCCTGCGCGACTGGCGCGCGACGCTGATCCCGGCGGTCAGCATGCCGGTGGCGCTGATCGGCACGCTGGCGGCGATCTATATGGTCGGCTTCTCGATCAACATCCTGACGCTGCTTGCCATCGTGCTGGCGACCGGCCTCGTCGTCGACGATGCGATCGTCGTGCTCGAAAATATCGTGCGCCGGCGCGCCGAAGGCATGGGGCCGCGCGCGGCCGCCGTGCTCGGCACGCGCGAGGTGTTCTTCGCCGTCATCGCCACGACGGCGACGCTGGCGGCGGTGTTCATTCCGCTCTCCTTCCTGCCGGGACAGGTCGGCGGCCTTTTCCGCGAATTCGGCTTCGTACTCGCCTTCTCGGTCGGGCTGTCGTCGATCGTGGCGCTGACGCTGTGTCCGATGCTTGCCTCGCGCATGCTGACCAAGCCGGTTCTCGAGGATCACGGCGCGCTCGGCCGTTTCGGCGGGGCGCTTGCCGATCTCTATAAATGGGCCCTGCACGGCTGCCTCAACGCGCCCTTCGTCGTCATCCTGTTCTCGGTAATCTTTGCAGGCGCGGCGGTCATCGCCTTTTCCACAGTCAAGAGCGAGCTGACGCCCGAAGAGGACCGCTCGATGGTGATGATGCGGCTGACGACGCCGCAGGGATCGAGCCTCGAATATACCCGCGACAAGATGCAGCTCGTCGAGGAATATCTGCAGCCGCTGGTCGACAGCGGCGACATCCGCAACGTCTTCTCGATCTCAGGCCAGGGCGGTTCGCTGAACAGCGGCTTCATGGTGCTGACGCTTGCTCCCTGGGGAGAGCGCCAGAGGACGCAGGCGGAGATCGTCGGCGACATCAACCAGGCGGCATCAAGGGTGCCGGCGCTGCGCGGCAATGCCATCTCCTCCAACAGCCTGCGCATCCGCGGCGCCGGCAGCGGCGTGCAGATGGCGCTGATCGGCAATGATCACGAGGCGCTGACGGCGGCAGCCGCCAAGCTGGTTCAGGCGCTCGAGGCCACCGGCCAATACGATACGCCGCGCCTGACCAACGAGCCGAGCCAGGCGCAGGTATCGGTGGCGATCGACCGCGAGCGTGCCTCCGACCTCGGCATCGACATCACCGGGCTTTCGACGGCGATCCAGTCGCTGCTCGAAGGGCGCTCGGTGGTCGACGTCTTCGTCGACGGCGAATCCTATCCCGTGCTTCTGACCTCGACGACGCGGCCGATCGACGATCCGACCGACCTCGAGAACGTGTTCCTGAAGACCGGCGACGGCAAGATCGTGCCGATGTCGGTCATCGCCACGATGAAGGAAGGTTCGGTTGCGCCGCAGCTCAACCGCGAGCAGCAGCTCGCTTCGGTCGCGATCACGGCCGGCCTCAGGAACGGCATGTCGCTCGGCGATGCGGTCAAGCAGGTCACAGCGCTCGCCGAGCCGCTGTTGCCGGCAGGCTCCCGCCTGTTGCCGCTTGCTGAAGCGGCGACGCTCGAGGAGAATTCGAGCGGCATGGCGCTGACCTTCGGCTTCGCCATCGTCATCATCTTCCTGGTATTGGCCGCGCAGTTCGAAAGCGTGCTGTCCTCGCTGATCATCATGTCGACGGTGCCGCTCGGCCTTGCCTGCGCCGTTTTCGCGCTGGTGATCACCGGCTCCAGCCTCAACATCTACAGCCAGATCGGTCTCGTGCTGCTCGTCGGCGTCATGGCCAAGAACGGCATCCTGATCGTCGAATTCGCCAATCAGCTGCGCGACCGCGGCGAGGACGTGCGGTCCTCGATCGAAAAGGCCTGCGCGCTACGCCTTCGCCCGGTGATGATGACGATGATCGCCACCATCCTCGGCGGCGTGCCGCTGGTTTTTGCCCATGGCGCGGGCGCCGAAGCGCGCGTTGCGCTCGGCTGGGTGATCGTCGGCGGTCTCGGTTTCGCGACGCTGGTGACGCTGTTCATCACGCCGGTCGCCTATCTGCTGCTTGCCCGCTTCGCCAAGCCGCACGCCCATGAGGAAGCGCGCCTGCACGAAGAGATGGCGGTCGCCACACGGTCGCGCACTGCCCCCGATGATGAGCAGCTACAGGCTGCCGAATAAGGCTTCCATCCGATTTTGCAACGCCGCCGTACCTCGTTCGGCGGCGTTTCTTATGGTGTACGAAACCTTGAAAAATAAGATGAATTACTTCTGAAGTTTAGCCGTTTGTTAAGCATAAACGGCAATGATTGCTCCAGACACCGACTGGTCTTCTTCGTTTCTTGAAGGCCGCAGCGCTGAAGCGTCAGCGACCCCGGACATGAGCGTCCGCGCGGCACGGTTCATTTTTGTACAGTTTGCGTCTGTTGAGTTTTTGGAGTCTAGTTCCCGTGAGTATTTATCAGCGCGTTTCCGTGGACGCGGCGCTTCATGTGCTGCGCGATATCAATCGGAACATGGCCGTCACTCAAAATCACATCACGACGGGCATGCGTGTTGCAAAAGCCAGCGACAATGCCGTCTACTGGTCGGTCGCCACAACCGCGCGAACCGATAACAAGGCGATTTCAGCGATCCAGGATGCGCTCGGTATGGCGGCGGCGACGATGGGAACGGCCTATACCGGCGTTCAGGACGTCATCGACGTCGTCTCCGAGATCAAGGCGAAGCTGGTCGCCGCAACGGAAGATGGTGTCGACAAGAACAAGATCAACGAAGAGCTCAAGCAGTTGCAGGAGCAGTTGCGCAGCGTCTCGGAAGCGGCGACCTTCAACAGTGACAACTGGGTGGTCCTCAATAACGATGCGACCCCGACGCAGCCGCGCCAGATCCCGGCTTCCTTCATTCGCAATGCCGACGGCACTGTCTCGGTCGGCATGCTGAGCTACCATATCGATACGACGCCGAGCGGAAGCACGTCCTCCAAGGATGCGCGCTATCTGATCGACGATCGCGCCACCGGTTCGGGTGAATACGGTGTGCTGACGTCGGCCTATTTCGCCACCGAACTCGGCGCCTCGCAGAACTACGTGCTGATGACGAGCAAGAATGGCACCACCACCGGCCAAGTGGTGATCTCGCTTTCGGACACCACGACGAAAGGACAGGTCAGCGAAATGATCAGCGTCGTCGATGCAGCGCTGACGCAGCTGACGACGGTCGGCTCGGCTTTCGGCGCGCTGGAGAAACGCATCAACCTGCAGAACGATTTCGCTGGCAAACTGCACGATAACATCACCGCCGGCATCGGCCGGCTCGTCGATGCCGACATGGAAGAGGAGTCCAGCAAGCTCAAGGCGCAGCAGACGCAGCAGCAACTCGGCCTGCAATCGCTGAACATCGCCAATGCGACTTACGATACGGTCAGGCAGTTGTTCCAGAATTTCTAAGAGTGCGATCCCACTCTCCCTCATTCCGGTGACGAGCACAGGAATGAGGGAGGAGAAGTGGCGGCTCCAACAACGCACTATGCGACGGCCGATGACGGCAATCACAGGCGCGCTACTCGCTAAAACTGGTGATATCCGCGCATTCCCGCAACATGGCTTCTGTTTCGGCGCCTGAAATTCCCCTATCAAGAGAGCATCTTCATTTTCTTGCCGCAATCCTTGCCATTTGCTCGCATCAGTTCGAACGGAGACCGTCCTGTCCATGATCAAGAAATTCATACTTCTGGCTGTTGCAGCAAGTTATCTCAGTGCCTGCACGACGACCGATCCCTATACCGGTGAGCAGAAGGTTTCCAATACGGCCGGCGGCGCTGCGCTTGGCGCCCTCGGCGGTGCCCTCGTCGGTGTGGCTGTTGGCGGCGGCGGCCACGGCAAGCGCAATGCGGCATTGATCGGCGCAGGCGTCGGGGCTCTCGCCGGTGGCGCGATCGGCAATTACATGGACCAACAGGAAGCCGAGCTTCGTGCCCAGCTCGAAGGCACGGGCATTTCGGTGACCCGCAACGGCGACAACATCATCCTCAACATGCCCTCGAACATCACCTTCGACGTCGACCAGGATGCGGTGAAGCCGGGCTTCTATCCGACGCTGAATTCGGTGGCGATCGTACTGCGCAAGTTCAACCGGACGCTGATCGACGTCAACGGCCATACGGATTCGACCGGCAGCCTGCAACACAATCAGGACCTGTCGCAGCGCCGCGCGCTTTCGGTTGCCGATTATCTCGGCGGCCAGGGCATCGACCAGCGCCGCGTCTCCGCCGTCGGTTTCGGCCCGTCGCAGCCCGTCGCCTCCAATGCGAGCGAGGCCGGCCGCGCACAGAACCGCCGCGTCGAAATCCAGATCGCGCCGATCACGCAGGGCTGATCGCACGCTTTCCCAGACAACACGAAGGCCGGGTCATTGCCCGGCCTTTTTCATTCCAATCTTTACGTCAGTGCTGCATCGTCGCGCCCTTGGTGATCTTGTCGACGATCTTCTTTTCGGCGCGCAGCGCGATACCGACCACCTTGGCATCTTCGGGCGCGAATTCGGCGAAGACGGCGCGGTTGGCGGCGTCGTGGCCGGTTGCAAACATTTCCTCGATGAACAGCGAGGCGGTGACATCGCGCTCCAGCGCACGGCGATGGATGGCTGACATCGTCGCCTCCTCGGCGGAGAGCACGATGATCGGTTGGATCGACAGCGGATTATAGAGATTGCCGGCGCGGTCCTTGTAGGGTTCACCGATGATTTCGGGGTGTCCGCCGGCGATGCCTGTCATCAGGAAGGCGGTGACGTTCAGTTTCTGCCAGCCGGCAAGATTGTTTCGCAGGACGACGGCAATTTTGGTATCAAACATCGGATGGTCTTTCACCTCGGGTTAAGGAGTATCGGGCGCGTTGAGCCAGGATTTACATCCGCAGGCCTTCGAAGGTCTTGAACGTTTGTGCGCGGGACCATCCGGCAACGCCATCCTGGCCGCGCCGGCCTTTCCCGGCATCGAGCGCATCGAGGCGCAATTCTCGGGCAATGCCTTCGAGCCGCACCGGCACGACACCTATGCACTCGGGGTCACACTGAAGGGCGTGCAGACCTTCCGCTACCGCGGCGAACAGCGCTTCAGCCTGCCGGGGCAGGTGATCGTGCTGCATCCCGACGAGGAACACGACGGTGGGGCGGGGACGGAGGATGGGTTGCAGTACCGCATGCTTTACCTGGAACCATCGCTGCTTCTCGAATGCCTGGAGGCGGATGGCGCCGGCCTGCCTTTCGTCGACGAACCTGTCATCGGCGATCCGGCGCTGGCGGGTGTGCTGCTCGCGGCGCTCGGCGAACTCGATCGCGAACTGGACGAACTTTTCGTTGACGATTTCCTGTCGCGGGTGACGGGCGGGCTGTCACGGCATGCGCGTATGCCGCGCCGGCCGCTCGGCCTCGTCGCCTGGCGGCAGGCGCGGGCGGCGCGGGATTATCTCGAGGCGCATGCGACCCGGGCGGTGCGTTCAGGCGAGCTGGAAGCGGTGACGGGGCTCGACCGTTTCGCGCTGTCGCGGCATTTCCGGGCGGCCTTCGCCACCAGCCCGCATCGCTACCTCTTAATGCGGCGGCTGCAGCAGGCGCGGGCGATGATCGGCGCAGGCGAGGGGATTTCGGACGCGGCGGCGGCGACCGGCTTTGCCGACCAGAGCCATCTCAATCGCCATTTCAAGAAGGCCTACGGCATGACGCCCGGCCAGTGGGCAGCGCTCGCGCATAATTCCGCGCAGCGTTCTATGCGGGATTTTCCGCAAGGCCGGAACGGCGTGCGATGAAGCGGGCGAGCATCGGCCCGATCATCAGGATCACCAGGAAACGGCCGGTCTGCATCGCCATCACGAAGGGTACGTCGACATCGCTGGAGGCGGCGATAATGGCGACGGAATCGGCGCCGCCAGGGCTGGTGGCGAGATAGGCGGTCAGCGGATCGATGCCGGCAAAGACATGCAGTGCCGCCGCCATGCAGCCGCAGAGCGCCATCAGCAGCACGATGCAGGCCGATACCCTCGGCAGGGCGCGCGCCACATGCTTGAGGATCGAGCGGGTGAAACGCAGGCCGATGCTCCAGCCCACCAGTGCATAGGCGATGGCGAGCAGCCACACCGGCAGCTCGATCTTCAGGAGACCCATGCCCTGCAGCAAGGCACCGAGAAAGAGCGGTGCCATGATCGTGCCGCCCTGGAGGCGCAGGCGCCGGATGCCATAGGCACAAAAGGCGGCAAAAGCCATCGTCGCAGCGAAGGCCGGCCAGTCAATCTCGGGAAAGAGGACAAGCGGCGGCGGCTCGCCGCCGTCGGCCGCCACCCACAGGCGCGAGATCACCGAGGCGCCGACGGCGACGAAGACGACGCGGAGATATTGCATGAAGGCGACGAGGCGGGCATCGGCGCCATAGGCTTCCGACATGATGACCATGGCGGAAGCGCCGCCCGGCGAGGAGCCCCAGACGGCAGTCGTTCCCGGTAGCACCTGCCAGCGCGTCAGCAGCCAGCCGAGGCCGGTGGCGATGGCGATCACCGAGAAAATGAACAGCAGGAAGAGCGGCGCGTCCTTCGCCATGGTGCCGAGAATATCGGCGGTGATGGTGCGCGCCATCATCAGGCCGACGAGGACCTGGCCGAATTGCAACGGCCAGAAGGGCACGCGAAGCTTTCCCTTGCCGACGGTCAGCGCCAGAAGAATGGCCGCAACCATCGGCCCGATCAGCAGCGAGGCGGGCAGAGCGAAGAATTCGAGGAAGATGACGAGAGCTGTGGAAAGCGCCAGCAGCAGCGCCCATTTCGGCAGGCCGGCATCCCGCAGCAGGCGGCTCGCGTCGCTCAATGACATGATCCCCGTGTCTTTTTCTGGCCGGCGCCAAGCCCTGAGGCTGAAGATGGGAGGGGGCTCCGGCATGACGAAGAGAGGCCGGCTGCAAGAGCCGGCTGGCGCGGGTCCGATATAGGCGGGTGGAAGACGAACGGTCAATTGCGAAATCTGGCTTCTCGGCGCCTGGGAATGCGAAATTGATTCATATAGCTTTTGTAAGCTATTGTTTTCATGGAGGTTGACTTCCGAAGCCACTGAGCGGTTTCGGTTGATCTGCCCTCAAAAACGCACGTGGCTGACGAGGAAATCGAGCAGTGCGCGGACCCGTGCCGGCAGCGGCCCACCCTGGCCCATGTAGAGGGCGTAGAATTCCTCGAGATCGCCGGGATTGGCCTCTTCGAGCACCGGCACCAGACGCCCGGCATCGATATCGGCGCGCACGGTGAAGGCGGCGAGGCGGGCAAGGCCGGCGCCTGACAGAGCGAGGTGCCGCATGGCTTCGCCGTCTGTCACCTGCACGCCGGGGGTGATCGGGATGGTTACGGTCTCGCCGTCTTCGTGCAACGGCCAGCCCTCGACGGCGCGGGCGTAGGAAAAGCCGATGCGGCAATGGCGGCGGAGATCGGCGACAGTGCGTGGTTCGCCATGACGCGAGAGATAATCCGCCGATGCGACGATGATCTTGCCGGTGGCGCCGAGCTTTCGGGCGATCAGCCTGGAATTCTTCAGGGGGCCGGCGCGGATCGCGACATCGGCGCGCTCCTCCATCAGGTCGACTATTCTGTCGGTATGGGAAATATCCAGCGTCACGGCCGGATGAAGCGCCATGAAGGCGGGCACCAGCGGCGCCAGCACATGATTGCCGAAGGAGCCGCTGGTGTTGATGCGGATGCGGCCCGAAGCCTGCTCGCCTGTCGAGGCCTGACGTTCGGCCTCGGCGATATCGGCAAGGATGGCAATGCTGCGCTCGTAGAAGGCGCAGCCTTCCGGCGTCAGCTGCAGCTTGCGGGTCGAGCGGTTGATAAGGCGGGCGCCGAGGCGCGTCTCCAGCCGGGCGACGAGCTTACTGACGGCCGACGGTGTCATGCGCCGGGCCGTGGCGGCCGCGGAAAAATCGCCGCGCTCGACGACACTGACGAAGACTTCCATTTCGCCGGAGCGGTTGATGTCCTGACGGCTCATGATGAAATCAATTCACAGATGATTTTCTTTCAGGCAATCTATATCACAAGCTGGCCAAGGTCTATCTCAGAGGAAATACAGGAGACAGATCGATGGATTACAGAAATCTCGGTGCATCCGGCCTCAGGGTGCCGGTGTTGAGCTTCGGCGCAGGCACATTCGGCGGCAACGGTCCGCTGTTCGGCGCCTGGGGCAATACCGATGCGGAAGAGGCGCGACGGCTCGTCGACATCTGCCTCGAAGCCGGCGTCAATCTCTTCGACACGGCCGACGTCTATTCGGCCGGCGCTTCCGAAGAGGTGCTCGGCCAGGCGATCCGTGGCCGGCGCGACGCGGTGCTGATCTCGACGAAGACGGCGCTGCCGATGGGCGAGGGGCCGCAGGACTGGGGAACGTCGCGGGCGCGGCTGATCCGCGCGACCGAGGATGCGCTGCGCCGGCTCGGGACCGACTATATCGATCTCTTGCAGCTTCACGCCTTCGATGCCTCGACGCCGGTCGAGGAGGTGCTGTCGGCGCTCGACGGCCTCGTCGCCGCAGGCAAGATCCGCTATGTCGGCGTTTCCAATTTTGCCGGTTGGGAGCTGATGAAGTCGCTTGCTGCCGCCGAGCGCTATGGCTATCCGCGTTATGTCGCCCATCAGGTCTATTATTCGCTGGCTGGGCGCGATTACGAATGGGAACTGATGCCGCTTGGCGCCGACCAGGGTGTGGGGGCTCTCGTCTGGAGCCCGCTTGCCTGGGGACGGTTGACCGGCAAGATCCGCCGCGGACAGCCGCTACCCAAGGCAAGCCGGCTGCACGAGACGGCGCAATACGGCCCGCCGGTCGATGATGAGAAGCTGTTCGACATCGTCGAGGTGCTGGACGCCATCGCGGCGGAGACCGGCCGGACGGTGCCGCAGATCGCCATCAACTGGCTGCTCGGCCGGCCGACGGTATCGAGCGTCATCATCGGCGCCCGCAATGAGGAGCAGCTCCGGCAGAACCTCGGCGCGGTCGGCTGGAGCCTGTCGAAAGACCAGATCGAAAGGCTCGACGCCGTCAGCACTGTCACTGCGCCCTATCCCTATTTCCCCTATCGGCGGCAGGAGGGTTTTGCGCGGCTCAATCCGCCGCTCGTCTGAGGTGTCGGAAGGCGAACTTGGCTATAACAGCCGGCCTATAACAAAAGGGGAATGAAATCTTCTGCCAATCTTAACTGGACAGCCGCTTTGACTTGCCGCATACCCAGCCTGCTGCATAATTCCTTAAATCGGAATCGAATTAAGGATGAAATTATGCAGCAATTTTAAAGTCCTACAGCGTCCTTTGCGCGTCTGAAATGACCGCGGCGCTGTAGCCTGCGAGACATGATAGGGTTTCTGCGGAATAGCAGGGAGATCAAAGGAATGGCGCTGAAGGACGCGAAGGCCGGCACACGCAACGAGGCGGGCATAGCTGCCGTGCTCGGCATTCTCAAACAGAGCTTCGGCGAGCGCTTCCAGACCGGCCAGTCGTTCCGCGAGCAGCATGCCCACACGACCACCTATATCCCGTCGCAACTGCCGGACGGGGTGCTCTTTGCGGAGAGCGCCGAGGATGTGAAGGCGGCGGTCAGGGCGTGTGCGACCCACAAGGTGCCGGTGATCGGCTTCGGCGTCGGCACCTCTCTGGAGGGGCAGGTCAACGCCGCCAATGGCGGCATTTCGATCGATTTCAGCCGCATGAACCGGGTGCTCGAGGTCAATCCCGAAGATCTCGACTGCACCGTCGAGCCGGGTGTGACGCGCGAGGCGCTGAACATCCACCTTCGCGATACCGGCCTGTTCTTCCCGATCGATCCCGGCGCCAACGCCTCGATCGGCGGCATGGCCTCGACGCGGGCTTCCGGCACTAATGCCGTGCGCTATGGGACGATGAAGGACAATGTCCTTGCCGTCACCGCGGTCACCGCCAGTGGCGAGGAAATCCGCACGGCCCGGCGCGCCCGCAAATCTTCCGCCGGCTACGACCTGACGCGGCTCTTCGTCGGCGCCGAGGGCACGCTCGGCATCCTGACCTCGGTGACGCTGCGCCTGCAGGCGATCCCGCAGAAGATCGCCGGCGGAGCCTGTGCCTTCCCGAGCATCAAGGCTGCCTGCGATGCCGTCATCATGACGATCCAGATGGGCATTCCGGTGGCGCGCATCGAGTTGCTCGATACGGTGCAGATGCGGGCCTGCAACGCCTATTCCAAGCTCTCCTATGCCGAGAGCCCGACGCTGTTCCTCGAATTCCACGGCACCGACGAGACGGTGCCGCTGCAATCGGCGGCCTTTGCCGAGATCGCGGCGGAATGCGGTGGCGGCGAATTCCTGTGGACCGCCAATGCCGAGGAGCGGACGAAGCTCTGGAAAGCGCGCCACGACGCCTATTGGGCTGCAAGGGCCCTGGCGCCCGGGCTTGCCGCACTTTCGACCGATGTTTGTGTTCCGATATCGAAGCTCGCCGATTGTGTTTCCGAAACGCAGGCGGATATCGAGGAACACGGGCTGCTGGGGCCGATCGTCGGCCATGCCGGCGATGGCAACTTCCATGTGCTGCTGCTGTTTGACGACAGTAGTGCCGAGGACATCGCCAGGGCCGAGAGCTTCGTGCAGCGGCTTAACCGGCGAGCGCTCGACATGGATGGGACATGCACCGGTGAACACGGGATCGGGCAAGGCAAAATGGCGTTTCTGGAACAGGAGCTCGGAGGCGCGGTGGATCTGATGCGACAGGTGAAACAGGCGCTCGATCCGGACGATATCTTCAATCCCGGCAAGATTTTCCACCATGGCTGAAAACGGAATATTCTCATGAAGTTGGGCCTTGCCCCCGGCATGAACGGCGCTAGAGCATTTCCGTTTTTTTCCAAGCTGCGGAAATGCTCTATCTTTTTGTTTTTCCGCAACTCCGGACGCAAAACCGCTGTGCACTTGTGCTGGAATTGCTCTAGTGTCGGCAACAGAATCCCGAATGGAGACTCCTTGCATTGGTAGGCCGGTTCCTCGTCTTTCTGGGGGGAGTGATCGTCGTAGTGCTGTTTGTGGCGCTGCTTGCGCCACTGTTCATCGACTGGACGGATTTCCGCAAGAATTTCGAGGATCAGGCAAGCCGCATCATCGGCAAGAAAGTCACCGTCTACGGCACGGTGGACGCGCGCCTGCTGCCGTTTCCGTCGGTCACGCTGCACGACGTGCGCGTTGGCCAGGAAGTGGACGGCACGCCGATCGTCAAGGTCGAGCAGTTCTCCATGGATGCGGAACTCGCGCCTTTCCTGTCGGGCGAGGCGCTGATCTTCGACATGCGTGTCGTCAATCCGAAGGTGCGCCTGAGATTGCTCAAGGATGGCACGCTCGACTGGATGCGCGGCAGCCGCGCTGAAATACCGGCAAAGACCGTCGTTCTCGAAAATGTGCATGTCAGCGGCGGTGAAGTCGAGTTCGTCGACGACCAGTCGGGCCGCTCGCGCCGCATCACCGGCCTCAATGCGGAAATGTCGGCGAAGTCGCTGGCCGGACCCTGGCGCATCGAAGGCGATGCGGCACTCGACGGCGAGCACGGCAGTTTCTCGATCTCGAGCAGCCAGCCGGATGAGAAGGGCGTGCTGCGCATGCGCACGAAGCTTTCGCCGGACAAGCACCCCGTCAGCGTCGATCTTGACGGCGAGCTAAAGCTCGTCGACAGCAAGCCGAATTATCAAGGCCAGCTTTCGGCGGCGATCGAGACCCGCAACAGCGCCAGGCCGGCCGACAAGAATGAGCAGCCGCCGCGCGTCAAGGGCCGCTTCGAGCTGACCAACGAACGCATCCGCATTCCCGAATACCGGATGGAGATCGGCCCGACGGACGATCCCTATGTCATAACTGGCGAGGCGACGCTCGATACCGGCAATGCGCCGGAATTCCTGTTGACCGCCGACGGCCAGCAGATTGACGTCAACCGTATCGGCAATCAGGGCGCGGCCGGCAAGACGACGCGGGATGCGGCGGTTTCGGCGCGCCAGCGGCTGAATTCGCTGATCGATATCGTCGGGCAGGTGCCAATCCCGCAGGTGCCGGGCAAGGCGAGCGTCAAGCTGCCGGCCATCGTCGCCGGCGATACGACGCTGCGTGACGTGCAGCTGGAGCTGGAGCCGGCCGGAACAGGCTGGATGATCGACAGCGCCACCGGCACGTTGCCGGGGCGCACGCAGGTGGAAGGCAAGGGCAAGCTCCAGCTTCAGGGCGAAGCCTCCTTCAACGGCCAGATCGTGGTGGCTTCGAGCCAGCCGACGGGACTTGCCTCCTGGCTTGCCGGCTCGGTCGATCCGGCCATCCGGCAATTACGGCAGGCGGGCTTTTCCGCCAATGTCAGCCTGACGCATGAATTGCAGCGTTTCGAAAATCTCGAGATCGCCATCGGACCGGCGACGCTGAAGGGTCGACTGGAGCGCCAGGCGATTTCCGGCCAGACGCCGACGCTGTCTGTGGCATTGAATGGCGATACGCTCGATCTCGACGCGCTGCAGGCGCTGAGCGGGCTGATGACCGGTCAAGACGCCGGCGACAACGTGCTCGACCACAAGATCGCCGCCCAGCTCAAGGCGGACAAGTTCACCGCCTTCGGCGTCAATGCCGAGAATGTCGAGACCACCTTCACGATTGCCGATGGGGAGCTTGCCGTCGACCGGCTGTCGATCAAGAATATCGCAGGCGCCGAGCTGACGGCGACGGGCAGGGCGGAAGGTTCGCTGCTCGATTACAAGGGCGCGGGTGAGATTACCTTCAAATCCGCCGATCCCGGCGGCTTCTTCACTATGCTGCGCGAGCATCTGCCGCATCACCCGGTACTCGACCGGTTGGTGCGCAATGCCGGCTGGTACGGCAATACCGCGCTTCGCGGGGCGCTGACGCTCGGCGGCGACGAGGGCGACGCGCTGACGGTGACGCTTGCCGGCGTCTCGAACGGCAGCCGCGTCAATCTCGATTACCGCATGTCCGACCTCTTGGCGCTGACCGGCAACGGCACGACGAGCCTGGAGGCGACCCTCGAAAACGCCGTGCCGTCCATCCTGTTCGGCCAGGCCGGGCTCGACCCGCTGCCGGTCGATGTCGGCGCCAACGGCCGCCTGACGCTGAAGGTGAAGGCATCGGGCAACGATCCCGCCGATGCGGCGCTGACCTTTGCGACCGACCGGACCTCGTTCACCGCCAACGGCAAGGTCGATGTCCGGCCGGAAACCTTCATGAACGGCCGGATCGCCCTTTCGCTCGACAGCGCCGATATCGACCCATATCTGATCATGAACGGCATCGCCCTGCCGCAGACTGGGACGGGGCTGCCGTTCGGCCTGCAGGTCAATGCCGCCGTCGACAGCGACAAGATCGTCTTTTCCGATCTCAAGGGTCATGCGGCCGACAACGAATTTTCAGGCGGGCTGAGCTTCGACCGGAAGGCTACGAAGACGACGGCGAGCGGCGGGCTGACGCTTTCGAAGGCCGATGCCGGCTGGCTCGGCGAGGCAGTGTTCGGCCAGATCGTCGATCCGGCCAACGGTCAGCTGACGACGGCGCCGCTGGGACTGCCCATCTTCAAGGATCTCGACGTCAACGTGAAGCTGACGGCCAAGGAGTTCTGGCCCGGCCTGCCGGAAACTGCGGTGTCCGACTTTACCAGCAACGTCGCCTACAAGGGCGATGAGCTGCAGCTCAACGACATGGCCGGCAACTGGGACGGCGGAAAACTCTCCGGCAACCTGCTCTTCACCAATGCCAACGGCACCGGTTTCCTGCAGACGAAGCTTGCGCTTGCCGATTCCGATCTTTCCGGCATCGTCTGGCTGCGCGATGGCGCGCCGATCGCCAACGGCAAGTTCGGTTTGTCGCTGTCGATGGAGGCCTCGGGCAAGACGATCGGCGAGATCGCCAGCTCGCTCAATGGTTCGGGCGAATTGAGGCTCGGCGATACCAGCATACGCGGGCTGAACCTCGCCATCCTTCCGCCGCTGCTTGCCGCAACCGACACGATGCAGGAGCAGATCAATGCCGGGAAGGTGCATCCGATCGTCGAGACTTTGCTCAGCAACGGCGAGGCGAAGCTGCCGCCGCTCGGTATTCCCTTCAACATCACCGACGGCACGCTGAGGGTGCAGAATGTCACCGTCGCCAACGATCTCGCCCGCATCACCGCCGATGCGCAGATCGCGCTGCCGGAGGAACGGATCAGCGCGACGCTGGCTGTTGGCCTTAATCCCGGCACGGAAGCGCTTTCCGGCGCCGAGCCGGCGCTCAGGCTGAATTTTTCCGGCATGCTGCCATCGCCCGGCAAGACGATGGATGTGACCGATATCACCAGCTATCTGTCGCTGCGTGCCTTTGAGCGCGAGCGCCGGCGGGTCGAGCGGCTGCAGGCGATCGTGCTCGAAAAGCAGCGGCTGCGCCGCGAGGTGGCGCTCTACCGGTTCAACGACGCGGAGCGAGTCCGGGCAGCCGAGATCGAGCAACAACGTCGGGCGGAAGAAGAGCGGCTGCGCGCATTGGCGCAGGCGGCAGCGGTACAGAAGGCGGCTGCCGAGGCGGAGGCCGCGCGTGTGGCGGAAGCCAAAGCCAAGGCGGATGCGCAAGCAAGGGCCGCTGCCGAGGCGGAAGCGGCGCGCCGTAGCGGGCAGGCGCAGCCCGGTCCGCTCAATTTCGACCAGCTGCCGGGCGTTCAGGCGCAGTGACGGCGGATAGAATTTGATTCATGCAACGCGCCTCAGCTCTTTGTTTTCATTGATGTCGCCGTCACAAAGCGCCATGCGATCTTAAGCAATATGTATCAGGTCCGGCGGTCGCCGCCGGCCTTCGCCCAGGCGAGCACGTGGAGCCGCAGCGCCGAGGACAGGTTGCTGTCGGCAGGACGGTGGTCGTCGATCTCGGAGATCAGCGCGGCAAGCGGCATCGAGCGGCATGCGGCGATGGTCTTCAGCTCGGCCCAGAATTCATCCTCCAGCGAGAAACTGGTGCGATGGCCGTGCAATGTTGCCGAATGCTTGCGGATCATGAAGGCTGTTTCGCGTTTCGATCGGGTTCGAAGATCGATTCAAGGCGGCCGTGCAAGTGGTTGATTGCGGAATCCATTCCGGCTCTTCAAGCCGTCGGTGAAAGCGTCACGCGCCGTCGTCATCCGTTTCGATACGGCCGTCGCGATGGGCCTTGTCGGCCTTGTCGTTCAAGCTGCGGGTCAGCTGCTTTTCGACCTTGGTGCGGCCGAAGGAAATGCGGTTCTGCTCAGCCTGCTTTTCCTTTTCGGAGCGGGCCTGCTTCTTGCGGAACTGGCGCAGATTGATGATTTCGGCGCTCATGCGGTTGCCTGAATTCCCTATGAAAAAGGGAGGCTTGGCCTCCCTTCAAATCACTGCTTCTTGCGGAAGGAGTCGAGCGAGACGACGGAGCCCGGCTTCTTCTCTTCGCCGTCGGCAGGTTTCGCGCCCGCCGCGTCATCGGGCTTTGCAGCCGCATCGACAGGATAAGCGGTGATCTCGCCTGATGGCAGCTCCTCGCCATCGGCCAGCGGCACGTCGAATTCGAGTTCGAAATTGACAGAGGGATCGTAGAAGCCGCGGATCGCATTGAACGGGATGACCAGCTTTTCCGGAACGTCTGAGAAGGAAAGGCCGATCTCGAAATGCGTCTCGGTGATCTTCAGGTCCCAGAACTGGTGCTGGATGACGATGGTCATCTGCTCGGGATATTTCGACTTCAGGTGCTGGGAGATGCGTACGCCGGCGGCACCCGTGAGGAAGGTGATGAAGAAGTGATGGTCGCCAGGCAGACGGCCGGTCGCGCCGACTTCCGCCAAAACCTTGCGGATGACGCCGCGAAGTGCATCCTGTGCCAGAATGTCGTAGCGGATATGATCCTGCCCCATGCTTTTCCTGTCTTTCGTCGGTTCGGAAGTCTTTTCACAAGGTTATATGCCACGTCCGGGCGCCTTGGGAAAGACCGGAGCCGAGTCACGTTTTGAAGCAGCATACATGATTTCGGCGGCAGGGAGAAGGTGAAGGCTTCTGTTGCCAGGTGCCTTCGGACCCCGCCTAGAGGTGCGAACCACTAGGACTTTGATTGAAGTGTCACACCGCGATTAAGCAGCGAGACGAGCTTCCGCATAGTTGTCGTTTGCAACTACAATTTTAGCCCGATAACGGCGGTACAATGCCGAGCAAAAAGACGATCTTTACACCCTTGTCGATCCTGTTTCGCCCCCATCAAAAGCCGGCCTTCGAGGCCGCCGGTTTTTGGTGGAGGCGCCGGGTACCGCCCCCGGGTCCAATAGGTTTATTACACCGCTCATTTATCGCCATAGCCGACCCGAAAGCCGGCAAGGGTGATATAGTGGTTTCCTCAGCCCAAGGAAAGGGCAAACGTCATAAAAGCGTTATGCAGCCCATCAGAAACATTGGGAAAATGCCCGGTGGCGATTGGTTTCCCGCCGCTGAGGGCTTAAATTGGGGCAAACGGAATCAGCGCGACATGAAGCAATATCTCGATCTCCTGAACCATGTGATGGACAAGGGCTCCGACCGGGGCGACCGCACCGGCACCGGCACGCGCTCGGTCTTCGGCTACCAGATGCGCTTCGACCTCGAAGAGGGCTTTCCTGTCCTCACCACAAAGAAGCTGCATCTGCGCTCGATCATCCACGAGCTTCTCTGGTTCCTGAAGGGCGAGACGAATATCCGCTATCTCAAGGAGAATGGCGTTTCTATCTGGGACGAATGGGCCGACGAAAACGGTGATCTCGGGCCTGTCTACGGCGCCCAGTGGCGCTCCTGGCCGGCGCCGGATGGCGGCCATATCGACCAGATCGCCAATCTCGTCAAAGGCATCGTCAACAACCCGAATTCACGCCGCCATATCGTCTCGGCCTGGAATCCGGCCGAAGTGGATGAAATGGCGCTGCCGCCCTGCCATTGCCTGTTCCAGTTCTATGTGGCCGATGGCAAGCTTTCCTGCCAGCTCTACCAGCGCTCGGCCGATATCTTCCTCGGCGTGCCGTTCAACATCGCTTCCTATGCGCTGCTGACGATGATGGTGGCCCAGGTGACCGGGCTGAAGCCCGGCGATTTCGTCCACACGCTCGGCGACGCCCATCTTTATCACAATCATTTCGACCAGGCGAAGCTGCAGCTGGCGCGCCGGCCGAAGCCGCTGCCCTTCATGCGCATCAATCCTGATGTGAAGGACATTTTCGGCTTCACCTTCGACGATTTCGAGCTGATCGGCTACGAGGCCGATGCCAGCATCAAGGCGCCGATCGCCGTCTGATCCGGGACATTCCATGGCCGACATCCGCAGGACCATCTTCGCCGCCGTTGCCCGCAACGGCATTATCGGCCGCGACGGCGATATGCCCTGGCGGCTTTCGAGCGATCTCAAGCGCTTCAAGGCGCTGACATTGGGCAAGCCCGTCGTGATGGGCCGCAAGACCTACGATTCGATCGGCAAGCCGCTGCCGGGGCGGCCGAATGTCGTCATCTCGCGGCAAGCGACGATAAATCATCCCGATGTCAGCATGGCGCAGTCGCTGCCGGAGGCGATGACGGCGGCTGAAAGGCTGGCGCTCGAAACCGGCGTCGATGAGATCTGCATTCTCGGCGGCGGTCAGGTCTATGCGCAGGCGATCGGCCTTGCCGACCGGATGTGCATCACGCATGTCGAGGCCGATCTCGATGGGGACGCCTCATTTCCCGCCATCGATCCCGATATTTGGCAGGCGGGGGAGTCTATCGCGGTTCCGGCCGGCGAGAAAGACAGCTATCCCACGCGTTTCGTCGTCTATGAACGCCGACACGCCTGAAAATGAACTATTTTCCAATTAAATTGACCAAGTTTCCCACGTTGCGTTGAAAGCCGATGCGGCGATACCTATAACGGTCACCAACGCATCCGCCGGTCAGCCCCCACGGTTCCGGATGTGTGGAAGACTTAACGAACAACGAGGTTTTGATGCCCTGGAGCAATCAGAATGGCGGCGGCGGCCCTTGGGGCGGCGGCGGCGGTAATAATCAGGGACCATGGGGCCAGGGGCCGAACCGCCCGCGCGGCGGTGGCGGCAAGGGCGGACCGCCCGATCTGGAAGATATCATCCGGCGCGGCCAGGACCAGCTGCGCAACATCGTTCCCGGCGGTTTCAACGGCGGCGTGGCGGTGATCGTCGTGGCGATCCTCGCGGTGTTCTGGCTGATCCAGTGCATCTACGTGGTGCAGCCGGACGAGCGCGGCGTCGAGCTGCGGTTCGGCAAGCCGAAGGAAGAGATCTCGATGCCCGGCCTGCATTTCCATTTCTGGCCGATGGAAACCGTCGAGACGGTCAAGGTGACCGTGCAACAGCTGAATATCGGGGCGACCTCGGCCTCGTCTTCGAACGGCCTGATGCTGTCCAGCGACAAGAGCGTCATCAACGTGCAGTTCGCCGTCTTCTACACGGTCAGTGATCCGAAGGCCTATCTCTTCAACGTCGAAAATCCGGCAGAGACCCTGCAGCAGGTTTCCGACAGCGCCATGCGCGAAATCGTCGGCCGGCGTCCGGCCCAGGACGCCTTCCGCAGCAATCGCCAGCCGATCGAAGTGGATGTACTCAACATTCTGCAGGATACCATGAACCGCTATGGCGCCGGCGTGACCGTCACCGGCGTGACGATCCAGAACGTGGCGCCGCCGCGGGAAGTCGCCGATGCTTTCGAAGAGGTGCAGCGTGCCGGCCGTGACCGCGATAGCACGATCGAAGAGGCCAATCGCTACACCAACCAGAAGCTTGGCCAGGCGCGAGGCGATGCGGCCAGAATCCGTGAAGATGCCGCCGCCTACAAGGACCGTGTCGTGAAAGAGGCGGAAGGTGAAGCGCAGCGTTTCACCGCGATCAACGACGAATATTCCAAGGCGCCTGACGTGACCCGCAAGCGGTTGTACCTCGAAACGATGGAGCAGGTGCTGAAGAACTCGAAGAAGGTCATCATCGATGAGAAGCAGGGCGTGTTGCCCTATCTGCCGCTCAACGAGCTCGGCAAACCGGCGCAGCAGGGAGGTTGAGTCATGACATCGAACAGACTTCCCATCATTCTCCTCATCCTCGCCATCGTGCTGGTCGGGCTCTATTCGTCCATCTTCGTGGTGAATGCGCGCGAGCAGGCCATTGTCGTCCGTTTCGGCCAGATCCAGTCGGTCAAGACCGAGCCTGGCATTTATTTCAAGCTGCCGTTCGGCTTCATGGATGCCGACCGCGTTCAGTTGGTCGAAAAGCAGGCGCTGAGGCTCGATCTCGACAATATCCGGGTTCAGGTCCAGGACGGCCAGACCTTCGACGTCGATGCCTTCGTGATCTACAACATCTCGGATGTCCGCCGTTTCCGCGAGACGGTATCGGGTGATCGCGAGGCCGCGGAAGCGCGGCTGAGGGCGCAGCTCGATTCATCGCTTCGCCGCGTCTACGGTCTGCGTGACTACAATGCCGCACTCTCGGAAGAGCGTGTCGCGATGATGCTGGAAATTCGCGACGACCTGCGCACAGATGCCGAAAATCTCGGCCTGCATATAGACGACGTTCGCATCCGCCGTACCGACCTTTCGCCGGAGGTTGCGCCGAACACCTATAATGCCATGCGTTCGGAACGCCTTGCCGAGGCCGAGCGTATCCGTGCCGAAGGCAATGAGGAAGGCCAGCGGCGCCGGGCCGTCGCCGACCGCCAGGTTGTCGAGCTCACCGCAGGCGCCCAGCGCGATGCGGAAATCCTTCGGGGCCAGGGCGATGCCGAACGCAACCGCGTCTTCGCCGAAGTGTTCAGCAAGGATCAAGCCTTCTTCGAGTTCTATCGCTCGATGGCGGCCTATTCCTCGGCCCTTTCGTCGCAGGACACGACGCTGGTGCTGTCGCCGAATTCGGAATTTTTCCGCTTTTTCGACAATGCCGCCGGCACTCTGCAGCCGTCGCCGGCAAATCCGGCCGCACCGGCTGCGGCTGCTCCCGCAGCACCCGCCCAGCCGGCGAACTGACGGCAGGGATGCCGATCGCATCCCGACAATCCTCGAAGGGCCGGCCCGAGTGCCGGCCCTTTTTTCGTGGGATGATTGAGATGATCCGGCATTTGCGAGGCCACGTCACATTGCACGGGGATTTCGCGAAAAGGTGATTTCACCCTCCATCATTCCGCCTTATGCTGGTGCTCAATGTGCGCATTTACCCCTTATGAGGAAGCTTGATGGCCCCCACGAAACGCTCGCCCTTCAGACGAACGCTCGCGCTTATGGCCAGCGCTGCAATTCTTGCGCATGCCGGCATGAACGGGATTGCCTATGCGCAAACCGCACCTGAGACGACCGCTCCCGGGGTTGTCACGCCCGCTCCGGCTGCTCCGGAGGCGGCTGCTCCTACGCCCACGCCGCCCGCACCCGGCGCGCCACAGCAGATCGCCCCGATCCAGGCCGTCACGCCAAACAACGGCCCGGCTTCGGTCGCCGATCTCGCCGAGGGGCTGCTCGATGCCGTGGTCAATATCTCGACCTCGCAGAATGTGAAGGACGACGAGGGGGCCGGCCCGGCGCCGCGTGCACCCGACGGCTCGCCGTTCCAGGAGTTCTTCAACGATTTCTTCAACAAGCAGCAGGGCAACAAGGGCGGCAATCACAATGTCAGCTCGCTCGGCTCCGGCTTCGTCATCGATCCGGCCGGCTATATCGTCACCAACAATCACGTGATCGAGGGCGCCGATGACATCGAGATAAATTTCGCCAATGGTTCGAAACTCAAGGCGAAGCTGATCGGCACGGATACGAAGACCGATCTTTCCGTGCTGAAGGTCGAGCCGAAGGCGCCGCTGAAATCCGTGAAATTCGGCGATTCCAGCACGATGCGCATCGGCGACTGGGTGATGGCCATCGGCAATCCGTTCGGCTTCGGCGGTTCGGTGACGGTGGGCATCATTTCCGGCCGCGGCCGCAATATCAATGCCGGCCCCTATGACAACTTCATCCAGACGGATGCGGCGATCAACAAGGGCAATTCCGGTGGACCGCTCTTCAACATGAAGGGTGAAGTGATCGGCATCAACACGGCGATCATCTCGCCGAGCGGCGGTTCGATCGGCATCGGCTTCTCGGTGCCGTCGGAGCTTGCGTCCGGCGTCGTCGACCAGCTGCGCGAATATGGCGAGACGCGGCGCGGCTGGCTCGGCGTGCGCATCCAGCCGGTGACCGACGATATCGCCGACAGCCTCGGGCTCGACAGCGCAAAGGGCGCGCTGGTCGCCGGCGTCATCAAGGGCGGGCCCGTCGACGACGGCTCGATCAAGGCGGGCGACGTCATCTTGAAATTCGACGGCAAGACCGTCAGCGAAATGCGCGACCTGCCGCGCGTCGTGGCGGAAAGCACGGTCGGCAAGGAAGTCGACGTGGTGGTGCTGCGCGACGGCAAGGAGCAGACCGTCAAGGTGAAGCTTGGCCGGCTCGAAGACAGCGATCAGGCGGCCGCATCCGGCGATGCGGCGCCCGATGGCTCGCAGGACGACGGCGTAATCACGCCGGATCCCGGCGAAAACAATGACATGGACCAGCCTGACAGCGGCGATCAGGTCCAGCCCGAACCCGGCACGCCGGACCAGCATAAGGGTCAGGTGGCGCCGGATGCGGCAACGCCGAAGAACGTGCTCGGCCTGTCGCTGTCGCTTTTGAGCCCCGAGACGCGCAAGGCTTTCGGCATCGCCGAGAGCGTCGACGGCGTCGTCGTGACAGAGGTGACGCCCGGCTCCGCCTCGGCCGAAAAGGGGCTGAAGCCCGGCGATGTGATCGTCGAAGTGGCGCAGGAGTTCATGAAGTCGCCGGATGCGGTCGCCGCCAAGGTGCAGGCGCTGAAACAGGAAGGCCGCCGCAACGCCCAGCTTATGATCGCATCGGCGAATGGCGATCTCCGGTTCGTGGCGGTGCCGATGGAATAAGAAAGTTGCGGCGGTGGTGAATTACCGCCGTCGTCTCCAACTCTCGCCCATTCCTGTGACGAGCACAGGAATGAGGGTGTGCCACGTCGGTCTTCAAGCCGTCACGAAATCCGTCTTCCGGTAGCCCTGGATATAGAGCAGGGCTGTGAGATCACCGTGGTTGATGCGCATCTCAGCTTCCGCGGCGACGGCGGGCTTGGCGTGGAGGGCGACGCCGGCGCCGGCGAGGTGCAGCATGCCGAGGTCGTTGGCGCCGTCGCCGACGGCGATCGCTTCTTCCGGCGAAATGCCGAGGCGAGCCGAAATTTCGTTCAGCGCATCGACTTTCGCCTGCTTGCCGAGGATCGGTTCGGCGACGAAGCCGGAGAGTATGCCGCCGTCTTCGAGCAGCGTGTTGGCGCGGTTCTCATCAAAGCCGAGGGTGGCGGCGATGCGGCTGGTGAAGACCGTGAAGCCGCCGGAGACGAGGGCGGTGTAATGGCCTTTCGATTTCATGGTGGCGATCAGTTCCGGGCCGCCAGGGGTAAGTGTGATGCGCTTGGCGATCACTTCGTCGACGACCGACAGCGGCAGGCCCTTGAGCAGGGCGACACGCTCACGCAGGGCAGGTTCGAAGGCGATCTCGCCATTCATGGCGCGGGCGGTGATGGTGGCAACCTTTTCCTTCAGGCCGACTTCGGCGGCGAGTTCGTCGATGCACTCCTGGCCGATCATCGTCGAATCCATGTCGGCAATCAGCAGCTTCTTGCGGCGGGTCTCCTGCTCCTGGATGACGAGGTCGATCGGCGCGCCTGATATGAGCGCAAGGATATTGGCCTCGGCCGCCTGCGCATCCGTGCCGTCGCGCAGCGCGATGTCGCAGGCGATGCCGTCGGCCAGCCAATAGAGGCCGGAAGCCTTCACCACCTCGGCCGCCTGTTCGGCGATTGCGGGTGTCAGCACGGGATTTGACGGATTGGCAACAAGCGTGGCAACGAGGGCCATGATGGAAAACCTTCTGAGCACAGTGAACGCGATCCTGATAACCGGGCCGACCGCCAGCGGCAAGTCCGCGCTCGCCGTCGAATTGGCCAAACGCCATGACGGTGTCGTTGTCAACGCCGACAGCATGCAGGTCTACGATACGCTGCGGGTGCTGACGGCGCGGCCGTCGGAGGGGGAGATGCAAGGCGTGCCACATCATCTCTACGGCCACGTGCCGGCGGGGGCGGCCTATTCCACAGGCGCCTGGCTGCGCGATGTCTCGGCGCTGCTGCCGATGCTCAAGGCCGAAGGACGGCTGCCGGTCTTCGTCGGCGGCACGGGGCTTTATTTCAAGGCGCTGACCGGCGGACTCTCGGATATGCCCGGGATACCGGAGACACTGCGGCAAAGCCTCAGGGCACGGCTGCTGGAGGAGGGGCCGGACGGGTTGTATGCGGAGCTCGCTGACGCCGATCCCGCCACGGCGGCAAGTCTCAACCGCCAGGACGGACAGCGCATCGTCCGGGCGCTGGAAGTGATGAAGGCGACGGGGCGGTCGATCGCCGATTTCCAGGGCCAGTCGGGACCGGTGGTGATCGACGCGGGTGAGGCCCGCAAGATCGTCGTGCTGCCGGACCGGGCGGTGCTGCATCAACGCATCAACGGCCGTTTCGAAAAAATGCTGCAGCAAGGCGCCGAAGACGAGGTGAGGGCGCTGCTTGCGCTCGACCTGCCGGCCGAGGCGCCCGTGATGAAGGCAATCGGCGTGTCGCAGATCGCGGCGATGCTGAGGGGCGAGATGACACGCGACGAGGTGCTGGAGAAGGGTGCTGCGGCGACGCGGCAATATGCCAAGCGGCAGATGACATGGTTTCGCAACCAGATGGACGACAGCTGGGAACGGCTGATCGCTTAAGTGTCAGACCTGACGCGTGCCTTCCGCTCCAGTCATCTGCAGGCTCAGCAGTTTGGCGAGTTCGCCGACCGCCGCCCGCAGTTGGTCCGGAAGAAATCCGCCGAAGCCCAGCATCAGGCCGGGGCGCGTAGGCTCCGCAGCATACATCGGGGAGATAGCCCGCACGGCGAGGCCGGCCGATAGGGCGCGTGCCGCGAGTTGCACGTCGTCGGCCTGCTCGGGCAGCCACAAAAGAATATGCATGCCCTGGTCGCTCGGCTGAACTTGGAATCCCTTGGGCAAGGCCCGCTCGAGCGCTGCGAGCAGGACAGCGCGGCGTTCGGCATAGAGGCCGCGGATGCGCCGGATATGCGCCTCGAAATAGCCTTCCCGCATATAGGCCGCCAGAACATGCTGTTCTGCGATCGGCGAATGCCGGTCGAGAATGGCGCGGGCGCCGGCAAAGGCTTCTACGAGCGGAGGAGGGGCGATGACGTAGCCGAGGCGCAGGGAGGGGAAGAGCACCTTGCTGAAGGTGCCGAGATAGATGACGCGTGACGGACGCAATCCTTGCATCGAGGGAAACGGGTGTCCGGCATAACGCAGCTCGCTGTCGTAATCGTCCTCGACGATCCAGGCGCGATTCTGGTCGGCCCAGGCGATCAATGCATTGCGCCGCGCCATGCTGAGCGGCATGCCGATCGGATATTGGTGCGAAGGGGTGACGAATGCGGCGCGCGCCTGCGGACAGAGTTCGAGGCCGCGTTCCACGTTCATCCCCTGTGCATCGACGGGCAAGCGGTGCGTCCTTACGCCGAGATCGTCGAGCACTGCCGTCAGGCCGGGATAGGCGGGGTCCTCGGCCCATACCGGATCGTCACGCGAGAGAAGCACCCGGCCTGCCATATAGAGGCCTTGCTGGGTGCCCGATGTGACGATGACCTGTTCCGGCTCGCAATGAACGGCCCGCGCGCGCCTGATGTGGTCGGCAATGGCAAGCCTGAGCTCGTGCAGACCCATCGGGTCGTGGTAACCCGAGGGTGCGGCCTGTCTCGACGCGCGCACGCGATTGCCGAGGCGGCGCCAGGTGTCGTCGGGCGCAATACCGGACGCCGGGACGGCAATGGCGAAGGGAACCGGCGGGTGCGGGGTGAGCGCACGGGCAACGGCGATCAGCCGGGCAGCCGGGGGAGGCAGATCGACAGCATCAACGATCGGCGGTGCTGCCGGCGCCGGCATCGCGTCCAGGAGATGGGCGGCAACCCGAGTTCCGGCTCCGACCCGCGCTTCGAGATAGCCTTCGGCGACCAACTGATCGAACACCTCGACGACAGTGCCGCGCGCGATCTTCAGCGAAGCCGCAAGGCTGCGCGTCGAAGGAAGGCGTTCGCCTGGCCTCAGTTCGCCGCCGGCGATTGCGCTGCGCAGGCTCTGGGCAAGCTGGCGGCCGACATTGGCCGTTCGATCGATCGTGTTGAGCGACGGGATTTCGATGGTGCTGCGCCGTTTGGACATCGCAAAATGGTCTAGAGATTTTCTTCAAAAATGGTGCTTTATGGTGGACCAGTTTTCGAGGAAAAGGAAGCGGATTGGCTGCTCCCCGTATTCTTCGTTTCTGGGGGCCGTCCGTGGGCGCAAACTTCTGGAAATACGCAAATGCAGGATCTTCTCGTCGTCTATATCGCCTATGCAATTGCTGCAGGCAGTCCCGGACCAAGCAACATGGCCATCATGAATGTGGCGATGCGGCAGGGGCGTCGACCGGCGTTAGCCTTGGCCGCCGGGGTCATCACGATGTCGACATTCTGGGGGCTGATCGCGGTCACCGGCATTTCGACACTGCTGGTCCGTTATGCCCATGCCCTGCTGTTCCTCAAGGTCGCAGGCGGGCTGTACCTCCTCTGGCTCGCCTGGAAGGCGGCCCGCTCGGCAGCCGCCCCGGACAGGCCGGCAGGTGAGCTCGTCCGGCCTGACGCGCAACTCGGCATGCTCTATCGCCGCGGCGTTCTGATGCATCTCGGCAATCCGAAGGCGGTTCTGGCCTGGGTCGCGATCATGTCGCTCGGCCTTAAGCCCGGCGCTTCGCCAGAGATGGCCGTCACGGCGTTCGGCGGCTGCGTGCTTCTCGGGATCTCGATATTTGCCGGCTATGCCGTGCTCTTCTCGACGGCGCCGATGGTGCGCGGCTATGCCCGCGCGCGGCGGTGGATCGAGGGAAGTCTCGCCGTCTTCTTCGCCGGCGCCGGATCGCGCCTGCTGTTTTCACATTGACCGTTTTTCAGGATCGCATCATGTCTGTCGCTTCTCCGTTTCATGGTCTTTCGGCCTTTCCGCCAACGCCCGCCGATCGGGATGGCAGGGTCGACACCGAAGCTCTTAGCCGCCTGCTGGAGCGCCTGTGCGATGCAGGCGTCGCCTCGATAGGTCTTCTCGGCAGCACCGGGATCTATGCCTTTCTTGCACCTGAGGAGCGGCGGCGAGCCGTCGAGGCTGCGGTCGAATGCGTTCACGGCCGTATTCCCCTCGTCGTCGGCGTTGGCGCTTTGAGGACAGACCAGGCCCAAAACCTTGCGAGGGATGCCGAGGCCGCTGGTGCAGATGCGCTTCTGCTGGCGCCTGTATCCTATACGCCGCTGACCCAGGAAGAAGCCTATGGGCATTTCCTTGCGGTCACGGAGGCGGCGAAGCTGCCGCTTTGCATCTACAACAATCCCGGCACGACCCACTTCACCTTCAGCCGCGAGCTTCTGCAACGCCTGTCCGACCTCGAGACGATCAAGGCGGTAAAGATGCCTCTGCCTGTTGACGGCGATCTCGCAGGCGAACTGGCGGCATTGCGGGAGAAGACCGAGCTTGCGATCGGCTATAGCGGCGACTGGGGGGCGGCCGAAGCGCTGCTTTCAGGCGCCGATGCCTGGTACAGCGTCATCGGCGGCTTGCTGCCGCGCGTCGCCCTTGCGCTCAGCAAGGCCGCGATTGCGGGCGACAGTGGCGAGGCGCGCCGGCTCGATGCTCTCCTTCAGCCGCTCTGGAAAACGTTCAAGGAATTCGGAAGCCTTCGCGTGGTCTATACGCTGGTCGACATTCTTTCACTCGCTCGGGCAGAGCTCCCACGGCCTCTGTTGCCACTCGCATCGATGGACCGGCAACGGGTGCTCGACGCCGTCGGACCTCTAATGACGCTGGAGAGTGAGCTGAAGCGTCAATCCTTGTTGTAGAGGCTGCTCAGCGGTTTTTTCAGGATGCTTTCGCGCAGCGACGTGCCAGGCTCCCGGCGGGTGATCGCTGGCTGATCCGCCGGCGGCGCCGGCCGGGGAAAGACCGGCTCCTCGCGGCGCATCTCGCGGCGGAGCGCGTCCAGCCGGGGATCGATCGCCGGCACTGCAGCCGGATCCAGTCGCGGCGTTTGCGGCAGCAGTTCGCGTCGGTAGGATTCGAGCGGCGCGGCCGAAGAGGTTGGTGGTACGTAGGGCTTGGCGTCGAGATCCTCGTCGGCTGCATCAGCCTCGTCCAAGCTTGCCACGGATGCGGCATAGTTCTGCTGAAAATTCGAAATGTCGGGTCCGACGGTCACCGCCCGCATACGGGTGACGATCTTGCGCAGGTCGACCGTATCCGGATCTTCCTCGCTGTGCTTGCTATTGGCGCTGCTCGCCTTCGGCAGCAGGTTCTCCTCGACGCGGGAAAAGCGCATGCGCATCGGCACGCTGATCGCCTCGCCGAAAGCGATTGCCTCGCCATTGCCGATCGAGGAGATGAAGCTCGTCGTCGAGATCGACGAATTCGGGATGGCCGAGCGGATGATTTCCTGGTCTCGGTCGTTGGCAAGGCGCATGGCAAAGAGCGTCGAACACTGCGACAGGATCGTCTGGTCGAGCTCGCCCGGCCGCTGGGTGATGATGCCGAGCGAGACGCCGTATTTGCGGCCCTCCTTGGCGATGCGGGCAATTGCCTGGCGTGTCGGCACGAAGCCGAGGCTCGGATCGGAGGGAATGTAGCGGTGAGCTTCCTCGCAGACGACGAGCATGTGGATGGCGCCGTCGCTCCACAGCGCCACTTCGAAGGCCATGCGGCAGAGCACAGAGGCGACCGAATTGACGACCTCGGAGGGAATGCCGGCAAGCTGGAAGGTGCAGATCGGCCGGTTCTCGCCGGGGATGCGGAAGATCTGCGCGATGGTTTCGGTGATCGTGTCGCTGATCGTGTTGTTGGAGAACATGAAATGATAGCGCGGATCGTTGATCGCGGCGATGAGGCGCATCTTCAGCGACCGCAGGAAGGGCTTTTCCGAGCGGCCTTCCAGGCGGCCGATGCGTTCGTCGATCAGCGCCAGCAGATCGGCCATGCGGTAGGGAACCGGCGTATCGGCGGTGATCGAGCTTTTTTCCGTGGTGCGGCGCACCAGCGAGTTGTCGCTGCCGCGGAAGGCGCGTTTGGCTTCCGGCAGGATATCGCGCAGCATGTCGAGCTCTTCGGGCACCGGCGGACGGCCGCGAAAAACGACCTCGGCGAATTCCTCCAGCCGCATCAGCCAGAAGGGCAGGTCGAGTGTATCGGTATCGATGGTGACGGCGTGCTTGGGGAAGGCGGCGGCAAATTCATTATGCGGATCGAGGATCAGTACACGCAGCTTCGGATCCGCCTCGATCGCCTTGTGCAGGAGCAGCGAGACCGCGGTCGACTTGCCGACGCCGGTGGAGCCGACGACGGCGAAATGCTTGGAGAGCATCGAGGGGATGTGGATCGCCGCATCGATGCTTTCGTCCTGCGTCAGCTTGCCGATGACGGCGGTCGTACCCTCGCCGGCATCATAGATGCGCATCAGGTCGGCGGAACGGATGCGGTGGGCGATGGCGCCGAGATAGGGATAACGCGAGATGCCGGTCGAGAACTCCTCGGTGCCGTCCTCATCCACACGGACTTCGCCGAGCAGTTCGGTCTCGATCCGGAACGTGTTGTCTTCGCCTTCATCCCAGGCATGGCTGCCGGTGTTCATCTGATAGACGAGGGCGACGACACGGTTGCGGCCGACGCTGATCGAAATCAGCCGGCCCACGGACCAGAGTTCGGTAAGATCGGTGCCGCCCTGTTCGGCGACGGCGGCAATCGTCGCCCTGGAGCCGCTGCATGCAACGACGCGGCCGAGAAAGCGATTCCCCGGCGCATGGCCATCGCGGCGATCATGCTCGCCTACCTTGCCAGACGTGCGCAAGTCGTTGTTGAGCAAAGGGCTACTCCATGCGGTAGCGTATAAGAATAAAGTCGATCCTTTAACAAATCCTTCATCCTATCGATTTTCGGGGATACGGGCGCCGGGCAGTTTTTTATTGCGGCATGCGTTGACGCTGCGAAATTTTCTGTCTATCACTGCCGACCATGAAAATCGCAACGGCTCTTATCGTGGTGGGAAAGCGCATGGGCAGGATGGTGTAACCATCCGGCGATAGCCACCCATGCGCTAGATGACAGGCTCCTCCGGGGCCTTTTTTTATGCCCGAAATCAGGGCTTCCGGCCACAAACGCAAATCCCAGCATAAACGGAACAGACAGATGAGCACGGACAATCAGGCGGCAGGCAATCGGATGACGGGAGCGGAGATCGTTCTCAAGGCGCTGAAGGACAATGGCGTCGAACATATCTTCGGCTATCCCGGCGGCGCGGTCCTGCCGATCTACGACGAGATCTTCCAGCAGGAGGAGGTCAAGCACATCCTCGTCCGCCACGAGCAGGGGGCAGGCCATGCGGCCGAAGGTTACGCCCGCTCGACCGGCAAGGTCGGCGTCATGCTGGTAACCTCGGGTCCGGGCGCCACCAACGCGGTCACGCCACTGCAGGATGCGCTGATGGATTCGGTCCCGCTCGTCTGCCTGACCGGCCAGGTTCCGACCTCGCTGATCGGCTCCGACGCCTTCCAGGAATGCGATACGGTCGGCATCACCCGGCCCTGCACCAAGCACAACTGGTTGGTCAAGGACGTCAACGAGCTCGCCGCCGTCATTCACGAGGCCTTCCGCATCGCCCAGTCCGGCCGTCCAGGCCCTGTCGTCGTCGATATTCCGAAGGACGTGCAGTTTGCGACCGGCACCTACACACCGCCGGCCGACTACACGATCCAGAAGAGCTACCAGCCGAAGACCCAGGGCGACCTCAACCAGATCCATGCGGCGATCGAGCTGATGGCGAATGCACGCCGTCCCGTCATCTATTCCGGCGGCGGCGTCGTCAATTCCGGTCCCGAGGCTTCCAAGCTGCTGCGCGAGCTGGTCGAGCTCACCGATTTCCCGATCACCTCGACGCTGATGGGCCTCGGCGCCTATCCCGCTTCCGGCAAGAACTGGCTGAAGATGCTCGGCATGCACGGCTCCTACGAAGCCAACATGGCGATGCACGATTGCGACGTCATGGTCTGCATCGGCGCGCGTTTTGACGACCGCATCACCGGCCGTCTCAATGCCTTTTCGCCGAATTCGAAGAAGATCCATATCGATATCGATCCGTCTTCGATCAACAAGAACGTCCGGGTCGATATCGGCATCCGCGGCGATGTCGGCCACGTCCTCGAAGACATGGTCCGCCTGTGGCGGGCGCTGCCGAAGAAGCCGGAAAAGGGCCGGCTCGACGATTGGTGGACCGATATCACCCGCTGGCGGGCGCGCAACTCCTTCGCCTATACGAAGAGCAACGACGTCATCATGCCGCAATATGCGCTGGAGCGGCTCTACGCCCACACCAAGGACCGCGACACCTACATCACCACCGAGGTCGGCCAGCATCAGATGTGGGCGGCGCAGTTCTTCGGCTTCGAGCAGCCGAACCGCTGGATGACCTCGGGCGGCCTCGGCACGATGGGTTACGGCCTGCCGGCCGCACTCGGCGTGCAGATCGCCCATCCCGACAGCCTCGTCATCGACATTGCCGGCGATGCCTCGATCCAGATGTGCATCCAGGAAATGTCGGCAGCGATCCAGCACGATGCGCCGATCAAGATCTTCATCATGAACAACCAGTATATGGGCATGGTGCGTCAGTGGCAGCAGCTGCTGCACGGCAACCGCCTGTCGAACTCCTATACCGAGGCGATGCCCGACTTCGTCAAATTGGCGGAAGCCTATGGCGCCGTCGGCCTGCGCTGCGAAAAGCCGGATGAGCTCGACGACACCATTCTGGAAATGATCGAGGTCAGAAAGCCCGTCATCTTCGACTGCCGCGTCGCCAATCTCGCCAATTGCTTCCCGATGATCCCTTCAGGCAAGGCCCATAACGAGATGCTGCTGCCGGATGAAGCCACCGACGAGGCGGTCGCCAATGCGATCGATGCCAAGGGCCGCGCGCTCGTCTGACATTTTTAATTTGCGCATAATCCTTTCCGGAAATCGTTCCCGATTTTCGGGGGTATGCGACAGGGAAGAGGAAACTCAGGACCATGAACGCACATCTACAGCCCACGGGCTCCGCCTATTTCATCTCGCCGGAAACGGCGGCCGTCGAAAGCCACACGCTTTCGGTTCTCGTCGACAACGAGCCGGGCGTTCTTGCCCGGGTCATCGGCCTGTTCTCCGGCCGCGGCTACAATATCGAAAGCCTGACGGTCTCCGAGACCGAGCATCAGGCGCATCTTTCCCGTATCACCATCGTCACACGCGGCACGCCGCACGTGCTGGAGCAGATCAAGGCGCAGCTGGAGCGGATCGTGCCGGTGCATCGCGTCGTTGACCTGACGGTGCGCGCCCGCGAACTCGGCCAGGACCGGCCGATCGAGCGCGAGGTGGCGCTGATCAAGGTGATCGGCGAGGGCGACATGCGCGCCGAGACCCTGCGCCTTGCCGATGCCTTCCACGCCAAGGTGGTGGATGCGACGGTCGGTCACTTCATTCTTGAGATCACCGGCAAGTCGTCGAAGATCGACCAGTTTGTAGCGATCATGAAGCCGCTCGGCCTGATCGAGGTCTGCCGTACCGGCATTGCGGCGATGAACCGCGGTGTCCAGGGCATGTAGAGACTACAGCCCGGGCATGTAAAGATTACAGCCCGGGCATGTAAGCCCGCTGCTGAAATAATTGCGAAAGCCGCTGGAGATCAGAGCATCTCCAGCGGCTTTTTCTTTGCCGGCGGCGGGAAGGCGGCGTCCAGCGCCTGCCAGTCCTCGTCGGTGATATCGAGCGAGACGCAGTCGCGGTTTTCGGCCGCGCGTTCGGCATTCGAGGTCTTCGGGATGACGATGACGCCGTCGTGTTCCAGCAGGAAGGCGAGCGCCAGCTGGGCGGGCGTTGCCTGATAGGCCTTGGCAATACGGATCAGCTCGGGATGATGCAGGATATTTCCCTGCTCGATCGGCGAATAGGCCATGATGGGAATCTTGCGGCTCTGACACCAGGGCAGCAGGTCGAATTCGATGCCGCGGCGGGAGAGATTGTAGAGCACCTGGTTGGCGGCGACATTGGCGCCGTCGGGCACTCCAAGCAATTCCTGCATGTCGTCGGTGTCGAAGTTGGAGACGCCCCAGGCGCCGATCTTGCCGGATGTTTTCAGCATTTCGAAGGCGGCGACGGTTTCGGCGAGCGGGTAGTTGCCGCGCCAGTGCAAGAGATAGAGATCGATGCGGTCGGTGCCGAGCCGTTCGAGACTGCGCTCGCAGGCTTCGATCGTGCCTTTCAGGCTGGCGTTCCAGGGATAGACCTTGCTGACGACGAAGACCTCGTCGCGCCGTCCCCTGATTGCCTGGCCGACGATCTCCTCGGCGCCGCCGTCGCCATACATTTCGGCGGTGTCGATCAGTGTCATGCCGAGATCGATGCCTGCCTTGAGGCTTTCGATCTCGGCCCTGGCGTGGCCGGCATCCTCGCCCATGGCCCAGGTTCCCTGGCCGAGCGCCGGCACCGCCGTGCCGTTCGGGAATGTGATCAATGGAATCGGGTCGTCTTGCATAATTTTCTGTCCCTTCGGCAAGAGATTGGGCCGGCTCGCCATCTTTCAAGTAATCCTGTCACCATGACAATGATGTCATGGCATCGGCAGTTTAGGGCAGCTATGCTGACCTAAATAAGCAGGCCGCAAAAAGCTGGCTGGGGAGGTCGCATGCCGCTGGATACGTTTCTCGCCCTCGTTCTCTTTGCCTTCACGACATCGATCACGCCGGGACCGAACAATATGATGCTTTTCGCATCGGGCGTGAACTTCGGCTTCCGCAGGACGATCCCGCATATGTTCGGCATCGGCGCCGGTTTTTTCTCGCTGCTCATCGGCGTCGGCCTCGGGCTCGGCGCGCTTCTGCATACGGTGCCGGCCGTCTATACGGCGCTGAAATTTGCGGGCGGCGCCTATCTCGTCTGGATCGCCTGGAAGATCGCCACGTCGCGCTCGCTCAGCGAAGGCAAGAGCGGCGTCGAGCCGATGTCCTTCTTTGCGGCTGCCGCCTTCCAATGGGTCAATCCAAAAGCCTGGGTGATGGCGGTCACCGCGATGGCCACCTATACCAATCCGCAACTCTATCTCGTCAGCGTGCTGATCGTCGGTCTCGCTTTCGCGGTGGTCAATGTCCCCAGCGTTTCGACATGGGCAGGCTTCGGCTCGGCGCTCAGGGAATGGCTTTCCGATCCGGTGCGGCTGAAATGGTTCAACATCAGCATGGCAGTGCTCTTGGTGCTAAGCCTCTGGCCGATGTTAAAATAGAGCGATCGACGGCTTCATCAGCATCAGCCAGAAAATGCCGAGGACGGCTGAGAAGGCTGGAAAGCCGAAAGCAAACCAGATGCGGTAAAGGCTGAAATAGGCTGGCGGCAGGGCTTTTCCCGATGCCGCGGCAGCGCGAGCGAGATTGCGCAGCCGGATCTGGATCCAGACGACCGGCAGCCAGAACAGGCCGGTGACGACATAGAGCAGCAGCGACAGCGCAATCCAGCCCTCCGACAGGTCCCAGCCGATCGATCGCGCCAGCAGAGTGCCGGTCACCGGCTGGAGGATGGCCGCGGTGGCGGTGAAGAGCGTATCGGCGATGACGACGGTTGCTGAGACATGGGCGATCAGTGCGGGATCGCGTGTGCGATGCGCCATCGCCATGAAGAAGGCGATACCGGCGCCGGTACCGAAGAGCACGGTCGCGCCAATGACATGGGCGAGCAGCAGCCATTCTTCAAGCATCAGCGTTCATCCAGGATGGCAAGGGCTACCAGCGTCAACAGGATCGACGGCAGCACCTTGACGAGAACCCCGAGCGGATCGAGCCAGAGCACGGGTTCGAGCAGGCTGGCGCCGGCGAGATAGGCGATCGACACTCCAAGCATGCCGAGAAGGGCGCGTTTCGCCAGGGGACGGACAAGGACGGCGGCACCGAGGACGATGTCGACGAGGCAGGTCGCCAGCGTCAGCGCCGTTGCGGCAGCGTGAGGCATGAATGGCAGGAAGTGAGCGGATGTCCTCTCGAGCGCCAGCAGCGGGATCAGGCCGGAAAGCAGCCAGAAGACGGACAGGCCCGATATGACAAGCGACTTCAGGAGATAGAGCCGGGCAAACCAGAGATCCTGGACGCCGGAGGGATTGGCCGAGAGCGTCGCAGCCGCTGATGTCGCGACGAGGCCGCTTCCTGCTTTCGAGCTTTGCACGCCTTCCGACATGACGGTCATCGCTGTCGAACGCAGCGGCGAACGCCAACCGAGCAGGCCCGACAGATCGGCGAGCCATGTCACCGGCCGGGCAAGCCAGGGGGCAAGGGCAAACACGCGGGCGGGAGGGAGGCCGAGCCATTGCCGGTGCAGGCGGACGAGATCGGCGAGCGTCAGGGTCTCGGCGGCGGCAAGATCGACATCGCCGGAGATGTCGCCAGAAACCGCCCGCGACACGGCTTCCGCCACATCGTCGACAGAGAGTGTTTCGACGAGGCTTTCGGCATGGACCAGGGGCAGCACCAATGGAAAGGCTGCGAGTGCGCGCAGCAGCGCCGAACCGCCATGGGCATTGCGGCCGAGAACCAGGGCAGGGCGCAGGATGAAATATGGCAGGCCGCTGGCAGCAAGCGCCTCGTCGGCCCGCCGTTTGGTGGCGAGGAAGGGAAGATCGCCGGCCGCTCCCGCCGTCCTTGCCGATATCTGCACGATCAGCGGGCGCGACGAGGCTTTTGCGGCGGAATATAGCGCCAGCATCGCCTCTGCCTGGGTGGCCGACAGATCGTCCGAAAGGCCGTCCTGCAGGGCGCCGGCGCAATTGATGACGGCATGCTGGTCCTTGAGGATGTCGTCCCAATCCGCCGGTTTCGTCATGCGCGAGAGATCGGCGCGCCGCCAGTCGACCTTCGACTGTTTCAGGCGGGCACGCGCGGGATTGCGGCCAAGCCCGGTCACTGCGTGGCCATCGGCAACGAGCCGGGCCGCGACCACGGAGCCTATGAAGCCGGTTGCGCCGAGAATCAGAATGTTCATGGCGGGAGATTAGCGGAAAAGCTGAGGGCGCATAGAAGGGCTTGGCGGACCTGCGGCATATGGTAAAAATAGGAGAAAGTTTCGGGAGGACAGTGTCTTGCACGACGATCATGACGCGCATAGCCATGACCACGATCATGCCCACGGGCATGATCACGACAATCTCTATTCCGACATGCAGGCACGTGTGAAGGCGCTGGAAACGTTGCTGACGGAGAAGGGGCTTATCGATCCGGCGGCGATCGATGCGATCGTCGAGACCTATGAGACGAAGGTGGGGCCGAGAAACGGCGCGCATGTCGTTGCCAAAGCCTGGGGCGATGCCGATTTCGCCGACTGGCTGAAGCGTGATGCGACGGCGGCGATCGCCAGTCTCGGCTACATTGGCCGGCAGGGCGAGCACATGCGTGCCGTCTTCAACACGGCCGAGACCCATAATCTCGTCGTCTGCACGCTCTGCTCTTGTTATCCGTGGTCGGTGCTCGGCCTTCCGCCGGTCTGGTACAAGGCGCCGGCCTATCGCTCGCGCGCCGTCATCGATCCGCGCGGCGTGCTTGCGGAATTCGGGCTGACGCTGCCGGAGGACAAGAAGATCCGCGTCTGGGATTCGACGGCAGAGCTGCGTTACCTCGTCATTCCCGAGCGGCCGGAAGGCACGGAAGGAATGGACGAACAGGCGCTTGCCGGTCTCGTCAGCCGCGATGCGATGATCGGCACCGCGGTTGCTGCCAGCCCGGAGAGCACACCATGAACGGACCGCACGATCTCGGCGGGCAGATGGGCTTCGGGCCGGTCGCGCCCGAAAAGAATGAGCCCTATTTTCATGCAGCATGGGAAAAGCGGGCGCTCGGCATCACCATCTCCTGCGGCGCTTTCGGCGCGTGGACGATCGATGAAAGCCGGCATGCGCGCGAGAATATTCCGCCGGCCGATTACCTCGCCGCCAGCTACTACGAGATCTGGATCCGCGGCATCGACAAGCTGCTGGAGCGGCACGGCTTTGCGACGCGCGAGGAGTTGCTGTCCGGCCATGCATTGCAGGACGGCGCGGTGCCGAAGCGGGTGCTGAAAGCGGACATCGTGCCCGCCGTTTTGGCAAAGGGTGGGCCTTGCGATCGTCCTGTTAAGACCGCTCCGCTCTTTGCGGTCGGCGAGACGGTGAAGACGAAGAATTTCAACCCGCCGACGCATACGCGCCTACCGCGTTACGCGCGCGCCAGGACCGGTGTGGTCGAAGCTGTACAAGGTTCGTTCGTCTTCCCTGACGACAATGCGCATGGCAAGGGCGAAAACCCGCAATGGCTGTATACCATCGTCTTCGACGGCGCGGAGATCTGGGGCGCGGATGCCGATCCCACGCTGACCGTGTCGATCGATGCATGGGAGAGCTATCTTGAGCCGGCATGAGACATCGCCGTTGAGGCAATCGCCCAGCCTGCCGAGATCGCCGGAGGGAGAGCCGGTCTTTCCCGAGCCATGGGCGGCCGAAGCCTTTGCCATGACCGTGCACCTGCACGCAAAAGGGCTGTTCAGCTGGAGCCAATGGGCTGAAACGCTGTCCGCGCAATTGCACAGGCCTGGCCGGGCCGAAGATGGCAGCGACTATTTCGACTGCTGGGTGGCGGCTCTCTCGGATCTGATCGTCGGCAACGGCATCGCCGATGCGAAAACGATCCTGGCACTGCAGCACAGCTGGCAGCGGGCGGCGGAAGCGACGCCGCACGGACGGCCGATCGAGCTCAGCAACGATCCCTCGCGCTGATCCTCACGACGGAAACTGCTTATAGCATTCCTCAGCCACCTTCCGTAGCGTCTCGCGGGAGATTTCGCCGGTGACGGCATAGCCGAGTTCGCCGTCGATCCAGTAAAAGGTCTCGACATTGCCCGACGAGGCGAAGCGGAAGCTCGTCGTGCGGTTGTCCGTGTTGCGGCCGACCAGGACAGTCAGGCGCTCGCCGGCCTGGTTCTCGTACATGAACATGGCGCCCGGCCTGCCGTCGACCGGCAGCAGGCGGCCGCCGACCAGCTTGAAGCCGAGCGGCTGCAGGTTCGGGATCTTGAGATTCTGGATTGCCAGGCGCTTGCCGAGCCAGGTGGCGAGATGGGCCTCCTCGTCTGCGAAGACCTCGACGGGGTGACGAACCTCGGCGGCATAGACCGCGAAGGCGGTCTCAGCCTGTTTCGGCAGCGTTTCGTCGCCGGCAAGCTGCAACTCCGGCTTTTCCAGAAGTGCTGGGCCATAATGGCCGCTGACGGCGCCGAGCGCGAAGACGACGAGGGCGGCCGCAGCGATCGCCCAGCGTTTCGAGCCTGATGGAATGGCGCGCGGGGGGACGACCAGCAGGGGGTCGGTGTCCTTCGCCTGCTCATAACCTGCAAACATCGAGCGGATCGCCCCATTTTGCGCCTGCCATGCGGCGACCATCGCCGCTTCATCGGGATTGTCGGCCAGGAAGGCCTCGATGCGGGCACGCGCCGTTTCTGGTAGTTGGCCGTCGGCATAGGCGTGGAGATCGGCTTCGGTGACGCTCGGATTGGTCTCGTTCATTTCGGTCTCCGAAGCGTAATGATGTTGTCGGCCTTTAGCCGCTCGGCGATGCGCCGGCGGGCGCGCGACAGGCGGGACATGACGGTGCCGATCGGGATGTCGAGCGCGGCGGCGACCTCGCCATAGGTATATCCCTCGATGACCACGAGCATCAGCACGGCGCGGTGTTCTTCCGAAAGGCTGTTCAGCGCATCGTCGAGCCGCGCGCGCTCCAGCGGATCGGCCGGTGGTTCGGAAGAGGCCATATCCTCAGCCGCGTCGAGTTCGATCAGGCCGTCGCGCGCCTTGCCGCGCCGGCCGTTGCGATAGAGATTGGTCATGATGGTCAGGACCCAGCCGCGCAGGTTGAGGCCGCGCCATTGGCCACGGCGCGTGAGAACCTTCTCGACGCAATCCTGGAGCAGATCCTCGCCATCGGCATCCGAGCGCGTCAGGCTGCGCGAATACCGCCGGAGCGAGGGCAGGAGGGCCAGGATCTGGCCCTCGAAGGTTTCGGGTGCGGGTATCTTCACGCCGGCTCTCTGGTGATTTGGGTCTGGGCGATCAGGGCCGCCACAATCAGGGTTTGGCGAGATCCCAATTGCCGCCGACGCCATCGCCGGTGATGTCGCCTGCCTTCTTGTCTTTGACCCAGAAATAGAGCGGCATGCCGTCCTTGGCCCATTGTTTCGTGCCATCCTTGCGATCGATGATCGAATATGCACCATCGGCCTTGGCGTCGCCAGCGGCCATCAGCGGTGGCCAGTTCTTGGCGCAGTCGTCGTTGCAGTTGGAAACGCCCTTGACGTCCTTCTTGAAGGTGTAGAGCGTCATGCCGTTTTCGCCGGCGAGCACCTTGCCCTTGGCGGAATCGACGGTCTTGACGGGAGCGGCGGCGAAAGCAGCGGTCGCGGCAAGGGCGGCGGCCGCCACGACGGACAGAAATTTCACGGACTTCATGATGTCTCTCCTCAGATTGGGCACGCAATCTTGCGATGCCTGAGATGAGACACGAGGCGAGGCAGTTTTATTCCCAGGTGGCGAAATTTTTACGGGCGAGGCTGGCCGAAACCCGCTTCGCCCGTGCGGTCGCGTCGGGTGGCTTGTCGGCTATTGCCCCGAGGCGGACGCCGCCGCCATATCGACCCATACCGCTTCGAATATATGGCCGTCGAGATCCTCGAAGGCGCGGTTATAGAGCCAGCCCATGTCTGTCGGGGCGCGCGGATCGGCCTTGCCGCCGGCGGTTGAGGCCGCCTCGACGATGGCGTCGACGTCTTCACGACTGTCCATCGTCAGTGCGATCAGCATTTCGCTCGCCTTCTCCGCTTCGGCAACAGGTTTTGGCGTGAAACTCGCGAAGAAATCGCGCGTCAGCAAATGGAAGATAATCGCCTCGGACCAGACCATATTCGAGGCCTGGTGATCGCTGAACTGTTCGTTCTTGCTGCATCCGATCGCTTCGTAGAAGCGGGTCGCAGCAGCAATGTCTTTTACCGGCAGGTTCACGAAGATCATCTTGGACATTGCGGTTTCCTCCTCTTTGGGGTGTTTTTCGGGGGCAGTCTCGCCTCACACAAACTCCTGCACGATAGTGTCGCTGGCATGAATGCAGACGATTTCGAGCCGTCCCGTGCCGACATTTTCGAAGCGGTGGGGAATGTTGGCGGCCACGACGACGATATCACCGGGAAAGGCCCGGGTTTTGGCGTCACCAACGGTGAACTCGGCTTCGCCTTTCCGGACGGCCCATGTCTCGGAATAGGGATGGACATGCAGATCGGGGCCCTGGCCGGGCTCGTTGTCGACGAGGAAGAGCGATATCTCGCCGCCGTAATCGTGGCCTTCGAAGCGGACCGTCCTGCTCTGATCCGGCCGTGGTTCCTGGTGTCGAAGAATCCTGAACATCACGTGCCTCCTGCTCGTGCCGTCTGCGAACGCAAACTATCTTTGCGAGAAGATATATCTCTGAAAATTATCTTCCCGTCAAGATATCTTCCGTGAATCGAGTGAAAGGTGTATGTCTCGCCCGTGGTGATATGAGGCAGAGAATGATGGATGGAACTGAAGGGAACGGTGACCGCCCCGAGGACGAGGGCCGCCCGAGCGAGGACCATGTCGACCGGCTGCGCCGGCAATGGACGCTGGAACTGCCCGACCTCGACACGGAGCCGATGGCGATCCTGGGGCGGGCCTTTCGGCTGTCCAACCTGGTGCGCCCCAGCATCGAGGCGACCTTTGCCGATTTTGGCCTCGACCGAGGCGAATTCGACGTGATCGCAACGCTTCGCCGTTCCGGGCCACCTTACCGGCTGACCCCAACGGACATGTATTCGGCGCTGATGATCTCGTCGGGAGGCATGACCCACAGGCTAGACCGTCTGGAGAAAGCGGGCTTGATCTGCCGGGAGAAATCGCCACGTGACGGGCGCAGTGTGCTGGTGGCGTTGACAGAAGCCGGCGCCGCACTCGCCGAAAAGGCCTTCCGCACCGATATGGCGAGCGAATCCTCGTTTCTGCAGGCTCTTGACGGACAGGAGCGCGAGGCGCTCGCGGCGCTGCTGCGCAAGCTGATTGCCGGGATTGAGAATGATCAGGCGAGGGGCGAGAGCGAGGCCGGCTGAGGTTCACGGCTCAGGCGGCAACACGCTGCTTATGCAGGTCGTTTACATCATACCGGTTTTCGGATATGATATATCCTTAATTCCAATGGCCGAGCCAGCCATCACAAGAGTTGCCGAATGATCCTGAAAAGCCAGGTCGAGTGGGCGTTGCATTGCTGCGCCATTCTCGCGGGCCTGCCAGAGGGCAGGTACCTTTCCACCAAGGCGCTCGCCGAGCTTCATGGTTTGCCGAAGGAATACCTCTCCAAGGCGCTGCAGAGCCTTTCGCAGGCATCGCTGGTCAACACCACGCTCGGCCCGAGCGGCGGCTACCGGCTTGCAAGACCCTCGTCCGAGATCAATTTCCTCGACATCGTCGAGGCGGTCGAGGGAAGCGCGCGCAGCTTCACCTGCACGAATATCCGGGAAAACAATCCATGCCGGGCGGAAGGCTATTGTGACAGCAAGCCTTGCGCGGTCGCCCGCATCATGTGGGAAGCCGACGAGGCCTGGCGCAATACGCTGAGGCGCGTCCGGCTTTCCGATCTCGTCGGGATCCTGTCCGAGGAGGTTCCGGCCGAACTCTGGCAGAGCACCTTCGCATGGGTGCTGAAGCGCGCCGGCTGAGGGGAAGACCGCGCTTGAGGGCATTTCCGCTTTTCTTTGAGCCACGGAAATGCCCTGTATTTGTTTTTCGCAATTCCGGACGCAAAACTGCTGCGCACTCTTACTGGAATTGCTTTATGCCCTGAAGATGGTCCTGATGGTTTTCAGAATGGCGCGCGCGCTGCCGGCATGTTCCGGGGGCAGGGCGGCGCCGTCGCGAAAGCGCTCGGCGCGGCTGGCGAGGTCGTCGGCGATCTCTTCTGCCAGTGTGGGACGTTCGTTCAGCAGCGGCGCGAAGGCCTCCTGATCGATTTCATAGGCGATAACCGGGGTCAGCGCCTCCAGGGTGCAGACTTCCTGCATGCCCGCGAGCAGCCCGGTCTCTCCGAAGAAATCACCTGGTGCCAGCCGCCCACGCTCCTGATCTCCGTGGCGCGCCGCGATGATGCCCGCCCGCACCATCATCAGCGATGGCAGCATTTCGCCCTCCCGCACGATGACATCGCCCTTGCGGAATTCGCGCACGGCCGTGGTCTCGGCGAGTTTCTGCTTTTCATCACGCGTCAACGTCGCAAAGATCGGAATGGCCTCGATCAATTCGAGCGGCGTCACGCGGGGCGGCCGTGCGCTCTCTTCGGTCGGCAGTTCGCCGGTCAGGACGGAGGCCGCGGCTGGAACGGCCAAAAGCAGGCCGGCCGATTTGCAGTGGCGATAGACGAGGTCGAGCACCTCGTTTCGCGCCGGCACACGCTGGCTGGGGCTCGTTACCCGGAACTGCAGCTCGACCTCCAGCGCCGTGGCATCCAGCCCCTTGAGCGCCACAACCGGCGGCGGTTCGCGGACGATCGAATTGCAGCTCGCCAGCGCTGTCGCCATCACGTGCCGGACCGAGGCGGGCATCCGCGTCGGGGCGATGCGGATGGTGAGGATCAAGAGATGGGTCTCGTCCGGCCGGCTTACATTCGTCAGGCCGAGCTTTGCCAGAAAACTGTTCGGCAGAACGACGATATTGTTTGCGCTGGTCAGGATATGCGTCGCGCGCCAGTTGCTTTCGACGACACGCCCCTCCGTGCCGTCGCTGAGGAGGATCCAGTCGCCGATGATGTAGGGCCGGCCGAGCGTCAGCGCGATGCCGGAGAAGACGTCGGCGAGGGTGTTCTGGAGCGCCAGGCCGAGAATGATGGCGACGACGCCCGAGGTCGCGACGAGCGTACCGATCGGCACGCCGAAGACGAAGGCCAGGACCGACAGAGCCATGCCGATATAGACGACGCCGATGACGAGATCCTGGAGCAGGCGGGCCTCTCGGGGGCTGCCCTCCAGCACCAGATACAGTCTGATGAAACCGATGACGGCCCATGCCAGATGGATCCACCAGAGCGATTTCGCGACGATGACGAGCAAGGCCTGCGGATCCTCGGACTCATATCCGTGAAACCGGTGAGGTTCGATACCGCTGCCGACGAGGATCAGTGTCATCGCCGCAAAGAAGAGAATCTGCACCACCAGTCGCGTCGTCGGCCGATGGCTGGAGAGCAGATGCCAGACGACGATACCGGCGAAACCTATCGCAATGAGGGATATCAGAGGCTTGCCGAAGAGCACGTCGTAGATCATCTCTCTGTCTCCGGGATAGGGCGGGCCGCACATGATTCAGCATCTCGGCCGCCCGCGCAAGCATCGGGCTTGCACGGGCGGTATCGGCGGATGTCACTTCTTGAGCGGGTAGGTGAGTTCTTTCTGATTGGTGTCGACGACGAAAACGGCGAGCAGACGGGCGGGCTTGGTCTCGCTGTCGTTGGCGCTGACGCCGTGACGATCGCCCGGCATTTCGGAGAAACTCTCTCCGGCATGATAGACCTTGACCGGGCCGTCATTGACCTGGCTGCGGATCGCTCCTTCGAGCACGGTGGCATAGATGAAGGCGGTGGTGGGATGGGTGTGGCCTTCGGAGAAGCCGCCCGGACCGTATTCGACCAGCACGCCCTTGATGCTCTTGCCCGGCACGTTCGGAAGCTCGTGCTCGTAAACGAGGGTGACCTTCGAGGCCTTGTTTGCGTCGTGCGCGCCGGCGCCGGTGGCTGCAAGGCAGGCGAGGGCGGCGGCGAGGAATGATGTTCTGATCATCGGAATCTCCATGGGATCGTGGTGCGCAGGGCGCGCATGGCGCCCTGGCAAGATCACTTCGGCTGCGCGGTCTTTGCGAACCATTGCTCGAAGGTGATCGAGCCGAGCCGCGGGTTATTGTCGGAAACGAGCGACTGGTCGTTGAGCCTGGCGCCGAAATATTTTGCTTCGGCATCAGCCTCGACGGTGCGCGGATCCTTCATGGCCTTCAGATATCTGGCGACGAGCTCGCTCAGGCGCGCCCGTTCCGGACCTGATATCTCGATCGTCGCGTTGGCGGGCGGTGAGAGCGCCACATCCGCCATGACATCGGCGACGTCGTCGGATACGATCGGCTGCACATAGGCCGGCGACAGGCGAACCGTCTGGCCGACAGTGCCCGATTGGGCGATGCCGCCGAGGAATTCCATGAACTGCGTCGAATGCACGATGGTGTAGGGAATCCCTGACGCCTTGATCAGCTTTTCCTGGGCGAGCTTGCCGCGGAAATAGCCGCTTTCCTGCAGATGCTCGGTGCCGACGACGGACAGCGCGACATGATGCTTCACGCCGGCCACCTTTTCGGCGGCGAGAAGTTTGCGGCCAGAGGTCTCGAAAAATTCGAGCACGGCCTTGTCTTCGAAGGATGGCGAATTGGCGAGATCGAGCACGACTTCGGCGCCTGCGAGCGCCTCGGCCAGTCCTTCTCCCGTGATCGTGTTGACGCCTGAGTTCGGCGATGCGGCTACCACGTCATGTCCCTGCTTGCGCAGACGTTCGACAGTCTTCGAACCGATGAGGCCGGTTCCGCCGATGACAACGATTTTCATAACAGATCTCCGTTCACTGCCGAGATGCGGCAGCGTTAAAATTGAATCTTCTCAATGAATTGCGAAGCTTAGTTCAGTCCTGCCTTGTCGAGGCCGTAAGCCTTGTCGGCCGAGCCGGGCACGGTCTTGAAGCCGACATTGACGCGGTTCCAGGCATTGATGGCCATGACGACGAAGGTCAGGTCCGAGATTTCCTTCTCCGAAAGCTGGCCGCGAACCCGTTCGTAGATCTCCTCGGGAACGCCGCCTTCCGGCAGCTTGGTCAGGGCTTCGGTCCAGGCAAGGGCGGCGCGCTCGCGGGGAAGGAACAGGTTCGATTCCCGCCAGATGGCAACGTGGTGGATCCGTAATTCGCTCTCGCCATAGATCTTCGCCTGCTTCACATGCATGTCGAGGCAAAAGCCGCATCCATTGATCTGCGAAGCGCGGATCTCGATGAGAGCCTGCAGCTTTTCGTCGATCACGCTGTTCTTCAGCGCCATGCTGAATTCCATGAATTTCTTGAAAAGCTCGGGGGACTGCTGGGCGTAGTTCAATCGCTGGGTCATATCGTTTCTCCTCTAATTAAGGATACAAAATATCCTTATGGATATAAGATATCCTTAATTGCTGGACTGTAAAGCCATTCTCGCTTAGTCTGGCTGCATAAGGCCTATGCGCAAAAGTATGAGGGGGCGGGGATGGATATCGTATCGGCATTGCGGACCTTTCTGCGCGTCGTGGAGACGGGCTCGTTCTCGGCGGCGGCGCATGATCTTGACGTGACGCAGCCGGCGGTCTCGCGGCAGGTCGCGGCCCTTGAGGGGCATTTCAACACCCGCCTGCTGCATCGCACGACGAGTGGCCTCTCGCTGACGGCGGAGGGTGAACGGATGCTGCCAATGGCGATGAGGATTCTCGAGGCGGTGGAGGAGCTCGGCGATGCCGCCGGACCGGAAGGTGCCATGGCCTCCGGAAAGGTCAGGCTCAGCGTTCCAGCGCCACTCGGCCTCTATCTCAGTGATCGGCTGGGCGATCTTCTCGCCGCCCATCCGAAACTCTCGGTGGAACTGATGTTCCGGGAACAAAGCTCCGACATGATCGAGGAGCGCCTCGACCTCGAGGTGCGTCTGGGCTCCGTCGCCGACAGCAGCCTCGTTTGCCGGCGGATCGGCTGGACGACGGCCTTCCTCGTCGCCTCGCCCGCCTATCTCGCCCGCAGGTCGCCGCCGCGGACGCCGAAGGACATCAAGGACCATGAATGCCTCTGCTACAGCAGGGCCGGCGATGCCTGTTCATGGTCGTTTTCGAACGGCTCGGAAGACATATCCGTCAGGATCTCGCCGCGGCTGACGGCGTGCAGCGCCGTCGCCATTCACAGGGCGGCCCTTGCCGGCGCGGGCCTAGCTGTGCTCTCCCACATCATCGCCGTGCCGGATATCGCCGCGGGTCGGCTGATCCCCGTCATGAACGACTTTCAACCGACCCGGCTGCCCATTTATGTCGTCTATCCCTCCCGCAGAAACATACCGCTGCGGGTCAAGACGGTTCTGGACTTTCTGACTGATGCCATCGGGCAGGATCCGTCGATGTCAGCAAGCGGAGCGGATCGGCGGTGGGAGGGATGATTGTCGGCCGGGCGGATTTGGCGTCATCGGCCTTGCCGCGTCAGTTTCCGCCTTGCCTAACGCCCGCGAATCCTGCCAAGTCGTGCAATCATGCAATTTGCGCCGCAACAAGACGAAGCCCTCAAGGCTGTTTCGAAATGGCTGAATGAAGGGCGCTCGCCGCTCTTTCGCCTGTTCGGCTATGCCGGAACGGGAAAGACGACGCTTGCCAAGCACTTCGCCGAGAATGTCGATGGCGATGTGCTGTTTGCCGCTTTCACCGGCAAGGCCGCGCAGGTGCTGCGCTCGCGCGGCGCCTCCAACGCCCGGACGATCCATTCGCTGATCTACCGGCCGCGCGGCGAGGAGGCGGTGGAGGACGAGGAAACCGGCAAGACGTCGATCGCGCCGATGTTTTCGATCAACCGGCAAAGCCCGGTCGCCAAGGCTGCGCTGATCATCGTTGATGAATGCTCGATGGTCGACGAGGCGCTCGGCAAGGATCTGATGAGCTTCGGCACACCGATCCTGGTGCTCGGCGATCCCGGCCAGCTGCCGCCGGTCAGCGGCGGCGGTTACTTCACCAATCAGGACCCGGATTACCTGCTCACCGACATTCACCGCCAGGCGCGTGACAATCCGATCATCAAGCTTGCCATGCAGGTGCGCGAAGGCAATGAGGTGATGTATGGCGATTACGGCACGGCCAAGGTGATCTCGAAGAACGAGGTGACGCAGGATCTGGTGATGAAGGCCGACCAAGTACTCGTGGGCACCAACCGGACGCGCCGCCGCTACAATCAGCGCCTGCGCGAGCTGAAAGGCTTCAATGCCGATTATCCGCAGACCGGCGACAAGCTTGTCTGCCTGCGGAACGATCCGGCCAAGGGCCTGCTCAACGGCTCGCTCTGGCAGGTGATGACCTCGTCGAAGGAAACGACGAAGCCCGGCATCAATCTGCTGGTCCGCCCCGAGGACGACGACATGGACCGCGGCGCTGCCAAGATCAAGCTGCTGAAGCAGGCCTTCGAAGATGTCGAGGGCGAGATCCCCTGGAACACCCGCAAGCGCTACGACGAGTTCGACTATGGCTATGCGCTCACCGTGCACAAGGCGCAGGGTTCGCAATGGAACGATGTCGTGCTGTTCGATGAGAGCTGGGCGTTTCGCGATACGCGGGAGCGCTGGCTCTATACCGCGATTACGCGCGCGGCGGAGACGCTGACGATCGTCCGTTGACGTTTGGCGGGCAGGAGACGGTGGCGGCCGTCGTGTGTGTTCAGGCCTGCACAATGCCGAGCAGAACCGCCTTGGCGATGGCCTGAAAGCGGTTGTTGGCGCGGAATTTCAGGATGATCCCGGCCTCGAGATCCTTGGTCTCGTCATGTTTCAGGTCGAGCGCCCGGGCGATGCGCTGGGTGGAATAGCCTTCCGCCATCAGTTCGAGGCAACGCCGCTCCTGTGGACTCAGGCTGGCGCTGTCCTGATTGTCGTTCAACGGCGGCTCCTCGATGGTGCCGTCGTAATCCAGGAGGTCGCCGACCTGTTGGAGCTGGCGGTGCAGCGTCGACATCTCGGCGGTCAGCTCGCGCTTGCGTACCTGCAGGGCCTCGCGGAACATTGCCTCGGCCGATTCCTGCGAATCGGCGCTGCGAAGCTCGTCCATCAATTCCTGGATGACGGCGATCGCCATGCCCGTCTCACGGCAAACGGTGATGACGGCCATGCGCATCACGTCGTCCTGCCCGTAGACCCGCATCAGGCCGATGCGATTGGCCGAAATCAAGCCCTTCTCTTCGTAGAAATGCAGTGTCCTGTGTGTCACCCCGAATGCATTGGCCATATCGGCGATGGGCACGGGACCATCAGATAGATCCGGCGGCAGCGCGGCTGAAGGCAGGAACCGATATTTCGATCGGGCCTCCGAAGCGATACCGGCGGTGGCAAACAGGCGTTTGGAACCGTCTGGCATGAACCCTCCTAGGGCATGTTGTTGCACCTCATGCGGATTTGCCAGTTGCTTCCCATGCGCGGCGAGTGGGGTTTCCTCTAAGCGTTCTTCTCAGTGGGAAAGAAGCAGTACGCGGCGTACTCTACGCGATACGATGTCCACGTTATGCGTGAACGATCTTTTTTATAAGTGCTAAAAATAATCTCTTTTAAATGGGATAGCAACTTTACCGGCATATTTTGCCGGGTTCTTGGGTGTGTCGCACAAAAACATGTGCTGCACTGCGGAATCTCGCGGTCCTCTTCAAGGGTGACGGGATTTACTATCTGCGGTACGCGTGCGGCAAATGCTCAGCGCAATTTCGGTGTCCATCAGCGATTGGCATCGCATCCATTTGTGAATCTCGTTGGCCATCACGGAGCACATGGCTTAAAAGCAGGGCCTCCCATTTTCATGACCGATGGATTTCGCCATGCCCGCCAAGCTCTCCGTGAACCTCAACGCCATCGCCATGCTGCGCAACCGGCGCGATCTGCCCTGGCCAAGCGTCGAAGCGCTCGGGCGGATCGCACTCGCCTCCGGCGCCAGCGGCCTGACGGTGCATCCGCGCCCCGACCAGCGGCACATCCGCTTTTCCGACCTGCCCGTGATCCGCAACCTGATCGACGACGAATTTCCCAAGGCCGAATTCAATATCGAGGGCTATCCCACCGAGGAATTCTTCGAACTCTGCGCCGGGGCGGCGCCCGAGCAGGTGACGCTGGTGCCCGACGATCCCGCGCAGGCGACATCCGATCACGGCTGGGATTTCCGCAAGCACCGGGCGTTTCTGACTGATGCCGTCGCCCGTTTGAAGAAGATGGGATGCCGGGTGTCGCTGTTTGCCGATGGCGACGGGGATGCCGAAGCAGTCGAGATCGCCAAGGCAGTCGGCGCCGACCGGATCGAACTTTATACCGGCCCCTATGGCGGCTGTTACGGCGCGCCGGAACGGGCGGCCCCGATCCTCGAAGCACTCGGACGGACGGCGGATGCGGCCCTTGCAATCGGCCTTGCCGTCAATGCCGGCCATGATCTGACAGTTGAAAACCTGCCAGCGCTGGTGAAACGCATTCCCGCGCTTGCTGAAGTTTCGATCGGCCACGGGCTGACCGCCGATGCGCTGGAATACGGCATGGCGGAAACGGTACGGCGCTTTTGCCGCGCCTGCGGGCAGGCAGTTTGATCGGGGCGTTGCCTTCAACGCTTTGACTGGAAGCGGGTTATTACGCTTCTGTCTGTGAGTCACACAATGCGTTTTGAAGCAAGAGTCTCCCGCGCCCAAGGACCTGGGCGCGCTGGATTCCTGTGCCTGTCACAGGAATCCAGCCACGGCGCGCCCTGGCCGTGCGTGACTCATCTGCCCTGATGAGGGATCCAGAATCGGAGTTCGCTCATCCCTGCGACTAGCGCAGGAACACAGCGAAAGGCTTCAATGGCCTCCGGCATTGCCTGACGCCGTCAGGGCCGCCTTGTGTTCCACGAAGAAATCCTTCAGCGGCTGTGGTTGTTTGCCGGTCAGCTTGGTGAAGTCTTCGGTGACGATCGCGAAGTTGCCGGCGCGGATGTTGGCGTCGGCCGAAACCAGCATGTCGGCGACGAAGCCGGGAAGACCCGCGCCGCGGATGCCCTGGCCGAGCTGTTCGTCATTGACGTCGACGACTTCGAGCGGCTTGCCGGCGGCTTCGGAGACGATGGCGGCGATCTGCCGGTTGTTCAGCAATTGCGCGCCGGTTAGCGTATAGGTGGCGCTCTCGGCGGTGCCGGAGGCAAGGGCTGCGGCGATGGCCAGCGCGCAGTCGTCACGCGAGATGGTCGAGATCTTGCCGTCGCCGGTGGCGCTGTACCATTTGCCGCCCTGCAGGTTGTGCGGCATGCCGTGCAGGTAATTGTCGTGATACCAGGCGTCGCGGATGATCGTGTAAGCGATGCCGCTTGCCTTGATGGCGTTCTCGCTGCCGAGATGATCGGGCGCGAAGGAAACGAGCGAATTGTCCGGCGCCGGCATCGAGGTGTAGGCGATGTGCTTGACGGCGGCTTTGACGGCCGCTGCAACGGCGCCCTTGTGCTGGGCGATACGCTTGCCGGGCGTGTCGAGCGCGTCGGTGCTGATGATCAGCAGGCGGTCGATGCCGGCAAAAGCCTTTTCCAGGCCTGCCACATCGTCGAAATCGGCCTTGCGGGTGAGAACGCCCTTCTTTTCCAGCTCGGCGAGCTTTTGCGGGCTGCGCGTTGCCGCGACGATGCTGCCGGGCGCGACCCTGTAGGTCTCGATGAGGTGGTGGATGACACGCTGGCCGAGCTGCCCGGCAGCGCCGGTGACCAGGATGGTTTCGCTCATAGGTCGTTTCCTTCTATGTTTTGGTGGCGGTCTCAAAAAGAGAGTTACACTAGAATAGGAATTGACTTGGCGGTGTAAAGGAGGCAGTTTTTCGGCTCTACGTTACCAAAAAGGAACCAGCAGATGACCGGCGCGGTCCTCAGTCTGAAGAACAGAATGCCGGGGATGCGGCGCGAGATCGATCTCGCCAGTCTCGATTTTTCGAATTGCCCGGTCAGGGACATGATGCAGCAAATTGGCGGCAAATGGTCGACGCTGCTGCTCGAAGTGCTGGCGGCTCGGCCCTGTCGCTTCGGCGAGCTGCGGCGGATGCTCCCCGATATCTCGCAGCGCATGTTGACGCAGACACTACGTGACCTGCAGAGGGACGGGTATATCCATCGCGAAGTGTTCCCGACCAAGCCGCCGAGCGTCGAATATTCGATGACCGAACTCGGACGCTCGCTCTACCAGCCACTGTCGCAGCTGCTGAACTGGGCGGAGGCAAACCACGACGCCGTTCGCGCCGCCCGTTCGCATTTTGATTCCACCGACAAATAGGCTGGCTTCCTACCGGCCGCGCCCTTCCGTCAGGAACAACAGGAAGGCTAGCGCCGGAAAGCAGAAGCCGATCCAGGCTGTCATCGTCCAGCCGCCGGTGGCATAGGCCCAGCCGCCGAGCGCCGAGCCGAGCGCGCCGCCGGCAAAGAAGGTCGCCATGAACAGACCGTTGAGCCGGCTGCGGTGTTCCGGGTTCAGGGCATAGATGGCGCGCTGGCCGCAGACCAGATTGGTCGTCACGCCGAAATCGAGAAGGATCGCCGCGGCCGTCAAAAGCAGCAGAGCGGTGAGCGAACCGTCCGTGGCGAAATGGCTGATCACGAAGGAAGCCATTCCGAGCAGCATGGCAATCGTCGAGGCGATCCTCGTCATGCCGCGGTCGGCAAGCCGGCCGGCGATCGGCGAGGCGATGGCGCCGGCAGCGCCTGCAAGCGCAAAGAGGGCGATGCCGTTCTGTGTCAGGCCGAAAGCCGGGCTTGCAAGCAGCAGCGGCGTCGTCGTCCAGAACAGGCTGAAGGCGCCGAACATACCGGCCTGGTAGAGCGCGCGGCGCTGCAGCACGCGCGAGGTCAGCGCCAGATGACCCATGGAGGCGAGCAACTCGCCGTAGCGCAGCTTCGTCTTCGGCAGCCGAACCGGCAGGTTGAAGCGCAGCACGACGGCAAGCACGAGCATCAGCGCCGCGGTGAGGTAATAGACCACATGCCAGGAGGAAGCTTCGGCGACGAAGCTTGCAAAGGGGCGAGCCAGCATGATGCCGCAGAGCAGGCCGCTCATGACATTGCCGACGACCTGACCGCGCGTTGCATCCGGCGCCATGTTGGCGGCGAAGGGAACCAGGACCTGAACTGCCACCGACGAAAGACCGATGCAGAGCGAGGCGATGAGGAAGGCCGTCGGCGTCGACGACAGCGCCGCGCCGATCAGCGCAACGGCGGAGACGGCGATCAGCAGCAACACCAGACGGCGATTTTCGGTGAGGTCGCCGAGAGGCACGATCAGCAACAGGCCGAGCCCGTAGCCGATCTGCGTCAGCGTGACGATCAGGCCGGTGGCGGCAGGCGTGAAGCCAAGATCGGCGCTGATCGGGCCGGCAAGCGGCTGGCCGTAATAGAGATTGGCGGCCACCAGTCCGCAGGCGGCGGCAAAAAGGAAGGTTAGCCAGGGGGATAGCGCCCTGGGAATGGCCTTATCCGGCGTGGTGGCTGAAATGCTCATCGGGAACTCCGGTATTCAAAGATTGAAAGGAATGATTTCAAATGGTCTTGCCGCCGGCCACCCGCTTCCGGCTGTGCAACAGCTTGCCGCTCCTCCGAGAGAATGGCTTGCCTTTCTCCGGGGGATGTCAGGTCACCAACTTCATCGCGGCTTCGGCGACGGCCGCCATTTCTTCACCGCTGCGCTCCACCTTGCCGATGACGCGCATGCCTTTGGTGAGGCAGAGAAGCGCAAGCGCGGTCGCTGATATATCGAGGTCTGCAGAAATCGAGCCGTCGGACTGGCCGAGGCGGATCAGATCGGCCAGCAGTGTCTCGTCGGTCATGAAGGCGGCGGCGACACGTTCGGCCGCTTCGCTGTCGAAGAGAGCGAGATCGCCGGCGCTGCCGACCACCAGGCAGCCACGCCTGCCGGTTTCGCCGTGGGAGGAGGCCGCAAAGAAGGCGATCAGCGCATGCAGCTTATCCCGGCCGGTCTCTGCCTTGGCGAGTTCGGCATCGAGCATGCCACGGCGCACGGCGCGGTAGCGGTCGAACGTTGCAAGGAAGATGCCACGCTTATCGCCGAACGCCTTGTAGACACTGCCGGCGGCAAGACCCATGGCCTCGGTCAGTTCGCTGATCGAGGCGGCGTGATACCCGCGCTCGGAAAAGACGCGTAGGGCAGCGTCGAGCGCTGCCTCCACGTCGAATTCGCGCGGCCGGCCGCGGCCCCTGGTCTTTTCTTGATGTTCAATGGTCGCCGTATTCATGGCATCTAATTAGGAAATGTTTGTTTCCAAATCAAGCGAAACTTTTGCGACGCAGCAAATCACAGAGCCAGAACCCAGTTCTGGCCGTTCGCCTCGGGGCCGAACATGCGGTGTCTCTCCTCGGAGACAAGCCGGAAGCCGGCCTTGATATAGATGGCGCGGGCGGTCTCCAGCATGTCGTTGGTCCAGAGCGAGAGTTCGCGGTAGCCCTTCTGTCTGGAGAAGCGGATGCATTCGTCGACCAGCATCTTGCCGAGCCCGAGGCCGCGGGCTGATTTGTCGACATAGAGCAGACGGAGCTTGGCGATGCCGTCGCCGCCATTGGTGACGAGGGCCGAGCCGACATTGACGCCGCCGCGCTCGGCGATCCAGCAATATTCCTTGGCCGGATCGAAATTGGCGAGGAATTTCCCGGCAACTTCGGCGACCAGCGCTTCGAAGCGCAGGTCCCAGCCATACTCCTCGGCGTAGAAACGGCCCTGGCTCTGAACGATCCAGCCGATATCGCCGGCGCGATGGGCGCGGATGACGGCCGGTGCGGGTTTGGCCGTAGGGTCGAGGAGGGCGCGGATGGTGTGCATGGCCGAGACTGCCGCCTCCGGCTCGCCGGCCGCGAGATTGTCGAAACGGGCGGCGATCTGCGCATTGGCGCGCCGGCCGAGTTCTTCGAACTGCTCACGTCCCCGGTCGGTGACAATGATGACCTGGCTGCGCAGATCGGCCGGATCCGGACTGGTCTCGATCAGTCCCTCTGCGCGGAAACGCTTGAGGATACGGCTGAGATAGGCCGGGTCGAGATGCAGGTCGCGGACCAGCGCCACGGCGCTGACACCGTCATGCGAGCCGATCTCGAAGAGGATGCGGGCATCCGTGAGCGTGAATGCGGTGTCGAGATAGGCCTTGTTCAGGAGGCCGAGGAAGTTCGTATAGAAGCGGTTGAAATCGCGCGCGGTTTCGATGAGGGCGATATCGGACATGGCAAAGATCTCCAGATGGAAACCTTGTCAGACTGCTGACAAGTCGGCCCACTCATCTTTCGTTTATCCTCGGCACAAGGCCGAGGATAACGCCGAGGAGAGAACGAGCCTTGTCAACAACTCAAGAATCTCCAAATAGAGATCTTGTCCTGTATTTAATGGACTGAGTCAACTAATTTGGCAATCCGAGGCGAGACACTTTCAGGCCGCTTCCTCTTCCGCGATCTCGTCCGCGCCAAGCGCGAAATCGACTGCCGCTCGCGCATGAATCGCCGTGGTGTCGAAGCCGGGCAGCGGCAGATGGTCGGGATCGAGGATCAGGCAGATCTCGGTGCAGCCGAGGATGATGCTGTCGGCGCCGTTGTCGATGGCGCGTGATATGACCGCCATGAGCTTGTCGCGTGAGCTGTCGAGTACCTTGCCGGCGCAGAGTTCATTGAAAATGATGTCGTGCACGGTGGTGCGGTCGCCGGCATCGGGAACCATGATGTCGAGACCGAGGTTTTTCATGCGGTCGCTGTAGAAGCCGTGTTCCATCGTGTAGCGGGTCGCAAGCAGCAACGGGCGCTTCCGGCCGCCGGCATGCAGCGATTTCGCCGTCTCGTCGATGATGTGGATCAGCGGCACGGAGATCTTCTTGGCAACCTCGTCGGCAATCAGATGCATGGTGTTGGTGCAGATGAGGATGCAGCCGGCGCCAGCAATCTGCAGGCGCAAAGCCACGTCGGCAAGGCGACGGGCGGCCATATCCCAGGCGCCGGCCTTCTGAAGGGCGACGATCTCCTCGAAGTTCACCGAATGCAGGATGAGTTCGGCCGAGGCAAGGCCACCCTTGCGGTCTCGCACCATCTCGTTGACGAGACGGTAATAGACCGCCGAACTTTCGAAACTCATGCCGCCGATCAGGCCGATCGTTTCCATGTCTTCACGCTCTCCATGATTCTGAACTTTCGAAAATGATGCCGTAATCCCGGCGCGGTGTGTTTGCGTTATTTGTTTCCATGGTGGGATATGTGCTATAATTTTGCGCCATTTGATGAAATCGTGCAAATATTGGGCGGAGGATACATGCTTGATGATCGCGACAGGCGCATTCTCGACATGCTGCAAAAGGATGCAGGCATATCCGTGACCGATCTTGCGGAGCGCGTGGCGCTTTCGGTGTCGGCCTGTTCGCGGCGTATCCAGCGGCTGGAAGAAAGCGGCCATATCGCCCGGCGCATCTTCGTGCTCGACCGGGAGAAAATGGGCGTGCCGACGACGGTCTTCGCTCTCGTCAAGACGGCTCACCATTCCGACGAATGGACGGAAAGCTTTCGCCGGATCATCGGCGACATTCCCGAGATCGTCGAGGCGCACCGACTGACCGGCAATCACGATTACATTCTGAAGATCGTGCTGCCGCGCGTCGAGCATTACGACGTGATCTACAAGCAGATCGTGCGCAAGCTCGAACTCTTCGACGTCTCGGCGTCGATCTCGATGGAAGAATTGAAACATGGAATGGCAATACCGGTGGGCTACGCCCGGTGAAAAATCATTTGAAGGGGCATGACAGTATGAGCGATAGCGATATTCGTAGCTTTCTCATGCCGGGGGAAAAGCTTCTTTGGTCAGGGCATCCCGGACAAGGATTTCTTTTGACATCGCGGGATTTCCTCCTCGTTCCGTTCTCGCTTTTGTGGGGCGGCTTTGCGATCTTCTGGGAAATTACTGCCATCAGCACGGAAACGCCGGTATTCACAAAATTATGGGGTATTCCGTTCGTACTCATGGGCCTTTACCTAATGGCCGGACGCTTTTTCGTCGATGCGGCTGCCCGGGCTCGGACGGAATATGTACTGACCAACAGACGTGTGATCATTCGCAGAAGCGGGCTCTTTCGACATTTGTCCACCAACCAGCTCGAACTCCTGCCGTCGATCAGTCTTGAAGAGGGCAGCCGCGGCAAGGGTACGATCAAATTCTGCGTGCCGTCCAACAGGAGGATGAGCGGCTGGACGCCAAGTCTGGCCAACGAACCTCAGCTTCTGGGGATCGAGGATGCGCGACACGTTTACAGCCTCCTGGAAACAGCAAGGTCGGATTGCACCAGCAGCCGATAATTCGCAGTGCCATCGATAGGGATTAATGTGTCTCTATAAGGAACGTTTTTGGACATATTGCGTTCACCTTTGGTTCAGGAGGAGGGGAAGATATTTCCCTCACTTGGAGGAGCAGAGGAGAACAGTCATGAGAAAGCTGACCGTCGCCGCGTTGTGCTTGATCATAGGTGCCCCCGGCATCACGCCGGCTCAAGCGTTTCCGGCTATCAACCCACCCAGGATCGAAGCGCAGCAGCAGATAGAGCATGTGCAATGGCGTGGCCGAGGCGGCCACTGGGGTGGCGGCCATTACCGAGGCGGCTATTACAGAGGTTACCACCATAACCATGGAGCGGACTGGGGCTGGGCCTTGGGTGGCCTAGCCGTCGGCACCATCATTGGCGGCGCATTGGCACAGCCCTATTACGGCTCGTATTACGGTTCACCCTACGGCTATTACGGCTCGCCCTACCGCTATTACGGTTCGCCGTATCGCTATTATGGCCGGCCCTATCGGGCCTATGCGTCGTCTGGCTATTATGGACGGGGCGGCAACCACGAGAGTTGGTGCTATGCGCGTTATCGGTCGTACAGGGCGTTCGACAATACCTTCCAGCCCTATCATGGACCCCGTCGCCAGTGCGTCGGTCCCTATTGATTGCTGCGCCGTGAACTGTTCCGGGCCGACTACCCGTTCGAACGCTATGTCTGTGTCGCACCTCGACCGAGGCTCTGGGCAGTTATAATTCTGCCCGACGTCCGCTTCACAAGCGTCGCCGGGTTGGATTGCAGGAGTTGCCGATAATCTCGGCGCTAAAGCGCGCCGCGATCGGACTCGTTTGTCGCGCTTTGGTCTAGGCCTTTCAATTCCAGCATGTCGTTCTCGCAAAACCGCTGCACACTTTTGCGCGACATGCTCTTTCGACTGCGGGTGACGCAGGGGAGACATGCCGAAACGGCGGTTGCAACCTTTGCGGCGAGGGCCACATTGGCTTTCAGCGAAATGGCGCAGAAGGGGCAGGTCATGGGCGATCATCATGTCGTCGTTGTCGGCGGCGGTTTTGGCGGGTTGCAACTCGTCAACGGTTTGAAAGGCGCTGGCGTCAAGATCACGCTCGTTGACCGGCGCAACCATCATCTCTTCCAGCCGCTGCTCTATCAGGTGGCGACGACCATTCTCTCCACCTCGGAAATCGCCTGGCCAATCCGCCGGCTCTATGCCGACCGGCCTGACGTGACGGTTCTGCTCGGCGAGGTCACAGGCGTCGACAGCGGCACAAAGACTGTTTCCCTCCGTAACGGCATGACTCTTGGTTACGATACGCTGGTGCTGGCGACCGGGGCGACGCATGCCTATTTCGGCCATGATGAATGGGAGCCGGTGGCGCCGGGCCTGAAGACGTTGGAGGATGCGACGACGATCCGCCGGCGCGTGCTGCTTGCCTTCGAGAGGGCGGAGATGGAGGCCGATCCAACCGTGCGCGATGCGCTTCTGACCTTCACCATCGTCGGGGCCGGGCCGACCGGTGTCGAGCTGGCCGGCATCATTGCCGAACTCGCGCATTTCACGCTGCCCAAGGAATTCCGCAACATCGATACGCGCAAGACCCGCGTCGTGCTGGTCGAGGCTGGTCCGCGGGTGCTGCCAACCTTCGCCGAAGAGCTTTCGGCCTATGCCCAGAAGGCGCTGGAGAAACTCGGGGTCGAGATCCATCTCGGCAGGCCGGTGACGGAATGCAATGCCGACGGCGTGAAGATCGGCGACACCTTCGTTGCCAGCCGGACGATCGTCTGGGCAGCCGGCGTCACCGCCTCGCCGGCGGCACGGTGGCTCGGCGTTGCGGCCGACCGGGCAGGGCGCGTCGTGGTCGAGAAGGATCTGGGCGCGCCGGGGCTACCCGACGTCTTCGTCGTCGGCGATACCGCATCGGTGATGCGCGAGGACGGGAAGCCGGTGCCGGGCATCGCGCCTGCCGCCAAGCAGCAGGGCGGCTACGTCGCCAAGGTGATCCGTGCCCGTCTGTCCGGCAAGCCGGCACCGGCGCCCTTCCGCTACTGGCACCAGGGCAGCCTCGCCACGATCGGCAAGAGTGCGGCCATCATCGATTTCGGCCGGATCAAGCTGAAGGGCTGGATCGCCTGGTGGATCTGGGGTCTTGCCCATATCTACTTCCTGATCGGCACCCGCTCGCGCTTCTCCGTCGCCTGGAGTTGGTTGTGGATCTATCTGAGTGGCCAGCACAGCGCCCGGCTGATCACCCAGAAAGAAACGATGCGAGAGGAGGAGTAGGCCTCCTTTGCCCGTGAAAGCTGTCCGGGAATGCGCCGTCTCTCCTGCCTCATTCTGAGGTGCACCCGGAGGGCCTCGAAGGATCGGGGACGGCCACCGGCGCTTCACCCAGCGACATCTGCATGCAGCATGCACCGCTTAGCCACCCGCCCTCGTAGTTCGAGACGGCCCTGCGTTTGTCGCTGCAATCGATCACTGGATCGATTGCTTCGCTCCTCACCCTCACCATGAGGGCTGATTGTCGTGCCCTGCGGCACACATGTCGGAGCCTTTAGACAACGCGATACGCCCAAGCTTGACACATCTCCCCGCACACCCTTAGCATTCCATCCGCGTCTCCCAACCACCGGGAGGTGCGCATCCAGCCGTAGCAACGGGTAGAGGTTCCAATGCGCCGATTCACTTCTCACGAAAATCACATTCGAAATTCTGAGAAGTTGGTGGTTCATGCGCACTTTGAATCTGGGCATTCTCGCCCATGTAGATGCAGGCAAGACTAGCCTTACCGAAAGACTGCTTTTTGACGCCGGCGTCATCGACAAGCTCGGCAGCGTCGATACCGGCAATACACAGACGGACACTCTCGAACTCGAACGACTACGCGGCATCACGATCAGGGCGGCGGTGGTGTCGTTTGCGATCGGCGACAGGATCGTCAATCTCATCGACACGCCCGGCCACCCGGATTTCATCGCCGAGGTCGAGCGGGTGCTGGGATTGCTGGATGCCGCGGTCGTCGTCGTTTCGGCGGTCGAAGGCGTGCAGGCCCAGACACGGGTGTTGGTGCGAGCGCTGCGGCGGCTTGGCGTTCCCTTCATCTTCTTCGTCAACAAGGTCGATCGTCTTGGGGCCCGATATCAGGAGGTGGTGGAGGCCCTAGCCGCGCAGCTGGCGGTCCGCCCCATCGCCATGTCGTCGGTCATCGATGCCGGAGCCAAGCTTGCCCGGGCGGAGACGCTCGCGCCGGGAGACGAGCCGCTTTTCACGCCGCTCTGCGAGGCACTGGCAGAAAACGACGAGGCCCTGCTTGCCGATTATATCCTTGCTCCCGGTCGCCTGACCGAGGAAAGGCTTGGGCGCTGCCTGGCCGATCAGGTGGCGAGCGGCCTCGTCCATCCGGTCTTCGCGGGCGCAGCGATGACCGGTGTCGGCATGCCCGCCCTGGCATCGGCCATTGCGACGATCTTGCCCGGCCGGTGCTCCAATCCGGATGGCCCGGTCGCGGGCAAGATCTTCAAGATCGAACGCGGCTGGGGTGGGGAAAAGCTCGCCTATATCTACCTCGCCTCAGGCACGGTGCGGCTTCGGCAATATCTGGACCTGCCCAGAGGCCCGGAACGGGTGACTGCGATCCACCTGTTCGAGGCCGGCCGGATCGAAGGCGCCGAGAGACTTCGCGCAGGGCAGATTGCCCGCGTCGCCGGCCTTGCCGGCGCCCGGATCGGGGATGCGGTGGGCGGAGATCCCGCGGGCGGGCGGGCTCACTTTGCGCCGCCGACGCTCGAAACCCGGGTTCTTGCGCGGCGGCCTTCCGACAAGGCGGCGCTCTGGCTGGCGCTGAACCAGATGGCCGAACAGGATCCCTTGATCAATTTGCGCCGCAACGAGGAGACGGACGAAGTCTTCGTTTCACTCTACGGCGAGATGCAGAAGGACGTTATCCAATCGACCCTGCTGACGGATTTCGGACTTGAGGCAAAGTTCGAGGAAAGCACCGTCATCCTGGTCGAGAGGCCAGTCGGGACCGGGGCCGGCCTGCAGATCCTCTTCAAGGAGCCCAATCCCTTCCTGGCAACCGTCGGCCTGCGCGTCGAACCACGCCCTCCCGGGGCGGGCAACAGCTTTGCGCTCGAAGTGGATGTCGGCCAGATGCCCATCGCCTTTTATCGAGCGGTCGAGGAGACCGTGTTCGAAGCGCTGAAACAGGGGATTTTCGGCTGGCAGGTCATCGATTGCCACGTGGCGATGACGGCGGCCCGGCACAGTTCGCCTGCAAGCACCGCCGCCGATTTCCGGCAGTTGACGCCATGGGTGCTGGCAACGGCGCTATCGGCCGCGCGGACCGTGCTCTGCGAGCCAATCGACCGCTTTTATCTCGAAACGCCCGCGGAAAATTTGAGCGGCGTGGTCACCCTGCTTGCAAAATCGGCAGCAACGACGACGGATTCGGTCATTGCCGATGGCGTCGCCCGGCTCGAGGGTACCATGGCGTCTCAGATGGTCCGCGGTGTCCAGCAGCAATTGCCGCGCCTGACGAGCGGGGCGGGGACCATGGAAAGCAGCTTCGATCATTATGCCCCAGTGGCTGGCCCGCCGCGCTCGCGCCCGCGATCAGGTCCTGATCCGTTCAACGGCGTCGAATATCTGCTGCGCCTGCATCGACTTGCCGGAGGCATATCGTGACATCCGAGTGTCGCATTTGATCGTGGGTGGCAGACGGTGCGGCTGCGCCCAAGGGCGGAGATCTTGACAGCACCGCCACAGTTGAAATCGCCCGACATTGAAAAAGGCGGCCCCCGAAGGAGCCGCCTCTCGTTTTCTTATGCTGCCAGCGAGGCGATGTCGATGACGAAGCGGTAGCGGACGTCGCTCTTCAGGACGCGTTCATAAGCTTCGTTGACCTGCTGGATGTTGATCTTCTCGATCTCGGAGACGATGTTGTGCTTGCCACAGAAGTCGAGCATTTCCTGGGTTTCCTTGATCGAGCCGATCATCGAGCCGGAAATACTCTTGCGGCCGGGGATGATCGAGAAGGCGTGCACGGGGATCGGATTCTCAGGCGCGCCGACCACCACGAAGGAACCATCCACCTTCAGAAGGCCGAGATAGGCATTCCAGTCGATTTCGGCGCTGACGGTGCAGATGACCAGGTCGAAAGTGCCGGCGAGCTTCTTGAAGGTTTCCGGGTCGTTGGTGGCATAATATTCCTTGGCGCCGAGCTTCAGCCCATCTTCCTTCTTGGAAAGGCTCTGGGAAAGAACGGTGATATCGGCGCCCATGGCCGCACCCAGCTTGACGCCCATATGGCCGAGGCCGCCCATGCCGACGATCGCGACCTTCTTGCCGGGGCCGGCATTCCAGTGGCGCAGCGGCGAATAAAGCGTGATGCCGGCGCAGAGCAGCGGCGCGGAGGCATCGAGCGGAAGGTTGTCCGGGATGGACATGACATAGCCTTCCTTGACGACGATCGAGTCGGAATAGCCGCCCTGGGTGCGTGTCTTGCCGTCGGCTTCGAAATCATTGTAGGTGCCGCTGAGACCCGGCATATACTGTTCGCGATCGAGGTCGCGCTCGGCGCAGCCGATACAGGAATCGACGAAGCAGCCGACGCCGACGCGGTCGCCGACCTTGAACTTGGTCACGGCGGAACCGACGGCCGAGACGATGCCGGCGATCTCATGGCCCGGCACGATCGGATAGACGGCGTTCTTCCATTCGTTGCGGACAGTGTGGATGTCCGAATGGCAGATGCCGGCAAACTTGATGTCGATCACGACGTCATCGGGGTTGGGGTTGCGGCGTTCGAAGGTGAAAGGGGTCAGCGGTTTGGAAGCGTCGGTTGCGGCGTAGCCTCTTGCAATAGGCATGGGAACCTTCCTTTTCGATTGTGGTGGGGGTTGAACGGGATGGCGGACTATTGCCCGGAACTGCGTGAGAGGGTTAGAGCGATCCTCTCAGCTTTTTGCACGATCCTGCAAAAGTGAGGCGCCGGCCTGTTTGCGAAATGGCGAAGGCACTCTAGATAAGGGCGGTATCACCGGCGTCAGCCAGTTGACAGAAAGAGTTGCCGCATGACTTTGCCCTTCAGCCCCTATCAGGAAATTGTCGACATCGCGATGCGCTTCGCGCCTGGCGACGGCGAGTTCTCAACTGATATCGGCAATCTTCACGTCAGCCGTCGGTCCAAGCCAAGCGATCCGCTTCACAGCAGCTACCGGCCCTGTTTTGCCTTCGTCCTGCAGGGGGCCAAGAGCCTGCGCCTCGGCACCGAACTTATCAGCTACGGGACAGGAGACTATCTGCTGACCTCGCTCGACCTGCCGGTCGCCTGGCAGGTCACCGAGGCAAGCCCTGAAGTGCCGCATCTCTGCCTGGGGCTGGCAATCGATTCCGAAAAGCTGCTTGAGCTTTTGAGCCGTATCGATATTCCGCGTCCGGCGGCCCATACCGACGGGCAGCGCGGGATGGCGGTGAACGTCGCTCCGCCGGAGCTCCTGGATGCCGCCGTCCGCCTGCTGCGCTTGCTCGATCGTCCAGGCGACATTCCTGCCATGGCGCCGCTGATCGAGCAGGAAATCCTCTACCGGGTGCTGACCGGGCCGGATGGCGCGCGGCTGATCAACATCGCCACAGCAGACAGCCACAGCAACAGGATCGCCCGCGCCGTCGCATGGCTGAAGGAGAATTTCGCGCGGCCGCTGCGCATCGAAGATCTTGCCGTCCGCGTCAGCATGAGCGTGTCGTCCTTCCATCATCACTTCAAATCGGTCACGGCGATGACGCCGGTGCAATATCAGAAGCAGCTTCGCCTGCACGAGGCGCGTCGCCTGATGCTGGTGGAGCGCCTCGATGCCGGCACGGCCGGCCACCGCGTGGGCTATCAAAGCCCGTCGCAGTTCAGCCGCGAATACAGTCGCCTCTACGGCGCTTCGCCGGCGCGCGATATCGATGGCGCGCGCGAGGTCATGGCGGCGGAGTAGTCTGTCGCGCATCCCGGGCATCCGATCATTAAAGGATGTTTGACGTTTCGTGGCTAGTCTGGCGCCAACCATCCAGCAGGCCCGAAGTCCGTATGACGCAAGAACCATTTCTGTCCATCGTCGCGCCTTGTCATAACGAGGAAGAGGGCCTCCGCGAATTCTGCCGCCGAGCCGTCGCAGCTGCTCGGAGCGTTGCTGGGGATGCCTTCGAGCTCATTCTCGTCGATGACGGCTCGTCCGACCGCAGCTGGGAGATCATTTCCGAATTGGCGGCTGATGTGCCGCAAGTGCTCGGCGTTCGTCTTCTTCGCAATCACGGCCACCAATTGGCATCGACGGCGGGTCTCTCCGCGTCGCGGGGCGAGCGTGTGCTCCTGATCGACGCTGATCTTCAGGATCCGCCCGAACTGCTTTTGATGATGATGCCGATCATGGAGCGTGGCGCCGACGTCGTTTATGGTCAGCGCACGCGCCGCGAGGGTGAAACCTGGTTCAAGGTTGCCTCGGCTTCGCTTTTCTATCGTGCGCTGTCCAGGCTCGCCTCGGTGACCATTCCGCGCGATACCGGCGATTTCCGGCTGATGAGCCGGCGCGTCGTCGATATCCTGCTGGCGATGCCGGAGCGCGATCGCTTTATCCGTGGCATGGTCAGCTGGATCGGCGGCAGGCAGGTTGCTCTCCCTTACGAGCGTGACGCCCGTTTTGCCGGCGCGACGAAATATCCGCTGCGCAAGATGATCAATTTTGCGCTCGATGCGATCACCAGCTTTTCGACGACGCCGCTGCGTATAGCCACATGGCTTGGCATGATCAGCGCCTGCGTCGCGATCTCGTTGCTCGTCTACACCTTCGTTCGCTGGCTGGAAGGCGAAACGGTTACCGGCTGGTCGTCGATCATGGCCGCCGTCAGCGCCTTCAGCGCCATCCAGCTGATCTGTATCGGCATCATCGGCGAATATCTCGGCCGTCTCGTGCAGGAGAGCAAGAAGCGGCCGATGTTCATGATCGAGACGATCCTGCGCGGCGGCGAACACGCCGAGCTGCCGACTGCTTTTCCGGAGATGAACGCCAGCGATAAGCGCGCCGCACTCGATGTCGCCTTTACATCCGGGGAGTTTCCGCGAGCGCAAAAGAGCAGTCGGATCGGATAATGGACCAGATCGACACGCCTGCTGTGGTCGCAGGCGAGCCTCAGGGATTGGCCGCCAGACAGGATTCCGCCATTGCGGTCGCCGCTTTCGTCGCGCTTGCCGCGGCGCTGGTGGTGCTGTTTCGTTTTCCGCCGGTTCTCGATTACCCCAATCACTACGCCCGGATATGGCTCCTTTCGGGCGGCATCGGCGAGCAGCCGTTTCCTGAGATTTATGCGGTCGATTGGAGCCGCACCTTCACCAATGTCGGGATCGACATTCTCGCCACCTGGCTGGGACCGCTTGTCGGCGCCGACAGGCTTGCGCGGACTTTGCTTTTCCTGGCGATCGTGCTGCCGCCGCTCGGCGCGATCGGCTTGCATCGCGCGCTTTTCGGCGGCCGGCACCACTGGCAGACCGCCATGCTGTCGCTCGGCTGGTGCGCCACCATGATCGGCGGCTTCATCAATTTCCAGATCGGCCTCGGCATGGCGCTCTTCTTCGCCTGCGTCGACCTCCGGCTGCAGGGCAAAAATCCCGCGCTGGTTTTTGCCTGGCGGCTCGCCGCTTCGCTGCTGCTGACGGTGATGCACATCTTCTCGCTCGGCTTCTATATGGCGATCGTCTGCGGCCTCGAATTTTCGTGGCGCATCGACATACTGCGATCGAAGGCGGGTCTCACGAGGCTCGTCGGCCGGTTGGCGTTGGCGATTGGCGCCTGCGTCTTGCCACCGCTCGCGCTCTACCTTCACACGGCATCTTTGCCCAACGCCGGTGGCAACGGCCTTGGGCTTGCATGGAACGACAGCGTCGTCCTGATCGTCCTCAATCTGCTCTCCGCCATCACGACCTATGTCCCGGTGGTGGATGTCTTACTGGTTCTGCCGCTGATCCTCATCTGCACACGTGCCGCACGAGCGGGCGACATCCGCATGCATGCGGGGCTTGCCGTCGCCGCTGGCGGTCTGCTGCTGCTCTCCTGTATTTCGCCTCGCCACATGCTCGGCACCGGATGGATCAGTTGGCGCTTTCCGATCATGACGGCGCTCGTCGCCATGGCGATGGTATGCCCCTTCGCCAATCTCCCGCGCCGGCAGGCGCTGTTGCTTTCGCTCGTCATCAATCTTGCGGTCTTCGGCCGTACCGGCTGGATCGGCTGGAACTGGTGGCTGGCGCAAAAGGATGTTGCCGCTGTCGAGAGCGTGCTGAAAAGGGTGCCGGCCGGTGCAGCCGTGCTACCACTTGGGCATGAACCTGAGACAGTGAGCTACCTTGCCCACTCCAACCGGCATTTTTTCTGGGGACTGGATACTTTCCGGCATCTGCCGACGCTTGCCGTGCCCGTCTCGCATGCTTTCGTGCCGACGCTCTTCACCGCAAAAGGCAAGCAGCCACTTTCCGTTCTGTCGCCCTGGTCTGAGATCGCGGTTCCAGAGGGCAATCTGCTGTCGGTGGGTGTGCTTTCATGCCCGACAATGTTGCAGCAATATCGAGACTTCACGCCCTATCTGTCGGATTGGCGCAGTCGTTTCGATTTCGTCCTGGTCGCCAATGCCGATATTCTCGATCGCTATGTCGGCACCTTCATGCCGTCGGGCCTGACGGTCATCGAGGATGCCGGTTTCGCGAAGCTTTACGCGATCGATAAGACGATGCCGGCAGAGCCTTTGGCTATCCCGGCGGGTTGCGCCACGGCGTTATAAGCCGCGGCTCATCAGCCGGGGAATTTCAGCGCCTTGTCGGCACGGCATTTGGCGAGCTTGAGCTGGCGGAAGGAGAGGATTTTCGTGATGCGCTCCTTGCCATCCGTCTCCACACTCATGCAGGCGCAGGCATAGCCGTAATTGCCGTTGGTTCTGACATACTCACGTTCGGAGATGTCGGAGATCAGCTCCATGCCTTCCACCTCGCCGGCATCGTCGCCCTGGGTCATGATCGTCCAGGTGTTTTCCGCATCTTCCAGCCACCAGTTGGCGGGCGTCGGATTTTCAATCCAGCCGCAGCGCGTTTCGGCCGCCTGTGCATTTGCGGCGATGGCAAGGGCTGCGGTGATGACTGCGGCAGCGATCCGGTATTTCATCGGCTTTTCCTCATCGCCAGATTTCAGTTGTTGATCGCGATGATCGCCCAATGGCTTTCCTCGCAGGCGTCGTCATCGCAGACCGCGCCCATCCAGAGGGCGCCACCCGCGAGCATGACGCCGTCGCTATTGACGAAGAGATCCCCGTATTGCTGGCGCCCGACGGCGCGGCGCGTTTCCGGCGTCACCAGATCGTCGAAATTGTCGATGAAATCTTCGGCGCTCTCGACGTCGTAAGTCTCGCCCCTGGCCTCGACCGTCAGCGGGTATTCGGCAAGCCCGGCAATGGTTTCGGCGTCGCCCGAGCGCATCGCCCGAACGAGTTGGCGCAGCGGCCGGTCGAAGCCTGCGGCGTCGCCGTGCAGTTCTTCGATGCGGTTATAGACGTCGCTGTCGGACTGCGCGAGAGCGCTTGAGCCGCCCAGGAAAATTGCTCCGAGCAGGAGAAGAGCTGCAGACAGGCGTGACATCGAAGCCTCCAGGCGCAAACGGGTACCGCGACAATATGCGATCACCAAGGATTCGCGCCTATCCAATTCTGGTGTTTGATCGCGGTTTCCCGTATTAAAAAAATGATCCGGGCTTCTTGACGATCTGATCGGTTTATCGCATAAACCTCGCGAACCGTACCGTACGGTACGTACATGGGAGCTACGACCTTGTCTGTCGATACCGCAGAGCCGAGCGAATTTTCGCCGCGCCAGAACGCCGTTCTGGAGCAGGCGTTGCGGTTGCTCGTCGATGGCGGCGAGAAGGCGCTGACGACCTCGGGTGTGGCGCGTGCCGCCAATTGCTCGAAGGAGAGCCTCTACAAGTGGTTCGGCGATCGCGATGGGTTGTTGTCGGCGATGATCGCCTATCAGGCGAGCAAAGTGCGCACCTTCGAGCGCAACGGCGAGCGACTGACGGCGGCAAGTCTGCACGACCATGTGGTCATTTTCGCGCGTGATCTGCTGGAGGTGCTCGCCGGCGACGTCTCGCTGGCGCTGAACCGGTTGGCGATCGGCCAGTCGAACCGCGACGGCTCGAAGCTCGGCAAGCTGCTGCTCGAGCGCGGCCGCCGCCAGATCGACCGGCGCGCCATGGCGTTGATCGATGCCGGAAAGAGGGCAGGGCTCCTGCGTTTTTCCGATGCCGACGAGGCTTATCACACGCTTTACGGCCTTGTTGTTTCCGATCTGCATGTGCGCATGCTGCTCGGCGAGCCGGGCCTCAAGGATACCGCGCGCCAGGCGGAGAGGGCGGTTACCGCCTTCCTCCGGCTCTACGGCACGGACAAGGTTCTGGTGGAGATGCCGGTTCTCGGTTGATTCCGCTTTAATGACAGTCAACAAGACAAGCAAAGGGAAGGAACTTCAAATGCGCGTCTATTACGATCGTGATGCCGATCTCAACCTCATCAAGGCCAAGAAGGTCGCCATCATCGGCTACGGTTCGCAGGGCCGTGCCCATGCGCTGAACCTCAAGGACAGCGGCGCCCAGAACGCCGTCATCGCGCTCAAGGCCGGTTCGCCGACCGTCAAGAAGGCTGAAGCCGACGGCTTCAAGGTCATGACGGTTGCCGAAGCCGCCGGCTGGGCCGACCTGATGATGATGGCAACGCCCGACGAACTGCAGGCCGACATCTACAAGTCGGAAATCGCTGCAAATATCCGCGACGGCGCGGCGATCGCCTTCGCCCACGGCCTCAACGTGCACTTCGGCCTGATCGAGCCGAAGGCCACGGTCGACGTCGTCATGATCGCGCCGAAGGGCCCGGGCCACACGGTTCGCGGCGAATACCAGAAGGGCGGCGGCGTTCCCTGCCTCGTTGCCGTTCACCAGAACGCTTCCGGCAATGCGCTTGAACTCGCTCTCTCCTACGCCTGCGGCGTCGGCGGCGGCCGCTCGGGCATCATCGAAACCAACTTCCGCGAAGAGTGCGAAACCGACCTCTTCGGCGAACAGGTCGTTCTCTGCGGCGGTCTGGTCGAACTCATCCGCGCCGGTTTCGAAACGCTTGTTGAAGCCGGCTACGCGCCTGAAATGGCCTATTTCGAATGCCTGCACGAAGTGAAGCTGATCGTCGACCTGATCTATGAAGGCGGCATCGCCAACATGAACTACTCGATCTCGAACACGGCCGAGTGGGGCGAATATGTCTCCGGTCCGCGCATCATCACCGCTGAGACCAAGGCCGAGATGAAGCGCGTCCTCAAGGACATCCAGACCGGCAAGTTCACTTCCGACTGGATGCAGGAATACCGCGCTGGCGGCTCGCGCTTCAAAGGCATCCGCCGCCTGAACGACAGCCACCAGATCGAGGAAGTCGGCGCCAAGCTGCGCGGCATGATGCCCTGGATCGGCAAGAACAAGCTGGTCGACAAGAGCGTGAACTAAGCGGTTTTCAGACTGTAGGAATCGAGGGCCGGGGCGAAAGCTCCGGCCTTTATCGTTGTGCGCTGACGGTCAGCCAGCGCGTCGGCTTGCCGTCATATCCGCCGCCGTCGTATTCGCTTAGGGCGATATTCCTCCAACCGCCTTTCGTCAGAAGCTCCGAGAGCCATTCGGCGGAGGGATAGTTGTAATAACGCCCGAAGCCGTCATGGCCTTCTGCTTCCCCGGCCTTGAAGCTTGCGTGAAGGAGGCCGCCGGGCCTCAGGGCGCGGCGGATGCGGGCGAAGACGTCGGGCAGTTCGGATCGGGGGACATGAAGAAGGCTCGCATGCGCCCAGACGCCGTCGAAGGCGCTGTCGGCGTCGAGTTCCTGGAACAGCATGACCCTGACCGGCCTGCCGATCAGCGCTTCGGCCTGTGTTGCAAGCTCGGCAGAGCCATCCGTCGGCGTCACGTCGAAACCCTGCGACAGCATGTAGACGCTGTCCTGTCCGCCACCGCAGCCGAGTTCGAGGATTGCCGCACCCCGCGCAAGCCCGGCGAGGAAGGCATCGAGCTGCTGCTTCGGCAGGCTGCGCGCCCGGTTGGCGTAGGTCTCGGCGTTTTGCCTGTAGAAGTCAGAGGTATTGTCACGAGGCATGCGGATCGGCCGTTCGGGAGCGTCGGTTGGATTGAAGGTGCCTTTCGGGGAGCCGATCGGCGCCGATGATGTCGATGACGAGGATGCCGTCCGGTATTTCACGATAGAAGGCGACGTGGCGCATGTGAAGAAGGCGGCGAAGGCCGACGCCAAGCTCTTCGCATTCGTCTCCCATGGAGGGCGCGCGCGAAAGAAGCACGAAAATTCTGTCCCAGTCGAGAAGATAGGCATCCGCCTGTGCCTCGCCGAAGTGCAAGCTGGCATATTCGTCGATGCCCGACAGCACGGCATCTGCGGTTCGGGTCAGCCTATAGGTTGATGTCACGCAGCTTTGCCTTCGTTTCCAACAGGATATCGGCAATGCGCCGGTCGCTGATGCCGCTCTCTTCGGCCAGCCTCAGAATCTCACGCAATTCTTCGTCATCGAGCTTGCGATGGTCCTGGTCCCTCAGGACGAGTTCCGCCAGATATGTGCTGGCATTGGCGTATCTGCCGCTTGCGACACGGCGTGCGACGTAATCCGCCAGATTATCCGGAAGAGAGATCGTCATTTTCGCCATTGAATTCGGTGCAGTCCGTCCATGCCGGTTGATGCCAGATTACCATTTCCCACGTTGTGATAGAAGCGTTGCGCTCCGCCGTCGAGCACTTGGGTCACATCCAGGTCAGTCTTTTTTATCGACATAGATGACGCGTTCGAGATCCTTGAAATGGGCGTCGCAGGTCAGGATGTCGGCATCATGGCGCTCCGCGGTCGCATAAATGATCGCATCGGCGGTGGCGAGTTTGTGGATCGTCGAGATTTCGGCAGCACGGCGGGCAAGCGTCGTGTCGAGAGAGACAACCATGCATGTCGCGGTATAAGCGATGAAGCTGTCGACGGCTTCCTCGTCCTTCTCGCGTGCCAGCCATTTGGAGAGCTCGAGCTGCACGATCGTTGGAACGATGCATTGATCGCGCACCGGGATATTGGCCTGCAACCGGGTTCCGGCGGCACTTTTCGTCAGCCATTCTATCCATGCGGAGCTGTCGACCACGCGCATCAGAAACGGTCGTTCCGGTCGCGGTAGTTTTCCTTGTCAGCGCCTTCGGCAATGCCGCGAAGATCGGCAAGCGTCGGGACCGGCATCAGCAGCACGCCTTTCCCTTTGGGGATGAACACGAATTCCTGCCCCGCCGACCAGTGCTGCTGTTCGCGCACTTCCTTGGGAATGGAGATCTGGAATTTTGTGGAGAGGGTTGCGGTTGTCATTCTTACCTTTCCTCCATCGATAGATGAATGGTAAGAATTCATCTGACATCCGTCAATGACGAAGTGTTTTCGGCGTTAGTGCTATTTTGGTCGCCAAAGGAGAAGTAGCGATGATTCTTCCCGCTGACTCGGCCACAAAAGACCGGGCGGCGCGCGGTTTCGAAAGAGATCCGCGGATTGCTTGGTGGCCGTCCGCTCGAAGAGCATCGTAGCGTATCGTGCAGCTCGACACGAACTCCGGCGAGGGCGGAATAGGGTCGACAGCCCGGCGGCTTTGCGCGCGAGGCGGAGAGCGGCGCCCACCATGTCGGTGTTGACGCCGCCGTTTGCGTGGAACGTCGGGAATTCAGGCCGGGATAAGGCGGGTCCAGCCGCGCTCATCGTTCGTTACGCCCTTCTGCAGACTGACGAGCTGCTGGCGCAGTTCGCTGGTCAATTTGCCGGTCTGTCCGTCTCCGACCAGAAACTCGCCGCCGGCATGTCGAACCAGGCCAATGCCCGCCAGGACTGCGGCAGTGCCGCAAGCGAAGGCTTCGACGAGCTTGCCGCTGGCAGCGTCGTCTTGCCATTCCGCGAAGGAGTAGGGACGCTGCTCGACGCGCAAGCCTCTTTCTTCGGCGAGTACGATCACGGAGGCCCGGGTGATGCCCGGCAGGATCGTGCCGCCAAGGGGCGGGGTCACCACCGATCCGTCATTCATCAAGAAGAAGACGTTCATGCCGCCGAGTTCTTCGACCCAACGATGCTCTGTTGCGTCGAGGAAGACGACCTGATCGCAATTCTTCTTCGCCGCCTCGGCTTGCGCCACGAGGCTGGCTGCGTAGTTTCCGCCGCATTTTGCAGCGCCGGTGCCGCCGGCAGCCGCACGGGTGTATTCGGTCTCGACCCACAGGGAGACGGCCTTCGCGCCGCCCTTGAAGTAGGCGCCGACCGGAGAGGCGATGATGCAGAAGATATATTCCTGAGCCGGACGAACACCGAGAAACGCCTCGTTGGCGAACATGAAGGGGCGAAGGTAGAGGCTGGCGTCGCCGGACGGAATCCAAGCCTTGTCAATGCGGACCAGTTCTTCGACGGCCTTCAGGAAGAGTTCTTCGGGCACAGGAGGCATCGCCATGCGGGCTGCAGACTGCGCGAAGCGGCGGGCATTCTCTTCAGGCCGAAAGAGCAGAATCCGGCCATCGTCTGCCTTGTAGGCTTTCATGCCCTCGAAGATTTCCTGAGCATAATGCAGCACGGCGCTCGCGGGATCGAGCTCCAGCGGCCGCCTGGGCGTAACCTTCGCATCGTGCCAGCCCTTGTCGGCAGTCCATCGTGCCAGGACCATATGATCGGTGAACACCTTGCCGAAGCCGGGTGTCTCCAGTGCCTGGATGCGATCGGCGTCGGAGACGGGAGACTGGTGGAGTTCGATTTTGATTTCAGGAGAGGCCGACGTCACGGTCATTGCTGGCACCTTGATAGTAATTTGAATAGTGGCGGCGACACTACTGCCGCCGAGCTGGTCTTGGAAAGGTCTGAATCAGCCGGTTTCGACTTTGATCAGAGGAATAATCGCTTGGAGTGGCTGACGTCGAGCAGCAAATTCGGGATCGAGCGTCTTCGATATCGGATGGCGTCTACGCTTGTCACCATGACAAGAAAATAGGTCAGTATTATTGACATAATTTCCCTGGCATGGTTTGTCGGCGGTATAGAAAATATGAGGAAACCCCATGCTGAACTGGGACACCATGTTTGCGTCGCGCTCGTCGCGCATGCGCGCATCCGAGATCCGCGAGTTGCTGAAGCTTCTCGACCGGCCCGACATCATCTCCTTTGCCGGCGGCATCCCTGATCCGGCGCTGTTTCCGGATCGGGAATTCAAGCAGGCCTATGCCGATATCTTCGACGGCGCCGCCGTCAACTCGGCGCTGCAATATTCAGTGAGCGAAGGCTACAAGCCGCTGCGCGAATGGCTGGTCAAGCAGATGGCAGCTCTCGGCATCCCCTGCGAACTCGACAACGTCTTCATTGTATCAGGCTCGCAGCAGGGCCTGGATTATCTCGGCAAGCTATTCCTGTCGCCTGGTGATACCGCGCTGGTGACATGGCCCACCTATCTCGGCGCGCTGCAGGCCTTCAACGCCTATGAACCGGCCTATGACCAGTTGACGCCGAACGGCAACCGGACGCCGGAATCCTATCGGGCGGCCGCAGCGGCTGCCGGCGGCAAGGTGAAGTTCGCCTATCTCTCCGCCGATTTCTCCAACCCGACCGGCGAGACCGTCGATCTCGATGGCCGCAAGAAGGTATTGGCATTAGCCGAAGACCTCGACATCGCCGTCATCGAGGATGCGGCCTACCAGTCGTTGCGTTACGACGGCGATCCGATCCCACCGATCCTGGCGCTCGAGATTGCCGAAAAGGGCCATATCAACGATACGCGCACCATCTATTGCGGCAGCTTCTCGAAGACGCTGGCGCCTGGCCTTCGCGTCGGCTTCATCGTCGCCAATGCGCCTGTCATCCGCAAGCTGGTGCTGATGAAGCAGGCGGCCGACCTGCATTCCTCGACGATCAACCAGATGGCGATATCAGATGTCGCCGAGCGCGGCTTCGACGCGCAGGTCGCCAAGATCAAGGCCGCCTACAGCAAGCGCCGTGACTGCATGCTGACGGCACTCGAGAAATATATGCCCAAAGGCACGAGCTGGACGAAGCCGGAGGGCGGCATGTTTATCTGGATCACGCTGCCGGAGGGGATGGATGGCGCCAAGCTCTTGGCGAAATCGCTGGAGACCGCCAAGGTCGCCTTCGTACCCGGCAAGGCATTCTTCGCCGATGGTTCCGGCGCCAACACCTTCCGCGTCAGCTTCTCCTGCGCCAACGAGCAGATGATCGAGGACGGCATCGGCCGCTTGGGCGCGCTGATCTCGGCCGAAATCGGCGGCTGATCCAGGCTGGCGAGGGCGTCGATCAGAAGATCGTCGTCCAGCCTTCGTTCGCCGTCTCGCTCTTGCCGTAGCCGACCCGGTCGGCCACGGCGCCGTCGGCGTTGCGCAGGATGATGTCGCCGCCCCTGTTGGCAAGCTGCGGGCCGCCGGCCGCGGCATCGAGTGCCACGGTGCGCAGCTCGCCTGCGCCAAGCGACCCCGACAGTGTCTGGGTCCTGCCGTTTTCGTCTTCCAGCTTCCAGCCGTCGAGCGATGCGGTCATGTCGGAGCGGTTGATGATCGTGACCGTTTCGGCCTCGGTGCCGCCTTCGCCGTTCACCGGGTTGATCAGCGCGGCGACGATGCGCAGCGACGAGGCGACGATCGGCTGCGGTCGGCGCGTGCCTTCGCCGCGGCCCTGGCCGCCACGGCTGTCGGAAACCGGATGGCCGGTCGCCGCATCGGTGTTCCAATTCTGCGACTGGAAGCAGAGGAAGATCGCCGCCCATTCGTCGGTATCGTTGAAGTGGACGAGAAGGGCGCCGTCCTGGTTGGGGCCGTTGGTCGCCTTGAAGCTGCCGCCGTCGCCCTGGTTCATGTGAATGTCGTGGATGCCGTTGCCCGGCTCGAAACGGAAATATTGGTCCGGCTTGTTGTGCTCAGGACCCCAGGCCTCGCCGAAGGCGTAGAAATGCACGTCGGAATCGGCAATGCCTTCCTGGACGATCGGCTCGATGAAGTCGCGCAGGTCGTTCTTCGGGCCGGATAGCTGGAAGGGTGCGACATTCATATCCTCGCGTTCGATCAGCCCGCCGCGAACATAGTCTATCGCAAGCTCCGGACGGTCCTTGCGGATGTCGATCAGCCCCATCGGCAGCGCTTCGAGCGCCTCCGTCAGCGCTGAGTGCTTGAAATCGACGATATTGGCGTAGAGCAGATCGTGCGGCGTTTCCTTGGAGCGGACATTGAGCGCGATGCGATAACTGACGCCGTTTGCCTCGATGCGGATCTCGATATGAGGATCGTTGTCGTCGTCGAGGGCAAGTGCGCTCGCCGTGCCCTTCAGGACCTTGTAATTCTTCAGCATGGAGAACCTCGCGGGAGTGGCGGGGTCTGACGATAACACGGCGAAAGTGCATCTTTTGTGACGACTAAAGTATGGCGCGATCCTTCAGATTCGCCTGCCACGCTTTAGGTCTTTGATTTACCCATGTCGTGGTCGCAAAACCGCTGCACACTTTTGCGGACTTATGTAGCAATTGCCATAAAGGTCACGCAGTGCAATCAGAGCGGTTGTTAAGCAGATAAACGGCCAGAAATGACCGGCGCACGGATAGCTTGTTCGTGGGCAAGAGGTGCCAATCGCCGTAACGCAGTGATCGCTATTCGTCGGCCCTATTCGGTGCATCGCCGACCCCGAACTGATCGTCAGAGGCCGGCAAGATAGTGAGCCATGGCAGCGATGTCGTCGGCCGAAAAATTGCGCACCAAGGCCGTCATGCTGGGCATGTTCGGGCGCTTGTTATCGCGAAAGTCGGAGAGGGTTTTGATCAGGTAGTCCAGCTTCTGATTTGCGACGCGCGGAGTGTTGGCGTATCCGACGAAACCCTCCCGGTGGCACGAGGTGCACTTCTTCCCGGCGTCGAGCGCTCGGACGCGGGTAATGCTCGCTGCGTCGGCCGGCTCGCGGTAGGCGGGCCAGGGCAGTGCGGAGAAGTAGGCCGCAAGCGCCTTCATGTCGTCGTCGGAAAGATTCTTCGCGATCCGGCCCATGAGGTCGTCGGTGCGCTCTCCATTGCGATATTCCTGCAAAGCTATCAGCAAAGAGGACTCGTGCTGGCCGGCGATGATTGGCGTGTTCTTAACAGTCGGCATACCTTTCATACCGTGACACATCCCGCAAAGCTTGGCCCTGTGGGAGATTGCCGCCGGCGGTGGCGCAGCATTGTTCTGCGCTCTAGCCGGCAGCGGACCGAGGGCCACGAGAGCGGCGATGACGAACGGAGCGAGCGCGCTGCTGCAAGGCATGCGAGGCCTCCAGATCGGGGCTTAATTTAAGCTGAAGTGTGATGCTGAGCTTATCAGGAGATGCAACCATTGGCGAGCGGACCCCCGTCGCCTCCATGCGACTATGGCTGCGTTTTTATGAGTTCACGCCCTAGTTGACTTGGAGTTTTGTGGCGGCCGTGCAGTGCTTGATCCGCTGCCTATTGTTGCAGATGCGGGGCGAAAAGCTCGAGATCGGCCTCGCCAAGCCTGTCGCTGACCGTGTTCAGTTGGTGCCAGTAGGGATAGATCACCAGTGGCAGGCTGACCGCGTCGAGGCGCTTGCGCTCCTCGTCCGTCAGCTTCAGCTCGGCGGCGGCGATGTTGTCGCGGAACTGGGCTTCGGTGCGGCCGCCGATGATGACCGAGGTCACGGCTTTGCGGCCGATTAGCCAGGCGAGCGCCACCTGAGCCGCCGAAACGCCGCGTTCCTGGCCGATCGCGACCAGTGTCTCGACGATGTTCCATAGACGGTTTTCGTCACGGATCGGCGGCTCGGTCCAGCCGGCGAATTGGCGCGTGCCTTCAGGGGCTGCCTGGTTGCGGCGATGCTTGCCGGAGAGCAGGCCGCCGGCGAGCGGGCTCCAGACCAGCACGCCGAGGCCCTGGTCGATCGAGATCGGTAGCAGCTCATATTCGGCATCACGGGCTTCCAGCGTATAGTGGATCTGCTGGCTGACGAAACGCTGGTACCTGTGCTCGTTGGCAATGCCAAGCGCCTTCATGATGTGCCAGCCGGAATAGTTGGAGCAACCGACGTAACGCACCTTGCCCTGTTTGATCAGGGTATCGAGGGCTTCCATCGTCTCTTCGAGCGGCGTCTGGCCGTCCCATTCATGCACCTGGTAGAGGTCGATGACATCGGTCTTCAGGCGCTTGAGGCTCGCCTCGCATTCGCGGACCAGGTGGTAGCGCGACAGGCCTTGGTCGTTCGGGCCGTCGCCCATGCTGAAGCGGGCCTTGGTGGCGAGCAGCACACCCTGCGGCCGCTTGCCGGAAAGCACCTCGCCGATGATGTTTTCGCATTCGCCTGATGAATAGGCATTGGCGGTATCGATCAGGTTGATGCCGGCATCGATGCACATATCGATCATCTTGCGAGCCTCGGAAACGCCGAGGTCCCCGACGGTCTTCGCCCAGCCGACGCCGCCGAAGGTCATCGTGCCCATGGTCAAAGTCGAAATCTTCAGGCCGGAACGGCCGAGCAGACGATATTCCATAGAAATTCCTCCTTCATTGAAACGTGAGTGACGTAGCGCAAAGCCCGGCAATGGCAATCTCCGAGTGTTCACGCCTGGGTGAGATTGCTTGGCGCCAGGATACCAGATGATCGGATGTTTCACAGGGTTGAAGACGACGCCTGCGAGATTGCGCCACAGCTATCGCCCCGATTGTCGGCAAAGCCGGGGGAGGTCAAGGAAGGTTGTGAAGCCTGGGCCTGGCGGCTGCGGCGTGCTGTCACATCGCTGTCAACGACCCCTAATAAGGGAGGGGTATCGAAATCGAGGATCCTTCCCATGAAAACGATCGTTTCTGCCGCAGCACTTGTCGCCGCGAGCCTCTTTGCCCTTCCGGCTTCGGCCGCAAACCTCGTTCTCTACACCAGCCAGCCGAACGAAGATGCGCAGGCAACGGTCGATGGGTTCATGGCCGCCAATCCTGATATCAAGGTCGACTGGGTGCGCGACGGCACGCCGAAGATCATGGCGAAGCTCCAGGCCGGCAACCCGCTCGCCGACGTTCTGCTGATCGCCGATGTCGTGACGCTGGAGCGCCTCAAGGAAGACGGCAGGCTCCTGGCCTACAAGTCGCCGGAAGCCGCAGGGTACGATGCTGCCCTCTATGATGCCGACGGTTACTACTACTCCACCAAGCTGATCACGACAGGCATCATGTACAACACGTCGGCTTCGATGAAGCCTGCGAGCTGGAAGGATCTGACCAAGCCGGAAGCCAAGGGCCTCGTCACCATGCCGAGCCCGCTTGCTTCGGGTGCGGCACTCATCCACGCCCAGACGCTTGCCGCCGTTCCCGGCCTCGGCTGGGATTTCTACAAGTCGCTCGCGGAAAACGGCGCGATCGCGGCCGGCGGCAACGGCGCCGTGCTGAAGTCGGTCGCCTCGGGCGAGAAGGCCTATGGCGTGGTCGTTGACTATCTGCCGATCCGCGAGAAGGCCAAGGGCGCTCCGGTCGATTTCGTGTTCCCGAGCGAAGGCGTTTCTGTTGTCACCGAGCCGGTCGGCATCCTCGCCAGCACTGAGAATGCCGACGCCGCCAAGAAGTTCGTCGACTATGTGCTCTCCGAAAAGGGCCAGGAAGGCTTTCAGAAGCTCGGCTACATCCCGGCCCGCAACGGCATGAAGGTGCCGGAAGGCTTCCCGGCGCGCGACACCATCAAGGTCCTGCCTATCAAGGCGGCCGAAGCGTTGAAGAATACCGACCAGGACCTGAAGACCTTCTCGGGCATCTACGGTTCGAACTGATACTTTCATGCACGGATATGTCAAAACAGGAAACAGCCAGCCCGCCTGGCTGTTTCCTTTTGTCGTCATCGTCGTCCTGATCCTCAGCGTGCTGCCGCTCGCTCGTCTTGCCATGGTCGGGATCTCGGCCTTCGCCGATGGCGGCGTGATGACTGTTTTGAGCGAGGCGTCGCTGTGGTCGGCAACCTATTACACGGTTGTCACCGCCATCCTCGGCACGATCATCTCGCTCGTCATCGGCTGCCTCTTCGCCTTTCTGCTGACGCTGACCGATATCCGCGCCAAGGGGCCACTCAGCTTCTTCTTCGTGCTGCCGATGATGATCCCGCCGCAAGTGACGGCATTGGCCTGGGTGCAGATGTCCGGCCCCTCCAGCCCGATGTTGAAGGCGCTTTCCATTGCCCCGCCGCTCGGCTCGCCGCAGCCGCTCTATTCGGTGGGTGGTATCGCGCTGCTTTACGGCGTCCAGCATGCGCCGCTGGTCTATCTGGCGCTTCGGGCCGGCTTGATGACGCTGCCGCGCGACGGTGTCGAGGCCGCACGGCTTTCCGGCGCCTCCAGCCTGCGGGTGTTCCGCGACATCATCCTGCCCCTGTCGCTGCCCGGCATCATCGCCGGGGCGGCAATTTCCTTCGTCTCCTGCACCGGCAATTTCGGCATTCCCGCCATTCTCGGCATTCCGGCCTCGATCTTCACGCTGCCGACGCTCATCTTCACCAAGTTTTCCGCCTTCACCAGCCGGACCTTCGGCGATGTCGCCGTGCTCTCGGCGATCATCGCCATCATCTCGGTCGTCGGCCTGATGATCCAGGACCGGGCACTGCGTGGCCGCGACTACCGTGTCATCGGTCTATCCGGAGCGAGCGCCGCCTTCGAACTCGGTGCCTGGCGATTTGCCTTGGCGCCACTCGTCTGGGTGATCCTGTTCTTCATGCTGGCGGCGCCCTTCTTCGCGCTCCTTGCCGGCGCGCTGGTGCCGGCCTATGGCGTGCCGCTCACCTTCAAGACCATGTCGCTGCATGCTTTTGAGGAGATCCTGTTCCGGCAGGCGGTGACGCGCACGGCCTTTGTCAATTCGCTGTCGCTTGCCGGCGCCACCGCGCTTGGTCTCCTGGTGGTGACAATGCTTGCAGCCTATGCGCTGACGCGGCGCAAGGATGCGGCTTCCCGCATCGTTTCCGGCCTCATCGAAATACCCTATTCGCTGCCCGGCATCGTCATGGCTGTTTCCTTCATCCTGGTGTTCGCTGCACCCATCCCATTCCTGCGCGTCTCGCTCTACGGCACGATCTGGATCATCCTGATTGCCTATTTCTCCTCCTTCTTCGCCGTCAGCCTGAAACCGGTGGTCAGTGCCTTTCATCAGCTCGATCCGGCGCTCGAAGAGGCGGCACGGCTTTCCGGGGCCGGCTTCTTCCGCCGGCTTGCCGATATCATCGTGCCGCTGATCGCGCCGGCCGCTGGCGCCTCCGTCATCCTCGTCTTCCTGATCGCCTGCAACGAGCTGACGATCTCCGCACTTCTCTGGTCGGCCGGCACGCAGACGCTCGGTGTCGCCATTTATAATCTCGATGACAGCGGCAGTTCCGACCTTGCTTCGGCGCTTTCGGTGCTCGTCGTCGTCATGGTCGTCATGCTGATGCTGCTGCTTGAGCTTCTGGCCAAACAGCTGCCGAAAGGAGTGGTCCCATGGCGAGGCTGATCCTCAATCAGCTCGGCAAGGATTTCGGCACCGGACGGGCTGTCGTCAGCGGGTTTTCGCTCGATGTGCGTGAGGGTGGCTTCCTGGCGCTGCTCGGGCCTTCCGGCTGCGGCAAGACGACGGTGCTGCGCATGATCGCCGGTTTCGAGACGCCGACCGACGGGTCGGTCCATCTCGGCGAGCGGCTGCTTGCCGATGCCGCGCAATCGCTGCCGCCGGAAAAGCGAAACATGGCGATGGTGTTCCAGTCCTATGCGCTCTGGCCGCATATGAGCGTCGCCGACAATGTCGGTTATCCCCTCAAGGTGCGCGGCATTTCGGGCGAGACCTATCGGACGAAGGTGCGCGATGCGCTCGGCATCGTGCGGCTTGCCGAATATGCCGAACGGCGGCCGGCCGATCTTTCCGGCGGCCAGCGCCAGCGCGTGGCGCTTGCCCGCTGCCTGGTCACATCGCCCGACGTCGTGCTGCTCGACGAGCCGCTCGCCAATCTCGACCGCCACCTGAAACAGGAGATGGAGGAAACGTTCCGCGATTTCCATCAACGCTCGGGCGCGACGATGATCTATGTCACCCACGACCAGAGCGAGGCGATGGCGCTCGCGACCGACGTTGCCGTCATGTCGGAAGGGCGACTGCTGCAGGTGGCGTCACCGGCCGAGATCTACGCCCGGCCGGAAGGCCGCGTCGTCGGCGGGCTGATCGGGCGAGGGGCGATCGTGACGCTGCCGCGGATTGCCGGAAATTGCAGGGCGTTTGACCGGCCTGTGCTGGAGCCGTTGTTTGCCGGTGCTGTCGCCGGGACCGCCAGCGGCGACCGGATGGATGTCCTCGTCCGGCCGGAGGATGTGATGGTCTCCGGCGAGAATACCGCCGCCGGCGAGGGGATCGCGGCGGCGGTCGAATCCGTTCTCTTCGAGGGCGAGCGCTATGCATTGAAGCTCACCCTCGCCGACGGGCAGGCGCTGCGGGCCTATTCCCGCTTTCCAGTCCGGACGGGTGACAGTCTCAGGTTATCGGTGCGCGCGGCATGGCGGCTTTGAGACGCCCGCGCCCTTTCGGGATCACTCGCTGCCGGAACATTGCCAGCGGATGACACGGCAGGTTCCGGTCTGACGTCCACAGCTGCCGATCGCCTGACGCTGGGCCTCACGGTTGTCGTAACCCCAGCCGCCGCGATGGCCGACGGCCACCGCGCTGCAGCCATTGCGGAACCAGATGGCGATGCGGCAGTCATCGGCGCTGCTGTCGCAATTGCGCCGGGCGACGGTTTCGGCGTCGCCGCGATTGTCATTGGCATTGGACCAACCCAGAGCGCCCGTTGATGGCGAATAGGTGATGGCACCGTAGCTGTCTGCAAGTGCCGGGCCGGTGCCGGCGAGGGCAGTCAAAACCGCAATCGATGCAGAAATCCGTTTCATGAAATGCTCCCGCCCCGGAACCGGTGAATGTCGTCCGGGACGAATTATTCGGAGCCTGCGGGAGCATGTCAGCGGCCTAAGTCACTGGCAATCGCCTCCGGGGCCGCAAGAGGGGTGGTTGTCCGCATATTTCTTGGCCGGCCATCTTTTCCTGCGGCTTCTGCTGGTTAAGGTACTCCCCGCAACCGGATCCTTCCCATGTCGCTTCGCCTCGCCACCTTCAATGTCGAAAATCTCCTGACCCGTTTCGATTTCACCGGCTTCCGCAATCAGCTGCGCCAGGACCGCGTCATCAAGCTTTTCCAAGTGTCGAGCGAGGGCGTCTACCAGCAACTCGAGCAGGCTCGGGTGATCGCTGCGACCGACGATACGCGGCAGATGACGGCGCTCGCGATCGCCGATGCGGATGCCGACATCCTCTGCCTGCAGGAAATCGACAACATGGCGGCTCTTCAGGCCTTTGAATACGGCTATCTCTTCCGCATGGTCGGAAACGGCTACCGGCAGAAATATCTGGTCGAGGGCAATGACAGCCGCGGCATCGATGTCGCGGTGCTGATGCGCGAGGAAACGCGCGACGGCCAGAAGATCGAGCTCAGGGACATCCGCAGCCATGCAATGACGACCTATCGCGATCTCGATCTGTTCGACGAGGAACTGGGGCTCACCAACCGCATCGACGACAAGATCTTCAAGCGCGATTGCCTGGAGCTCGACCTTCTGATCGGCGGCCGGCCGTTTTCGCTCTATGTCGTGCATTTCAAGTCGATGGGCAATCCGCGCGACGGGCTGGACGGGCGGCAATCGACCATGCCGATCCGCCGTGCCGAGGCGCGCGCGGTGCGCCGTATCATCGAGGATCGTTTCGGTGCGGATCACGCGGGCACCAAGAGCTTCGCCATCTGCGGCGACATGAATGATTATCAGGAGCGCGTCGACGTCATCGGCCGGCGGGGCGCCGGCTATCGTTTCGAGCATCAGGACGAGGCCGAAAGCGCGCTCGACGTTTTCAGCCGCGACGGCTTTGCCGAAAACGTCGTACGCCGCCGCGCGGCGCTGGACCGCTGGACGCTCTATCATGCGCGCGGGCCGCAGGAGCAGTGGCTCTGCCAGCTCGACTATCTCTGGCTTTCACCAGCGCTCGCCGCCCATAATGCCGGTCGCCTGCCCGAAATCATCCGCAGCGGCCAGCCCTACCGCACCATCTTCCCGCCAGGGCAGGAGGTGGAGCGTTATCCGCGCACCGGTTGGGACAGGCCGAAGGCGTCCGATCATTGCCCCGTCGTCATGACACTGGATCTCCCCTGAAAGCGAACATGAAAACGAATTTGAACATGAATTTCACCAACGCCAATTTCTCCGATGATTTCGCCGGCTGGCCGCCGTCGGCGACGGTCTTCCCGATTGCCGGCGTGGATCTGCGCGTCCTGCCCGGCCCCCATCCCCTCGTCGCCACCGAAGAAGCGGCGATTCGAGAGAACTGGGCACGAGAGACCGCTGCCAACCCGGCGCTATTCGACGGGCGCATGGTGTTCCAGCGACTGATATCGCTCAGCGAAGACGGGATTGTGGGCGAGGGCCATGTTATTCCCTTTTCCGCGTTCATGTGGTGGCGCCGGCAGCCGCAGCGTCAGGGCGGCATTCACGTCTTCGCCTATCCGGTGCTGGAAAGCTCCGACGGCGCGCTGGTGGCGATCCGCATGGGCGCCCATACCGCCAATCCCGGCCAGGTCTATTTCGCCGCCGGTTCGCTCGAACCGGAGGATATCGTCGACAACAGCTGCGACATCGAGGCAAACATGCGCCGCGAGGTCCACGAAGAGACCGGGCTCGATCTTGCCGATGCCGTCGCGGGGCAGGGACTGTTCGCCACCCATAACAAGCGCACGGTAACGCTGCTGCGGCTCTTCCGCTTCGAGATGACGGCGGACGAGATGATCGAGCAGATCGAGCGCCACATGCTGGTCGCCGACGACCAGGAGATCGCGGGCGCCGTGGCCATCCGCTCGGCTGATCCCTCGGCCTATCCCTATAACATCGCCATGCTGCCGGTGATCGACTGGTATTTCGGCAAGGCCGGCGCATAGGCGATCAGTTCGTCCGCGTCACGCCACACCAATCAGCCCTCATCCAGAGGTGCTCCGGAAGGGGCCTCGAAGGAAGAGGGCGGTGGTTCGTGCCTCCCATGAGATTCGAAGCCGATGCCTGGAACCGTATTGGGCGACGCTTCAGGATATTATTTGGGGATCCTGTTATAGAAGGACTGGGGATCGTAGACGCATTCGTAGTCGAGAAGGCAAAGCTTGCCGTTGGCATCCCTTACCCTGGCGGTGTCGTACTTGTCGCCCAGATTGCACCTGGCCGGCGGATAACGGAAGCTGCGGCCGCCAAAGCCCATGCGCACAAAAACAGCCTTGTCCTTCCTGATGATCTGCGCAAGCTCCTCGCAGCTGTGATCGCGGGCATTGACCTCCACCGCCTCGACGGCAAGGGCTGCGGACGGAAACAGCAATGCGACGGCTAGAACAGTGCTTTTCATGGAAACTCCTGCATGTGAGAAAGAGGCGGCTGGCGCAATCAGAGTGTTAGAGCGTCCTTTGTGCGTCCGAAAGGACGAACGGCGCTCTAGGGGAAATTATAGGGCGATGCCGGGTCGAAGACGCAGGCATAGTCGAGAATGCACTGTTTCCCCTTAGCATCGCGAAAACTGGTGGTGGTGCGTTTGTCGCCCATGCTGCATTGGGCGGGCGGATAGCGGAAGCTGCGGCCGCCAAAGCCGACGCGGACAAAGACCTTTTTATTCTGACGGATGATCTGCGCAAGCTCGCCGCAGCTGTGATCGCCCGCATTGACCTCCGTTGCACCGGCGGCAAAGGCCGGCAAGGGCAGAGACAAGGCGACGGCCAAAATAACGCTTCTCATGCACCCCTCCCGTCTGTGAGAGGGAGATAGGGCGCGCGGATCGCGGCGGCCAGCCTTGAGGGCAAGACGAACCATGCCGCCGGCGTCCAGAACGGTTCCCGGCAGGCCGGAAAATCCGGCCTGAATTCAGAAACATCAATCTTTTCAAGAGATTTGGTGGGTGATGTAGGGCTCGAACCTACGACCCGCTGATTAAGAGTCAGCTGCTCTACCAACTGAGCTAATCACCCGTTCGCGCTTGGCTGCGCGGTGTGACGGGGCGTATAAACAGGATCGGCAGGCTTGTCCAGCGCATAGGCGAAATTTCTTTGGTTAATCGCGAAGATTTTTCGGCATGGCTGAAATGCAGCGCATAACCCCGAAAATCGGAAGCGATTTTCGGAAAGGATTATGCGCCGATTCAAAGTGATAGGGCGCGTCCTGGCGGACGCGCGGCGCTCCGGTGAAATCAGAGGTCGAGCGTGCCGCTGGCCAGCCGCACCGCCTGGCCGCCGATGCGCGCGTTGGAGATCGTCCCGCCGTCGACATCGATATGAAGGTGGATAAAGGATGGACGATCCATCTCGACGCCCTGCTCGATCATGATTGGATGATGTCCGTCCGTCAGCCGGTCGAAATGGTGGATCGCTCCGGAGAGCGCCGCCGCTGCCGCCCCGGTAGCCGGGTCTTCGACGATGCCCATGCCGCTTGCAAACATGCGCGCATGGAACTTCGCCACGTGGTTGACGCCGCCGCGACAATAGACATAGGCCGAGGCGAGCGCACCGTCGACGAAAGGCACGATCTTTTCCCAGAGCTGCGGATCGAATTCCACCCGCTGCGTGGCTCCGACATCGTGCACCGGAATGAGCAGGAAGGGGACACCGGCGCTCCAGACCGATGGGACATGATTTTCGAAGCCGATTTCGGTCACCTTCAGCGACAGCGCATCGGCAATGCCGAGCTTGTCGAGCGGCATGATGGCCGGCTGCGACTTACGCGGCAGGTCAAATTCGGCAAAGCTCGCTTCGCCCTCCCTCAGCCGCACCGCACAGCGCACTGGCCCGACATTTTCCTCGAGTACCGAGACGAGATCGCGGGTCGTCGCGCCATGAGCCCGCTCGGCCAGCGCCACCGCCGTGCCGACCGTCGGATGGCCGGCAAAGGGCAGCTCGCGCCCCGGCGTGAATATCCTCAGCCGCGCTGCATAGGCGGGGTTGCTCGAAGGCTGCACGAACACCGTCTCGGAGAGATTAAGCTCCCGGGTGATCGCCTGCATCGCCTCGTCGCTGAGATCGTCTCCGTCGAAGATCACCGCCAGCGGGTTGCCCGCAAGCTTTCGATCGGTGAACACGTCATAGACGCTGTAGCTTCGCGCCACATCAGCCTCCTTGAATCGTCATCGCGCCGCCAACCTGCCCGACCAAGCGGTCGAGTGCAAGGCGCTAGCGCATCGGCCCGAAAATCGGAATCGATTTTCGGAAAGCACGATGCGTAAATTCAAGGTGTTAGAGCGTCCATTGTGCGTTCGAAAGCACGCATGGCGCTTTAGGTCGGCCTGGAGCGCCGCGACAATCGCTTTCGATTTTCGGGTAGCGCTTTGGCAGGAGCAGGCATGACTGCCCCATTCGGCATCGATGACGAGGTCAAGAAAAAGGCCGGGCGAAACTCGCACCGACCTTCCTCGATCAGTCTCGATAACGGCTGCCAGTACATCCGTGGTCAGCCGTTAGAGACAGATATGATATCCCTTAAGTAGGGTTTGCTTAATAATCTTCAAGAGCCCACAGCGGTCAGGAAGCCGGCATCCGGCCGGCTTCCTTTGGCCGAGCAGCGGTTACTGCTGGGCAGGGGCAGCCGGCGGAGTGGCCGGTGCCGGTGCCGGTGCGGGCGTTGCGCTGTTGTCGGTCGGAGCGATCGGCTTGGCCGGCGCCGGCTCGGATTGGGTCGTGGAGGCTGTCGTATCCGGCGATGTGCCGGGGGTGCTCCACTGCGAATAGGCGAATGCAGCGACAGCGATCACGGCCAATGCAGCGACCCAGACAACCCACGTATTATTGTTGCGCGCGCTCGGCGTGGTGCGCAGATCCAAATTTGGGTTCAGGGGGCGGTTGGGGTCGTTGGCATTATTGGGGTCGTACGTCATGGTACTTTCTCCTCTTTCGGTGACAGAAGAATGCCGAAGTGGGCATTTTGTTCCGTTCTGGGCCGAAGCGCCTGTGTTGATTGAGTTTTCGTCCTCTTCATTCTTGTCCCGGAGGACGAGATGCCGGCCGATCGGGTGCCCTGCGGACAGCAGCCGCCGCGACCCAATGCCCTTGACATGGCGGGGGCACTTTTGCATGGTTTTCCCATGGGGTCGCGATCACCCCACGAGGCGTCATGCTGAAGAATCGCGTCCAACAGAACCGATCAACGGAGGGACGCGTCATGCCGTCATTTCTCGAAATTTCTCCCGACAAGCTCAGCCGCCTCATCGGAACTCCCGGTGCGCCTTGCATTATCGACGTTCGCACGAAGGAGGACTTCGGGCTCGATCCGCGCCTGGTGCCGGGCTCGATCCGGCGCGACCATACCGAGGTAGCGTCCTGGGCCGGCAGCGTCGATGCCGATTCCGTCGTCGTGGTCTGCCAGAAGGGCAGCAAGCTCAGCCATGGCGTTGCAGCCTACCTGCGCCATGCCGGTATCGATACCGAGAGCCTCGAGGGCGGCTTCGAAGCCTGGATCGCAGGCGGACCGGCGGTCCCCTGGGAAAAGCTGCCGCGCCGCGACGCGGAGGGACGGACTGTCTGGGTAACGCGCGCGCGGCCGAAGATCGACCGCATCGCCTGCCCCTGGCTGATCCGGCGCTTCGTCGATCCGAGCGCTGTCTTCCTGTTCGTGCCGGCGCCGGAAGTTATCGCCGTCGGAGAACGCTTTGGGGCGGCGCCCTTCGATATCGAAGATGTGTTCTGGAGCCACCGCGGCGAATTCTGCACTTTTGACGTCATGGTCGAGGAGTTCGGACTGGCGTCGGAACCGCTTCTGCGTCTGGCGCGGATCGTCAGGGCGGCGGATACCGCAAGGCCCGACCTCGCGCCCGAGGCGCCTGGCTTGCTTGCGGCGTCGCTCGGCCTCTCCAGGATGTATTCCGACGATCTGGAGCAACTGGAAGCCGGGATGCTGCTCTACGACGCCTTCTTCCGCTGGTGCCGGGATGCGACCGAGGAAACCCACAACTGGCCAGCGCCGAAGAAGAGGGCATGAGATGGCCGAGATGACGGATGCTGCATCCGGCGGCAAAATGGCGGGGGAGGACGCGAATGGGGCGCATCATCACGGCGTCTCGTTTGGTGACGCCTTCAGGGTGTGGCTGCGCGTCGCCGCCTTGAGCTTCGGCGGTCCCGCCGGCCAGATCGCCGTCATGCACCGGATCATTGTCGACGAGAAGCGATGGATCGGCGAGCATCGTTTTCTGCATGCGCTGAATTATTGCATGCTGCTTCCCGGACCCGAGGCGCAGCAGCTCGCCGTCTATATCGGCTGGCTGATGCACCGGACAGCGGGTGGTCTCGTCGCCGGCTTGCTGTTCGTGCTGCCGGGGTTTCTATCGATCCTCTGTCTCAGCTATATCTATGCGGCTTACGGTAACGTCGCCATCGTCGCCGGTCTGTTTTTCGGGCTGAAGGCGGCGGTGCTCGCCGTCGTCGTGCAGGCGGTCATCCGCATCGGCAGCCGCGCGCTGAGGAATAACGTCATGGTCGCTATTGCGGCCGTGGCCTTTATCGCCATCTTCTTTCTCCATATGCCGTTCCCGCTGATCGTGCTCGCGGCCGGCATCGCCGGCTTTGTCGGCGGCAGGTTCGGGCTTGCGGCCTTCCGGACGGGCGGTGGCCACAAGGCCGGAAGCGGCCCGGTGCTGTCGGATGCCGAGTCGGCGCTCGGCGAGGGCATACCGGCGCATGCGCGCCCTAATCTTGCCTGGTCGCTGCGCATGTCGGCCGCGCTGCTCGCCCTCTGGCTCGCTCCGCTCGCCGTGCTCTACGCAACCTTCGGTGCCGACAGTGTCTTTACCCAAATCGGCCTGTTCTTCAGCAAGATGGCGGTCGTCACCTTCGGCGGCGCCTATGCCGTGTTGGCCTATGTCGCGCAGGAGGCCGTGCAGCATTTCGGCTGGCTGAAACCCGGCGAGATGCTGGATGGTCTCGGCATGGCCGAGACGACCCCGGGGCCGCTGATCATGGTCGTGCAGTTCGTCGGTTTCATGGGCGCCTACCGCGATCCAGGAGCACTGAACCCGATGCTTGCTGCCACGCTTGCGGCGATGCTGACGACGTGGGTCACCTTTGTGCCCTGTTTCCTCTGGATCTTCCTCGGCGCGCCCTTCATCGAGAAACTGCGCGGCAACATCGCGCTTGCCGGCGCGATGTCGGTCATAACGGCGGCGGTCGTCGGGGTCATTCTCAACCTCGCCATCTGGTTTGCCCTGCACACGCTGTTTGCCGAGGTCGCGACCGTCGGCCTTGGCGGCTTGCGGCTCGATATCCCCGTGCTGCAATCGGCTGTGCCGGCGGCTATGGCGCTGTCGGCCGCTGCTGCCGTCGCCATCTTCCGCTTCAAGGCTTCCGTGATCGCGACGCTGCTCGCCTGTGCTGTTGCAGGGATGATCTGGACGCTGGCGGTGAACTAGAGCCGTGCGTCCTTTCGGACGCACAAAGGACGCTCTAATACTTCAGACCTCCGCATCGTGCGGGACGATCCGCTAGACTAGGCTTCCGCCCCATCCGCGGGAATGCGCGTGGCGAGCATCTTGTCGATGCGCATGCCGTCCATGTCGAGCACTTCGAAGCGCCAGCCGTCGAAGAGAAAGGTTTCGCCGGCTTCGGGGATGTGCTGGAGCTGATGCAGCGCGAAGCCCGCAAGCGTATGGAAATCGGCATCCGGACGATCGCGCAGGCCCAGCCGTTCGAAGGCGTCGAAGGCCGGCATCATCGCATCGATCAAGAGCGAGCCGTCTTCCCTGACGACGATGTCGGGCTCTTCATCGGATCCCGGCAGGTCGCCGGCGATGGCTTCGAGCAGATCGGTCTGGGTGACGATGCCTTCGAGGCTGCCATATTCGTCGATGACGATGGCGAGGCGAACTGGCGAGGCCTTGAAACTGTCGAGCACGCGGACGACCGAGGTGCCCTCATGCAGCACCAGCGGCTGCTTGATCACCTCCATCGGCCGGACCTTGCCGCCGTCCAGAACCTGGTCGAGAAGGTCCTTTTTCAACACCATGCCGATCGGTTCGTCGATCGAGCCACGCGCGACCAGCAACTGCTCATGGCCGCATTCGCGGATGGTCTTCAGGATCTCGGCGTCGCTGTCGTCGGCGTCGAACCATTCGATATCGAGACGCGGGGTCATGATGTCGGAGATCGGTCTGTCGCCGATGTTGAACACCCGCTCGACCAGTTGCTGCTGCACCTGGTTGAGAAGGCCGGCCTCCTGGCTCTCGGCGACCAGCAGCTTGAGCTCCTGCGGCGAATGGAACGACGATTCGCCGGTTCCGGCGCGAAGACCCACACCGCGCAGCACGAGGTTGCCCATGCCGTTCAGGGCAAAAATCGCCGGCTTGAACAGCAAGAGGAAGAACCCGAGCGGACGCACCACAGCAAGCGAGGTGGCCTCGCTGCGCTGAAGCGCCAGGCTTTTCGGCGCGAGCTCGCCGAGCACGATGTGCAGCGCCGTGATGATGACGAAGGCAATGACGATGGCGACGGTATGCGCGCCTGTCGCCGCCCATTGCCCGGGCAGCCAGGACAGCAGAGGCTCGATCAGGTGCGCAAGCGCCGGCTCGCCGACCCAGCCAAGGGCGAGCGACGAAATGGTGATGCCGAGCTGAGTGGCTGCGAGGTTGGCATCGAGATTGTCGACGGCGCGCTGAAGTGCGGAGGCATTCATGCGGCCTGCCGCGGCAAGTTCCGTGACACGGCTGCGCCGCACCGACACCAGTGCGAATTCGGCGGCGACGAAGAAGCCATTGGCGGCCACGAGAAGCAACACGGCTAGTATCCCGACATAGTCGAAGAGCCCGCCCGCGGATTCGGACATGTTTCCCTACCTCTGAATTGATGCGAGTCCGAAACTACACGCTCGGACAGAGGTAGCAAGGCGCAGCCGCATTCTTGCTGCACGCGATGTGGATGTCGGGTTGCCGTCATCGGGTGACCGCTGCCGCGTCATCTCTTCGGTGCTTCGAAGAGTTCGATCGGGTTTCCGGCCGGGTCTTCGAGGAGGATTTGCTTGCCGCCCATGCCCTGCACGATCTCGTTGCGAAAACGCGCGCCGGCCTGGCGCAGCGTGGCGACTTCGGCTTCCAGATCCGCGACTTCGATCTGGATGCGATTCCATCCGCCGGGCTCGGGCTTTCGTCCGTCTGGCATCGCCTGAGACGCTCCGCCCGGTCCCGTTACGCCGCTGACGAGCAGACGAAAGCCGTCCCTGGTGAGGATGGCGAAGCTGGGCGCGGGATGAAGCGCGATCGAGAAGCCGAGATGTCTCGTGTAAAATTCCAACGCGACGTCGACGTCGTCGACGATATAGCGCACGCTGATGCCGGGCATGATTTCCTCCACTGTCTCTAGAGCGATCCCGCACGACAGTCCCGACGGCGCCAAGCGCTCGTTCGGAGGCAGGGACACGCTGCATTATTTGAATCTGCGCCCAATTCTTCCGAAAATCGAATCCGATCTTTTGGGGCTATGCAGCGATTGTGCCGTGTCGGGTAAAACGGCTCTTCGTCATAGTGTATAAGACTAACCTAAAATATTAGCCGCAACCCACAGCCATCGGATTCTATTACGAAAATTTAATTTATATTTCAGTTTCGGTTCATCTTTTCAGCCCTAGTTTGTTCCCGTGCCAACACGAGGAACCCGACATGAAAAAGATTCTTGCAGCTCTTCTTTCCGCCTCCTTTCTTCTGTCTCCGATGATTGTCTCCCAGGCCAGTGCTGACGATTATCGCCGTCCGCCTGTCGTGCAGAAGCGGGTGATCGTTGAGAAGAAGGTCATCCGGCCGCATTGGAAAAAGGGATACCGCGTCAATGCCAGCGAGCGTCGCCGGTTCTCCGATGTCAACGACTACCGCCGCTATCGGCTGGCGCCTCCGCCGCGCGGTTATCGCTGGGTCCGCGCTGACAATGACTACCTGTTGATCAGCGTCACCAGCGGCATCATCTCCAGCATCATTACCGTCCGTTGATCGCAGATGGATGAGGAAAGAGGACGGATTTGGCTGCCCTCTTTCCAACTGAGGGCAATGAGTATCGATAGGTATCCTCGTTCTCTCCGTCAGTCCTGCGACAGGCGCAGGTGAGGGAGGGGTTGCTCTCGCCGGTGATCGGTTAATCCTGCCGGCGCAAAGGCATTACCCGGTCAGCGATGATGCCGAGAAATCCCTTCGGTTTGCGGGTTTCAGTCTCAGGGTCCGGTGGATACGTCAGCGGATGAAGTCCTTCGATTGTTGGCAAGGGATCGCATTCCTGGCAGATGCAGCGGTAGGATTTGATCGCCGTCGCTTTCATGCTGCCTGCCGGCTCCAACTGGCGAAGGGATCAGGCAGTTTGCGCCAGCGTTCCGGTGCAAACACCGTGGTGTCGACCAGACAGGCGTCGAGTTCCTTCCTGATCCAGGCTTCGTCCATCGGATCGGCGCCGATGAAAACGATTTCCTGGCGGCGGTCGCCCCAGACCGGGTCGAGATAGGGGCCGATGGCGCGCATGAAGCCTGGCTCTTCGGGCCATTGTTCGCGGGGTACGGCCGCCCACCACAGACCCATTTTGCCGGTACGAACGATCGCGCCCGCCTGGCTGATCTCGCCGACATGATGCGGCCGGGTCGCCAGCCAGAAGAAGCCCTTGGCGCGCACCACGCCCGGCCAGCTTCTGTCGAGGAAGGCTTGCAGCTTTGCCGGATGGAAGGGCCGTTTTTCGCGATAGACGAAGGAGCGGATGCCGTATTCCTCGGTCTCCGGCACGTGATCGCGGAAGCCGTGCAGCTCCTTGTACCAGAGTGGATGGGTCTCGGCCTTGTCGATGTCGAAGCGGCCGGTGCCGAGCATTTCGTTCAGCGCCACCCTGCCGAAATCCGCCTCGATCAGCTTGGCATCGGGGTTGAGGCCGGTGACGATCTTGCGGGCGGCGTCGCGCTCTTCCTCGCTGGCCGTGCCGACCTTGTTCAGCACCACGACATCGGCGAATTCGATCTGCTCGACCAGCAGGTCGACGATGGTCCTGTTGTCGCCGTCACCCGCCGTTTCGCCGCGGTCGGCGAGGAAATCGGCTGAGGCATAATCGGCAAGCAGGTTGGCGGCGTCGACGACGGTCACCATGGTGTCGAGCCTTGCGACGTCGGAAAGGCTTTGGCCGTTCTCATCTCGAAATTCGAAGGTGGTGGCGACGGGCAGGGGCTCGGCAATGCCGGTGGATTCAATCAGGAGGTAATCGAAGCGGCCCTGGTCGGCGAGCTGGCGCACCTCGTTCAACAGGTCGTCGCGCAGTGTGCAGCAGATGCAGCCGTTGGTCATTTCGACAAGCTGCTCCTCGGTGCGGGAGAGATTGGCGCCGCCGTCGCGCACCAGCGCCGCGTCGATATTCACCTCGCTCATGTCGTTGACGATGACGGCGACGCGCAAACCTTCGCGATTGGCGAGCACATGGTTGAGCAGCGTCGTCTTGCCGGCGCCGAGGAAGCCTGAAAGCACGGTGACGGGAAGTCTATTGTCCATGGGAACCTCATCGAATTATTAATGTTATATCATTACATGGATTGCGCTGAAAAAAGGCGGAACGGGGGTGTCCGCCTTCTTCCGCTTCAGCTTTCTCCAAAACGTCGCGTGTCCGGCAGGACGCGCAGCGCGGCGCATGACAATCATGCGCCGGAGAGGCAGCCCTTAATGCTGTTGGCGATGCCGCGCATGAGGGTGAAGTAGAGATCGGGGCCGGCCTTCAGCGTCGCCGCTTCGGGGTCGAGCACGCCTGATTTGGCGTGCGTGCCTTCGATGACCACATCGACGAGGCGCGGTTCGAACTGCGGCTCGGCAAAGACGCAGGTGGCGCCGAGTTGCCCGACCTTGCTGTGGATTTCCGAAACACGCTCGGCGCCGGGAATGGTTTCCGGGCTGACGGTGATCGAGCCGGCGACCCGGATGCCGTAGCGATGCTCGAAATACTGGTAGGCATCGTGGAAGACGATGAAGGGCTTGTCCTTGACGGGAGCGACAATGCCCTTGATCTCGGTATCCAACGCATCCAGCTTGTCGTCGAGAGCCTTGGCGTTGCCCTGATAGGTCAGCGCATTGGCGGGATCGGCGGCGACCAGCGTCGTGGTGATCATGGCGGCCATCGCCTTGGCATTCATCGGGTCGAGCCAGAGATGGGTGTCGAAGGCGCCGTGGTCGTGGTGATCGTCGGCAGCATGCGTGGCTTCGGCATCGTGATGTTCGTGACCGGAGGCAGTGTCGTGCTCGTCGCCGTCATCGTGCGCTTCAAAGGCGCCGCCCTCGCGGAAGGGGAGTTTGACGAGGCCGGGCGCTTCATCGAGTGCAGCGATGCTGGCATCCCGGCCGAGCGCCTGCAGTGGCTTTTCGAGAAAGGCCTCGAGGCCGGGACCGACCCAGAAAATCACCTTGGCGTCCTGCAAAGCGCGGGCATTCGACGGCTTCAGACTGTAGGTGTGCGGGGAGGCGGCGCCGTCGACGATCAGTTCCGGTTCGCCGACGCCCTGCATGATCGCCGAAACCAGCGAATGGATCGGCTTGATCGAGGTGACGACGACAGGCGCATCGGCGGCCCGCATCGTTCCGGCAAAGAGCAAGGCGGGGATTGCGACGCCCATGATTGCGAGAGCCGGTATTTTGAAGGCCAAGACTTTGAGAAATGGCCCCAGGGCACGTTGCATCAGTGTGCTTCCCTTGAATTACAATTGTTATGTTATTACATCAATTGCGTTATGCTATAACGTGTGCAATAGCAGGACGCAACAGCACTTTCGGAAAATTTGATGCTCTCTCCCGCAAAGACCCTCGGTAGTGTCAGGGCCGAACCGCTGGTTTCGCTTGAAAATGTCGGCGTTCTCCGCAATGGCCGCTGGCTGGTGCGCGGCGTCGATTTTTCCGTCTCGCGCGGCGAGATCGTTACCCTGATCGGGCCGAACGGCTCCGGCAAATCGACGAGCGCCAAAGCGGCAATCGGCGTGCTGAAGCCCGACGAGGGCAGGGTGGAGCGCAAGGCCGGCCTCAAGGTCGGCTATGTCCCGCAGAAGCTGTCGATCGACTGGACCCTGCCGCTTTCGGTGCGTCGGCTGATGACGCTGACCGGCCCGCTGCCCGAGCGCGACATGCTCTCGGCGCTCGAATCCGCCGGCATCGCCCATATGCTCGATGCCGAAGTGCAGCATCTTTCCGGCGGCGAATTCCAGCGGGCGCTGATGGCACGCGCCATTGCCCGCAAGCCGGATCTGCTGGTGCTCGACGAGCCGGTGCAGGGGGTCGATTTCTCCGGCGAGATCGCCCTCTACGATCTCATCAAATCGATCCGCAACGCCAGCGGCTGCGGCATTCTGCTGATCTCGCACGATCTCCACGTCGTCATGGCCGAGACCGACACCGTCATCTGCCTCAATGGTCATGTGTGCTGCCGCGGCACGCCCGAATCCGTCAGCCGCAGCCCGGAATATGTGCGCCTGTTCGGCAGCCGGGCGGCGCAGACGCTGGCCGTCTACAGCCATCATCACGATCATACGCATCTGCCGGATGGGCGCGTGCAGCATGCGGACGGCACGGTCACCGATCATTGCCACGCCGATGACGGGCATCACGCGCATGACGGCGGCCATGCGCACGACCACGGGCATGACGGGCATGACCATGGGCATGCCGGTGATGGCCACACGCATCCGCACGCCCATGAGCATGCGGCGGGAGATCGCCATGCTTGACGATTTCTTCGTGCGCGCCATCCTTGCCGGCGTCGGGCTGGCGCTGACGACGGGGCCGCTCGGCTGCTTCATCATCTGGCGGCGCATGGCCTATTTCGGCGATACGATCGCCCATTCGGCGCTGCTGGGCGTCGCATTGTCGCTGCTCTTCGAACTCAATCTGACACTGGCCGTGTTTGCCGTCGCCGCCCTCGTATCGGTGCTGCTGCTGTTCCTGCAGAAGCGCCAGGCGCTGTCGGCCGATGCGCTGCTCGGCATCCTCTCGCATGCGACCCTTGCGATCGGCCTCGTCATGGTCGCCTTCATGAGCTGGGTGCGGATCGATCTCATCGCTTTCCTGTTCGGCGATATCCTTGCCGTTTCCACGACCGACATCGCGCTGATCTGGGGCGGTGGGCTCTTCGTTCTCGTGGCAATGGCCTGGCTGTGGCGGCCGCTGCTGGCGGCGACCGTCAATGCCGAGCTCGCCGAGGCCGAGGGGCTGAAGCCGGAGCGGGCGCGGCTGTTCTTCATGCTGCTGATGGCCGTCGTCATCGCGATTGCCATGAAGATCGTCGGCATCATGCTGATCACCTCGCTGCTGATCATTCCGGCGGCTGCGGCGCGGCGCTTCTCGTCGACGCCTGAGGTCATGGCGGTGCTCGCCTCGCTGATCGGGGCCATCGCCGTCGTCGGCGGGCTGTTCGGTTCGCTCACCTACGACACGCCCTCCGGCCCCTCGATCGTGGTTGCGGCGCTGATCCTCTTCATGCTCAGCCTGCTTCCCCTCAGGCGCCATCGCGCGGTCATGCAAGGACAAGGCTCATGACGACACCGCAATTGACCAAGAACCAGTCGCTTGTTTTCGATGTGCTCGAAAAGGCCGATGGGCCGCTCAGCGCCTACACCATTCTCGACAAGCTGCGCGATCACGGTTTTCGCGCGCCGCTGCAGGTCTACCGGGCGCTGGAGAAGCTGCTCGAATATGGCGTCGTGCACCGGCTTGAAAGCATCAACTCCTTCGTCGCCTGCGCCCATCCCGGCGACGACTGCCACAGCCACGGCATCGTCGCCTTCGCGATCTGCGAAAGCTGCGGCCAGGTGATGGAGTTCCACGACCATGAAGTCGACCATCGGCTGATGGCCTGGGTGCGCGGCCAGAAGTTCAAGCCGGAAAAGACGACGATCGAGATCCGCGGATTGTGCGAGGCCTGTGCGGCCTGATTGGAGCGGGTTGCGGCCGTTTCCCGATGCGCCACGTCTGGTGAGAACGCCACCCACCTCATTCCTGCAACACAGGAGCAATCGCGTGACGAAAACCGACCTCTCCGACCGCTACCGCGATTACATTGCCTGCCTGAACAGCCAGGACTGGCAGAAGCTAGGGCAATTCGTCGACGACGGCGCGATCCATAACGGCCGGCGGCTTGGGCTGTCGGGTTACGTCGCCATGCTCGAGCGGGATTTCGATGAGATTCCCGATCTCCATTTCAATGTCCTGATGCTGATCGCCGACCCGCCTTACGTCGCTTGCCGGTTGGGCTTCGACTGCACGCCGAAGGGAAAATTCCTCGACCTCGAGGTCAACGGTAGGCGCGTTGCCTTCAGCGAGAACGTGATCTACGAATTTCGCCACGGAAAGATCGTCGAGGTCTGGTCGGTGATCGACAAGGTGGCAATCGAAGCTCAGCTTCGAGGCGAGAGGTGATTGCACGGTCTTGCGGTTTGCCGACCTTGGTGGGTTCTGACGGAACGGTGGCGGAGATGGGTTGATCGCGTCGACCATAAAATTCTTCTGCAGGTGGCAAATTGGCGAAACGAACCGGCCGTTTCCCGGGATGAAAACGGCGCGGTCTTCGGGCCAGTCAGAAAGAGATATCGAGCCCTGACCGAGAAACACCAGGGGACATTGACGTCGCCGCCAGCTCGAGCAAGGGCAAAATCGGTGGCAGGTTGCGGTAAATTCGACGAAGAATTGTGTGCCCGACGGGCAGCTCCGCGAGCGTTTGGTGTAAGAATCGGAAACACTTTGTGACTAAGTGTCTCCAAAAGCAGCGTTTTTCGACTTGCTGCGCGCGACGACATGACGGATATTGTTTAAACGTTGAGGAAGCCGTCATGATCAGAATGATTGAAAACCCTGCCGAGCTGGCGGGCGAAGATATCACCGGCAAATATATTCTCCGGAAGCTGAACTATCATTGGTTCGCTTACGGCAAGGCAGCTATCGTGACCGCTTGCAAGGGAACGATCCTGCATCTCGAACGGGAAGAGACGGTCTATTCCGAGCGCTGGGGTCGCCGCGCCTATACGGGCAGCGGCAAACGTTATCCCGGCGGCATCTGTCCCATTTCGGCGGTCGCTTGCGTCTGCGATACACCTGACGACGTCAATGCCGTCATCCAACTGGATGTCGAAGCGCAGGACGAATTCTATCAATTGATCGCCAAGGCCGAAGCCAGGGTTCAGGCTCTTGCCTCTTCCTCACGGAACAGCCAGTTTCTCGAAGCCGCCGAATAAGGCACTCTTCCGCGAAATCGGGCTGGGCCGTCATTTCGAGGCGTCGGGGATCGATGCGAGGTCTCCACTGGAGTGGCTACGGCAGCTATTGGCCCGGCTGCGATTAGTCGATGCCGGCAATACCCGACCAGACTCTATATAGCACTTCGGAATCCCGAAATTGGTTGCGGCATTGAAATCATTGGCTGTTTCTCTCCGTCCACACCTCACGAAACGCCGCGAATTTCGGAATCCCGAAGCGGCGTTTTTCTTGATTGGATTGCCAATGGCAACAACTCTGTGGCGCGTCACCCGATCTGCTTGAGATCGCGGGCGAAGCGTTGCCAGTTGGCGACGTAGTTTTCCGCCGAGCGGCGGATGGCTCCGATTGCCGCTTCGTCGAGCGTGCGCAGGACGCGGGCGGGTGCTCCGACGATCAGGGAGTTGTCTGGGAATTCCTTGCCTTCGGTGACCAGTGCATTGGCGCCGACGAGGCAGTTGTTGCCGATTTTCGCACCGTTGAGGATGGTGGCGCCCATGCCGACCAGCGCGTTGTCGCCGATGGTGCAGCCGTGGAGAATGGCGTGATGGCCGATGGTGCAGCCTTTGCCGATCGTCAGCGGGAAGCCCATGTCCGTATGGGCCATCACGCCCTCCTGGATGTTGCTGCCTCCGCCGACGGTGATCTTCTCGTTGTCGCCGCGCAGCACTGCGCCGAACCAGATGCCGACATTCTCGCCGAGCTCGATTCGGCCGATGATGTTGGCATCCGGTGCGATCCAATAGAGGCCGGCGGCGGGCAGTTTCGGCGTCGATCCGCCGAGCGCATAGACGGGCATGACTCTCTCCTCAGACGACCTCGACCGATAGGGTGGCGATACCGTCGATGCCGCAATAGATATGATCGCCCCTGGCGACTGCGCCGACGCCGGCGGGCGTGCCGGTCATGATGATATCGCCGGGCGCCAAGGTGAAAAGCTTCGACAATTCGGCGATGATCTCCGGCACCTTCCAGATCATCTGGTTGAGATCACCGTCCTGAACGCGTTTGCCGTTCTGTTCCAGCCAGATCTTTGCCTGCGTGGGGTGGCCGAGGCGACTGGCCGGAACGATCGACGAAACGGGGGCGGAATGTTCGAAAGCCTTGCCGACTTCCCAGGGACGGCCGAGCTTCTTTGCCTCGCCCTGCAGATCGCGGCGGGTGAAATCGATGCCGACGGCATAGCCGTAGATGCAGTCGAGCGCATCCGCGGCCTGAATGTTCGCGCCGCCGGATTTCAGCGCCAGCACACATTCGACCTCGTAATGCACGTCTGATGACAGCGACGGATAGGGAAAGGCGTGGCCCGCCGGCAGCAGGTTGTCGGCATTCTTCTGGAAGAAGAAGGGTGGCTCGCGGCTGGGATCATGGCCCATCTCGATCGCATGGTCGGCATAGTTGCGCCCGACGCAATAGACGCGGCGCACCGGAAAACGCTCGGCGCTGCCTTCCACCGGCAGCAGTACCGGTGCGGGACGCGGAATGACGGTGGCGGGATGGGGCATGGGCGGGCTCTTCCTGTTTTCGACTCTTGCGCCATCTTAGACGGAAAACGTCGCGCCGGGAAAGCATCCCTGGCGCCCGGATCGGGTGCATTGACGCCGTCACGGTCGCGGGTTAACCTTGGCCATGAGCAGGATTTTTGCAGTTTCGACCAAGTCTACGACCACCGCGCCGCGGTGGGTGGTGGACGCGTGAACTGAATTCCGTTCATCGCTGCTGAGACCAACCCGCCGGAAACGAGCGGGTTTTTTGTTCCCGCCCGTGTCCCGCATTCGAGGACGAGATCGTGGACGATATCCAGAAACATATTCTCGCGGAGCGGGCGCTGGCCGCTGCCCGCCGCTGTGTCGCCAGCCGCTTTGCCGGGGCTGCTTTCACCTATGTGGCGGGTTCCATCATGCGCGGCGAAGGGACTGCGTTTTCCGATATCGATCTGGTCGTCGTCTTCCCGTCGCTGGAAAGAGCCTGGCGGGAATCGTTCACTGAGGACGGCTTCCCGGTCGAGGCCTTCGTCCACGATGCGCAGACGCTAGCGCATTATCTTCATCGGGATGCTGACAGCGGCTATCCGATCATGGTCAACATGGTGATGACAGGCTGCATTTTGGGACCGGATATCGACAGCGCCCGCCTCATCCAGGCAAAGGCGGCGGATATTCTGGCGGCAGGGCCCAAGCCTCTTGCCGGGGCAGACTATGACATGCTGCGCTATCAGGTCACCGATCTGGCCGATGACCTGCGCGGCGCCCGCCCGCCCGAAGAGGTCGCCGCTATCGCCGCACTGCTCTACCAGAAGCTCGCCGATCTGATCCTGCTCGGGCGCGGCGCATGGAGCGGCCGCGGCAAGTGGGCGCCGCGTGTCCTGAAGACGCTCGATGCGCAACTGGCGGCCGAATTCGACGCGGCGTTCAGGCTGGCGGGGCAGGGCGACGGCGCCCGGTTGCTGGCCCTTGCCGACCGCGAGCTCGCCCTGCATGGCGGCCGCTATTTCGACGGGTACCGGCAGAACGCGCCGCTGGAAGCGCGCCGCCTGGAATAATTTGGTATCGGTCACGTTGCCGCATTTTGAAAATTGGATGAAAGATGTTTGAGAATGAGTTCAAAGGTGTCTTGCAGTCTGCCGTGAGGCGCACCGCCAGATTGCTTCTCAGACCTCCGGTGGAAGGGGATGCCGATTTCCTGATCCGGCTTTTTTCGCGGCCGGAACTGGTCGCACACCGACCGGTGCCCCGGCCTGATACGCCGGAGGAAAGTGCTGCGCGGCTCGCGCGCGATATCGGGCATTGGAAAGATCACGGGTTCGGGCGTTGGGCTGTTGAGTCAGACGGCGCGCTGATAGGGTTCGGCGGCGTCACTGTTTCCACGGAATTCGATGGCCTCAACCTTTCATATCATCTGCAACCTGAAAGCTGGGGCCATGGCTATGCCACGGAATTGGTCAGGGAATCCCTGACATTTGCATTCGACGATCTGCAGGCCGATCGCGTGATCGGATTGGTTCGCACCGCCAACACCGCGTCAAGACGCATTCTCGAAAAATGTGGCTTCGCCTTCGAGTGCGAGGTGATGTTGCACGGCGCGCCGACCAACATGTACGCCTTCGGCAGTTTCCGGACTTAAGCGGCAAGCGCCGATCGCATCCGCACAAGCGTTCACGCTCGCGAGGTCATCCAGACACCCACCATTGTCACCGCCAATCCGACGAACATCGTTGCCGTCAGCGGCTCGGAAAACAGGGCCCAGGCCCATAACATGGTGACGGGTGGGCTGAGGTAGATTGCGGCGCTGACCTGCGCCACCGGGAAAAGTCGAAGACTGGTGTAATAGACCGAATAGGCGGTAAAGGTTGCGATCAGCACGAGCCATGTCATGCCGATGGCGAAATCGATGGTCATCGGCGGGATCATATTGCCCTGCATGAAGGCGCAGAACGAAAACAAGGCCGAGCCGGTCAGGGTCTGGATGCAAAGGCTCTGATGGACAGGCATGTGCTCGTCGCGCCGCCGTCTGTAGAGAACCGAGGCGAGGGCGAAAATCAGCATCGAGCCGGCCGTCAGCCCATAGGCCCAGAGCGGGGCCTGGCCGAAGCTCAGGCTTTCGAGCGAAACGAGCAGAACGCCCACCACGGCGATCGTCGTCCCCAGCCATTGCCGCAATGTCAGCCGTTCGCCCAGGAGCGGTTGCGACAGGCACGCAATCGCCAGCGGCAAGAGGTCGGAAATCAGTGCGACCAGTCCCGTCGGCACGCGCTGCTCGATGGCGAGAGCGAATCCACCGAGATAGAGGAAGACCGACATCACGCCGAACAGCATTTGCCCCAGCACACTGCGCAGATGCATCCTTGGCCCGATGGTCAGCGCGAAGGGCAGCAGTATCAGTCCCGACAGAAGGGTGCGCCAGAACAAGACCAGAATGACGCTTGCCCCCTCGCTGGCGTAGCGGATGCCGACGAAACCGGAACTCCAGCTGATCACCAGAAGTGCCGCGAGCACGGGCCAGAGGAGAGGGTGTCGTCGCGGCTCGGGCCGGACGATTGATTGATCTGTCATGGCATACTCATTTCGATAACGTTCTGCTCTGACATAGGTCAGGCCAGGTGTCATCGCACATGACAAATTTCGATCGTGACATGACAAGACGCTCGCTTTATCGATGGCGACTTGTCAGGCCGACCAGCTCCATGCATAGATTTTGCGACACAGTGAGCAGAGGGCGCCGCCGTGACCGAACTCAACAGCCGACGATTGGAAATAGACGCGTTGCGGGTCCTGTGGTCCGTTCGCCGTCATGGTGGAGTCACCCGCGCCGCCGAGGCGCTCGGTCTGTCGCAATCGGCCGTCAGCCATAAGATCAAGCGGCTCGAGGTCAGCCTCGATTGCGATTTGCTCAGCCGCAAATCAGGCTCGGCCATGTTCACCGCCGCCGGAGAGGACTTGCTGGATTATGCCGAACGTATCCTTGGCCTTCATGACGAAGCGCTTCTCAGCCTGACGAAAACGCCGCTCGCCGGGCGCATCGCGCTGGGGCTGACCGAGGACACGACCTGCACGGACCTTGCCCGCATATTGGGCCGGTTTCGTCGTCTCCATCCTGATGTCGCGGTGCGCACCAAGGTCAGAATGAGTCTGGTTCTCAGGGGGATGCTGGAGCGGGGCGAGCTCGATGCTGCGATCGTGCAGATCTTTGCCCACGAGGTTCGCCCGACCGATATCGTCCTTTTCCGGGAGCAGCTCTACTGGGTGAAGCATGCGGACTTGCCTCTGCCGCCGAGTGGTCCCATTCCATTCCTGTCTTTTGACGACGAATGCTTCTATCGCCAATGGGCGCTTGATATCGGGCAGGACGGCGACACGCTGCTCGAGACGGTGTTCGAATGCGCCAGCGCCGCCGGAATCGTCTCGGCGGTCACATCCGCCCTGGGTGTGGCGCTTCTGAACGGGCGCCACCTGCGCCCCGAGATGAATATCATCACCAACCGCCTGCCCACACCTCCCGCCCTGGCCTATGTGGTGCGCCGCGCCCGAAAGGCGCGAAATCCGGCGCTCGATACGCTGGTCGCCGAAATCGAGAATGAAGTCAGCCGTTACGGCGGCCTGACTTTGGCGAGCTGACGGGTCGGGACATGCCCAGCGCATCGACCCGAAAATCGGAATCGATTTTCGGAAAGCACGATGCGAGGATTGAAAGTGCTAGAGCGTCCTTTCTGCGTCCGAAGGGGCACGCGGCGCGCTAGCCGAGAGCGCTTTGCGCGGCGCATATCCTGTCGATCAGGGCATCAAGTTCACCTTTTGGCGGACGGCTTTTGGCCAGGCGCTGTTTGAGGTGCATGATCGGCTCAGCCAGGATTTTATCCAGGCTCTCGGCACAGGTGAAGTCACCCGCCACGCGCTTGACCTTCGAATTGTCGAAGATGGCCGTCCAGGCCTTGTCGCCGACCAGCGGGCCTCTCCAATCCGGATTGTACCTGATCAGGGTGTCGGTCGGTACGTGGACGATCTTGGCTTCTACGCCCAGCAATCTTGCAATCGTCTTCTGGATATCGTCCCAGATGTGGGCGCGATCGGAGGTGATGTGGAAAATCTCGCCGAGCGCTGCTTTCTTGCCGAAAAGCCCGACGAAAGGCACTGCGAAATCGACGGAGCGGGTCAGTGTCCAGGGCGTGTGGCCATCGCCCGCCACGATGGTGGGTTCGCCGTCCAGCATGCGTCTCGCCATGACGTCGCTATCGCCCATCATGATCGGCAGGCCGGTGCGAACGGTGTGGCTGGGGCGGATGATCGTCCAGGCCAGATTGCTGGACTTCTTGAGCAATTCCTCGCAGGCGATCTTGGCCTGGCTGTAGGGCCAGTAGGGATTGATCGCCGGCGTCTCCTCGGTGATCACGTAGTGACGCGGCGGCTTTTCATAGACCGAGGCCGAAGAGATGAAAATATACTGACCGCAATTGCCCGCAAACAGCTCGATGTCGCGCGCCACCTGATCGGGCGTGAAGGCGATGAATTGGCATACGACATCATAATTGGCCCTGGCGAGATCCGCATAGGCGGTCGACCCAAGTTCACCGACGATCGAGGTCACCCCCGCAGGCAATGGGTCGCTTCTCAAGCCGCGATTAAAGACGCTGACATGATGGCCCTCAGCAACGGCGCGGTCGACGCAGGGATAGGAAATCTGGCCGGTGCCGCCAATGAAAAGAACTTTCAAAGCCATGAGTGACCTCGGGGTCTATGGGCGGGATCTGGTGATCACCCTTCATAGCGCGAAAGAACGTAATCGTCTCCCGCAAATCTCGTGCACCGAAGATTGCGCCGCGAGCGGGGTCGCGTTGAGCCGAAAGCCGTCACTGATCGCCTGCCGTACAAGTGGCCATCATTCCCCACCATCGCCCACCAGCGCATCCCGCACGATCGCGTAGTAGGCGGCAAGCTCGGGGATATCAGCGGCCAGCCTGTCGAAGGCGGGGTCGGCTGGCGCAAGTGTGCCGGCATATTTCGTCTCGATGAAAGCCTGGTGGGCGGCAAGCGCTTCAGCATCGGCTTTGTGCACGACGGTATAGACCGGTGAGGGCACGGTGCGGCCCTTGACGATGATGCGGTCGAGTTCGACGACGGTGTAGGTATCGGCGACCAGCCTGGCGGTTTCCTCGCCGAGCAACAGGGCGACGCCATAATTCTTCGAGGCGCCTTCGAGGCGGGAGGCGAGGTTGACGCTGTCGCCGAGGCAGGAGTAGTCGAAGCGGCGGGTCGAGCCCATATTGCCGACGATGCATTCACCGGTGTTGATGCCGACGCCCATCTTCAGCACATGCGGCTTGTCGCCGCGTATCGCCGCCTCCCGCTCCAGCTGGCTGTTCAGCCTCGATATCGCCGCCTGCATGGCAAGCGAGGTGCGCACCGCATGGAGCGCGTGGTCGGGATCGTCGAGTGGCGCGTTCCAGAAGGCCATGATGCAATCGCCCATATATTTGTCGATCGTGCCGCCGTGATCCATCACCACGTCGGAGAGCGGCGTCAGCAGCCGGTTGATCAGGCCGGTCAGTTGCTCCGGATCGTCCTTCAGCGTCTCGGCGATGGTGGTGAACCCCCGCACATCGGAAAACAGCACCGAGAGCGTGCGCCGCTCGCCGCCGAGCTTCAGCTGCGAGGGATCGTTCGACAGGCGGCGGACCAGATCGGGCGAGATATATTGGGCGAAGGCGCGAATGATCTGCCGCTTGTTGCGGCGCTCCTCGGCATAATCGAAGGCCGCCTGGCCGAAGGCGACCGAGACATAGGCGACGACTGGGCCGAGCGGCGAGACGAAGACATGGGCAAAGCGCATGCCGGCAAAACTCGCTGCCGCGAAGGCGATGAGTGCGGCGGCGCTGGCGACGATCGTCAGCCATCCCGTCGAACGCCAGACGGTGGCGGCGGCCAGCAGCACCGAGATCAGAATGCAGGCGGCGACCAGCGGCAGACGAGCCTCCGTGATCGACAGGCCACGGCGGATATTGTCGTAGATCGTCGCCTGGATCTCGACGCCGGAGACGAGCTTGCCGGTATGCACGGTATAGGGCGAGGCAAAGGCATCGACGCCGCCCTTGTCGATCGCAGGTGCATTCTGCAGGCTGAGGCCGACGAGCACGACGCGGTCCTTGAAATAACCCGGCGGCAGCAGATTCTCGGGGTCGAGCGCCTGGTAGTAGGAGACCGTCGGATAGGAGCGGGCCGGGCCGAAGGACTGGATGAGCCGGCCGGAGGGCAAGGCTATGTTTGCTGCTCCCGACGCCGTCTTCATCAGCATGGCGGCAAAACCGTCCTCATAGCCTGGAATGCGCCGGAACGTGCCGTCGCCGCTGAGATCGATGGAGGCGATGCCGGTCACCGCACCCGCTTCGGTCAGCTGCGGCAGCGGCGTGGCGCGGATCAGCTGCGAGGCCTGCGGCGTTTCGATCAGCGTTTCATCGCCGGCGAGCACGACATCGGGGCCGACGGCCTCGGTGATTGCCGCATCATTGTCGGGGTTCGACGGTTCGGCCATGATGATGTCGAGGCCGATGACACGGGCGCCGGCCGCGCGCAGCTGCCTGACGAGTTCGGCATGCAGGCTGCGCGGCCAGGGCCATTGCGCATTGATATCGGCAAGCGATGGCTCGTCGATGGCGACGATCACGGGTCCGCCGGGTGGCGGGCGCGGATCGTCGACGGTCGAGAGATAGTCGAAGCTTCTGAGCTCGAGCAGCGACCAGGCGGGCAGGCGCGACAAGAGCGAGATGGCGACCAGCGTTGCAAGCGCCAGCACCAGCAGCCTGAGATGACGGCTTTCGGCTTGCCGGCTGGCGGGTCCGACCTGCCGAGGCTTGTCCTGCGCCTGCATCAGAAGCGGACTTTGAGCGTGCCCTTGAAGGCGCGGCCCCAGCCGGGTACGCCGGGCGTCAGCTCGAAATCCTCGTCGAGCAGGTTATAGGCGGCCGCCTCCAGCGCGATGCGCTTGTCCAGGGGTTCCCAGATCAGGTGGGCGTCGAGGCTCCAATAGTCGTCGAGCTTGGTGCCGAGATCGTCGCCGTCGCGTTCGCCGATATAGTTGGCCGCCACCGTCGCCTTGACCTTGGCCTCATTGACCCAGGTCAGGGCGATCTGGCCGGAATTTTTCGGAATGAATGGAAGCGAGCCGCCGTAGTTCGGCTCCAGCGGGTCCTTGTTCTCCGACTCCATGTAGGCATAGGTGGCGGACAGGCCGAAGCCATAGCCGAGGGCGACGTTGGCGGTGACGGCGGCGCGGTCGATGCTGCCGCGTGACAGCGGCAGGCTGTCGGCTGCCGGAAGCGAGATCAACGGAAAATCGATCGAGAAATCATGCAGTTCCTGGTGCTGGTATTCGACCGAGGTGAAGAAGCGGTCGGTCCACTCTGCATCCCATTGCAGCGCCACCGTATCGCTATAACCTTCGATGCCGACCGAAAACTGGTTCGGCTGCAGGCCGAGGATGCCGACCGGGGCAAGGGTCGGAACGCCGGTGTCGACGCTCTGGCGCATGAAGGCGGCGCGCAGCCAATGGTTCTGGACGGGCGCCCAGGCAAGGCCGAAGCGCGGCTCCAGCCGGCTGACATCGACGCCGTCGCCTGACATGCGGGTGCCGAACAGCGCATATTCGCCCTTCAGATCAGGCGTGATCTCGTGCAGCACGTCGAGATAGGCGCGGGCAATGTCGACGCGGTTGTCGGCCTCCGTGGGGCCGAGCGTCGTGCCGTCGAGGAAGCCCGGAACGATATCCTCGATGTGGAGGAAGCTGCTGTTGTGGGTATCGATCCAGCCGCCCTCGATGCCATAGCGGAAGGTCATGGGTCCCGCGCCGATATCGTGGTTGAGGGCGGCGACATAGGTCTTCGAGCTCTGGTCCTGGCTGATCTGTCCGAAAGGGCGGATATCGGTGCCGGGACCGCCAAGGAACGGCACCGTCTCCCAATCGAACGCTAGTTCGTCGGTGGTCTTCGTTCGCGTGCCGGAATAGAGCAGCGCTGCATTCAGCACGTTTTCATAGCCGAATGTGTGGCTCCAGCCGATGCCGGCATTGGTCGTCGTGATGATGTCGCGCCGGGTCTGATAAAGCGGCAATTCGTCGGGTGCCAGAGGGAAGCCGAGCAGGGGAATGAACAGGCCGTCGTTCAGAATGGTCGACAGCTGGGAATTGCTGCTCAATGTGTCGAGGTCGAAATCGCGTTTGGCGCCATTGAAGTAGGCGACGACGCGGTCATCCGGGGTAATCGTCGCTGTGAGATAACCGTTGCCGCTGAGGATCTTGTTGTCGGTGGAGAAGCCGCCGAAATCCGTATAGTCGCCGTCGCGGGCGATCTCCTCCCAGTTCAGGTTGCCGTAGAAGCTGAGCGGGATGGTTTCGTTGGAGAAGCCCTGGATTTCTGCCTCGCCGATGCGTCTGGTATGGCCGTCGACGCTGTTGATGCCGCCGCCGAGCGAACCTTCGATGAAAGGAGTGCGCAGAAGCGTGGCCGAGCGCGAACGGCCCGACAGCATATGCGGATCGAGCAGCAGGCCCTGGAAGAGCGAGGAGAAGCTCGACGTGTTGAGGCGGTACTGGCTGATATTGTCGTCGCCGAAATCAGTCGCATTGCTGAAGGGAAAGATGCTGCCCTTGATCGACTGGTCGGTATAGCCGCTGCCTTCGAAGGGACTGAAGACCGCATCGCCATAATAGCGGCCCCAAGCGTCCAGGCCCTGGAGGCGGAAGGCGTTGTTCAGGGTCGAGCCGGCGTCCTGGTTGGCGCCGAGCGCGCTGTAATCGCCGCCGCGCGCCCTTGAGCGGCGGAGAAACTCCTGGGCGTTGCGGATCGCGCCGTCGGCGTCGTAATCGTCGATATCGACGGCAGTGCGGAAGGAAGAGATGACGGGATCGTTCTTGTCGAGCCTGTCGGCATTGTCGACCGCTTGCTCGGAGGGGAGACGGTCGCCCTTTTCGTAGTGGGCGGCGGCAAGCATCAGCTGCGACTGCGAATGCGCCGGATTGGCGGTGCTGGCCGCCAGCAAGTCCGCCAGCGCCTTGTCGCGCTCGCCGGTCTGCAGGTAGTAGCGGCCGCGGGCGAGGAGAGCGATGTCGTAGGACGGATCGACGGCGAGCGCTGTGTCGATCTCGCGCTTGGCATCCTTCATCCTGGATTGGTCCAGGTACAGGATGGCAAGATTGCCGTGGGGAACCGGGTCCTGCGGATCGAGCGCGATCGCCTTCAGGAAGGCCGCCTCGGCCTCGCCATTGGCATCGCGGGCGCTCTGCAGCAGGCCCAGCGAGTTCAACGATCCCGATGCCCCGGGCGCAAGCTCGATGGCGCGGTTCAGATCGGCGAGGGCGCCGTCGATATCGCTTTCATAGCTCGCCTTGTAGGAGGCGCGCGCGGCAAGGGCGATCGGATGGTTGGGATCGAGCGAGAGGGCGCGGTTCACGGCCTCCTGCATCTGGGCGCGGTCATCGATCAGCTGCGCCAGTTGGGCGCGGATTGCGGGTAGGGTGGGATCGTCGGGAAAACGCTTCTCTGCTTGGCTGATCACATCGAGAGCGGCGCGCGGGTTTTCTAGGAAGCCGGCGGTGTAGGCCTTCATGATCGCGCCATAGGGACCGACGGCAGCCGACGGCGGTTTTTCGACATGGGCGGGATCGGCAAGCGAGCGGGCGAAGTAAGCGCCATACTGCGCCATGTTCCGGCGGTTGGCGTCGAGATGCGGCAGTGCCGTCGCAAACAGCCTTGCGGCTTCGTCGTAACGTTTTTCGGAGCCGGCGATCGTGGCATCGATCAGGTCGACGCGCGCCTTCTGGGCGGTCGTCAGCTTGCGGCTCCGAACCTGCTGAAGCGTCTCTGCGGCGACCTGCCGGCCGTCGAAGGCGCTCTGCACTTCGGCAAGCTCCAGCCAGTCCTCGGTTGTGCGACGCTCCGGCGGCAATGCCAGCAGCCGGCGGCGCTCGTCGGCCATGCGGCCTGCCGGCAGCGGCGAGGTCGGCATCAGGCCGAAGCCGTCTCGCAGGTTCAGGTAAAACAGCATCTGCTCGCGATCGTCGGGCGTGACGATAACGAGCTTGCGCGGCGCCTGACCGATGGTGGCGACGGCGCCTTCACCTTCGCTCACTTCGACGCTGCCCTGTGGGTTGCTGAGCGCGACGCGGCCCTCGAGCACGATCATCGAGGTCTTGTCGCCCTCGACCGTCATGGTCCAATCGGTGCCGCGGATGGCGGCTGCGGCCGCCGGCGTTTCCACCGTCAGGCCTTGGCCGCCGCGCTCGGCGCGCGCCCAGATCGTTCCTGATTGCAGCTCCAGCGTCGTGTCGCCGCTTGCGGCCATCTTCTTGACCTGTAGCGAGGAATTGCGGCCGAGGCGAACCTGGGTGTGATCGGAAAAGACGATGGCGAGCTGGCCGTTGGCATTGGTGCGCAGCACGTCGCCAGTCAGCAGATCCTGATGGATGTCGACGACGCGCCAGTTCGACACGTCGATGAAGCGGACCTCCTCGCCGGTCTTGCGGGCGATGACGGATCCGGCGACCGGTGTTGCACGTTGCACCGGGTCGGCCGCCGCCGGGGAAAAGCCCGGCACGACAAGCGTAAGCGCCACCCCGGCGCGACAGATGTTTTTCCAGCGACCCAGCATGACCCCAACCCCAAACCCCACTTCCCCTTTGTCCATGTAGAAAAGAAAAGTCAAGCGCGTTGCACACGTGTTCTTGAATTCGCTGTGAAGTGTAATATCAGGGAAACACTTTTGGGGTGGAGTATTCAGGTGAGTGAATTCGAGAGTGCAACTGAACTTATGCCAAGCGAACCGTCGACAGGTGACATTGGCGCCGGTTATTTCGACCACATCAAGAAAATCAATGATATATTCTATGATCAGATCAAGATCTCCGATCAGAAGGCTGCCTATATCTTTACTTTCATGCTGGCCTTCCTGGTGAGCTCTAGCGAGGTGAGGGCAGTCTTCAGCCCGGCTCGCTACGCGAATGGGGCGCCAGGGAGCATGTTGTTCTCGGGCCTGCTTGCTGCCGCTTCGGTCTTTTCCATCCTGTCGGCGATCCTCGTCGTGCTGCCTCGCCGTTTGGACAGCTCGACCTCGCTGTTCTGGGGCGCATGGCACAACCACCGCGATCTGTTCTTCGAGGCGGCGCTGCGGCGAGACGAACGCTATCTTTTCGACCAATATCTCGAAAACGCCAACATCCTCTCCGCCATCGCCCGCAGCAAATACCGCTGCGTTACCTTCGCGTTCCGCGGGCTGATGGTGAGTGTGATCGCCTATGTGCTGCTGTTGGTGGCGGTGTGAGCGCATCAAGTCTGATGCGGACGCTTTGGCCGGGCATGCCGCAACATGCCCGGCTGCTTTCAGCCATCAACTTCGAGGACGAGCTCCAGTTCGATCGGCAGGCCGAGGGGCAGGCTGGCGACACCGAGCACGACGCGGCCTGAGAGCTTTTCCTCGCCGAAGACAGCAAGCAGCATTTCGGATGCTCCGTCGGCCACCTTCGGATGGTCGCGGAAATCACCTTCGGTCGCGATGTAGACGCCGAGCTTGACGACTCTGGCGACCCTTTCCAGCGAGCCCAGATAGTCCCTGGCGGCCGCAAGCGCGCTCAGCGTTGCCGTTTCGGCCGCCTTCCTGCCGTCTTCGACCGTCAGGGCACCGCCGACGCGGCCGATATAGCGGGGCTCATGACCGACGACGGGCAGCATCCCGCTGAAGAAGACCAGATTGCCGGTCCTTGTCGCTTCGACATAGGCGCCGAAGGGCGTCGGCGGCGGGGGAAGGGTGATGCCGAGTTCCTGCAGCCGTCGTTCCGCGCCGGCTGCCTGCGCTTTTGCATGGTTTACCATTTGCCCAGATGTGCGCCGCCGTCGACGTGCAGCACCTCCCCGGTTACGCGCGGCGCTTCGGTCAGGAAGATGACAGCGTCGACGATCTCCTCGACGTTGGATATGCCTGTTATCGGCGACAACGTCTTCAGGAAATCCTTCGGATTGTCCTTGTGCAGCGGCGTGTCCACCACGCCGGGAGCCACAATGTTGAAGCGAATTTTCTCGTTTGCATATTCCATCGCCAGGTTCTTGGAGATGGCGTTGATGCCGCCCTTGGTCATCATCGACACCGAGGCGGAGAAGCCGGCGATCGGATGATCGGTCAATGGCGTGGTGATGCTGACGACGCTGCCGCCGGTTTTCTGCGCGAGCATCTGCCTGACGACCAGTTGGGTCAGGTGGATGAAGCCTTCGAGATTGGTCGAGGACAATTTATTGAAGTCGGCCATTGTGAAATCGACGAACGGCTTGGCTAGGAAAATGCCGGCATTGTTGACGAGGCCGTCGATCGAGCCGAACCGGTCGATTGCGGTTCTTGCTACCCGCGCTGCGGTTTCGGCATCGCCGATGTCGCCGTCAACGAGCGCCAGCTTGTCGGAGGCTTGGAACGCCTCTGAGGCGCTGACCTGGCGCGAGGTGGCAACGACATTGTAACCGCGCTCGATGAAGGCGTTGACGAGCCCGGCTCCGATACCCTGGGAGGCGCCCGTGACGATGACTGTTTTTCCCGTAGTCATGCTGATCTCCATAAACTGGTTCGGGCAACGCGGGCCTTGGCTTTGCGAAGGCGGGGTCGCTCGAGATGGGGCTGCTGCGAATGCGCCTCCATCGGGTTGTGATTGTTTTCGCAGGGTGAATATGGCGAAAACTCCATTACTCGATTAGATGGAAATATCTGGATTCTCTTTTGCACATATGCAAAAATCCCGGCATGGTCGATCTGAATGACATCGCCGTTTTCGTGAAGGTGGCGCAGTATGGCAGCTTCAGCCGTGCGGCCCATTCACTTGGCATGCCGGTGTCGACCGTCAGCAGGAAGGTGACGTCGCTGGAGGAGCAACTCGGCGTGACGCTGCTGCAGCGGACGACCCGCAAGCTGAGCCTCACGGCGCAGGGAAGGGCCTATTTCGATCAGTGCAGTGAACCGCTTGCCCATCTCCTCGACGCCGAGGAGGTGCTGACCGAGACCCAGAAAAAACCTGAAGGTCTGCTGAAGATCTCCGTGCCCGTCATTTTTGGACAGGAGGCCTTCTACGAATTCGTCTCGGCCTTCCTGAAGACATATCCGAAGATTCAGGTCGATCTCTTCGTCACCAACCTGTTCCTTGATCTGATCGCGGAGAACATTGATCTCGGCATCCGCTTCGGCGATCTCAAGGATTCGACCATCGTTGCGCAGCGGCTCGGGAAGAGCGTACGCTATCTGGTCGCCGCGCCGGACTACCTGAAGGGCAGGGTGCTTCCCTTAAAGCCCGAAGACCTGAAGGACCATCAGTGCGTTCTGCTGAACGGTCGCAACGGCGAAGCGGAATGGCATCTCGTCAGCGGGCGCAAATCGGTCGACGTGCATGTATCGGGGCCGGTATCGAGCCGGGATTTCGATGCGGTGAGCGCCTTCACCTATCGCGGACACGGGATCGGGTTGTTGCCTTCGACCTATTGCGACGAGCAGATCAAAAGCGGCGAGCTTATCCGCCTGCTGCCGGACTGGTCGTCCGAAGAAATTTTCGTGCATGCCGTCTATCCCACGCGCCGCTTCCTGCCCTCCCGGTTGCAGGTCTTTCTCGAGGCGCTGAAAACATGGAAGAGCCCCTTGTGGCTTCCCTTGCATTGACGGCTTTCGATTCCATCACCGAAAATTGAAGCTGGGCGCACGGCCGGGCATCCTGCGTCGGCCAAGCTGTGTTAGAGTTCGCTGGCCTGGATGGTGCGGGGATTGGATTGCCAATGCTGACGACACTTGCGGTGCTTATGGGTCTTTCCGGCCTCGTCCCGGCCGCGCAGGCGGGGGGAAGCGAGGTCGACGTGACGCTGGTGCTCGCCGTCGACACCTCGCGGTCGATGGATTTCGAGGAGATCGGCATCCAGCGCGAGGGTTATGTCGAAGCGCTCAAGCACAAGGAATTCATCGACGCGGTGAAGGGCGGGCTGACCGGCCGCATCGCCATCAGCTATTTCGAATGGGCCGGTTATGTCGTCCAGGATTCGGTGATCGACTGGCAGGTGATCGAGACGGAAGAGGATGCGATCGCTTTTGCCGACAAGCTCGAAGCCCGGCCGATTGCCACGCAGCGGCGCACATCGATCTCCACCGCGATCGCCCAGGGCGCCAGCATGATCGTTTCCAGTCCCTTTCAGTCCAGACGACAGGTGATCGATGTCTCCGGCGACGGGCCGAACAATTCGGGCAATCCCGTCAGCCCCGCCCGCGACAAGGCGGTGGAAGCAGGCATGATCATCAACGGCCTGGCCATCATGCTGCGACCTTCCGATGCGCCCAACGGGCTCGACAAATATTATGCGGACTGCGTGATCGGCGGGCCCGGCGCCTTCGTGCTGCCGGTCCGCAAGATCGAGGATTTTGCCGTTGCCGTGCGCCGCAAGTTGGTGCTGGAGATCAGCGGCCTTTCCCCGCCGGCGACGGTGCAGAAAACAGCCGGCGGCGAGACGGGTGCCGACTGCCTGATCGGTGAGAAGCAATGGCGGGACATGTTCGACCGCTGATGCCAGAACCGGATGTCGTCCGAAAACCGCGCACACTTTTCGGCATCATGCTCTACCGGGTCAGGGCGCCGAAATTATATCAGTCAGTATTCGGTAAGCGGCAGAGACGCGATCCTCGTTGGGATAGTTTTTGTTGGCCAGGATGACGATGCCAATCCGCTCTTTCGGGATGAAGGCTACATAGGCGCCGAAACCATTCGTCGAGCCGGTTTTGTTGATCCATTGATCGTCGCGCGGCTCCGCTGCAGGCGTCAGTTGCTTGACGGGAATGGTCTTCAGCATCGCGCTGGAATTGTTGTCCATCAACGTCGTCAGCGTGGTGGGATAGGAATACTGCTCCCAAATAAGGTCTTGGGTCATCGCGCCGACATCGAAGTATTCCCGATGCGTATTCGTGATCGCCCGCTGGAATGTCTCGTCCAGCTTGACCAGGCCCATGTTCGCGTCGACGAACCGGATCATGTCGCTCGCTGTCGATTTGACACCATAGGCTTCCGATGAAAGAGATGCCGACGTCATCCGGGCGGGATCGCCGCTCCGCTTGTAGCCTTGGGCATAGTCCGCCATTCGCGATTTCGGCACATCGATGAACGTGCTTTTCAATCCAAGGGAGGGAAACAATTTGCCTTCCATCAAAGCGACGAAACCCTCATCCATGCTTTTCGCCGTTATATATCCAAGCATTCCAATGCTTGGATTGGCGTAAGTTCGATGGGTCCCAGCCTCGTATGAGGGGCGCCAGGTTTTAAAATAGTCGATCAGTTGTTTTTCGGTTTTGATGTCATCGGGAACCTGCAGCGGAAACCCACCAGCCGTATGCGTGGCCAAATTCATCAGCGCGACTTCGCCGAAAGGCTTTCCCTTCATCGACGGAAGATATTTGCTGACCTGATCCGACAGTGAAAGTCGGCCGATCGCTTCCGCGTAGGATGTCAGGGTCACCGTAAATGTTTTGCTGATCGATCCCAGTTCGAACATGGTGGTCGCAGTGACCGGCCTGCCGGTGTCCTTCGAGACGACACCGTAATTGAAGATGTGGTTCTCGCCGTCGACGGTGATGGCAACGGCCATGCCGGGGATGCCGTATTTGTCCATGACCGGTTTGATCGCAGCGTCCGAGATGGCTTTGAGCTTCATCTCGTCGGCCGCAAAGCCACTTGTAGAAACGCATGTCGAGACCAATGCGGCCGATAGAATTCCTAGCCAGTCACACTTCATTTTTTCATCCTCTGGAAGCAGCTTTCTCAGCGCCAAAGGGCGCATGAGCATGGCATTTAGCGGCACTGTTTTGTGGCGGCAAACGATGATATCTCGGAGGAAACACAAGAAAATCTAGGGCTAAAATGGTTCGGCAATTCCTTCCTTTGAATGGCTTGAGGGCCTTTGAAGCTTCGGCGAGACATCTCAGCTTCACCCGCGCCGCGATCGAGCTTTGTGTTACCCAGGCCGCTGTCAGCCAGCAGGTCAAAAGCCTGGAGAAGCGATTGGGCGTTGCCCTTTTCCAGCGCCTTCCAAGGGGCCTGAAAATCACCGCAGAAGGTGAAGCTCTTTTGCCGACGTTGACCACTTCCTTCGATCAAATGGCAATCACGCTGGACAGGATTGAAGCCGGTCAGGTTCGGGAATTGCTGTTTTTGGGCGTCGTCGGAACCTTTGCTGTCGGCTGGTTATTGCCAAGGCTTCCGGATTTTCAACAGCGTCATCCCTTCATCGACGTGCGCATTTCGACAAACAATAATCGCGTCGACATGGCCGCTGAAGGACTGGATCTCGCCATTCGCTTTGGCAGCGGCTCCTGGCACGGCACGGAAGCCTCGCGTCTGTTCGACGCTCCGCTCTCTCCACTCTGCACCCCCAAATTGGCGGAGCGTTTAAGGTCGCCCGCAGACCTGCTCGAGGCGACGCTTTTGCGCAGTTACAGGGCCGACGAGTGGAGCACCTGGTTCGCGGCAGCGGATGTTCCTCCTGCGGCGCAGGTCAACGCAGGCATCGTTTTCGACTCTTCCGTCGCCATGACGGAGGCGGCGCTGCAAGGATTGGGAATCGCTCTGGCGCCGCCGTCGATGTTTTCCAGGCACCTGTCGTCAGGGGCTCTAAACCAACCCTTTCCCACGACGATATCATTGGGGAGCTATTGGCTGACCCGACTTCAATCAAGGCCGCCAACGGCAGCCATGCTCGCATTTTCCGATTGGATAATGTCGCAGATGTCTTCCACATCTCAATGAGACCTTCTGGCGCGGAGTCGAGGGACCGGACCGCGAAGATCCATGTGCCCGCTCTCAGGGAACGGGCTTCCTAGGCGACGCAGATGCCCGGCACGGCGACCTTCTGGAAGAGGTGCGGGGAGGCAACGGCCGAGGACGGGTAGGAGGAGAGCTTTGCCCTGAACTCTGGATGCGAGAATGCCGCCCTGAAGTCGGCGGTCGATTCCCAGACGGCATAGTTGAGATAGGCAGGACTTTCGCCGATAGCCCGGTGAAGCTGGGTCGAGATGAAGCCCGGCTGGCGTTTCATGAAGGCCGCATCGGCCTGCCAGGCTTCAAGGAAGGCCTGCTCGTCGGCCTTGTCGAGCGTGAAGAGATTGATGAGGACGATCGCGGAAGCATCGAGCGCGATTTGACGATCGATCGGGAAGGCGGGGTCCATCGGACGCATGAGTGACATGGTCGGCTCCATCTGAATTGGTTACATGATGTCAATCTGGTGATAAGGATACATATTTCCTTTGACACCATAATGTCAATATAGGTACATGGTGACAAATGCAAAAACCTCAGCGAAGCCCGGCTGGAACAGCCTTGACCGACCTCATTCTGGATCTCTTCCGGCTCAACAACCGGATGATCAACGCGGGCGACAAGCTCGTCGAGGGGCTCGGTCTGACGAGCGCCCGATGGCATGTCCTCGGCACTGTGGCCACGGCAGATCGGCCGCAGCCAGTCGCGTGGCTGGCGCGCGACATGGGGGCCAACCGCCAGAACGTCCAGCGCATCGTCAACGATCTGGACAAGGAAGGGCTTCTGGCGTTCCAGCCCAATCCGCATCACCGGCGGGCACAGCTCGTCGTGCTGACGGACAAGGGAAAACAGGCATATGAAACCGCCATGCACCTGCAGGCGCCGTGGGTCGATATGCTCTCCGAAGGGCTTCAGGTCGAGGATCTCAAAACCACGCACGCCGTCATGAAGGCGCTGCGCAGCAAACTGGAAGGAAATGGAGATGTTGAAGAGCAGGCCTGATCGCTATGGCGCAATAGCGGTCTCGATCCACTGGCTGAGCGCGGTTCTGATCCTGGCGCTGCTCGGCTCCGGCTTCCGGGCCGCCAACGCCGTGGACGCGGTGACCAAGGCTGGGCTGCTGCGCTTCCACATTCCGGTGGCGGTCATCGTCCTGCTTCTCACGGCTCTTCGCCTTGTCTGGTGGTGGCGTTTCGATCGCAAGCCTGCGCCGGTTAAGGCATCGCCTCGCTGGCAGGCGCGCCTCGCGCGCTTTGTCCACGTCGCCTTTTACGTCTTCATTCTCGGCATGGTCGCCAGCGGCATCGGGATGATGATCCTCAGCGGTGCCGCCCCCGCCGTCTTCGGGACACCCGGCGCCATGCTGCCTGATTTCACTGCCTATCCGCCGCGTGGCCCGCATGGGTTAGGCGCCTTGCTGCTTGTCGGCCTGCTGGTCTTCCATGCCGGCGCTGCGCTCTTTCACCAACTCGTCCGCGGCGATCACCTGCTGCGGCGGATGTGGTATGGCGGCTGAGGTCGGCTGACGAGGCGGCGAGGGTGTCTGAACCGAGAGCCGCTACGAGGAAGGCAGACACGATAAAACGTCTCGGCGCGATGCGTGCCGAGACGCTTGTCAAACGATGTTGCCGTCTGCGATGACGCTGGAGCCCGTGCCTATAGCGGCAACTGCTTGCCGGCCTGTTCGCTGACCATGTATTCGGCGTACCAGTCCGGCCAGCCTTCGTCGTGCTTGCCGCCGTTTCGCTTCTCGTGTTCGCCGTGGGCGGTTGCCGCGCGGCGCAGTGCTGCCGCAAGCTCGGTGGAAGTCGTGAATTTCGTTTCGTCGGCGTCGATGCGTCCGGGCAGCCGCGTGGTGACTTCCTGGAACAGCCAGCCGTTGCCGTCCGGATCCTTGAACGAGGCGAAGGAGCGGTAGCTGCGATGTTCGGGATCGCGGCCGGCGATGCGCAGCCGCCCGAACAGATAGGGCTCGTCCCTGCCGGCATAGACGCCGGCAGCGTCATGAAACACGTCGCTGACCTCGACGCCGCGGGCGATCAGATCGCGACGGGCAGCCTCGATATCGGAGACGACCAGGTAGAGTCCCTGGGCGGAACCCGGGGCTGCGGCAGTGACATTCTTGCCGAAGATGATCGCGCAGCCGGAGCCGGGCGGGGTAAACTGGATCACACGGAAATCGGCGTCATTTGCAAAGTCGGCGTCGAGCCGCCAACCCAAGCCGTCGTAAAAACGTTTGGCGCGGTCGACATCGGAAACGGGGATGACGACCACCTCGAGCTTGGTGTCGACAGGCTGTGATTTTGGGGTTTGCATGGGGGTTTCGCTGCGCAGTGCATTGCTCATCTTCAGCTCCATGGGGTTTGGGATGCGTTAAGAATGGCGATACATGTCAGCGGTCAGTGGACCACAGCGCGGTCGGGCCGTCGAATCAATTATTCTGTCGGATTTGGCCGGTATTGGCGGATTCCGCTGCGACACAAGGCCTGTTGCTCCGATCCGCGGACGTGTCGTTTCCGACCCGCGGGGTGGCAAGGTCAGTCGATCCGGTGAGGCGGCGGGTTTGTTCCCGCCGTCTTCGCTCTTGTGTTGCGGCTCATCGAGCCGCGTTCGGGAAGATGGATCCCACTACGCGGCGAGAGCTGCGCGGGTTTTGCCGATCGTCAGGGCTGCCTTTGCTGCCTCGCGCCCTTTTTCGATGAAGTGCGCACGGTAGATCTGCTTGTGGTGTTCGGTTTCCTGATACTGATGCGGCGTCAGCGAAACCGACAGCACCGGCACGCCGGTATCCATGCCGGCGCGCATCAGCCCATCGACGACGGCCTGCGCGACGAATTCGTGGCGGTAAATGCCGCCGTCGACGACGAAGGCGGCGGCAATGACGGCGCCATAGCGCCCGGTTGCGGCGAGATCGCGCGACAGCAGCGGCATCTCGAATGCGCCGGGAACATCGAACACATCGACCTGCTCGGCCGGAACGAGCTGATAGAAGCCATCAAGGGCGCGGTCGACGATGTCGGCGTGCCAGCTGGCTTTGACGAAGGCGTAGCGGGTGGGTGTCATGGTAATCTCCTTTGGCGAACAGACACATCACCCAAGGCGATCACGAACGTTCCCGACAGCCGCAAGGGCGGCAGGAACGTACGTTCTCTTTCATCCGGACTATGACCGTCGGCTCAGGCATCTCACCTGATCTGCTGACCCTTCCTAAGAAGGCGCTCGCGGGCTCGCAATCGAAACTGCATACCGCCGGTAGGGACTTTCACCCCGCCCTGAGAACGGCGGCGACAATAGGGGGAAGGCGGCGGGCTGGCAATAGGTCGGAAATGCTTTCGTGATCGATGAATCTGTCGATGCGGATCAAGGCTCGCAAAGTGGCGGTTTCGTTTCTCCGTCGATGGCGAACAGCCGATGCCTCTTGCTGAGGATGGGCTTGCGCCTACATGCTCGGGTGAGGACATCCACGTCGGAACAACATGACGGAACAGGATACGCCGTCTTCGCCCGAGGCGGGGCAGGCGACAGCCACCATGGGAGGGAGTGATGCCAGAATCTTTCGTCGTTCACCGCGAGGCGCATATCGCGGCGCCGCCGGCTGCGGTGTTCGCGCTGATGACCGATCCGGAGAAGATCCTGCGCTGGATGGGAACGGAGGCGCAGGTCGAGCCGCAACCGGGCGGGCTCTATCTCGTCAATGTCACCGGCGCCCGCTTTGCGCGCGGCTCGTTTCGCGAGGTGGTACCGGTTCATCGCCTTGCCTACAGTTTCGGCTGGGACGGCAGCGAAGTGGTGCCGCCGGGATCGAGCCTGGTCGAGATCGACCTCATCGAGCAGGGCGGCGGAACGCTGCTGCGGCTCACCCATAGCGGCCTGCCCAGCGCCGACCAATGCGCCGGCCATGAGGAAGGCTGGGCCCACTATCTCGGACGGCTGACCGATGTTGCCGCCGGGCGTGATCCGGGTCCCGATCCTTTTTACGGCAGGACATGAACGGTTTTGCGCCGGCAGCAGGGTGCCCGGAAGCGTTTGCCGCATCGGGGAATACTGCCGGCCGGCGCTGCGATCGGCTGTCCGAAAGCGCTTCTTTTGCTCCCGCAAACATGAACGCGCAGTTCATCTCCAGTTCAATTTGGCGCTCCTAAAGTGATTGCGGCTGGATTGAAATGGAGTTCTCGATGAAGGCACTTTCTATCGCGGCTGCCTTGCTTGCCGGCAGCCTCTCTATCGGTACAGCTGAGGCGATGCCGATTGGAACAATCAATGTGCAGAGCAATGTGACGAAGGTCGACTATGCCTGCGGTCGCGGCTGGCACCTGACCCGCTGGGGCGAATGCCGGCGAAACTGGCGCCGCCCGCCGCCGGTCGCTTTCTACGGTGGTCCGCCCCGCTGGGGCTGGGAGCGGCGTCACCGGGATTGGGATGGCCCGCGCTGGCGCCATGAGAGGCGCTGGGATCGCGACCGTCGTTGGCGGGATGATGACTAAACGTCTCGCTTAAAGCGCGTCGCGTCAAACCGGAATCATGCGACGCGCTTTAAGTCTTTGATTTATGCATGTCGTTGTCCCAAAACCGCTGCGCACTTTTGGGCGACATGCATGAGATCGAGATGGACGAAGGCCGGAGCGATTTTCGCCCGGCCTTTTCTGATGAAACGGCTTCGCCGACGCTGACAGGCAGCGTTCTCTGCATTTGTCCGATATGGTCAAATACTGCTGACGAGCCAGTACTTGCCGTCGATCAGTTCTTCAAGCTCGACAGGATCCTTGACGCCGAATTCGAACCATTCGACGAGTTCCTTCGCCTTACGGCTGCTCTCCTCCGCCGTCAGCTCGACCTGATATCTTTCGCACCATCGCCGGAGGATCGACGTCAGCAGCGTCATGTCATCCCCATCCAGCGGATCTTTCGGCCAGAATATCGTGCCCATCGTACCCCTCAATCACACGATGACGAACGATCCTATAATGGAATCAAAGTCGCGCAAGTTTAAAGTGTTTATTTTTTGTTTTCCACCGCGCTGGACGGTTTTCGACAGGCGATGCCGACGCCTTTTACAGGCGTCGGACTGGGTCGCTGAAAAACGTCTCCACGATCACCCCGGCGATATCCTTGCGGACGTCCACGTCGGCATGCGATGTTGAGCGATGGATCTGCCGTCTCCCCTTGCCTGGCTGGTTGACGAGGCCGGGGCCTCGCCTGGTCCCGAACGGTTTCTGGCCGAGCTCGGGCGACGGTTGCTGGCCGATGGCCTGCCGCTTTCCGGCGGGGCGCTGACGCTTTCGGTGCCGCATCCGATCATCGCGCGGCGCACCTGGCTGTGGCGGGCCGAGACCGGCGCCGTCATCGAGGCATTGGCCTTCGCCGCGGCCCCGCAAAGTGAGGCCGGGCGCGAGTGGCTCGCCGGGTTGGGGCCGGTATGGGAGGCAAGGATCGGGCCGCCGCGGGACAAACAGGCATCGGACAGCCCGCTACTCGGCTGGGCAGGGATTGCCGACGGGGCAGGGGGCGGTGCATTCGCTCCGGCCGAAGCCAGCCTGCTCTGCGAGGTCGCGCGTTTTGCCGCAGCGCCGCTCGCCGCTTTGGCGGCGCGGGAGGCGCGGGCCGCGCTGCTCGAAGCCTATCTCGGCCGGCGCAGTGCCGCCCGGGTGCAGGCCGGCGCGCTTGCCCGCGGCACCGGCGAGACCATCCGCGCGGCGCTTCTCTGCGCCGATCTGCGCGACTTCACCGCGCTCTCCGAGGTAACCGAACCTCACGTGATGATATCAGCGCTGGATGCCTGGTTCGACCGCGTCGCCGGCGCAGTGCATGCCTTCGGCGGCGAGGTGCTGAAGTTCATCGGCGACGGCGTGCTGGCGATCTTTCCGGTCACTGTTGCGTCGGGCGAAGGCGATGCAGCCCAAGGGGATCGCGAAGCCTGCGAGGCCGCCCTTCGCGCGGTCGCCGCCAGCCGGGCGGGCATGGCCCATCTCGACCAACTGCGGCAGGCGCAGGGGCTGGCGCCGCTGCCCTTCGGCGCGGCGCTGCATTTCGGCGAGATCCTGTGGGGCAATATCGGCGCGGCCGACCGGCTGGACTTCACCGCCATCGGCCCCGCCGTCAATCTGGTCAGTCGATTGGAGGGGCTGTGCAAGCCGCTCGGCCGAAGCGTGCTGATCTCGGGTGCCGTGGCAGCGAATACGACGACCGCGCTGATGCCGCTGGGAGAGCATACCTTGCGGGGCATTGCCGACCCTTGTGCGGTGTTCACGCTGCCGACGGATTGAGCCACGCGCAAGGCATCTATTATTGCAAAGAAAGCTTTGCAAAGATGTCTTTGCAATAGTAGGCTTCGCGCATGAAAAAACCGCGCCCACAGCCTGTTCAATCCGTCACCGCACCGCGCACCGTCAGTCGCGTCGTGCCGGATCCGACCGCCTTGAAGGCGCTGGCGCATCCGGTTCGGCTGCGCATGCTCGGCATGCTGCGGATCGACGGGCCTGCCACGGCGACACAGCTTGCAGCGCGGCTTGGGCTGAACAGCGGCGCGACCAGCTATCACCTGCGCCAGCTCGCCCAATACGGCTTCATCGAGGAAGCGCCGCATGCTTCGCGGCGCGACCGCTGGTGGCGCGCCAGCCACGAACTCACCTCGGTGCCGGCAAGCGAGGCCGAGGGCGAAGCGCTTGACCTCGACCTCGCCTTCAACCAGGCGGTACTCTCCCTGCAGGTCGGCCAGATGCAGCAGGCGCTGGAGGAGTATGCCGAACTGCCGGCGGAATGGCGCAAGGCGAGCGCTGCCAACGACGTCATCATCCCGATGACGGCGGAACAGGCCGAGGTCCTGACCAGGCAGCTGACCGACATCATCCTCGAAGCAATGCGGGTGGCTCCGCCTTTGGGCGAGGCGACCGCTCCGGGCATGGTGCCTTTCTCGATCATGCTACACGCCTTTCCCTATCCGGGCCGGCTCCCGCATAGCGAGGAGGATGGCGGGTCATGAGAAGGGGTGGGCCTTTCCTGGCGCTTGCCGCCGCCGAGACGCTTTCGCTGTCCGGCACACGGCTGTCGACCATCGCCATTCCCTGGCTGGTGCTGGTCGCTACGGGCAACCCGATTCTAACGGGGCTGACGGCGATGATGGAAATGCTGCCCTATGTCGCTGCCAAGGCGCTCAGTGGGCCGCTGATCGACCGCGTCGGCGCGAAGCGCATCGCTGTCGTCTGCGACGCCGCCTCGGTGGCCGTGGTGATGCTGGTGCCGCTGCTCGACCGGCTCGGGCTGCTTGGTATGCCGGTACTGCTACCGATCGTTTTTGCCATGGGTGTGCTACGCGGTCCGTCCGATGCCGCCAAGCAGGCGATGGTGCCCGATATCGCCGAATTGGCGGCCGTGCCGCTTGAGCGGGTGACCGGTGTCGTTGGCGCCATCGAGCGGCTGGCCTCGACAGTGGGTGCGGCCGGTGCCGGTGCGGTGATCAGCCTGATCGGCCCGGGCCAGGCGCTGGTCGTCAATGCCGTCACCTTCGCCGCCGCCGCGCTGATTGTGGGGGTAGGCATCCCCGGGCTGAAAAGCATGCCCAGGCTGCAATGCATGCCCGGGCTGCAATGCATGCCCGCGCCGCGCGGCGCGCCCGAGGCTCGGCCGGGCGGAATGTCCTCCTATCTCGGCGATCTCAGGGAAGGCTGGTGCTTTCTGCGCGGCGATGCGGTGCTCGTCAGCATCGTCATCATGGTGGCGACCACCAATCTGCTGGACCAGGCCTATGGGGCGGTGCTGCTGCCCGTCTGGACGCAGAGTTCGGGCCATGGCCCGGAATTGCTGGGGGCGATGTTTGCGGCCTTCACCGGCGCTTCGATCGCCGGCGCGGCGATTGCCGCTGCGATCGGCGAGCGGATGCCGCGCCTGATGATCTATACGGTGGCCTTCCTGCTGACCGGATTTCCGCGTTTTCTCGTTCTTGCGCTGGACGCGCCGCTCCCCATTATTTTTCTCACTTTGGCAATCGCTGGATTTGCCTCGGGCTTCCTCAATCCGATCCTGTCGGCGGTGATCTTCGAGCGCATCCCCAAGCCGCTGATCGGCCGCGTCACCGCAATGAACGCCGCCCTTTGCTTTGCCCTCATCCCGTTCGGCGGCCTCTTCGGCGGCGCCCTGATCAGCATGATCGGCCTTGCCGCAGCGCTCTCGCTCACCGGGTTCGCCTATCTCGCCGCAACCCTCTTTCCTCTGGCGCTGAAAAGTTTCCGCGGCTTCGACAAGCCTCTCACCGAGAGCTAGCGTCATGGTCGCGTACCTGGCCCCCAAGCTCCTCGACCATCAGATCGATGAAGCGGCGGACACGCGGTTCCAGCAGGCGTTTGTCGGGATAGAGCGTAACGATTTTTGCGTCGTCGGTTTCGAGGTCGGGCAGGATCTGCCGGAGGCGACCGGCGGTAAGATCGTCGGCGACGAGAAAATCGGGAAGCAGCGCGATGCCCAGCCCCGCGAGCGCGGCGTCGCGGATCGCCTCTCCGCTGTCGAGCCTCAGGCGACTGCGGCCCTGCGCCTTGACCCAGGAGCCGCCTTCGCCGCGAAAGCGCCAGCCCTGCCTTTGATGGCGGCTGGCGAAGATCAGGCAATCGTGGGCCGCGAGGTCGTCGATATTGCGCGGTTCCCCGCGCTCAGTCAGGTAGGATGGCGACGCGCAGAGCCGCGCCTTATAGGTGGCGATCACACGCGAGACCAGGCGGGTATCCGACGCCGTCGCGTCGATCCGGATCGCCAGATCGGAGCCTTCTTCGACGATGTCGGCCGGGCGATCGGTGAAGCTCACTTCGACCTGGATGTCGGGCCAGGCCCGAAGATATTTTTCAAGCAGGGGCAGCACGACGAGCCGCCCCAGGGTATCGGGAACGGTGAGCCTGAGAACGCCTTGCGGCGTGCCGCTCTGCCCCGCCACGCTCGCCTCCGCCTCGTCGACCGATGCGAGGATCTGCAGCCCGCGCTGGTAAAACATCCGGCCTTCATCGGTCAGGCCCAGCGTTCTCGTCGTACGGTTGAGCAGGCGCGCGCCAAGCCGGTCTTCCAGGCGGATGACGGCCTTTCCTGCCGCCGAACGGGAGAGGCCCATGGCCTGGCCGCCGGCGATAAAGCTTCCGGCATCGACGACTGCCATGAAGATCAGGATATCGTTCAGGTTCGTACGTGGCATCAGGGCACTCGAGCGGTTCGGCTACAGCATACCTCGGTCAGTCATGCGACAGATTCAAGGTTCGCAGCATCAACGTCCGACGCGGCAGTAAGGTCCGGGCGCTTCGCTTCTGTGTCGACGTCCGTTCGTCAATCAACCTGCCATAGCGGCCATCACACCGGATTGCCGGTCAACAACGGCCGCCGCGACCACGCTGACGGGCGTTTTTGGCCTCGCCTTTCCGCAGCAGCGCCGTCGCCTATACCGGATGATGCGCCGGCAGAGCCGGGGCTGTGCCCAATGAGGCCGTCGAACCGCGCTACAGCATGTCGCCGAGACTCCAATGGTTGTTCCATCGGACGTCGATCTCGTCGTCGACATTCTGATATCTTATGTCGGTGGAGAGGCGCAGCCGTCGGCTGCAGTCCTGGTTGGTGGTCGAGGCATGGATCATGTAGGGCGAGTGGAGCACCACATCACCGGCCTCATAATCGGCGGCGAGCCAGCGAGTATCGAAGCGCTCCGCCATATCAGGGAGATCCTTCGAGACCCAGCCGCCTTCGGCCATGTGGCGGTTATAGGCGCTGATCCGCTCTTCCGGAGAAAGATCGCCGCTTGCGGCCTGGAACTCGGCCTCCATCCTGACACCAACCGCGTGCGAGCGCTCGAGGTAGACCAGCCCCCCCATCTCGGCGGGGATATCGCCGATCGGAATCCAGGCCGTCACCAGGCGTCTGGTGCCGCCGCGGAGATAGACGAGATCATAGTGAGCCGGTGTGGCCGTTGGCGATCCCGGCTGAACGAAACGCATGATCTTGCGCTTGTGCAGATAAGAGATGCCCTGCAGGAAATCGTCCATGAAACGGGCAAGCGGCGGCTGCGCGCAGAAGCCTTCATAGGCGGCAGAGCGGACCAGCGACATCAAGCGCCGGTCCGCCAGGCTCCTGTCGAAGCCGGCGGCAGACGCGATGCCCAGCGAAAAATCGCTGCCGGGCTCGACCAGCCCGGTTTCGGCAAGGCGTTCGAAGACCCAGCGGCGAAAATCGAGAACATCGGTCCGCGGCAGAAGGCGTTTCAGCCAGACATAACCATCGTCCTGGTAGCGGCGGCGGATGGCGTCGACGCCGATGGCGGGATCGGTCGGCGCGAGCCAGCCCGTCCGCTCCGCAGGCAAGGTCTTGCCGTGGGCGGCAAGGGGAAATTCCGGCTTTCGGGCTTGCATCGTTTTGGCGGTAATTGACATTTCAGCCTTCCATCGCTTGAGTTGGCTCGCCATTCGTTAGCTGATCTGTTGGGACAACCGACATAGAGGAAAATCATAGCTGGACTTTTCGCTCACCATGAAAGACGTCGAGGCCATCTATCGGTCACCGCTCGGCGCGGCCGGCGGACTTGCGGTCACCGGCAGTGGCCGGCAGCATGCCCATCATGCGGTGAGGGATCGGAAACTGCCGAGTTTCGCCGTCGTGCTGGTGGAGCGCGGGCAGGGCTGGCTGGAAACCGCCGCCAGCGGCCGCTTGAGCTTGGCGGGACCGGCCCTCTTCTGGCTGTTTCCCAACCGCGCCCATTCCTATGGCCCCGATGAAGCAGGCTGGGACGAGCGCTGGGCGCTTTTCGAAGGGTCCTTCACGCGGGACTTCGTGCGGCTGAGGCTCATCGCCGAGCGGCACCCGGTCGTCGCCTTGCATCATCTCGATGACGTCGCGCGGCTCTTCGCCAAGCTTCATACCGATCTGCTTGACGATACCAACCTCGGACAGGCGTCGGCGGCAGTGATGCTGCATCGCATCGTCATCTCAGCCGCCAGACAGGCGGCAAGTGTCGCGGGCGATCGACGACAGGAAAGGCCCGACATGGCCGCAATCGTGGAAACGCTGCGGCAGCGAGCGATGCAGCCGTTGGATCTCGCTGCCTTCGCCGCCGAGCACGGCATCTCGCCGGCCACCCTGCGCCGGCGGTTCACGCTCGAGACGGGGCTGCCTCCCAAGGCATTTCAGCTTCGGGCGCGCATGGATCACGCCAAACAGCTACTGGCAACTACCGACGAGAAGATCGAAACGGTTGCTGCCATGATCGGCCTGGATGACCCGTTTTATTTTTCGCGTGTCTTTCACGAACGCGAGGGCTGCAGTCCTCGTGAATTCCGCACGAGATACAGGCGGGTTTGAACGTCAGCGCCAGCCGAGCGCCGGGGCAACATGGGTGAGGATCGCTTCGATGACATGGGTGTTGTAGGCGACGCCGAGCTGGTTGGGGACGGTCAGCAGCAGCGTGTCGGCTTCGGCGATTGCCTCGTCCTCGGCGAGCTGCTTGATCAGGGCGTCAGGCTCGGCAGCATAGCTGCGGCCGAAGATCGCCCGGGTCTTCTCGTCGATGAAGCCGATCTTGTCACCCTCGTCGTTGCCGTAGCCGAAATAGGCGCGGTCGCGGTCATCGACCAGCGCGAAGATGCTGCGGCTGACCGAGACGCGCGGCTGGCGTGTGTGGCCGGCTTCTTTCCAGGCCGCGCGATAGGCGCGGATCTGGTCGGCCTGCTGGACGTGGAACGGCTCTCCCGTTTCGTCGTCCTTCAGCGTCGAGCTCTGCAGGTTCATGCCGAGCTTGGCTGCCCAGACGGCAGTGGCGTTGGAACTCGCGCCCCACCAGATGCGTTCGCGCAGGCCCTCGGAATGCGGCTCGAGGCGCAGCTGGCCGGGCGGGTTCGGAAACATCGGCCGCGGATTCGGTTTGGCAAAACCTTCGCCGCGCAGCACTTCGAGGAAGACTTCGGCATGGTGCCGGGCCATGTCGGCCTCGCTCTGGCCTTCCGGCGGGGCATAGCCGAAATGGCGCCAGCCATCGATCACCTGCTCGGGCGAACCGCGGCTGATGCCGAGCTGCAGACGGCCGCCGGCAATGAGGTCGGCCGCACCGGCATCTTCGGCCATATAGAGCGGGTTCTCGTAGCGCATGTCGATGACGGCGGTGCCAATCTCGATCCGGTTGGTTCTGGCGCCGACGGCCGATAGCAGCGGGAAGGGCGCGGCCAGCTGGCGGGCGAAATGATGCACGCGAAAATACGCCCCGTCCGCCCCGAGCTCTTCGGCCGCTACGGCAAGATCGATCGACTGCAGCAGCGCGTCGCCTGCCGAGCGCGTCTGCGATTGGGGCGAGGGCGTCCAGTGCCCGAACGAGAGGAAACCGATCTTCTTCATGCCGCCTTTTCCGTTGCATCTCATGGTGGATGGGTCATGGCATAGTTTCGGGCCGGAAGACAATCGGAAGCGGGGGGATGTGGCGTATCACTTATCCGGCATTTGACGCGCTATCTTCCGCTATCTCTGGAGAGTGTCGCGTGCCCTTTCCTCCGTCATTCCTGTGGCGAGCACAGGAATGGGGGAGAGGAGATGCTCGTGTGCTAAAATTTCCATTGAATCTCCACAGGCTTTCACACCGCGCCGACATCCTCCAGCTGCGTGTGCACGGCGTTGAACACCTGCGATGGCACGCGCAGGCTGGCATCGTCTTGATAGAGCGCCCGCACTTCGCCGGCAAAGGTCGGGAATCGCCGGATTCGCGAGAGTTTTTCTGGAATCATTCAAATGAAATTAAGGAGATAGTGGTTTTATCAGTTGGTATTTGGGAGATTATATGTTTCGCGCTTTTTCGTTTTTTCTGGTGCTTTTCTTTTTTTCGATAGTGTCCGCGAATGCCGCTGAGGGTGACTGGCAAGTGGCCAAGGCCAGCCAGCAGGTGAATTTCACCGTCGACAAGCGGAACTGGGTAGCGGTTCGAGCGGGAGACATCATCCCCAACACCGCCTGGATCGCGACCGGGCCGAGGGGACGCGTTCAGCTGGTGCGCGGCGTCGAAAGCATTTCGTTTCAACCCAACACCGTCGCCGGCATCTTCACATCGGGCTTTGGCGAGAGGAAGACGGAGGTCGTCGAGCAGGCGGGTGTGCTCGATCTGGAGATCGAGAAACGCAGCAAGCCGCATACAACAGTCCAGACGCCTTTCCTGGCGGCCGTTGTGAAGGGGACGAATTTCCGCGTTTCCGTCTCGAAATCCGCGGCTGAGGTTACGGTCAACCGCGGCCTGGTGCAGGTGACATCGTTTGCGAGCGGTCAAAGGGCGAATGTCGGGCCGGGGCAGGGCGCATCCGTCGACGGTGTGAAAGGGATGACGGTTTCCGGCGACGTTTCGACGCCTGTGGTGACCGCGGTCTCCCCGTCGGTGGCGCGAGTGCCTGCCGTCGGCGCGACGACCCTCAACGGGCAGGCGGAGACAGAGAGTTCGAAGGCATCTGGCGCATCTTCATCCGTTTCCAATAGCGCCGGCTCTGGCGACCGAGATAGCGCTTCCCACTCCTTCGGCAATGAAGGCCGCAATGGCAATCGCTACGGCGCCGATAATGGCTCCAGCAATGGCAATGAGAATGCAGCCGGCAACGATGACGGCCAAGGAAACGCTGTCGGGAATGACAGCGACAACGGCGACAACAATGGAATCGGGAGCGGCAAGGATAAGGACAAGAAAGATAAGAAAGACAAAAGCGACAAAAAGGACAAGAACAAAGGCAAGGGAAACGATGACGACTGAAGTTTCCCCGTCGGCCGGTGTGAGAGGTTTCCATCGTTGATGAAGGGCGGTCGTGGCTTTCGGCTGTCGCGCTTGCGCCCAGTCAGGCTGTTATTCATCCTGATGATGATCGGCCTGCCGCTCTCGGGGCAAGTCCTGCCCTTTGTGAATTATCTCGACAATGCCCTGGTGAGCTGGCGCTTCAGCGCGGCACCACGGGCGGCGTCCGGAAATATTGTTTATGTCGCGATCGATAAGCGCAGCATCGATGCGGTCGGCACCTGGCCGTGGCCCCGCAGCCTCTATGCCGAGCTCATTGACAAGCTGATTGCGGTAGGCGCAGGCGACATCTTTATCGACGTCGATTTCAGCACGCCGTCGAACTCTGCCGAGGATGACCGGCTGGCCAAGGCTCTGACTGAAGCCGGAGGCGGCGTGATCCTGCCGGTCTTCAAGCAATATCTCGGCGCCGAGGCCGGATCGCAGACGGTGGTGACGCGGCCGATTCCGGATCTCGCCGACAATGCCTGGCTTTCCCTCGCCAATGTCGGCCTCGACGGCGACGGCACGGTCAGGCGGTTCGCACTTGGCGATACTCTCGACAATCAGCCGACGCAAAGCGTTGCCGCAGTGCTGGCGAAATTCGACAGGGCGGCAGGCTCCTATCCGATCGACTATTCGATCGCCCCGGCGAGCGTCCCGACATTCTCGCTGTCGGATGTTCTTGCCGGGAAGGTCGGCAGGCCCGATCTGGAAGGGCGTTCGGTGGTTGTCGGCGCCTATGCGACCGAGCTGAAGGATATCTTCCCCGTCCCGGTCTATGGCGCACTGCCCGGCGCAATGCTGCATATTCTCGCTTCCGAAACGATCCTGCAGAAGCGGCTGCTCGAGGACATCGACCAGATGCCGCTGGAGCTTCTCTTTGCCGCAGCCATTATTGCGCTCGCCCTTGGCATGCGCAGCCGGTCCGCAGCCCATGCCGTCGCGTTTGCTCTTGCCATTGCCGCCGCCGGTGAAGTGACGGCCTTCTTTCTCCAGAAGGATCACGCTCTCATCCTTCACACGGTGCGGCCGTGGATCATTCTTCTTGCCGGTCTCGTGCTGTTGTTGAACGAGAAGGTCGATTTCGGCCGGTTTCTGGTCGAGCTTGCCAAGGCCGAGCAGCGCAACACGCGCCGGCTGCTCGAGAGGATCGTGGCTGACAGCGCCGACGCCGTCATCGCCTTCGACGATCAGTTCCGCATTCTGAACGAAAGCGCCTCGGCTGCGGCGATGCTGGCTTTGGAGCCACAGGCGGACAGGCGCAGAACGCTTGATGCGATGATCCCGCCCCCTCTCGTTCATCGCATCATCAAGCTTGCTTCGGATTATATGGCGCAGCCGGGCACGATCCACGCCTGCAACGCGCGTTTTTCGCTTCAAACCGAGAGAGGGACAAAGCATCTCGAGGCAGCGATCACCATTTCGCCTGTCGAACGGCCTGGCGAATCCGGCATCGTCGCCGCGAAATCCTTCATCGGCAGCCTGATCGTCAGGGACATGACGGCCCGCCGGCGGTACGAAGACAAACTTCAGCGCCTGTCCGAATTCGACGAGTTGACCGGTCTGATGAACAGGCGCGAATTCCGCCGTCGCCTCGATCGGCTCGAGGGTGAATGCCATGTGATCGCGCTGGGGCTACACCGTTTCTCCGTCCTGAATACGGCGATGGGACGGGATGTCGGGGATGAGCTTTTGAGGGCCGTCGCCGTGCGGATGGAGGCGGAGGGTGCAATCAGCCTCGTCGGGCGGTTGGGGGGCGATGTCTTCACGGCCGTCATCCCGGCGTCCGAGGAGTGCGGTCAGGAGCGGTGCGCGCAGCTCATCCTTGATCTTTTCAGAGAGCCGTTCGCGCTTGGCGGTTCGATGATCCATGTCGCCGCCCGGCTCGGGATCTGCACCAGCGAGGCGCGCAACGGTGACGCCGACATTTGGATTCAGAATGCCGAGATTGCGCTCGACGACGCCAAGCGGGTGGCTGGCAGCGGATGGCGCGCTCATGATCCGGTGACCGCCCTGCGGCAGCATCAATCGCGATTGCTCGAGCGGCAGATGCGCGCTGCTCTCGATCGTCGCGAATTCTTCCTGTTGTATCAGCCGCAGGTGGACCTCAAGACGGGCAAACTGGTCGGTGCTGAGGCCCTTTTGCGGTGGAAGCATCCGGAGTTCGGGCTGGTTTCGCCGGCAGATTTCATTCCGGTCGCCGAAGCCAGCGGTTTCATCTGCGATCTCGGCTGCTGGGCGCTTGCCGAAGCATGCCGGGCGGCGACCGAATGGCCGGATCGACTCAATCTCGCCGTCAACGTATCGCCGATCCAGTTTTCCCGGCCGGAGCTGGTTGCAGAGGTCAAGGCTGCATTGGCGACAAGCGGCCTGGCGGCCTCGCGCCTGCATCTCGAAATTACCGAATCCGCCTTTGTCGACGGCAGCGAGCAGATCATGTCGGTCATCTCGGAGCTCAGAGCGCTCGGCATTGCCGTCGCGCTCGACGATTTCGGAACCGGCTATTCGTCGCTGAGCTATATGGCCGGCTTTCCCCTCGACAAGCTCAAGATCGACCAGTCCTTCGTCAGGAAGATCGCGGACGATCCCAAGATCCTGGCGATCGTCGCGACGGTCGGCTCGCTTGCCCACGGGCTGGGGCTCAAGGTCGTGGCAGAGGGGATAGAGACCGAGACGGAATGGCAGATGCTGGCGCAGATGGGCTGTGAGGAGGGCCAGGGCTACTTCTTCGGTAAGCCGCAATCGTCCGCCGCTCTGATGACGCTTTCGCGCCAGCCGGGCTGGACGCGTGCTGCATGACCGATCTCGCCGGCCGCTTTCTTCAAGCGGAAGCAGAAGGAATTGCGGTAAGCGGCTGAGAGGGAGTCGGATTTTCTGTCGGCATCGGTGGTGCGGACTTCACCTGGCTCTCGACAGGCGTTAAGAATGCGACATGCGCTACACATTCGCCATAGGCGATATCCATGGCTGCATCGATCCGCTGAACAGGATGATCGATCGGGTCGAAACCTATGCGCCTGAAGGGACAGTCGTCTTCCTTGGCGACTATATCGATCGCGGGTTTGACAGCAAAAACGTCCTCGACCGCATCATTGCCGGCACGGCCGACCCATGGCGATGGATATGCCTGAAAGGCAATCATGAGGACATGATGGTCGCTGCCTATGCCGACAGCGGCAGCCGAGCCGTATGGCTCGGCAATGGCGGGCTCGAGACCGAAATATCCTATGGCGGCAGAGTTCCGCCCCAGCATCTGCAATGGGCGGCTGATCGTCCGCTCATGCATGTCGACCGGCATCGCATCTTCGTCCATGCCGGCGTCGATCCGGCGTTTCCGCTGGAACGGCAGAGCGAGGACGATCTTCTGTGGTTGCGGTTCCCTCCCGGTGAATCCAGCGACTATTGGGGCAAGCACCTGGTCCACGGCCATACGCCGTCACTGTCCAACCCGGTGACGACAGGAAACCGCACCAACATCGACAGCGGCTGTGTCTTCGGCGGCAAGCTTTCCTGCGCGGTCTTCGACGACGAGGTTGCCGGCGGGCCGATCGACTTTATCGAGGTGAGGGCATGAACTTGGGCGCGTCGGTAAGGGTGTAAAGCTGGAGACGGCGGAATGGGAGCCGCGCGGAGCGAGGAAGCCTTTCGCTCCGCCGCGCTCCGTCAGCAGAAGTTTGACGAGGGCGCTACCCCATCTCTCTTTTCCCAGCGGCGAGAAGAGAGATGGGGTGCGGCAGAATCCTCACTTCCGGCCCTGCCGGCCGGCGAAGAGCCGCAGCCAGGGCGCTAGATGGAAACCGCCCATCAGCAGGTACATCGGCACCATTCCCCCGATCGGGAAGGCATCAGGCGTTGTCATACACATCATGTCGGTGCTGCCGGTTGCTGCCGTCAGCAGCGCCATGATCGCGAATGTTGGGGCGGCGGCGAATGCCAGCCAGTCGGCGGCGTGGGCGGCGAGCCGGCCGCCGGCGCTAGCCACACTGCTGCTCGGCTTATCAGTTGATCCGACTGCGGCGGCGGCCAGCGAGAGCCATTCGGCGTTGCCGTCGCCTCTCTCCGGGGTGGGGGTGGAAAGCAGCATCGCAGTCACTCCTTGCCGTAGCGGTCGTGATGGCGCCACCAGATGCCGGTTTCGTTGCGGCCCTTGGGCGCGCGGTCGAGCCATTGGTACATGCCCCAGAGCCCATCCAGCCCGCGGGCATAGCTGGAATAGCTGTGGTAGACCGTGCCATCGATGAGTTCGAAGGCGCTGACACCCGGCCGGTCGCGGGTGTAGGTCGCGACATCGGTGCCGGTCATGGCGGCAATCTGCGCGACCGGGCCCTCGCTGCCGGGCGACTGCCATTCTTGCACGGTCTTGCCGGCGAGCGGTTCGGGAGCGGGGAACTCGCGGCGGTAGTTGTATTCTATGCCGCCCTGGTGCTGCTGCTCGGCAGAGAACCAGACGCTGAAATCGCCGTTGAAATCGCTGCCGAAGGAGGAGGCCCAGGGAAAACTCCAGTCCATGCGTTGCTTGAAGGCCTGAAGTTTGGGCAGTCGCGCACGCGAAACCGCCCAGAAGGCGAGGTCGTGGTTTTCGAGGTGGACGAAGAAGCCGTTGAAACCGTCGGCGATCGAGGAGCAGGAGGGGCATCCCGCGCTATAATCGGGCCCGAACATGAAGTGATAGACGAGAAGCTGCGAGCGGCCGCCGAAGAGGTCCTTCAGTGAGACGTTGCCGTCGTCCGTATCGAAGCGGTATTCCTTATCGATTCTCACACGCGGCAATTGCTGGCGCTTGAGCGCCAGCGCGTCGCTTTGCCGGGTCAGCGCCTTTTCCTCTTCGAGCAGGTCGAGCCTTGCCGCCAGCCATTGCTGCCGTGTTGCGTTCAGCTCTGTCGTCATGGGTCTTCTCCTTTGCCTGTCTGTCGTCGTAGCATCCGGCGCGGATTGGTTGCCGGGTCCAGAGCAGATTACGGCCGGGCGGAAGGAGGCGGGAGTGACAAGTGTGACGGGATTTGAATGGACTCGCTGATCACAGCCGCGGCGCAGGCGCTGGCATCGGGCGATGCGCTCGGCGCACTGAAGCGGGTGGCGCTGCGTGACGACGCGCCGGCGCTGGCGTTGCGCGGCATCGCGATGGCGCAGCTCGGCGATCTCGTCCGCGCCAAGGCGCTGCTGAAGAGTGCTGCGCGCGCCTTCGGCCCGCGCGAGGCGGTGGCGCGGGCGCGTTGCGTGGTTGCCGAGGCCGAGATCGCGCTCGTCTCGCGTGATCTTCTCTGGCCGCCGAAGGCGCTGGAAGCGGCGCGCAAAGTGCTGGAAGCGCATGGCGACAGGGTCAATGCCGCGCATGCGGGCAATGTCGCCATTCGCAGGCTGGTGTTGATCGGGCGTCTCGACGAGGCCGAACGCGCGCTTGCAGCACTCGATCCGACGCCGCTGCCGCCGGCTCTGCGGACTGCCCACGAGCTGGTGGCCGCCGGCATCGCCGTCCGGCGCCTGCAGACGCAGGCGGCGCGTGCGGCGCTCGCCCGGGCAAGGGTTGCGGCGCGCGCGGCCGATATTCAGGCTTTGACGGCGGAGGTCGAAACTGCGGCCCTCGTGCTCGACACGCCAGCGGCGCGGCTGATGTCGCGCGGCCAGGAGCGCTTGCTGCTGCTCGGCGAGGTGGAAGCGCTGCTCGGTTCGGGCACGCTCGTCGTCGATGCCTGCCGCCATGTGGTGTGGAATGCGGGCGCCGCCGTCTCGCTGGCGACGCGGCCGGTGCTGTTTGCGCTTGCCCGTACGCTGGCCGAAGCCTGGCCGGGCGATGTGACACGGGGAGCGCTCATCGCGCGCGCCTTCCGCGGCAAACACGCCGATGAATCGCATCGCGCCAGGCTGCGGGTCGAGATTGGCCGGCTGCGGGCCGAACTGCGAGGACTGGCGGAGGTGTCAGCGACGAAGCGCGGCTTTGCGCTTTCGCCGCGTGGCGCCCGGGATATCGCGGTGCTGGCGCCGCTCGTCGAAGGTCAGCATGGGGCAGTGCTCGCATTCCTCTCCGATGGCGAGGCGTGGTCGAGCTCGGCCTTGGCGATCGCGCTCGCCGCCAGCCCCCGCACCGTGCAGCGGGCGCTGGATTCCCTTGCGGGCGAAGGCAAGGTGCAATCGCTGGGGCGCGGGCGGGCGCGGCGCTGGATGAGCCCGCCGCTGCCGGGTTTCCCGACGATCTTGTTACTCCCCGGACCGCTGCCCAGCGATTAGTGTGGGCTGACTGATTGTGATGCCCGAACCATAGGGATGGAAGAGATGAAGAAATCGGCTGCGAATATCCTGCGTGAATATGGACCTTTTCCCGGCGCTGAGCGCGTCAATGGCGTCACCTTCGACGGCGAGCACGTCTGGTTTGCCTCGGGCGACCGCCTGAACGCGCTCGATCCCGAAAGCGGCGAGGTGGTGCGCTCGATCGAGGTTGCATCCCATGCCGGGACGGCCTTCGACGGCGAGTTCCTCTATCAGATCGCCGAGGATGTCATTCACAAGATCGAGCCGAAGACTGGCCGTATCCTCGCCACCATCCCGGCGCCTGGCAATGGCGGCGATTCCGGCCTTGCCTGGGCCGAGGGCACGCTCTGGGTCGGCCAGCATCGCGGCCGCAGGATCCACCAGATCGATCCCGAGACCGGCAAGATCCTCCGCACCATCGAATCCAACCGCGTCGTGACAGGCGTCACCTGGGTCGACGGCCAGCTCTGGCACGGCACCTGGGAGGGCGACGACAGCGACGTCAGGCGCATCGACCCGGAAACGGGAGAGGTGCTGGAACGGCTCGACATGCCCGAAGGCACCGGCGTCTCCGGCCTCGAATCCGACGGTGCCGACCGCTTCTTCTGTGGCGGAGGCGGCAGTGGCAAGATCCGCGCGGTGCGCCGGCCGGCGTGAAGCCCGGAAGAATTTCGGTCGAGTGAGCGATTGATTTCGTCATGGGACGATCTACTTTCGCGGCAGTGTCGAAGCTTCGGGGGCGGTCGAGGGCTCGACGCAAGCGGCATGACCGCGGGGAGAGACTTTGAAATATCTGCGCACGACACTTGGGCCTAAGAGCAAATCCGAACTTGGGATGATCCTCCCGCACGAGCACGTCTTCGTCGACCTCAGGACGCCGGACCAGCCCGGTTATGCCGAAGCAGACATTGAAGACGTCGTTCGGCTGATGGCCCCCGAAATCGAACGGATCAAGAAACTCGGGGTGACGGCACTGGTCGAATGCTCGACGGGCGGCGTCGGACGCCGTGCGGATATCGATCTTGCCGTGTCGCTCGCGACGGATTTTCCGATTGTCGTTCCCACCGGCAATTACCGTGAACCCTGGATTCCCGAATGGGTCCGCCATGCTTCCGAGAAGGAACTGGAGGTATGGATGCTTCGCGAGCTGACAGAGCAGATCGACGAGACCGGGTTCCAGGCAGGCTGGATCAAGCTCAGTGCCGGCGATGACGGCATGACGGCGCTCGAGACAAAAATCCTGCGGGCGGCCGCGCGCGCCGCGGCGCAGACAGACGCCGTCATCGGCAGTCATACGATCAGGGGACGGGTCGTCATGGATCAACTCGATGTCATCGAGGCGGAGGGCTACAGGGCCGACAGATTCATCTCGATCCATACGCAGGAAGAAAAGGACTTCGCCTATAACGTCGCCGTGGCCGAGCGAGGCGCCTGGATCGAGTATGACCATGTCGGCCGGGCCGAAGATAACGAGGTGGCGGATCTGGTCATCAAGGCGCTGGAGGCCGGCTGCGGCGACCGCCTGTTGTTGAGCCATGACCGGGGCTGGTTCGATCCGGCACTGCCGATGGGCGGGACACCCAAGCCGTACACCCATCTTTCCACGGTCTTGCTGCCCGAGTTGAAACGGCGCGGCATAGACGACGGGACGCTGATGCGCCTGACTCACGACAATCCGTTCGAGGCTTTCGCCCGATAGGGGATGGCTGGGCTCATTGCGTGCAAGGGCATTTGTTCCAAGTTCAGGCCGAAATGATGATCAGCCGGACTCGCCCCGTTCAAAAATCGACGCGATACCAGGATCTATGAGAAGCCGCGCTCGTCGAACAAAAGCGCCATGCTGATCGCATCGATGAACCGGCCGTCGATGCGTGCCGCCCGTCGGACGATGCCTTCGCGGGCAAATCCGACCTTTTCGTAGAGAGCGATCGCACGGGCATTGTCCTCGTAAACATCGAGTTCAACCCTGGCAAAACCGCTTTTCTGTGCGGCGCTCAATGTCGTCTCGATAAGCCTTCGTCCCAGACCCTTGCCCCGATAGGCAGGAAGGATACCCATTCCCAGGTTTCCACGATGGGCATGCGACGGGAAAAAATGACGGCTGATGTCGCACCAACCGATGACTTGGGTTTGAGCGGTGGCAACGAATTGAGGATTGCCTTTTGCAATCATGCCGATCACGAACTCCCGCGTCTGCGGCAGAGGAGTCGCTTCCAGCATAGACAGGTATCTTTTCTCCCGCGCGACCAGGTCGAGTGCGTGATGAAAACTATCGATGTGGGCGGCAGCGATCGGTTCGATCCTGATATCCGACGTTTCCGGCGATGCGGGAGCATCCATACGCTTCTCCTTCGGAGATTGTGAAATGCCTATAGGAGACAAGTTGTGGACCTGCACGGGAGCGCATAATTCACGGTCCGTCAACCTTTGCGTGTCAATTTCTCGGTGGCAGTCGCCATCAAAAGGTTGCAGGTATTGAAGGTCAGACTCACATCCCACATTACGTTTGTCCTGGTAACGCTCACCTGTGCTGCGGCCGTGTTGCTGTGCGGTTTTGCGTGGCTCGCCGCAATCAAGGTCGATGATCTCTATATGCGCCGACAGGCCGATTTCGTCCGACAGGGACTGGAAGAGCAGATCGCAGCACTTCCCCGTGAGCAGGAAAGCGTCACCAAATGGGACGATGCCTTCCTCTATGCCAAGCAGCGGAACCATGAATGGCTGCTCGACAATGTCGGGCGGTGGACGAGCCAGTATTTCGCGCACGACAGAACCTATATCTTCGACGATGCCAATCGCCTGATGTTTGCGTTCCGTGACGGCGCGGATGCGATGCCGCCGCGGCTCGATGACGACGACGGCAAAGAAATGACCGCTCTTGCCGGAGAGATGCGTGCCGCTCTCGTCGAGCGGGCTGCAGAGCCCGGCGCCGAACCGATTGGTCAACTGGCCACGGTTCGGACGATCATGATCGGCAAAAGGCCGGCGATAGCAAGCGCGCGTCCCATTCTGCCGAGTTCGACCAGGATGCAGATCGAGGCGGGCCAGGAGTTCATCGCCATCTCGGTCAAGTTCATCGATGGAAAAACTGCCGAAAGCATCGCCCATCATGCGCTGCTCGAAGGATTGCATTTCGCGTCTTCGAAAGGTGAGGACGAGCGGGCGCAAGTGCCTGTGTCATCGCATGACGGCGGCACGATCGGCTATTTCGTGTGGCCTCCCATCCGGCCCGGATACATGCTGCTTCAGCAGATCGCGCCGGCGGGGCTCGGTTGTCTGGCGCTGCTGATCACCGTCGTGTTCTGGCTGGGACGAGGTCTGCATCGCACCTCGCTGACCCTGCTGGACAGCCAGGCGCAACTCACCCATCACCGCAACCATCTGGAAGAGATGGTGGCCGATCGAACGGCCGAGATCGAAAGGCAGAGAGAGGAACTGGATCGCCTGCTGGTGCACGAACGCCAGGTGAATGCGCTCCAGCGCCAGTTCGTCGCCATGGCCTCGCACGAGTTTCGCACACCGCTCGCAATCATCGACGCCGCTGCCCAGCGGCTCTGCCGCTCGACGACCAACGTCAGTGGCGATTACGTTCACGAAAAAGCAGGCGTGATCCGCAGCGCGGTGGTGCGCATGGTCGATCTGATGGAGAGCATTCTCGCCAGCGGCCGGCTCGAAACCGGACAGATCACGCTGAAGCGCAGCGAAGGCGATCTGAAAGCCCTGCTCGTCACCTGCTGCGACAGGCAGCGCCATCTCAGCCGCTCGCATGTGTTTCATCTCGATCTCCAGCCGATACCCGATGTATTGACATTCGACCGCAGCGCCATGGAACAGGTCTTCACCAACCTGATTTCGAACGCCGTCAAATATTCGCCCAACGCGCCCGACATTCATGTCCGCGCCCGGGCTGACGAGAAGACGGTGGAGATCGCCATCTCCGACAGCGGCATCGGCATGGATGCGGAGGATCTGCCGAAGCTGTTCCAGCCCTATTACCGCGCCCGCAGCGCCACGGGCATTGCCGGAACCGGCATCGGCCTCAACGTCGTCAAGCAGGTCGTCGAACTGCATGGCGGCACCGTCGAGGTAAGCAGCGAGCTCGGCAAGGGCACAACATTCACCATTCTTCTGCCAATAGCGTTCCTATTGTCGGATCAACAAGTCGCAGCTTAAGGAAGAGCTCATGGTTACAGTCCTGTGCATAGAAGACGAAGTCGAGATCCGGAACCTCCTCGTCGAAGAGTTGAGCGAAGCCGGCTACAAGACGCTCGAGGCTTCGAACGGCGCCGAGGGGCTGGAAATGATCCTGTCGAAATGGCCCGACATCGTCATCAGCGACATTTCGATGCCTGTCATGGATGGGCACCAGCTACTGGCGGAAATTCAGATCAACCACCCCGAGCTCTCCAACATCCCCTTCATCCTGCTGACGGCGCTGACCGACCGGGAAAACACGCTTGCCGGCTTACGCGGCGGAGCGGCGGACTATCTGACGAAGCCGCTCGACTTCGATCTGCTGCTCGCCAAGCTCGAAGGCTGCGTGACGCGTCTTGCCAATGACAAGGCGGTTCACCGGTCGTTTTGATCGTTGCGGGCGGAGACCGAGACAGCCTCACTCAGAGGTGCTGCGCAGGAGGCTCCGCCCTGCGGGCTGCGCGCCTCAATGATGAGGGCGTTGGTGAATGCCACTCCGGAAGCGTTGGGGGTGCCGCCCTCATGAGAGGGCCTGGACGCAGTGAGAAGAAGGCGCTTGAGCCTGTGCCTCCGACCTCCATTGTCCTCGTCCTGCCAGTGCATCGCCCAACACCTCGAACACCCGCGCATCGAGTGTTTGAGACACGTTGAAGCGCATGAAATTGGTCGCCGATTGCGACAGGCTGAATGCGTTTCCGGGAGCCAAAACGATCCTCCTTTCCAGTGCAGCGCGCGCCACATCGGCCGCATCGATGCCCTCGGGCAGCTGGCACCAGAGGAACATCCCGGCCTGTGGCTCCAGCCACGGCGTTATCCCTAAGCCCTTCAGTCTGGCCGAGACCTCGCTCATCGCCCGAGAGAGCCGGTGTCTCAGCGTCTCCATGTGTTTGCGATAGCTGCCGTCGCTCAGGACGTTCAGCACCAGTTCCGCCGTCAGCCGGCCGCCGCCGAAGGAGGTGGCGATCTTGAGATCTGTCAGTCCGTCGATCCATTCCGGTTTTGCCACGACGAAACCGCAGCGGGCCGAGGCCGACAGGGTCTTCGAGAAGCTGCCGATGTGAATGACCCGCTCGAGCCCGTCGAAGGCGGCAAGGCGGGGCGCCGGCGAATATTCGAAATCGGCGAAGATATCGTCCTCGATGATGGTCAGATCGAACTGCTCGGCGAGTTTTAGAAGCCGGTGGGCCGTCACGGGGGAAAGCGTTGCGCCTGTGGGATTGTGGATGGCGGAGTTGGTGATGTAGAGCCGCGGCCGCTTTTCGGCGACGACTTGCGCGAACAGTTCGATATCGGGACCGGACGGGGTATAGGGGACGCCGACGATCTTTGCCCTATGGGCGCGCAGCAGCGCATGGAAGTTGAAATAGCAGGGATCGTCGACCAGCACCGTGTCGCCGGGTTCCAGCAGGAAACGGCAGAGCAGATCGATTGCCTGCGTGCCGGAATCTGCCAGCATGATTTGCTCAGGGGAGGCTTCGATCCCCCGTTCACCCATGCGCCGCGAAATCAGCTGGCGCAGTTGCGGCAAGCCGAGCGGCGAGCCGTAGTCGGCGAGGGCCGGCCCGTCGGCGCGGGCAAGCGTCCTCAGCCCGCGGCGCATCCCTTCCCCCGGCAGCCAGGAGGGTGGCAGCCAGCCGCAGCCGGGCTTCAGGTCTGTTTCATCAGCCTCCAGCGATTGCCGCGATATCCAGAACGGATCGACGGCGCGGTCGAGCTTCGGTCCGCTCTGCGCAAGCGCAAACGGGGCTGCCTGGTTGGCGACATAGAACCCCGAACCCGGTCTTGCCAGGATCGCGCCTTCGGCGACCAACCGCTCATAGGCGTCGACGACCGTCGATGTCGACAGCTTCAACGTCGCCGCCAGCCCCCGGACGGACGGCAGTCTTGCGCCCGGCGTCAGGCTGCGCCCGGCAATGCGTTGCCTGATCGTCGCGACGACCATCTCTACGCGTGTGCGTCCTTCATTCATCTGTATTGCTTTCTGCATCATTACAGTTTCACGAAATCGTATCAGACTGTTACTGTCATGACCATCGCCGTTGGCCGATAAGAGCTGGGAAAAGAAGGAGTGCAGCGCATCATGGACCGCATGGCATCGGGATGGATCAATGGTTTTATCGGGGTGGTGATCTTCAGCGGATCGCTGCCGGCGACGCGCGTGGCGGTGATGCAGTTCGATCCCGTCTTTCTCACCGTGGCGCGCGCGGCGATCGCCGGCATTCTCGCCCTCGGCCTGCTGATCGCTTTCAGAGAGAAACGGCCGAGCGGGCGCGATACCCTCTCCCTTGCTGTCGTCGCGCTCGGCGTCGTGGTCGGCTTTCCCTTGCTGACGGCGCTGGCGCTGCAGCACGTCACATCAGCTCATTCGATCGTTTTCGTCGGCCTGCTGCCGCTGGCGACGGCGATCTTCGGCGTGATCCGCGGCGGAGAACGCCCGAAGCCGGCATTCTGGCTGTTTTCCATCCTGGGCAGCGCGCTGGTGGCGGGCTTCGCGCTGGCGCAAGGGCTGACTGCGTCACCGATCGGTGACCTATTGATGCTGGCGGCGATCATCGTCTGCGGCCTCGGCTATGCCGAAGGCGGCAGGCTTTCGCGCACGCTCGGCGGCTGGCAGGTGATTTCCTGGGCGCTGGTGCTGTCGCTGCCGGTGATGGTCGCGGTCGCGCTTTTGCATCGGCCGGCAAGCTTTTCCGGCATTGAAACGCCGGCGCTGCTGGGTCTTGCCTATGTCTCGCTGTTTTCCATGCTGATCGGCTTCATCTTCTGGTATCGCGGCCTGTCGCAGGGCGGCATTGCCGCCGTCGGCCAGCTGCAGCTGCTCCAGCCGTTTTTCGGCCTGGCGCTTGCTGCCACCCTGCTGCACGAGCCCGTGACCTGGGCCATGCTCGCCGTCACGGTCGCCGTCATTCTGTGCGTGGCCGGCGCCCGCAGGTTTGCGCGGTAGCGGTTGCTCCGGTCACGGCAAGTGGTTGGAAGTGACGGTGCGGTGACCACCAGCCGACATGTCGACGGTCACAAAGCCGCCGCTCAATCGTCAGCAAATCGCCCCGTTGCCGCCGCACCGTGCCCTCTTAAAGGTTCCATCGTCGCGACCTCGCCAGCCCCAACGGCTGAGCGATCGACCGAGCCGGTTCTGCTGCCGCTCAAATCATGCACGTGAAAAGGAACGAATATGATCACTCGTTACACACCCGTCGCAACGATGACCGCTGCGGTCTTCAGCCTGCTTGCTTTCAGCCCGGCATTCGCTGTTGATATGGCCCAGGCGCAACAGCAGCCGCCGGCACAAGGCCAGGCGCCGATGCAGGGACAGACCGGTGGCAACGGCGCGGCCGCACCCGTCAGCGATAAGAAAATCGAGGCCTTTGCCGTTGCTTATCTGCAGGTCGACAAGGTCCGCCAGGAATATTCGGCCAAGATCGGCGCGACGAAGGACGAGGCTGCCAAGCAAAAGCTACAGGATGAAGCCAAGAAGCAGATGGTCGATACCGTCGAAGCCTCCAACGGCATCTCCGTCGAGGAATATTCCTCGATCCTGACCGCCGCGCAGAGCGACCCGGCCCTGGCCAAGAAGGTTCTGGAAAAGATCGGTACGCCGCCGCCGGCAGCGCCAGCGCAACAGCAGCAATAAGCTGCCCGCCCTAAGAAAGCAGTGCCCGCCGTTTGGCCGGGCGCTGCTTCAAGCCCTTGGTGTCTCGTGCCTTCAGAGCCGATCGAAAACCTCGGGCTGCAATTTCCGGATCTTCATCAGATGCTGCAGCGTGTACGATAGCGACAGAGCGTCGTCGAGCCCGTCATGCGCCTGCAAGGCAGGATGGTCGACGTTGTAGTAGTCGGCCAGCTTGTTGCTGGGCGTCTTTGCCAAATCCTCGATCGGCATGCCCGCTGCGATGAGAAGCTTGACGGCGTTGTCGAACCGGCGGGCCGGGATGGAAGGCTGGATGCCTGCGACATAGCAGCTGATGGCCACCATGTTCATCTCATCCTTACCCCAGGACCAGAACCGGGCGCCGCCCGAGAAGCTGTCGACACCGGAAAGCGCATCCTCCAGCGCCACGCCATGGGCGTCGATATCCTCTTCGGTGATGCCGGTCAGATGGGTGAAGTATGGATCGAGCGGATACCGCTTGCCGAAGCGGTCGACGGGCCGGACGTAGGACTTGTACGTGCCAAGGATCGGAAACTCGCCTTCGAGTCCGAGCTTGACGGCTCCGATCTGCGCAATGACAGGATCGGGATCGTGGGCCGCGCACCAAAATCTGCGCTGCGAGCCTTCGAGGCAAAGAAATTCACAGTCGAATATGATGGCGGTCTTCATGGCCGACGTTCCCCTCGTAGTTGGAGCTTCGGACTGAATACCCTCCGTCGTGGCCCGACAAGTTCTCGATAACAGGCATCAGCGATCCGTTCGTCCTATGCGTGTTTCGACAATTTCGCTCACCTGTTTTCGTCCACCGTGGCCGAGGTGGAGGTCGGTGCCATCCTGGCCTGGCTTCCCGTGATTGCCGCTGCCCGCCTGACGGAAGGCGTCGCAGACGAAAATGACGCGCTGCTGCGGCTGGCCGAGGCGAACGGGTATCATTGAAAGGCTTGGCATCCACAGTCTGTGCGGACCGTCGGTCCCCGTTCCTCTCGATAATGCCGGCTTTGCGCAAGAACATCCAAAATCCGCGCGTGTATCCAAAGGGCGTTGAATAATTGTGTTTTATCAAGGGAATTTACTCTTTGCAAACCATGCCGGCCGTCAATTCGCGGTTGTCCGATGGGCGGGGTCTGCACGACAAGCTGCTATGAATACGGGTTTCGGAGACGGATTCCCGCGCCACATCGGTTACCGAAGTTCTGTCTCTAAGAGGTGCCAATGTCGAACTATTCCCATGCCCCCACTGGTCATCAGGCTCATGGGCACCCGACACCCGGACAGGTCGATGCCGGGTCGCAAAACCGGAATATCGAACGTCGCCTCGAATTCATGGGGCTCGACCAGCAAGGGCGTGCCGGGATCCGTTCGCTGAAAGCGCTGATCGAGCGGGAATTGCCGCATGGTCTCGACAAATTCTATGCGCAGTTGCGCAACAGCCCCGAGGTCAAGCGCTTCTTTTCGTCGGATGAGCATATTGCCAGAGCCAAGGGCGCCCAGGTGGGGCATTGGGCGAATATATCCGATGGCAACTTCAATGAGGACTACGTCGCCAAGGTCCGTACCATCGGCACCGTTCACGCGCGTATCGGCTTGGAACCCAGATGGTATATCGGCGGCTACGCCATCCTTGTCGACCACCTGATCAAGAGCGCTGTCGAGGAGATGTTTCCAAAAGGCGGAATGTTTTCCAAGAAAACCATGAAGCCGGCGGACTTCGCAAAGGCGTTGGCAAGTCTGGTCAAGGCCGTGATGCTCGATATGGATCTGGCCATTTCGGTCTATATCGACGAAGCGGAAATCGCCAAGCAGAAGGCTCAGGCGGAAGCGATTGCGAGCGAGCAGAAGCTTGTGAGTGACTGTTTCGGCAAGGCGATGTCCGCCATCGTCGCCAAGGATGTCAGCTATCGCATCACCGATGACCTGCCCGCCGCCTATCACCAACTGCGTGACGATTTCAACCACGCGCTGGATCAATTGACGAGCACGATCAGCGAGATCGATTCCGCCGCGTCGCAGATCCATGCCGGATCGCAGGAGATTCGCTCCGCCGCCGACGCGCTTGCCAAGCGCACCGAGCAACAGGCCGCTTCCATCGAGGAGACTGCGGCTGCGCTCGAAGAGATCACCACGACCGTCAAGGATTCCAGCAGGCGCGCGGAAGAGGCGGGGCAGCTGGTTTCAAAGGCGCGCGCCGGTGCGGAAAAATCCGGCCAGATCGTCCAACGGGCGGTTACCGCGATGGGCGCGATTGACAGTTCATCGCGTGAGATTTCCAGCATCATCGGCGTGATCGACGAGATTGCTTTCCAGACGAACCTGCTGGCGCTGAACGCCGGCGTCGAGGCCGCGCGCGCCGGTGAGGCCGGCAAGGGATTTGCCGTCGTCGCCCAGGAAGTCCGCGAGCTGGCCCAGCGTTCGGCCAAGGCGGCAAAAGAGATCAAGGAATTGATCAATACCTCCGGCGAGCAGGTCAAGACAGGCGTTTCGCTGGTCGGGGAAACGGGAGAAGCGCTGGCTGTCATCGTCGATGAGGTCAAGGAGATCGACCATCATATCGGCTCGATCGTCGAGGCGGCGCGCGAACAGGCGACCGCGCTTGCCGAGATCAACATGGCCGTCAATGCCATGGATCAGGGCACGCAGCAAAATGCCGCCATGGTGGAGGAATCCACGGCCGCAAGCCATGCTCTTGTCCGGGAGATCGGACGGATCGCGGAAATGCTCAGCCAATTCCATATCGGCAAGAGGTCCGCATCTGCCGCTCCCCCAAGGCCGGCGCCGGCGAAGCCGACGGATGCGGGGTCTCCCGCGCGCGAACTCAAGGCCAGGGTCGCCAAGGCGTATCAGACACAGGGCAACGCGGCGCTGGCGAGCGGCCAGTGGGACGAGTTCTGAGATCGTCACCTAGCGGGCGCTCGGACCAAAGGTCCGAGCGTGAGCGCTTTACGTGCCGGCGGTTCAATGCTGATGTGGTCTCACTTCGCAGGCACGACGAGGGTCTCTCCCTTGCGCACGACGTAGGTCGCCAATTCCGACGCCTTGCCGCTGCCGATGTTCTTCGCCGAGTGAACGACGCCTGATGGAATGAACAAGGATTGGCCGGCTTTCAGGGTCACCGGCTCTGCGCCTTCGAGCTGGTATTCCAATGTTCCTTCGATGACGAATGCGATCTCTTCGCCGGGATGCGAGTGCTTGGGGGCGAGAACGCCGGGAGCAAAATCGACGCGGACCTGAATAGCCTCGTGGCCGGGCACGTCAATATCGTTCCTGATGAGATCAGTGCGCTGCAGCGGCTGTTCTGCCTGTGCTGCTGCTGCGCCGCCGAGAACAAGGGCGAGTGCGATAGCCTGGATCATTTTCATCGTTGCATCCTTCTGAATTGACCATTTTCGGCTCATCGGCCGCATCGGTATTTCAGTCGATGATTGAACCAGGGATGTGTCTGGAAACCCCCATTTTTGTAAGACAGTGTATCTGCAGGCCTACGCTCCTGCGAGGACGGGATTTTTCTTACGCGAAGCGGATCGCGGTTCTCGCGCGCGCCTTCGCCGCTACTTCCTCGCGGTCGCGAGGCGGTTGAGACGTCTCCAGTGAATCGAGCAGTTCGCGGGCGCAAGCAGCGATCGAACCGACCGCGCGTTCGAACGCAACCTCGTTGCGCTTCGACGGCTTGGTCGCTCCGCTCAGCTTGCGTACGAACTGCAGCGCGGCATCATGAATCTCCTCGTCCGTCGCTGGCGGATCGAAATTGAACAGTGGTTTTATATTTCGGCACATGGCTTGCTCACGGTCATTTCTCTTTGCCACCGAGGGAGCGTGGCGCGGTATAAAAACTAATCGCGCGAGCGCGAATTGCAACCGACCACGGGAACTTCCCACCCAGTGATCCCTTCGCGGTGCTCGCAAGCTGCCGAAACCACACGTCCGCCAGCAGCAATGAGCTCATCGCTCAAGCCGCCGACGAAGACCCCGGCGCTTTCAACCTAACCCCTCCCAGCGTCGCAATATCAGTCACCCCACCCGACGATTCAAAGTCGAAGATCTTCTGCGTCACCAGGGCGGCGGCACCCCTTGCCCAGGAATTGTCTTCCCAGTCGGGCAAAAGCGGTGGCGCGGTCCTGAAGGTTCGGGCGGCCAGCGCCTCGCGCAGCGGCACCAGGAAAGGATCGCCGAGGGAGACGGCTTCGCCGCCGGCGACGATGACTTCGGGATCGGTGATATTGACGAGATTGGCAAGGGCGGTGCCGATGCCGCGGCCGGAATCGGCGACGAGGGCGAGGGCGGTGGGGTCGCCTGATGTGAGCGCCTTGCAGAGTTCTGGCAGATCGAGCTCGTCTCGGCCAGTTGCTTCCCGCCAGCGCCTTAGCATCGAAGCTTCGGAGTGATAGGCCATCAGGCAGCCGCGCTTGCCGCATTCGCAGAGCCGGCCGTTCTCTTCGAAGAGGGTATGGCCGAACTTGCCGGCCGCTCCATTTGCGCCGCGATAGAGCTTGCCGTCGATGACGAGCGCGCAGCTGATGCCGACGCCGACGGCGAGGACAGCCATGTTGCGATGTTGGCGGCCGAGCCCGAAGAGTTGCTGGGCGATGGCATAGGCGTTGGTATCGTCTTCCAGCCAGACCGGGACATGCACGCGGTTTGCGACCAGCGAGGCGAGGGGGACGTTGTCCCAGCTGAAGCGGTGGCTGCGCACGCAGGCGGTCTGTTCGTGGTTGAAGACGCCCGGCATGGAGATGCCGATGCCGGCGAGCTTGGCGTTGGGACGGCCGGCGAGCTTCACCAGTTCCGGCACGGTACCCGCCAACAGGTCGGCGACCTTCTCGGGCTCATGGCCGTCGAGGTTTACCCGCATGGCGGCGATGGGGTTGGTGGCGAGGTCGGTCGCCACGCATTCCACCGAATCCACCATCAGCTTGAAGCCGACGGCAAGCGCGTGTTCGTAGTTGATATCCACGGGGATCGGTCGGCGGCCGGTGAGGCCGGGCACGGTCTTGCCTTCGACGACGATGCCTTCCTCCAGCAGGTCTGAAACAACGAAGGTCACGGCCGCCGGGCTCAAGCCGATGACGGTGGCGATGTCGGCGCGACTCCTCGGTCCCTCGCGCCTGAGGAGGTTGAGGATGAGGCGTCGGTTCATGGCTCTCGCCGTGGTCTGGTCGCCTTTGAGCTTCACTTTGCATTCCTTAATTTTGTAAATTAATTATTGCGGGCTGCCAAGATCTATGCATAAGTTCGGCCGCGGATCAACTCAGCCAGGCGGATTATCGCTGGAATCGGGGTGGATCGCAGCGTTGAAAGCCTGGTCGGTCGTTTCATGGAGGAGGCGGCGGTCGGGAGATGTCGATCGATCAACTGGGAGGAATTCAATGGCATTTTCGAAGCAATTTCCGTCAGCCACCCGCAGGAGCTTCCTGAAGGGTGCGGGCATCGTGTCTGCCGCTGCGGTCACCGGCAGTTTTCCAATTCCCGCGATCGCGCAGGCCCAAGAGGTCACGATGATCTCGGCCGAAAACAATGGGGCCGCGCTCGATGCGCTGAAGGCAATCGCCGCGGGCTTCAGCAAGGAAGCCGGCGTCAACGTCGTCATCAACAATATGGATCACGAGGCCCACAAAACGGCCATCCGCAACTATCTCGTCGCCGGCGCGCCTGATGTCTGCTCCTGGTTTTCGGGCAACCGCATGCGCGCCTTCGTCAAGCGCGGCCTGTTCGACGACATCTCCGATCTTTTCGAGAAAGAGAAGTACAAGGGCGTGCTCGGCGCGACGGCGGGGGCCGTTACCGAAGACGGCAAGCAGTACGGCCTTCCCACAGGCGGCACGCTCTGGGGCATGTTCTATCGGAAGGATGTGTTCGAGCAGCATGGGCTGACCGTGCCGAAGACCGCCGAGGAATTCATGGCCTATGGCGACAAGTGCAAGGCGGTGGGCATTACGCCGGTTGCGATCGGCACCAAGGAATTGTGGCCGGCTGCCGGCTGGTTCGATCAGATGAACCTGCGCATCAACGGCCTCGACAAGCACATGGCGCTGATGAATGGCGAGATGAGCTATCTCGATCCGTCGCTGACGGCCGTGTTCGACCAGTGGGAAGCGATGATATCAAAGGACTTCTTCACGGCCAACCACACGTCCTTCGGCTGGCAGGAGGCCGCGGCGCTGCTGGCGCAGAAGAAGGCCGGCATGATGAACTTGGGCGCCTTCCTGCGCTCGGCCTTCACCGCCGACGATCTGCCGCAGCTCTCCTATGCGACCTTCCCGGTGCTCGACGCCAAGGTCGGCCACTTCGAAGAGTTTTCGGTCAATTCGATCCATATTCCGGCGAAGGCCAAGAACAAGCAGGGCGCGCGCGAATTCCTCGCCTATTTCTACAAGCCTGAGAATCTGGCGGCCTATCTGGAGCCGGGCGGCAACGTGCCGCCGCGCCACGACCTGCCGCCCAGCAAGGACCCGCTGGTCAACATTGCCGTCGAGACGATGAAAACGGTAGAGGGCACGTCGCAATATTACGACCGCGACAGCGACCCCGACATGGCGCAGGCCGGCCTCGTCGGCTTCCAGGAATTCATGGCCAAACCCGAACGGCGCAAGGCGATCCTGACGCGCCTCGAGGGCACGCGTAAGCGGATTTACAAGATCTGACGTCGGCCGCTCGTCCTGGCGTTCATGGTTGCCCCTCACCCTCTCCCCGTTTTGACGGGGAGGGGGACGTGCCCTGCGAGACGTGTGCGGGCGGAGAGGTTGCGGCTTCGTCTCTTCGCCCCGCGAGCGTGGGTCCGAAGGACGGGTCGAGACCCGTGGCTCGACCCCGGTCGGTGGCGGCAGCCGGATGAGGGGCAGCCCGACCAGCGCAGCCCGATGAGGGGCAGTTCGCCGCTTGCTTTTGTCGTAAACGAGGCTCCTGAAATGCAGACATTATGGCGCCGCCAGCGTTGGTGGCTTACCCCGACCTTGCTCATCGCGCCGGCGATATTGCTGTTTTTCACCGTCATCCTGCTGTCGGCCGTCCGGAGCCTTTGGATCAGCCTGCACGACTGGGACGGCTTCGGCCCGATGGTGTGGATCGGCTTTGGCAATTACGTCGAGCTCTACGACGATCCGCAATTCTACGTGTCGCTGAAGAACAACCTGATCTGGCTTGTCATGTTCATGGCGGCACCGCCGCTCGGCCTCGCCATCGCGCTGCTGGTCAATCAGAAAATCCGCGGCATGCGCTTTCTGAAATCGCTGTTCTTCATCCCGCTGGTGCTCGCCTCGGTCACCGTCGGCGTCGTCTTCACCTGGGTCTATACGCCGGAATTCGGGCTGCTCGCGCTGATCTTCAAGGCCTTTGGAGCGACGGCGCCGGCGGTTCTCTCCGACGAGCATTTCGTCACCTTCGCCATCGTGATTGCAGCACTCTGGCCGCAGATCACCTTCTGCATGGTGCTTTATCTCGCAGGTCTCAACAATCTCAGCGAAGAGCTGATCGGGGCCGGCCGTGTCGACGGGGCGAGGGGCTGGAACATGCTGTGGCACATCGTGCTGCCGCAACTGACCCAGGTCACCTTCATCGCCATTGCCGTCACCGTCGTCGGCGCGCTCAGATCCTTCGACATGGTGTCGGTGATGACAAACGGTGGTCCGTTCGGCTCGTCGTCGGTTCTCGCCTACCAGATGTTCGAGCAGTCGATCTTCTCCTATCGTTTCGGCTACGGCGCCGCGATCGCCTCCGTGCTCTTCGTGATCATGGCCGCCTTCATCGCCTGGTACCTCAGCCGCATCATCCGCACCGAAGAAAGGGGAGGCTGATGTATCCTCGTCCTATTCCCGAAGCCGCCGTCTGGCAGCGACGCCTTTATGTGATCGCCGTCGTCATCGTGCTGCTGCTCTGGCTCTGCCCGCTGTTTGCGATCATCCTGACCTCCTTCCGCACGACCGAGGATGTCATGGGCGGCAATCTGTGGGGATGGCCGACCGGCATCGGCGTGATCGACAATTATACTGATGTCTTCACGCAGACGCCGATGGCCCGCTACTTCCTCAACAGCCTGATCATCACCGTTCCCTCGGTGATCGGCGTGCTGGCGCTCAGCACGCTCGCCGGCTACGTGCTGTCGCGGTACCGCTTTCCCGGCAACATGCTGATCTTTGCGCTGTTCGTCGGCGGCAATTTCCTGCCGCATCAGATCATGATGATCCCGGTGCGCGACCTGATGGTGCAGCTCGATCTGATCGACACGACCGCGGCGCTGATCATCTTCCACGTCGCCTTCCAGACAGGCTTTGCGACACTCTTCATGCGCAATTTCATCGCGGCACTTCCCGACGAACTGTTCCAGGCGGCCCGCGCCGAAGGCGCCTCTCCCTTCCAGACGCTCGTGCACGTGGCGATCCCGCTGGTGCGGCCGGCACTGGCAGCGCTTGCCATCCTGATCTTCACCTTCATCTGGAACGACTATTTCTGGGCCGTGGTGCTGACCGTCAGCGACAGCGTCAAGCCGGTCACGGCAGGCCTTGCCAATCTGCGTGGCGAATGGGTCTCGGCCTGGAACCTGATTTCGGCCGGCACGATCGTCGTCGCCGTGCCGCCGGTCATCATGTTCTTCCTGATGCAGCGGCACTTCATCGCCGGCCTGACCATGGGAGCGGTGAAGGGATGATCCAGCACCTCGATTTTCCAGTTTCAACAGCAGAGAGCCAGGACGCATGACCAGTCTCGAACTCCGTGAGATCAACAAGAATTACGGCGCTTATCATGCGTTGCGCGGCATCGATCTTTCCGTCGCGCAAGGCGAGTTCATCGTCATGGTCGGCCCCTCCGGCTGCGGCAAATCCACGCTTTTGAAATCGATCGCCGGCCTGGAGGCGATTTCCTCCGGCCAGATCCTGATCAACGGCCGCGACGTCACCAAGCAGGAACCGGGCGACCGCGGCATCGCCATGGTCTTCCAGTCCTACGCGCTCTATCCGCACATGACGGTAGCGGAGAACATGGGCTTCGGCCTGCGCATGGCCAAACGGCCGAAGGCCGAGATCGAGGCGGCGGTGGCACGCGCCGCCCAGATCCTGAGGATCACCGACCAGCTGGAGAAGCGGCCGAAGCAGCTTTCCGGCGGACAGCGGCAGCGCGTAGCGATCGGCCGGGCGATCACTCGCTCCCCCGACGTCTTCCTGTTCGACGAACCGCTGTCGAACCTCGATGCGGCGCTCAGAACCCAGATGCGTGTCGAGCTCAGCAGCCTGCATGCGGAACTCGGCGCCACCATGGTCTATGTCACCCACGACCAAGTGGAGGCCATGACCATGGCAAGCCGGATCGTCGTCTTGAACCAGGGGGTGATCGAGCAGGTCGGCTCGCCGCTGCAGCTCTACCGCAACCCCGACAACCTCTTTGTCGCGGGCTTCCTCGGCGCGCCCAGAATGAATTTCCTCGGTGTCACCGTCGACGAGGTGTCCGGCCGCAATATCACGGTTTCGGCGTCCGGCCTTGTGCCGGTGACGGTGGAACTGGCGGAGGCGACAGCGCTGGCGAAAGGCGCCAGCCTGACGCTGGGTGTGCGGCCGGAGAACATCTCGGTGGTCGCCGACGGCAGCCAAGGCGGGGCAATCAACGGTCAGGTCCGGCTCGTAGAGCATCTCGGCCGCGAGACCATTCTCTATATCGACGCCGGCAATCTCAGGACCGTCGCCTCGGAGAGCGGCACCGGCAACATCACGGTGCAGCTCAGCTATGTCGCACCTTTTGCCGCCGACCAGAACGTCGCGCTGAAGCTCGACGCCAGCGAACTCTATCTTTTCTCGCCCGACGGCGGACGCACGATCAGCGCCCGCAAAACCATCCTCGACAGATAATCACAGGAAACCCACCGTGTCCGACAAGACCCTCTCCGCATGGAACCCCGTCAAGACCGACCGCTTCCTCGTCGGTGCGCCGCACTATCCCGAGCATGTCGACGAAAGTTATTGGGAACGCGACGCCGAGCGCATGGCGAAAGCCGGCTTCAACGTGGTCAGAATGGCCGAATTCGCCTGGCACATTCTCGAGCCGAAGCTCGGCACATACAATTTCGATCTCTTCGACCGCGCCATATCAATGCTCGGGCGCTACGGCATCGACACGATCATGTGCACGCCGACGGCGACCCCTCCGCGCTGGCTGACGGCGGCACACCCTGAAATTCTAAGGGTCGACGGCAAGGGCCGGCCGATGAGCCATGGCTCGCGCCAGCACTGCGACACGGCAAGCCCGGTTTTCCGCGAACACAGCAAGCGCATCACCAGGGCGATGGCCGAGCACTATCGCGACAATCCCTTTGTTGTCGGCTGGCAGACCGATAACGAGCTGAACACCAGCATGCCGGAGAGCTTTTCCCAAGCGACGCTCACCGAATTCCAGGCCTTCCTTGCCGGCAAATATGGCGAGATTGCCAAGCTCAATACGGCCTGGGGCGGTGATTTCTGGGCGACGGCCTATGACAGTTTCGACCAGGTGGTGCTGCCGATCGAGTTCGGCCCGACCTTCCCGAGCCCTGGCCACCTGCAGGATTATCACCGCTTCCTCGCCTTCTCGACGGCGCGCTTCCAGCATGACCAGGTGGAGATCCTGCGTGCCGTCAAACCCTCCTGGTTCGTCTTCCACAATCTCGGCGGCTTGCGGGATATCGACTTTCGCGGCCAGTTCTCGACCGATCTCGATTTCGTCGGCTACGACATCTATCCGATGCTCTATGACGAGTTCCAGCGGCTCGGCAATCACGCCAAGGTTCAGGCGCTGCACCTCGATATCTGCCGAGGCTTCTCCGGCAATTACATCGTGCCCGAGCAGCAGTCGGGTTTCGGCAGCCAGCCGGGCTTCTGCACGCTGACGCCGGAGCCGGGCGAGCTTCGCCGCATGGCGCTCTCCTCGGTTGCCCATGGCGCCGATGGCCTAATGTTCTTCCGCTGGCGGCCCGCCCATTTCGGCGCCGAGATCTACTGGATGGGCATCATCGACCATGACGATATCGGCCGCCATCGCTATGAGGAGGCCAAGCGCTTCGCGACCGAGATGACCGCGCTGGCGCCCAAGATCCTCGGCACCTATGTGCGCATGGATGTCGGCATCGCCGGCTCCGATTTCGACAATCAGGAGGCCCACAAGACCTATCCGATCGGCCTGCCGAGCCCGCAGGACGATGCGATCCTGCTGCATCAGCACTGCTATGACAGGGGCATCGCCTGCGGCTTCATCCATCCCGAGGACGATCTTTCCAAGCTGAAGCTCTTCTATGTCCCCCACTGGGTGATGTGGAAGGACGAATGGACGGGCAAGCTCGAAGCCTTCGCTGAAGCAGGCGGCACTGTCGTCATCGGCGCGCGCACCGGCACCCGCAACGAGGACAATCACGTCATCCGCGAGACCGCGCCCGGGACCGCGCTTTCGAAGCTGACCGGCGTGCGCGTGGAAGATTTCGGCCGTCTCGCCGCCCCCGGCGCCAACGGGCTCTTCGACGTGATGGAACGCTCCGGCGGCCTCGTCATTCCGCCGAACAAGCCGGCCGAAAGCAACCGCCGCCAGCGCCGCTTCAAGATCGGCAACCGCGAAATGGCGGCCGGCCATTTCTACGAAAACCTCGCCATCGACCCCGACGTCGAGGTGATCGCCGCCTGGTCCAACCGCTATGCCGAGGGCCAGCCGATGGCGACCTCCCGCAAACTCGGCAAGGGGCAGGTCGTCTATCTCGGCACCTATCTCACGCCCGACCTGACCGAGGCGCTGACCGAACGCTTGTTCGCACCCGCCGGCATCGAACCGCTGGTCGGTGGGCTGCCCGAGGGCGTGGAGGTGACGATGCGGATGAATGACGAGCGGCGGCTGCTGTTTGTGCAGAATTATACGGATCAGGCTGTGACGGTCGGTGGCGTGCCGGCCGGGCGGGATTTGCTGGATGGGGAGAAGAGGGTGACGGGGGCGCTGGAGCTTGAGGGGTATGGGTGTGCGATTGTGGAGTTGGAGGGGTGAGGTTGCGGCATATTGAATGGCGGTGAGGGAAAGTGGACCGCGCGTGTTCAACAGGCGGTGTACCTGACCGCACCTGGGCACAAGTGCAGAATCTCGTTCGAAAGACCAGTTGCCTTGAAAACTAAGGCAACTGACCATCGATCGTGGTCAATCCGCAAAATTACAGGCTATCTATAAAGGCACGTTGGATAGCTACCCATTCGTCAGGATATGGTTCTTGATCTTGCTGATGCTCCGCCTGGTACTCACTTCAGCCCTGAAGTTTCCAGTGTTTCGTCATCACCTCAACCCAGGCGTGCGGGGTTTTGGCAGCTTTACCTCACGATCAATCAGTTGCCCCAGCCAATTTGGAACCGATCAAATCGAACCTCGCTCAACGGCTGGTTGGAGGGGCCCAGCCTTACTGAACGAAGAACGAGATGAAGCTCGGGGGAATAGTATTGTTCGAAAATAATCGGAGGCAATCCCGTCAGTTCCAGACGGCTGTTGGTGGCCCAAACTTTGTAGGAGCAAGATGCAATCGTTTCCTCTCCCAAGCCGTCGAACCTAATAAAAGTAGTGCCCGAAACGGATTTTTTGCCATTGATGAAAAGCGTAGTGTCGGATTGCCAGTTCTTCTTCTGTGGTAGATCGTCCAACGCAACCGCATTCGCGTATTTCAGCTCATGCGTCCCATTGGGACCAACTCTCTTTTCGACGAGCAGGGGGTGTAAATATACGGCCGACACCGGCTGCAGTGAACGGTTACGCTCCACCAGCTTTTGTTCGGTGAGACCTGGACCGTTCGGCTTGTAGAATACGGAAAGGAAAGGCACTTCTCTGGTTAGCAGTACGCCCTGTTTGGTCTGATTGGCGGTTAAGCAATTGCCAAAGGCTGGTGCCGCCAATATTATTCCAACCAGTAGCGACAAACTTCTTAGCAAGATCGACATCCCAGATTCCAACTCATCCAAGTCCGCTACCATGGTGCTTGGGTGAAATTGGGGAGATCGAAGTCGCCGGCCCGGACCTTGCCCACAACCTGACCGAACTTGGCCTGATCGACGAATATCATCTACCTGCACCCGGTCGTGGTGGGGCAGGGCAAGACCAATTTCGCGGGGCCTCGCCCTCCGCGCCAGTCGAAAATCCATTCACCATGCCAAGACACCCGCGATAAACCCTAATGCCACAACCCCACCTCCAACCCGCCCAAACACCCGTCTTTTCCGCCAGCTGCCCCCTCCACTTCAACCTTCCTTAAACGCCCGCCCCATAGCGTAACCCCTCAAATCGAGGGTCCTTTTCCATGTTCACCGTTCTGACGTGCGTCACCGAGCAGCATAATCTCACGCTGGTCGGTCTCGCGGGTTTGATCTGCTTTCTTGCCAGCCTTTGCGCGATGGTTCTGCTCGATCGGGCGATGTCTTCCGATGGCGCTGCCCGGTGGGTGTGGATCGGGACGGCGGGGGCGGCTGGGGGTTTCGGGATCTGGGCGACGCATTTCGTTGCGATGCTGGCCTATGATCCAGGTGTCGTCGTCGGCTATCATGCCGGCTTGACGCTGGTTTCACTGCTGGTCGCGATCGTCGCGACGACGGGCGCGATCGCGGCCAAGATCGCCTATACCAGGTGGACGGCGAATATTCTGGCGGGCGTGCTCTTCGGCGCCGGCATCGGGTCGATGCATTTTTCTGGAATGCTCGCCATCGAATTCCCGGGAGCGATCTCATGGGATAGCGGGTTCGTGACGGCCTCGTCCACCCTCGGCATCGTCTTTTCGGTCGCGGCCTTTCGGTTTGCGGTCAGGGACGAGCGGTCGCTTCTCGGCGGGCTCGCGCCGACGCTTTTGTTGACATCAGGTGTCGTCGCGCTGCATTTCACCGCGATGGCGGGTGTCACCGTCACGCCTGGCATTGTGGCGCTCGATCCCGCGACGCTGCTTTCGCCCGCGATCATGGTGGTGACGATCGCCGCCGTCACCTTTTCGCTGCTGGCGGCGGGTTTTGCGGCGGCCATTTTCGCCGTGCGCTCGGAGGCCAAGACCGCCAAGGCGGAGCGCAATTTCAAGCTGCTGGTGCAGGGCGTCACCGACTACGCCATCTATATGCTCGATCCCGACGGCAAGGTCAGCAACTGGAATGCCGGGGCCGAGCGCGCCAAGGGCTATCGCGCCGAGGAGATCGTCGGCAAGGATTTCTCGCTGTTCTATTCGGCGGAAGATCGCCGGAACGGCCTGCCGCAGCGGGCGCTCGCGACCGCCCGCACCGAGGGCAAGTTCGAGGCGCAGGGCTGGCGCTATCGCAAGGACGGCTCCTCCTTCTGGGCCTATGTCGTCATCGACCCGATCTACGACGAGACCGGAGCGCTGATCGGCTATGCGAAGATCACCAAGGACAACAGCAAGCAGAAGGCGGATGCCGACCGGATCGAGGAGGTCAGCCGCAATCTCGATGTCGCGCTCGAAAACATGGGGCAGGGCATCTGCATGTTCGCCGCGGATGAGCGCCTGGTGCTGTGCAACAAGCGCTATCTCGAAATCTTCAAATTTCCCGAAGGGTCGGTGCGTCCGGGAATGTACTACAGGGAGATCGTCGAGGTCGGCTATGCCGCCCACGCCGAGACCCCGGCGGAAGCGGCGGCGCGGGCCGAGGCCCATTACATCAGGAACATGGCGCTGATCCGGGGCGGGGCCGGCAGTGCGGTTCACAAATATCCAAGCGGCATCTCTATCCAGCAGAATGTCAACATCCTGCCAAACGGCGGCTGGGTCGTGACCTTCGAGGATATCAGCGATCGCGTGAAATCCGAGGAGCAGGTCGCCTTCCTGGCCAAGCACGACGCGCTGACGGGCCTGCCGAACCGGCTGGAGTTCGGCGAGTGCGTCTCCGAGGAAATGATGGTCGCCGACCGGATGAGGGGCAGGGTTGCGGTCATCGGTATCGATCTCGACAAGTTCAAGGAGGTCAACGACCAGCATGGGCACGGCACCGGCGACTTGGTGCTTGTCGAATTGACGCGCCGTCTCGGCGAGGCACAGCAGGAGGGCGAATTCATCGCCCGCTTCGGCGGCGACGAGTTCGCCGCAACCAAGCGCTTCGACGATCTGAGCGCGCTCCACGATTTCATCGGCCGCCTGGAAGGCGCGCTGACCGGAATGGTTTCCGTCGACGGCTTCGAGATCAAGACCGGCGCCAGCCTCGGCGTCGCCATCTATCCCGGCGATGCGGAGAGCGTGGACGGGCTTCTCGCCAATGCCGACCTAGCCATGTACCGGGCCAAGCAATCGCTGCTGCAGAAAGTCTGCTTCTACGAGGCTGCCATGGACGAGACCGCGCGCCGCCGTCGCGCGCTCGCCAACGATCTCTGGGCCTGCATCGACCGCAACGAACTTCATCTGCATTATCAGGTGCAGAAATCGGTGCGGACGGGAGAGATCACCGGCTATGAAGTGCTGCTGCGCTGGCGCCATCACGAACGCGGCAACATCCCGCCCATGGATTTCATTGGCCTTGCCGAGGAATGCGGCGCGATCCTGCCGATCGGCGAATGGGTGTTGCGGGAAGCCTGCCGCGAGGCCGCGGGCTGGAGCAGCGGCCACAAGATCGCCGTCAACCTCTCGCCGATCCAGCTCGGCCATGCCGACATGGCGGCCGTCATCGCCAGCATCCTCCTGGAGACCGGCCTCGATCCGCGACGCCTCGAAATCGAGATCACCGAAAGCTCTATCATCATCGACAAGGACAAGGCCCTGCGCACCATGCGGGAGATCAAGGCGCTCGGCGTCTCGATCGCGATCGACGATTTCGGCACCGGCTACTCGTCGCTGGAGACGCTGCGCGCCTTCCCCTTCGACAAGATCAAGCTTGACAAGAGCTTCATGGCCGAGGTCGAGAGCAACGCGCAATCCAAGGCGATTGTCCGGGCCATCCTGGCGCTCGGCCGCAGCCTGGAGGTTCCGGTGCTCGCCGAAGGCGTGGAGACGCAGGCGCAGCTCGATACGCTTTTCGAAGAGCAATGCGACGAGGCGCAGGGTTACCTGCTCGGAAGGCCGCAGGCGATGCGCGAGGCGGTGGCTGAGAAGGCGGCTTGAGGCATCGCCACGGCGTAGTGTTTCATGAGAAAAAAAGAGCATCTCCGTACTGAAACAAAACGGAAATGCTCTCTCGTAGTTTAGTGCGGAGCCATACTTGTCAGCTCCACACTGCTCGCACCTGTTTATAGGCTATTCCTCGGATGTCTCCGGCGCGGCGTTCTCCAGCGAGGCGCGGATTTGATCGATCTTCCCGTTCGCCTCGCCAACCCCGAGGATTGACTTGGCTTCGGCCAAAACCGCCGGGCTGACCTGGCCGGTTTTCGTTGCGGAAGCCAATGCGTCCTCCAGCGCCTCGTCCCCCAATAGAGGGTCATCGGCGGCGGGCTCGATGCCATTGTCGAGTTCATACTGGGCATAAGCCATGGCATAGGCCGCGATGGCGGTCATGCGCGGGTCCGACGTATGCATCAGCGCCCGGTAATTTCGCTTCAGGGAGTTCAGGCCTGCCATCTGCGCCGACAGGTTCTTTTCTTTCGTGACGGTTTTGGTCCCATCAGCCTTCGCGGATTTGGACTTGCTTCCTGCTTCGGTGGATTTGCCTTTCACGCCTGAGGATTTAGAGCTGCCATGGGTTGAACCGCTACCCTGGTTGCCGTTGCCGTGACTGCCGCTATTTCCGTTGCCGCCGCCATGACCGCCCCCGTTGCCACCACCATTGCCCCCGCCGTTCCCACCGTCTTTTGCCAGCGCGGCAATGTCGATCCCGGCAATCGTAGCCGGGCTTGCTGCAAGAGCCAGCGAGAGCACGGCCAAGGACGCTAAGGTTGCTATCCGCATCATTTTCCTCCGAGTCAGATCATCAAGTGCGGTGCAACTGCACTGCATAGGGAGATGTGAGAGGTTAGACGCTGATTGCGTATCGCACATCGGCACGAGGTCCGACGTCGGTCGGGACTATGGTCCTAAACAAGTTGAAATATTTGATAAATCCACATCGTCAGCCAGGTTGGGCTGATGTGGCGACACGCCGTGAAAAGGGAGTAGGTGCTCGGCGCGGCTGAGGCAGCTGAACACCGGACGATCTTTTACCGGAACCTTGGAGCCGGCGATCCGCCGCCGGTGGATTTTTCTCAGTCGGCCGGAAGCTGAGACATCGCAGATTGTCAGAACCAAGGATTGCGTACGCAGCGTCCTTTGGATGGAGGGTCTTCAAACGTGTCCGCGCCGTCGAAATGATCGACATGCAGATCGCGCACGAGAGGCGGCGGCGCAATCACCCCAGACGTAAATCAATAAGCGGATGTAACTTCTTCAGGTTCGGCAGAGACTTAGCTTGCCAGGGATATTGATTGGTGCCTTTGATGACGAGCAGGAGATCGCCCATCTTTCTGGCTTCGATCGTCAGCTTGGCCAACAGATTTATGCCGGAGGAATTGAGGAACTCGAGACCCGTCAGGTTGAACGTCACCTGTTTGTGTCCCTCATGGAGCAGACCCGAAATCAATGAATAAATGGGTGCATAGGCGTCCGGTCCGGCCAGCCGGAATACGCCGTCGAAATATACCTGGTTTCTTTCCGCCCATACGCGGAAGTTTTCGTCGCTGATTTCCATTCTTCGCTCACAGATTGGAGGAGGGCGGCATCGCCACAGCTGCAGTCGTCGTCAGTATGATACGCTGGTCATTGTTCTCTTCGAATGCCCAAGCCATTTTTGCGTCGTAGTCGCTCAGAAGGGTGAGCAATCCCAAGCCCGAACCGCTCGTTGCCGATATGGCGTTGGTTTCGATTTGCTCAAGAAGAAGTTCCCCGGGATCTTTCGATTGGAGGCGATGCAGCAATTGCTGGAAGCGGGACGATGTCACGCCATCGATCGTGTTCTTGACCCTTATCAAAAAGGCTCCGTCGAATATGCCGGCTTCAATGAGGATCTCCCCAGGTTGTCGAAACTTGACGGCATTTTCAATCAGCTCATTGCTGAGATATCCGATGTCATGATGCGCCTGCGTGTAATCTTTCCTTGAACGTGAATAGGGCAGAGCCATGACTTCCGCTATGAAGTCCGCCGTCATTCCCGAGTGCTTCCATCCAAGCTGAAGAGGTCCATCGCTTAACGTGAGGCGAGTGGCCGAACCTAAGCTTATGCCCGCCAGAGATTCCTTGCCGTATACCGTTGGCGTCATTGTCTCACCTATGCCGCACTGCGAGAAGCGTGATGTCGTCGTAAATCTTCTGCGATCCGACAAAGCGCATCAATGCCGCTACAATTCCGGAAACGACTTTCTCAGCACTCTGATCCTTCAAACGACGTGCTTCGCGGCAGAGACGTTCAATGCCAAAGAGTTCTCCCCCGTCGTTTGCTGCTTCTGTTACGCCGTCCGTATGCAAGAGTATGAGATCCCCCGTCGCGAACGCTATCTCACGGGTTTTGATGAACGCAGAAATATCGGCTTCCAGCCCGATCGGCATGCCCAGATCCATGGTGTCTATGCGCTCGACATCGCCGTTCGCCCGCACAATCACAACTTCCTCGTGTTGTCCTGATAGAATCATCTCTTTACCGTCGTAGTCAAGAAACGCCAGAGTGAGATGCTTGTCGATTTTGGTCCTGACGATATTTTTAAACAGGGCGCTGTTCAGGTCTGTGAGAAATTTGACGGCATCGGTGTTTCCGGCTTCCTGCAGGGCGCGGGCAACGGACTGAACCATCAGCATCAGCACGCCGCTTTCGAGCCCGTGTCCGGTGACGTCGCCGATGCCGATCTTCAACCGATTTCCGTTCTTCAATACGTCGTAATAATCGCCGCCGACTTCTTCGGCCGGCCTCATATAGGCGGCGATCTCGAGGGCTTGAAACTCCTCGAGCTCCTGATGCAGCGGAAGGACCATGAGCTGGATTCTCTCGGCGACGGCGAGCTCGGTTCCAAGACGTCGATTTTCTCGCTCGAGCTGTGCGTTCAGCGTCGAAATCTCTTCCTTTGCATCTTCGATTTGAGCAGTTCGCTCTTCGACGAGTTGCTCGAGATTTTCGGTGTGATAGCTGATCTGCTCAGCCATCCGATTGAATGCTTCGCCAGCCTCACCGACCTCGTCTTTGCTCGATATGGCCACCCTGACCGAATAGTCCTTCGCCTGAATCCGCTTGGCTGCATCTGCAAGTGCACTGATCCCGCCCGTTATTCGTTTCGAAGCCGCAAATACCGCGATCGTCACAACCAGCAGCGACAGTAAGATCGCGAGAATTTGGTAGAGCACGATCCGGTTCGTAGCCTCTGAAATCTTGGCCTGGGCCGCATAGAGCGAGGCTTCGATTTCTCGTTCGGGCACAACGACTCCAAGAGACATCGCCTCTTGCCGCACCGGGCCGCTGACCCAGAGATTGGTCGCAGGGAGTCTTTTGACGATAACGATATAGGGGACCTCGTTACCGTCCTGCTGCAACATCAAATGTTGGATGCCCTGTTCGCGGTCAAGGGCCAGTTTTGCGATCGCAGGCTGGGCGCTTCCCTTGAGGGAGCGCTCCAGTCCAGTCACTCCGGCTCCGCTCGCATCGCTCGCAGAACGCAGACCGAGAGTTTTTTCGCCCGTGCTGTTGATCGCCACAACATTTCCGTCGGACATTGCGAGAAATCCAAAGCCGGACTGGGCCACTTTCACATTTTCAACAGTCTGCGCGAGCTGGTCGAGTGTGATGTCCGCACCGGCCGTCCCGGCGACATCCTTCCTGTCGGCGGTCCACAGTGGCTGAAAGAAAGAAACGATCAGTTTCCCGGTAATGGCGTCCGTATATGGCGCAGTCTGTGTTATATCGTCCGCGACCGGCCGCGTTTTCATGTCCTTGGCCCAGCCCTGCCAGGACTCGTAAAGTCCGGGAAAAAAGAAGTCCCAGAAATTGGCCTCGTTGTGTCCGGGATAAAGGCGGTCGAAGGTCTGAGCCTGGTCGGTGTAAGGCGCCGTCCTGAAGATTGGTCGTTCTTTCGAGCCGATGAAATACATCTGCAGCTTCGAAGCACCGCGCTGCAGCAGGCTCGGCGCAACAAGGTCGAGAACCGCACTGGTCTGGATATCGCTCTGGACGTCGGGCCTTGGCTGATGGTCTTGTCCGAGCAAGTAACCCCAAACGCTCACAACCGAGGCGGAGCCCGGAGCGTTCTGAGACCAGTTCGTCTTTTGATCGTAGGACAGGCTGACGCTGCCGGGAGATGTGCGAGCGATCGCCGCGCCGACGTCGGAATTGCGCTCGGGATCATCGATCTGCGCCTGGAGCACCCCTGCCAAGGTGCCGACGTCGTTATGAACCTGCCGCAGGAGCAAACTTACCTGCGCCGCGGTCGAATCAGCATATGTGCGAATGTATTCCTGGCTTGCCGCTTCAAGACCTTGGCCGACTTCGAGGGTTGCGTCGCGCGACAGTCTCTGAACGTTCCAAAGCGCCAGTCCACCGCTGACCAGCAAGTCGAAGAGAACGGCTCCACCGACGACCAGGATGAACTTTGCCCGAAATGAGCCCAATCTTGCCGGTCTTTTCGATGAGCGTGCGTCCATCACAGCGGCTTTCGCCCGGAGGCCGCCCAGATGGGCCAGCCCGCATAACCCTTGGGGTGAAGAGCGGCAAAGACATGGTCCTTGAATCCCTGCCGGAACCGGCGAATGAAATCTATTGAGTCGCCCCGCCGGACGGCCATCTCACCGGCGTAGACATTTTCCCAAGCTTCGATGACGTCTGCGAAGTCTTGGGGATCGCCGTCGAGGTTCGTTACCATAAAACAATCCACCTTGATGTTGTCGAAGCCTGCATCGGCAAGGAGATGGCGGCTTTTCGGCCCCATCTCGACATCCATGTCGAAGTGGCTGAACAGTTTGGCGACCTCCTCGTAAGTCCATTTTATCGTGTCAGCATGTGGCTCCCCAAGGCAATGAGAATTTTTTTCGTTGGTGATGTAGACGCGGCCGCCGGGCTTGCAGATGCGGTAAAGCTCCCGCAGGAGCATCTCGGGACGGTTGAAAATCTGCAGCGAATGACGGCAGGTCACAAAGTCGAATTGATTGTCTCGCAGCAACATTTGCGAGGCGTCGCCATAGGTGTACTCGATTCCCTGTAGATCGAAGTCGGTAGCGACCCTGCGCGCATATTCGAGGCTGCGCACCGAATGATCCAGCGCGACAAGGCGTGCCGGTTTGAATTCCCGTTGAACCAAGGCCGCGAAATCACCTATTCCACAGCAGATATCGGCGATGGCAAGACCGTTGCGCAGGCCGTGGCGCGGCAGCAGTTCGCGTTCATGTCGCCATGTCATTTTCGTCTGGGTGCGGAGGATGGGAATGAAAGTCTCATCCTCGACAAAGCTCTGGCCCGGATAGAATGCCGAATCGTAGACCTCGACCGACAAGTTTGGTTGTGATGCCGCAAGCGTTTGGAATAACGAGGTCGACCATGCCACCACGCTTGACGTAACGATGACGATCTTCCGTTCCGGCCTGGCCCGGCAGGTTGCCGCGAGGACATCCGACAGGGCAGAGAAGGCAGTCATGTTGATATGCGTCAGACGTTTGACGTTGAGGTAAACGACCCCGCCGTATTTTTCCAAACTTTGCTGCACCAGTTCGAGAGCATCGCCAATCTCAGCGGCACTTTCGGGCCGCATCTTGCCAGACAGCACCAGCTCCTGATTTGTCGGATCAAAATAAACCGTGAAAGGTCGCAGCAGCAGGTTCATCGGAAGTCCTCGGCCGAGGGGAAATCCGCAATGATTTGAATCCCTTGTCCGCCGTCTTTCTCAATTCGGATAGCGGCGCGGAATATTGTTGCCAAATCGCTGAGCAAAACCGTCCCATCGGATTTCATGACCAAGTATCCAGACTCGGTATCGGGGACAGGCAGATATTCGCCTGATCTCGCACTCGTTTGTTTGCGGCCAAATGCTTCCTCGCCGGGAAACGCAATTCTCAGCCGATTGAATGCTGCGCTCCGATAGAGACTGAAACGTATCCTTCCCAACTCACCCGTTGAACGGAAAGCGAGTTCAATGAGCTCGTTGGCTGCGACGGAAAGAAAGTTCGAATATCGAGCGGGATCGTTGTGACCCTGGCCGAGAATGTCGGAGAGATATTCCGTGATCCTGTCGCAAAACTGCCATCGCGATTTGAACATGGCGGTATTCATTTCCAGCGATACCATCGGCGCAAATGCATGGTCATCGAAGCGAGATGCTTCCTTTTCCACTACACCCTCCATTCGTTTGTCCGGGGCGTCAGGTTGATTCCGAAAATCGATTGTTCACTATGATAGCGCGGGGCTCAGGGATGTTTCGGCTCTGGCGAGGAACTCGCCAATTGCCTCGATCGGAAGCGGCCTGCTGACCAAGTAGCCTTGAAGCCTGTCGCAGCCCACGCCGCGCAACCATTCGGCCTGACCTGGCGTCTCGACTCCTTCGGCGGTCACCTGCATGTCGAGGTCATGGGCGAGGTTCACGATGCAGCGGACGATTGCCTGGCTTTTCAGATCGCTTTCGAGATCGGTGATGAAGTATTTGTCGATTTTGATCGTGTCGAAAGGGAATGTCTTCAGATAGCTGAGCGAAGAATATTCGGTGCCGAAGTCATCAAGCGAGATTCGTATCCCCAGCACGTTGAGCGTATTCAGGGTGTCGATGTTGTTGACGGTCCGCTCGAGCAGCACGCTTTCGGTTATCTCAAGCTCCAGACGGTCGGGCGGCAAGCCGACCAGGTCGAGCGTCTGGGAGACCCGATCGGTGAGGCCACTGGTCAGGAATTCGGCCGCCGATAAATTGACGGCAACGATGTAGTTCTGCGGCCACTTCATCGCCTCGCGGCATGCCTGCTCTAAAACCCACGCTCCTATTTCCGGCATCATTCCATCGGCCTCGGCCATCGGAATAAATGCCGCCGGTGAAATTTTTCCAAGCAGGGGATGGTGCCATCTCAGCAATGCTTCGAAGCCGACAACGCAGCCGCCCTCTGAGATGGGTTGGTATTCGACAGAGAACTGCTGCTGGGCCAAGGCCATGCGAAGGCTGCGGCGCAGCAGTTCGCGTTGCTCCAGCGATTCAAGCATCGAGGGATCAAATGCTTTTGCCCGGCCGCGCCCGTCTTTCTTCGCGGCATAGAGCGCGAGATCGGACGCCTTCATCAGTTGCTCCGGACTTGCACCGTCCGATGGCGCGGTGGAAATGCCGATGCTGGTACCAACAAATACGGCAATGCCATCTATCGTGAAGGGCTTTTTGAATTCGGCAACCAGAATTTCTGCTAGCCACTGCCCCTTGGCCGGATGTCCCGAGCCCATGGAAATAACGGTGAATTCGTCACCCGCCAGTCGATAGGCTCTGTCATCGCTGGTCAGGCAGCCTTGAATACGCCTTGCCGCAAATTGAAGGACCTTGTCGCCGGCCGGATGCCCAAGCGTGTCGTTCACGGGCTTGAAATCGTCGAGGTCGAGCTGCATCAAAGACAGGGTCTCGTTCGCGCCTGCGGCCTCCTGCAGCAATACTGTGAGGTCCTCGCTGAACTGTCGTCGGTTCGGCAGTCCGGTCAGGGGATCATGGGTCGCCAGGTGCAGAAGGGTTGCACGCTCATCATCGAGACTTTCCTCGGAGCGCACCACGGCAAACAGATCTCCGATCCGATAGATCGTCAGTCCGCGCGATCCAGGCTCGCCAAGGTCGCCCGATATTCGCAAAGGCTGGGCACTGTCACCCAGTGAACGTAGCGCAAGCGTAATCGCCGATTGGTCCAGTTCTGGAAAATGCTCCCAAAAGGACGCTGCTGGTTTGACAGAAGCAGGCAGCTCATTGCCCAGCAAATTCTCGACGGGATTGAGATCGCGGTCAAAGAACAAAAGTCGGTCGATCGAACTCGAAGCCTCTGCCTCTGTTTTTCCGAGGGCCGAGTGGGCCGCACGAATTTTCCGCATGTCCGAGGCTCTCCCTTGCTGAATGTCCTAACCAGATATTGTAGCAGTTTGACTCCCACACAACTTGTGCACGCTAAGATTTACATTAGGCATTTCTGATTAACAATCCCCAACCGCAGCATTGAGATACACTTATGTCACGGATAAAAAGAAGCAATCGATCACCTGTCTTGCCCGCGCCTGCACTGGGATAGGCAGGACCACAGGAGGCCGTCAGGCGGTGATCCGATTTCGGAGCCTGCCTTCATCGAGCAATATTCTGACCGTCCGCGCTGCGTTTTGGCGCATCTCGACCGCGGCGTGATCGGAGTAAAAGGCATTGTGCGGGGTTATCACCAACCGTCCCGCGAGCCAGTCTTCACGTTTGCGCCAGGCCGAAAGCAGCGGATGGTCGCCCGGCGGTTCCTGCATCAGCATGTCAATCGCGGCCGCTGCCAGGTGGCCGCTTCTGAGGGACGTTTCAAGCGCATCGAGATCGTCAATAAGTTCGCCGCGCGCCGTATTGACCAAAATGGCTCCGGGTTTCATCCGGGCAAGTCCGTTGGCGTCGAGCATGCCGCGTGTCTCCTCCGTGGCTGGACAGTGGAGCGTGAGGATATCCGAGCGCGCGAAAAGATCGCCCGCATTGTCGACACGCTCGTATCCCACCGCCTTTTCGTGACCAGGCGGTTGGCCGGGATCATAGCCGAGGATGCGAAAGCCGAAGGGCTTCAGGCGGTTGATGACCGCCGTTCCGATCCGTCCGACACCGACGACGCCCACAGTGGCCCGGTTTGAACGGGAAAGCGGCTTGAGGCTGTGGACTTGCCATCCGGACCGATAGCCACGGGCGCGGGCATCATGTTCCCAGAGCCGTCTTTGCAGGGACAGGATCATCGCGACCGCGTGGTCGGCAACTTCCTCGGTGCCATAATCCGGGTTGTTGGCGAAGGGGATGCCGGCGGCCGCCAAGGCCTCGATATCGATCTTCTCGTAACCGACGCCGTAACGCACGACGCCCCGGCAGCGGGTCAAATGCGCGATGCTTCGCGGCCCGAGCCGTGCGCCCCAGACCATCAGGGCATCGAGCCGGGCGAGGCGATCGGCAGCGAAAAGCGTTTCATCCGTGGTGGCGAAGAAGTCGATCTCGACCTCCCGGCCGAGCATCTCGGCCTCGAGGTCCGGAGAGCCGATCATGTGGTCGGTGATTCCGACCACATATTTTCTCTGTTCTGTCATTCGGAGGAAGAGCCGCCTTGAATTGTTGGTCCCTCGGTCACGCCAACCGTCCTACCTCTTCAATGCCCAGCGAACCCGGCTTGCCTCCATCGCGTGCAAGCTTTGCCGCCGCTCGTTGGAAGGCCGCGTTGAGGGGTGCGGCTACGCCATGAAGACGTCCGAGCCGCACGATCTCACCGTTCAGGTAGTCAACCTCACTTGACGTGCCGCGCACGAAGCTCTGCCATGTCGATTGCTGGCCGCGTTCGATGCCGCTGTCTTCGGCGACGCGCCAGCCTGATATGTCGATCGCCCGTTCCGAAGGGGCCGCCAGATCGTATCCCGCCGCCTTCAGGACGGTGCGGGCTTCTTCTGCCAATTCGGCGGCGGCTTTTGCGCGCACCTCCGGTGTGCCGGCGAAAAGCTCGACTGCGTTAGTCGCATTGTGCTGCAGTTTGGCGGCCTTCCAGCGGCGAATGTCTGCACGCGCTTCGGCCAGATATCCCGCCTTCGTCAGGTCGGAGACAACAGCCGATGCGGTATCGTCCAGTCCGTGCGGATAGCGTCCGAGCGTGACGATGCCGAGATTCGGTTCACCGCCGACGACGACCTCACCGGTCACGGTATAGCGCGCGGGAATGAGAATGCTGGCCGCGTAAACACGATGGAAGCGTCGCAGCGCGATATCCTCGGCCGCCAGCCCGTTTTGGAGCGTGACCAGCGGCAGATCGGATGCGAGACCTGCGCCATCCACATCGCGCCAGGCCCAGAAATCGGTTGCCGCTTCGACATCCTGCGCCTTGACCGTGAGGATCAGGATATCGTCCGGCTTCAGAACGGGCGGCGTTGCGGTGTCGACCGCATTGAGCTGAACCACCCGGGTTTCCCTCGGGCGGCGATAGGAAAGGCCATGGGCGGCGATATGAGCGATCTGAGCGCCGCGTCCCACCAGAACGTAAGGAATGTCGTGGGTTTCGAACTCGGCGGCAAGGCTTGCGCCGACCGCGCCGGCGCCGATGATGATGTAGCGTGTCATGTTCGTCCACTGCGAGTTGGCCGGAGGGCTGAAGGGGAAGGTGGGAAGGTCATGAGGTGAGGTCCGTCCCCGTCGCGTCAGGCTGTTTTAAGGACGGGGACGCCTGTCGAATAGCTCGATAGGGCGGTCTCATCCCGGTTCCACCGGTCGAAGGCGGCGCGCCCCAGAATGGAAATCGATACGTCTTCCTGCGGAGCATGGACGAGCACGGACTGGATGTCCCGGAAATGCCGTTCAAGCCCCAGGTCGGCGCTCAGGCCCGGATTGCCGATGCCGCGCACCGCGATCTGGACTGCCTCGCGCAACTGCCGGCCGGCAATGAGCCGGGCTCTTATGAATTTTTCCGCGTCAGTTTGGCCAGCTTCGAGCGCGCCAAAAATGATCTGGCGGGCGCCGGAGACAAGCAGGTCGATTTCGCCCGAAAGCGTCACGAAACGCTCCGTGCGGGCAATGGGATGGCCGAGATTGGTCGGCACCCGCTCATGCGCGAAGCGGATGAACGCGGCCTGCGCGGCTTCCGCCACGCCGAGATAGAGCGCGGTCAGCGCCAGCGTGAGCGCCGCATGGGCGCGATTGTCCTGTTGGGCAACTGTGGCGTCGGTGAGATCAAGCACGTCCTCTGCCGGGATCTCGACGTCGGTATATTCGACGTCGTGCGAACCTGTGGCGCGCATGCCGAGGCTGCTCCAGTTTTCGATCACGCGAATGCCAGGCAGTCCATTCGGCACGACGAAGGTTCCAACCCGCGTTGGGGTTTCATCGGTATGCGCCCAGACGAGGAAATGCGTGAGACCATGCGCGCCGGTCACGAAGCGCTTGCGACCGGTGATCGACCAGCCGTTGGCCGTGCGGCGGGCGCGCGTTGCCGGCAGACCGCCGCGCGCCGGCGACCCCAGTTCCGGCTCGACGCGGGCGGCGTTGAGCAGCAGCGGACGCTGCTTTCCCTCCGCCAGCAGCCTGATGTAGAGATCTTCCGGCCAATGGTTTTTTCCGGCCTGGCCGAGATGGTTGAAAATTGTCATGGCGCTGATGAGCGCGACCGACGGATCGCCTCGCCCGAGGGCGGCTAGGATGTGAGCCGTGTCGGCAAGGTTGGCACCTCCTCCGCCGTAGCGGACGGCGACAGTGCTTTCCAGAAGGCCGCTTTCATGAACGGCACGAATGCCCGTCCATGGAAACTGACCGGTACGATCCGCTTCCGGAGCGGCCTCGGCTAGAACCCGCGCGGTTGCGTTCAGGACGGTTGTGTCATGGGGCATGTCGTTGAAGCCTTCTGATGGAAGCCCGAGCGATATCCTCCGACGCGATGAAGACAGCGTCGCCTGCTCGTTCTGGGATTGAATGCATGGTCCAACCGTACCGGACCGAGATCATCAGGCGGCCGTTTTCTTTTTGGCCTCTTCCCGCTCGCGGATGCCGTCACGCACCAGCGGCAGGATGTAGCGGCCATAATCGACGGCATCGTTGTAATTGTCGTAGCCGCGGATCGAGATCAGGTCGGCGCCAAGATCGATATAATCGAGGATGGAATCGGCGATGGTGCGCGGCGAACCCACCAGCGCGGTGGTGGCGCCGCTGGCATTGGTGGCGGTCACGGTCGGATACCACAGGGCGCGGTCCTGCACATGTCCGCGTGCCGCAATGTCCAGCAGCCGCTGCGAGCCGACATTGGCCGGACGCGGAGCCGAAAGCGGCGCACGGCTCAGGCCCTTCTCGCGGTTCTCGTTCAGCCGGTCCAGAACCTTATGTGCCTTCGCCCAGGCCAATTCGTCGGTCTCGGCCACGATCGGCCGGAAGGTGACCCAGATGCGCGGACGATCTGCGCGGCCAGCCTTGGCGGCTTCGTCGTAAATCCGGTCGATCTGCTGCTTGGTTTCGGCAAGCGGCTCACCCCATAGGCCGAAGATGTCGCACAGCGAACCGCCGATCCGGTAAGCCGCATCCGACGAGCCGCCGAGCGAGATGGGGATGAGGCCCCTGGTGGGACGCACGGCGCTGCGGAACTGCTTGAACTGGTAATATTTCCCATCGAAATCAAAGGGCTCGGTCGACGTCCAGGCCAGACGCAAGATGCGAATATATTCCTCCTGCCGCTCGTAACGCTCTTCCTTATTGAGGAAGTCGCCTTCACGCGCCTGCTCCTCGTCGCTGCCGCCGGCAATGAAGTGAACGACGACGCGCCCGCCGCTCAACTGATCGAGCGTCGCCAGCGATTTCGCCGCAACCGTCGGATAGACCGTGTTCGGACGTAGGGCGACGATGATGCTGAGTTTTTTCGTATGTGCGAGGATCGTCGCTCCAAGCGTGAACGGATCGAAGGAAGACGAGGAATAGGGGATCAGCGTGTAGTTGAAGCCGTAATCGTCGAGCGCGCGCGCGTATCGCTCCAGAAAACGCGCATCCACCGGCGCGTCGGGAATAGGGTTGAGGTCATTGGAGGCATTGGCAAAGCTTGCGCTGATGAATTCCGTGGCCATGTGAGCGTTTCTCCCGGGGTTGCCGAACATGCCCTCACGTTATGGCGTGACAAATCCCATAGGAAGACAGGTCTTTCTTTTTCTACTAAAACTGTAGAAAATATTCGCGCGTCGCAGCCTGGTGGGGAAGAGTTGGTCACCTTCTCCATTGAAAACCCTGATGGCTGCTCTAGCCGCAATGGCGACGCTCGACCGCTGGCATCAGTGTGGTTCAAATGGTAGGCGACCAGCCGAGGTTGGGGGCCACCGTGTCTGCCAGGTCCGTCAGCAGCCGCACGTTTTCGGCAAGGTCGAAGGCGGGGGGAAGGAAGAGCACAAGCTCATCGGCGGAGGCAAGGCCTGGGTCGTCAAGCACGGCCTCAAGCACCTGGTCGGGCCTGCCTTGGAAGACCGGGGAGATCTGGATGCCGGGCGGCTGATTGGCTGGCGCGGCCGGCGTCAGCGCCCCCTTGGGACGGGACGCGGCAATTCCCTGGGTGCGGCGCTCGAGGTCGTAGGCTGCATACTTCTCCCGAAGCTCGGCCGTGGTGCCGACCAGGATTGAGGCGGCAACGGCGACTGGCGGCGGTTGGGTGTTCCACGTCTCGCGCCAGGTCGCACGGAAAGCCGCGATGCAGCGAGCCTGATACTCCCCGAAGGTTTCGCCCTCGTCGTGGTCGTGCTGCACTGTGCCTGAGATGAGCCCGATTCCGAGCTTGGCAGCCTGCACCGCCGAATCCAGACTAGCCGAGCCCTGCCTGATCCGCGAGCGCAGGGTCGGGCTGTGCGGCGTCACCCGCAGTTCAGTACCCTCCGGGGCGCCCTGGCCTTGCCCAGCGACGGTGTGGAGAACCTCACCCGAGATCGCGGCGAGGAAGCGCGCCTGACGGCGTTTGGCTTCCGTCCGGGCATCGGTGTCTGCCGTACCGAAGACGGCGTCGAACGCCGCATTGGCGCCCGTCGAGATGGCCAGCTCCAAGCGGCCGCTGATCAAAAGGTCGGTCGTGCCGGCCGCCTCGGCGAGCAGGATGGGGTCCTGGTAGCGCATCGGGATAACAGCCGAGCCGAGCGTGATATGCCTGGTATGCTGGCCGGCCGCGGCGAAGAACGGAAGCGGTGACGACAGGTAGTGGTCGAAGTGCCGTTGGTAGGCCCAGCCCGACTGATAACCCAGTCGCTCGGCGGCCTTGAACAGCTCGATCCCGTCGCGTAGCCCCTGCGCCGGCCCGGCGTCGTCGTTGAAGGACACCCGGGTGTTGAAGCCGAGCCGCTGCTTCGGACGAAACGGTGCGGGCAGGGGGATGGCAGGGGCGGCGATGGTCATGCGATCTTTTCCTCGTTGACGAACCGCTGCGGTCTGGGGTGTGGCGCGCGGGCGATAGCAGCGGCGCCTGATGGGATCGATTCCAGCAGCGAGCGTGTGTACGGCTCCCTGGGGCGTTCGAAGATGTCGGTGACGGTCCCATGCTCGACGATGCGCCCACGCTGCATCACCGAGACGGTGTGGGCAAGCTGGCGCACCAGAGCCAGGTCGTGGGAGACGAAGACATAGGTGAGGCCGAGCTTGGCTTGCAGCGAGAGCAGCACCTCGACGATGTCGGCCTGGACGCTGACGTCGAGTGCGGAGGTTGGCTCGTCGAGCACGATGACGTCGGGCTTGAGCACCAGTGACCGGGCGATGGCCACGCGCTGGCGCTGGCCACCTGACAAGGCCTCCGGCTTGCGTGAAAGCAGATGTTCGCCGAGCCCGACATTGGCCAGCGCTTCGCGGACCCGCGCGGATCGTTCCTCGCGGGTGCCGATCTTGAACCGGTCGAGCGGTTCGCGCACCAACTGCTCGACTTTCCAGGTCGGGTCCAGCGAGGTGAACGGGTTCTGATAAACGAGCTGAAGGTGGCGCCATACGGCGCGCAGGGACTCGGGCGAGCGACCGGCGAGCTGCTCGCCGGCGACGGCGATATTGCCGATGTCGGGTTGCTCGAGCCCAAGCAGCAGCCGGATTGCCGTCGTCTTGCCCGAACCGGATTCGCCGACTAGCGCGTGTGTGGTGCCAGCCGGGACGGCAAACGACACCTCATTGACGGCCGTCAGAACCTTGCCGTCGACCGTGAAGGTCTTCGTGACGCCGCTGACTTCGATCTTCGGTGCCTTGTCGGCTTTGGTTCCGAGGAAACGGAAGCCGGGATCGCGCAGCGCACGGTAGCGATCGGGGTTGAGGGCCGGGACGTCGGCATGCAGCTTCCTGGCGTATGTCGACGAGGGCGCGGAGAAGACGGAAGCGGTGCTGCCGGCTTCCTGGACGACGCCGTCCTTGAGTACCACCAGCGAGTCCGCCCGCTCGGCGGCGATCGCCAGGTCGTGGGTGATGAGAAGCAGGCTGATCTCAAGCTCGTGCTGCAACTTGGAAAGCAGGTCGAGGATACGCTTCTGGATCGTGACGTCGAGCGCCGACGTCGGCTCGTCCGCGACCAGCAGCGACGGCCGTGGCAGGACCGCAAGGCCGATCAGCACACGCTGCAGCATGCCGCCGGAGAGCTGGTGCGGGTAGGAGTCGTAGACCCGTTGGGGATTGTCGAGCCCGACCTGGGCGAAGGTCTCCAGGATGAGCGCCTTGCGGATTGCCTTATTGGGCTCGTCGACGAGTGCTGCCGCCTCCATCGCCTGGGCGCCGATCGTCCGCACCGGGTTGAGCGAGTTGCCGGGATCCTGCGGGACGAACCCGATCGCCCGTCCTCTGAGCGGCCGGAAACGGCGCTCCGGGAGTCCCAGTATCTCCTGGCCGTCGAACTCGACGCGGCCGGCAGCGCGTCCACCGCTGGGGAGCAGCCGCAACACCGCCCGGGCGATGGTCGACTTGCCCGAGCCCGACTCGCCGATGAGGGCGAGGCTCTTGCCACGGCCGAGTTGAAACCCGATGTTGCTGACGACTTCGTGCGGCCCGTAGGAAACCGACAACCCGTCAACCCGGAGCAGAGGGGCTGATCGCTGGAGCGGCAGCCCGGTGGCGTCGGTGTGGGCGAAAAGCTCAGTCAGTCTGTTTTGCGAAGCCATCGGCTGATCCTGTTCACGGAGAGGACGGTTGCGATCGTGACGAAGGCGGGGGCGTAAACCAGCCACGGCCATTTGAGGTAGTCCTTGCCGATCGAGATCAGCAGGCCCCAGTCGGAGGCCGGCGGCGGGTCGCCGTAGCCGAGGAAAGCGAGACTGGCGATCACCAGGATCGAGTCGCCGAACTGCAGCACGGCGAGCGGCAGCACCGATCGCGAGGCATTCGGCAGCACGTGACGCCACAGGATGTGCCAGCGCGACCCACCGAGCAGAAAGGAAGATTCGACGAATGTGGCCTGCCGGGTTTTGATCACCTCAGAGCGCATCACCCGGGCGAAGAGGGCGACCGCCGAAACGCCTGTTGCAATGGCGGCGTTGGTGGTGTCGAAGCCGATCGCGGTGACGACGATGACGGCCAGCAGGAATTTCGGAATAGCCAGCAGAACGTCGACGAGGCGGGCGAACAGGGTGTCCACCCAGCCGCCGAAGAAGCCGGCCAGGAGGCCGATGAGGCCACCGGCGACAACGCCGATGACGACGGCGATCAGCGCGCTCGCCACCGAGGAGGCCGTGCCGTAGACGACGCGGGTGTAGAGGTCGCGGCCGAGGTGATCGGTGCCGAACCAGTGCGCCGCACTGGGGCCGAGCAGCTTTTGAGCAGGAACGCCGTTGACCGGGTCATAGCTGGTGAACAGGCTCGGGGCGAGAGACCAGGCGATGGCAAGCGCGACGATAGCGAAGGACAGCGCGACGACCGGCGGTACGCGCAGCGCCGTCAGGCGGCTGATCGCCGTGACATACGAGGCAGAGGAGGCGGAGGCGAGGGTCATAGCGTCACCGCCTTGGAAATGCCGGCGGAGCCTTCGTCAGCCGTGGTTGGACGGCGCTCGGGAGCGCCAAGAAGCTTTACGCGCGGGTCGAGCAGTGGGTAGGTCAGATCCGCGATCAGGTTGACGATCACGAAGACCACCGCTGCCAGCGAGACGACCGCCTGCAGGACGGGCAGATCCTGCGTGCTCACCGACCGTTGCACCAGGCTGCCGAGACCGGTGCGCCCGAACACCGTCTCGGTGATCAGCGAGCCGCCGAGCAGTTCGCCGATGGTGAGCGCGATGACGGTGATAACCGGCAGCGACGACGGCTTGAGCAGGTGCTTGGCGAACAGGCGCATTTGCCCGAGGCCGCGGCCCCGTGCGACGGCGGCGTATTCCTGCCCGGACTCATGATCGAGATTGGCGATGAGCACTTCGGCGATTTGTGCCGAGATGGGGATGCCGAGCGCGATGGCCGCGAAAAGCGTCGCCCAGAAGCTGTCGGGCTCGATCACGCGAAAGACGCCGAGCTGGAAACCGAAGAGATGGATCAGCACCAGGCCGATCACGAAGTTCGGCACCGACAGGAACAAGGAGGGGAAGCCCCGCAGCAGGCCCTGACCGAGCCGTTTTGGCAGAAACTGCGTGCCATAGGCGATCACTGCCGACAGCAGCAGCGCGACGACGAGACCTGCGGAAGCAAGGACCAAGGTCGACGGAAGCACCTCGGCGATCAGGGTCGAGACGGGCCGGTTGGTCCGCATCGACAGGCCGAGATCCCCGGTCACGAAGCCGGAAAAAGACGTCCACAGCTGGACCGGGATCGGCTTATCCAGGCCCTGGGCGGCGATGATCTCCTTGATCTCATCCGGTGTGAAGCCATTCTGAGGATTGTTCAGGACATTGGTGATCGGGTCGCCGGGCAGGATGCTGACGACGACGAAGGTGAAGACATAAGCCAGCAGGATCACGACGATCGCCTGCACGAGGCGTTTTGCGGCGTAGTTGAGGTAGGCTTTGCTCATGCCGTCACCTTCTTACGTTGCTCGGTTGAATTGCGGATTATTCGCTTTTCGTGGCCGTGTAGTAGCTGGCATAGGCGACGCCGTTGTAGACTTCGCCCTTGAGCTTCGGAGACTGCACGTAGATCCGCTGGACGATCTGTGTGCGCGGGATGAAGTAACCCTGATCGAGGATGTATTTCTGCAGTTCGTCGAGGAGCGGTTTGCGGCTTTCGATGGAACCGGCGCTGGCGATCTTGTCCCGGAGTTCGTTGAGCGTCTTGTCGCTCTCGTCGAGGGCGAACCAGTTCTCGCCGTTGTTGGCATTTGTCAGGATACTGGCGACGGTGCCGGCGTCGATGAAGCTGCGGGTCACCTCATAGGCCGGCACGGCCGGGCTGCCGTATTTGACCTTTTGGCCGTAGGTGACGACATCGTAGGAACGGATGGCGACTTTCCAGCCGATTTTGCCGAGCTGCTGGGAGATAAGCTCATCGACTGATTTCGAGGTTGCGAGGTAGGGGTTGGAATGCAGCGTCAGCACCAGCGGCTGGCCGTTCTTGGTGCGGATGCCGTCCGCGCCCTTTGTCCAACCCGCTTCGTCCAGGAGCTTCTCGGCCTTTTCGGGGTTGTAGACCAGCAGGGCGCTTTGGTCGGTCGCTCCCGGCACGTTGCTCTGGATGAAGGAGGTCGCCAGTTTCCAGTCTGACGTATAGACGGTGTCGATGATCTCCTGGCGATTGATGCCGGCCTGGAGGGCCTGGCGTACTTTCACGTCATCGTATGGCGCAAGCTTGGTGTTGACAGCCCAGCCGTTCACGAAGCCGAGATAACGTGGTGTCGCGGTGGTGAAGCCCTCTGTCTTGAGAGATTCCAGCTCCTGCGGCGAGGCGTTGTAGGCGACGTCGGCCTGACCGGACTGAACAGCGGCAACGCGCAGCGACGGCTCGGACACCAGCTTGTAGGTGATCGTGTCGAGATAGGCCGGGCCGGTATGGCCGACCGCGGCGGGACCCCAATTGTAGTCCTTGCGCTTGACCAGCTTGACGAAGTCGCCTTCCTTCCAGGAATCGACCACATAGGGGCCGCTGCCGGCGGTCTTGCTGAGGTCGGCCTGCTGGGCGGCAGGCTGCGCGAGGGTCTTGGGGGAGATCAGGATCGAGCCGTGGTAGCCGAGGGTCGGGATGAAGCCGAGTGTCGGCGCCTTGAAGAAGACCTTCACGGTAGCCGCGTCCACTGCCTCGGCGTGGTCGTAAGTCTTCGGGAAGAGACCGATCGGGTTGATGCCCTCGCTCTTGCGGCCGGCGTACCAGATGTCGAGGTTGGCGACGACGGCGGATGCGTCGAGCGGGGTGCCGTCGGAGAAGGTTACGCCGCTCTTCAGGTGCAGCGTGAACTCGGTGGCCTTGTCGTTCTGTTCCCAGCGCTCGGCAATCCAGGGGCTGACCTTGCCGTCAGCGTCGACGTAAAGGAGCTTATCGGTCACATGGCCCCAGATGTGGCCTTGGAAACTGGAGATGGCGCTGTTGTTCGGGATCCAGGTATCGCCCAACGAGTCGATGAGGAAGGTGATGTCACCGCCGTTGTGTGGGCTATCGGCACTCAGAGCCGGATTGAACTCCGCCGTTACCACCAAGGCGGCGATTGCCAGTGCAGACGTGGCGATCAGCAGACGACGCCGGGGAAGGGAGAACGGGGAAAAGCGTTCGATCATAATGCGGTCCTGTATTGTTTGCCAAGGAGATCACGACGCATAGCCTAAGCAGGGCAACAGGAGGGAGAAAGACCAGTTGTTCTTTTTCTACTAAATTTATGGATTATTTTGTTCGGTTTCTGCGTGTGTGTGGATCAGCTTTTCCGGGCTTGTCGCGATATGTCTGCGAACTTCATTCCCTCGAAGATCCGCACCGGCGGCAGTTCGCCGGCGAACCGCTCCGCCTCCACCCTGGTAAGCTGTCCGGTCGAGCCCTGGGCCAATTGCGAGGTTCCGACGTCGCGGGTGAGGATATTCGGGTTGCCGTGGATGCACATGGACTTCTCGGCGGTCGGGTCGTTCGGTTCGAACCACGCACCCGTCGCAAGCTGCATCACGCCCTGTCTCACGTCCTCGCTTATCACCGCCGCCGCAAGGCAGCTGCCGCGGGCGTTGAACAGCCTCAGAATGTCGCCATCGGCGATGCCGCGCTCGGCCGCGTCGGCCGGGTTGATGCGGACCGGTTCCCGGCCCTTGATCTTGGTGGAACGGCTGAAATCGCCATAGTCCAACTGGCTGTGCAGCCGTTGATGCGGCTGATTGCAGACCAGATGGAGCGGGTAGCTGCTTGCATTGCCCTCTAACTGCGGCTTGGCCGGATACCATCGCGGATGGCCGCGGCAATCGTCGTAACCGAAGCTCTCGATCGTCTCGGAAAAGATCTCGATCTTTCCGGATGGCGTCTGCAGCGGAGATCCGGACGGATCATCGCGAAAGGCGCGCGCCGGTCCGCCGTCGTCAGGCTTCAGCGGCAGGCGCATCTCTCCGCGTTCCCAGAACGTCTCGAGGTCGGGAGCTTCGTGTCCGGCGGTAGCAAGCGCCTTTTGCGTCGTCTCGAAAAGAAAGGCGAGCCATTCCTTGCTGGTGCGGTTTTCGGTGAACTCTTCGGCTCTGCCGAGGCGGCGGGCTATCTCGGAAAAGATGTCATAGTCGTCCCGCGCTTCGCCGACCGGCTCGATCAACTTTTTCATGGCGATCATCAGCGGATCGCGGTCCGCCGCGCCGATGTCGTCCCGCTCGAGCGTGGTGGTCGCCGGCAGCACGATGTCGGCATGACGGGCCGACGACGTCCAGGCCGTCTCATGCACGATGATGGTTTCCGGCCTCCTGAACGCCGCCCGCAGCCTGTTGAGATCCTGATGGTGATGGAATGGGTTGCCGCCCGCCCAATAGACGAGGCGGATGTCGGGATAACGCATCGCCTGACCATTATAGTTGAACGCGCTGCCCGGATTGAGGAGCATGTCGGCGATGCGCGCGACGGGAATGAAATCCGGCACGGCGTTCTTGAATTGACTGAGCGTGGGCAGTGGGACGGCAAGCTGGTGTTTGCCGATATTGCCCAATGCGCCAAGCGAATAGGAATAGCCGCCGCCATCCAGTCCGATCTGCCCGAGCATTGCGGCGAGCACGATGCCCATCCAGACCGGCTGCTCGCCATGCTCGGCACGCTGCAGGGAATGGCTGACGGTGATCAGCGTTCTGGCGCGCGCCATGGAAAGCGCGAGCTTCCTGATGGTGTCTTTGCCGATGCCGCAGATATGGGACGCCCATTCCGGGCTCTTTTCGACACCATCGGTCCGGCCAAGCAGGTAGTCTTCGAAGCGCTCGTAGCCGACCGTATAGCGGTCGAGAAATTGGCGGTCGTGCAATCCCTCGCTGGCAAGCACATGCGCGAGGCCGAGCATCAGCGCTATGTCGGTGCCGGGCAAGATGGGCAGCCATTCGGCGTTCACGTCAGCAGGAAAATCGTCTTTCAACGGGCTGACGAGGACAAAACGCGCACCGCGCGCGTGCGCGCCATTCAGCGTCCGGGGCACGATATGTGCACTGATGCCGCCGCCATGCACATCCGTGTTCTTGATCGCCATTCCGCCGAAGGCGACGACCAGTTCGCTGCTCCGCTCGATGGCATCCCAGGTGACGCTCTTGCGCTCGAAATGGTCGTAGGGTCCCAAGACATGCGGGATGATGACCATGGCCGCACCCGAGCTGTAGGTGTTGACGGATCTGATATATCCGCCCAGCACATTCAGAAACCGATGGATCTGGCTCTGCGCATGATGGAAGCGTCCGGCGCTCGACCAACCATAGGACCCGCCGAAGACGGCTCGCGGGCCGAAGTCCGCGTAAACGCGCTGAAGCTCCTTCGAAACGAGGTCCAGCGCCTGCGGCCAGCTGACTTCGACATAATCGTCTGCCCCGCGATTTTGCGCGTTGCCGGTGCTGCCTTCGAGCCAGCCGCGCCGGACAGCCGGACGTCTGATGCGCGCCGGACTATGGGCGATCGCGGCGAGATTGCCCAGCAGGGGCGATGGATGCGGGTCGGCCGGATGGGGACGGATTTCAAGCTTTCCATCTTCGTAGCGGCCGGAAAAGGCGCCCCAGTGGGAGCTATGGGGCTGAAACGAACTCATTTGTAAAGCTCCAGGCAAACAAGGGTTTATCAACGGACTGCGGACGTCTATCCGGGCAAGACTTTGCCTGGGTTCATGATGCCTGTCGGATCGATGGCATGCTTGATGACGGCCATGAGATCGACGGCATCGCCATGTTCCCCGCGCAGATAGCCAATCTTGCCGGTACCGACGCCGTGTTCGCCGGTAGAGGTGCCGCCCACCGAGATTGCATGTTGCACCATCTTCTTGTTGATGGCTGCAACCTCATTGAGTTCCGCCTGATTTCCCGGGTCGACAGCGAAGACGACGTGATAATTGCCGTCGCCGACATGGCCGAGAATGGCGGCGGGAACGCTGCAGCCGCGCAGAAGATCACGCGTCTTGAGGATGCAGCTGCTGAGCTGTGAGACAGGGACGCAGACGTCGGATGACCAGCCTTTGGCATGCGGCCGCTGGGAGACGACCGCGTAGAACGCGTTGTGACGCGCCTTCCACAGCCGGTTGCGCTCTTCAGGTGCGTTTGCCCATTCGAAATCCTTGCCGCCATTCTCCTCGACGATCGCCTTGACCATTTCGACCTGCTCCTGAACCCCAGCCGGAAAGCCATGAAATTCGAAGGCGAGCGTGTCCTCGATCTTCAGCGACAGATTGGAATAGGCGTTGACGGCCGCGATCAGGCCGCGGTCCATCAACTCCATGCGGACAACCGGAATGCCGAGCTGCACGACCGCAATCGCCGCATTGACCGCCTGCTCGACGCTTTCGAACGAGCAGAGCGCTGCGGAAATCGTCTCCGGGATGCCGTAGAGCCTGAGCGTCACCTCGGTAATGATGCCGAGCGTACCCTCGGAACCGACGAACAGTCGGGTCAGATCGTAGCCGGCTGACGACTTGCGCGCCCGGCCGCCGGTGCGGATGACCTGGCCGCTCGGCAGCACGACGGTCAGTGACAGGACGTTTTCGCGCATGGTGCCGTAGCGCACGGCGTTCGTCCCCGATGCCCGCGTCGAGGCCATGCCGCCGATCGAGGCGTTGGCGCCGGGATCGATCGGGAAAAACAGGCCCATATCGCGCAGATGCGTGTTCAATTGCTCGCGGCTCACACCGGCCTCGACGGTGCAATCGAGGTCCTCGGCGCTGACGCGGACGATCTGCGACATGCGTGAAAGATCGATCGAGACACCGCCGCGCACCGCCGTCAGATGGCCTTCGAGCGAGGTGCCTGCGCCAAACGCGATCACCGGCACGTCTTCAGCCGCGCAGAGCCGGACGATCTCGGCCACGTCCTCGGTGCTTTCCGCAAACACGACAGCATCCGGGATGGCGGGCGTGTGGTAGGATTCACCGCGGCCGTGCTGTTCGCGCAAGGCCTGCGAGATGGAGAAGCGATCGCCGAAACGGATGCGAAGCGTTTGCGAAAGAGCGGGAGAAAGAACACTCATTTGCCGCCTCGACGCTCTTCAGGAATGACGCGGCTAGGGTTATCCGGATGCGCCGCCAGCCATTCGGTGGGGGTGATGGACATGGAGTGCTCCGGATGATGCTCTGGCGGGGGACGAACGGGCCGATGCTGTTGGCGCCGGCCTGCTCGATGATCCATCAGGCGGCGATCTTGTCGCCGTTGAGATGGCGCTCGAGGAATGGCAGGCTGTCCTGTCCCCAGTACAACTCGTCTTCGTATCGGAAGGTTGGAAGCCCGAAGACACCGGCAGCCTTGGCGGTCTCGGCGTTCGATTTCCAGATCGCCTGCACGTCCTCGGCCTGAGCGCGCTGCTCCAGAACTGCACCGTCGAACCCTGCCTTATCCGCAATTGCGCGACGAACCTCGGCTCGGCCGATGTCCTCGCCACATGTCCAGAAGGCCTCCTGAAGCGCCTTTGTCAGTCTGAGCCAGTCTTGCCCCGCATCGATGGCGGCAATGACCATGAAACCGGCGGGGGTCGGGTCAGAAAGGGCGGCGCGGTTTTCGAAGTTCAGCGTTTTACCCCGCAGCGCGGCCCAACGTTTCAGGTCCTTGACCCAATAGGCGCGGCGCGCTTCCGGCCGGTTGCGGGAATAGATCGCGCCATTGTCCTCGATCAACGGGATCACATAGGGGCGGATCGATGCCCCATGCTCGGAGGCGAGCGCCGCAAATGGCTCGAGGCCGATAAAAGCCCAGGGAGAGCCAATGCCGAAGAAGTAATCGATGGTCTTTGTCATGTTCCGTTCTTCTCAAGAGATGTGGTCGAGTAGATTGCCGCGTCGAATACCGATAGCGCGCAGTCCCGGGCGACGAGAACGGCCTGGGGATCGCGTCCGACCGCCACCGTGGCAAGGGCGCCTTCATAGAGAAGGGAAAGGTGAGCAGCCGCCTGGTCGGGCTTGACATCGGCCCTCGACAGGATGGTGCGAAATATGTCCCTCACGACCTTCTTGTGCGTTCGCGCGACGGTGAGGACACGTTCTGAATCGCCGTGCTCGGCGACGGCAAGTGCAAAGGCGCAGCCCCGAAACTCCGGGCTGTCGGCCTTTTCGTACAAGCGCTCGAAAATCAGTTTGATCTGATCCCTCGGCATGCTTGCCGCATCCAAAACCTCCTGTAGCGAACGAATGACGCGGTCGTGGCGATCCTGGAGATAGGCTGCCACGAGGTGGTCCTTGGATGGGAAGTGTCGATAGAGGGTCGCCTTGGCAACGTTTGCTTCTTCGATGATTCGATCTATGCCGACGGCGCGAATACCTTCGCTATAAAAAAGCGCGCTGGCGGCGGTAAGGATCTGATCTGATATAGGCTCTTTCATTGGATCGCTTCGGGTTGGGAATGTATCATGGGATCAGCAAGCCCATATCATCAGGTCATTGCAAGGGTTCTGCCGAGGTTGGCTGCATTGTTTCGCGATCGGTGGTGTCGAGCGGACCAGAAACCCAGGGGGCGAAGGCTTGGCCATGCTGCGTCCGACCGGTAGACTCCTAAGGCGCAAGCCATTTTTGTTTTTCGTCTTCCTTTCAAGCGTGACTCCCCATCGACCGTCGACAGATGATTCCGCTGGATTTGCAATGTGGAAGCTAGAGGATTGAGAGATTATGAGAAAGACAGGTCGTTCTTTTTCTACTGAATTTGTGGAAAATGTTTCGTCCACGGCTCTCGCAGACAGCTGACTTTTTCGTGGCGATAGGTGGTAACCTCATGTGTCCATCTATCTCTCAGGTCGGACAGTTTGGGCGTGGCCGCGGCTGCAATCTTGTCTGCCTCTGCTATGGGGAATAGGCTGACGGGATGATCAAACAGGTTCTCTTTGTCCAAGGCGCCGGCGAAGGCGTTCATGACCACTGGGACAACAAGCTCGTGGCGAGCCTCGAGCGCGAGCTCGGTGGAAATTATGTTGTCCGCTATCCCCGAATGCCCGGCGAAGACAATCCCAGCTTCTCTGTGTGGAAGTCTGCGCTGATGAGGGAATTCGCCTTGTTGGAAGATGGCGCAATGCTCGTGGGCCATTCGTTCGGCGGCACCATCTTGATGCATGCGCTTGCCGAGCAGCCGCCGACACCGAGGTTGGGCGGGCTATTTCTCATCGCCGCACCCTTCATCGGCGAAGGCGGATGGCCGAGCGATGACATCGGCGGTGCCGAGGATTTCTCGGGGTCCCTTCCGCCCGGCCTTCCCGTCCATCTCTATCATGGGATTGATGACGACGAGGTGCCGACGGCTCACGTCCATTTCTACGCGAAAGCGATTCCGCACGCCGTGGTGCGCACGCTCGAGGGCAGGGATCACCAGTTCAATGATGACATGAGCGAGGTCGCCTGGGACATCCGTTCGTTGGGTTAGGCTTCTGCTCAGACAATTCTAGCAAACACCACGCGGGAAAGCTTGTTTCCCAGCGCAGCCGCTCTATGTCCTCTCCCGTTTCAGCATGAGATCTGCAGGCAGTATTCACCGTAAAACCGGGCGCCGACGGCGTTGTCCGCCGGCCGGCTTTGAAGGAGCTGAGCAATGAAAATTCTCATGGTTCTCACATCGCATGATCAACTGGGAAACACCGGCAGGAAGACGGGCTTCTGGCTCGAGGAGCTCGCCGCCCCTTACTTTGTTTTCCGTGGCGCCGGAGCCGACATCACGCTCGCTTCGCCGAAGGGCGGCCAGCCTCCACTCGATCCGAAGAGCAACGAGCCGTCCTTCCAGACGGAAGACACGCGGCGGTTCGAGCGCGACCAGGCGGCAACGGCTGCGCTCGCCAACACCTTGAGATTGTCCGACATCAACCAGGCGGACTATGACAGCGTGTTCTTCCCCGGCGGGCACGGTCCGCTTTGGGATCTGACGAACGACCGCAACGCTCTGTCGCTCATCGAGGATATGCTCGCGGCGGGAAAACCCGTGGCGCTCGTTTGCCACGCACCAGGTATCCTGACGAATGTGAAGGCGCCGGATGGAAAGCCCATCGCCAAGGGCCGGACGGTCACGGGTTTCACCGATTCCGAAGAAGAGGCGATGCACCTGGTCGAGGTCGTTCCCTACCTGCTCGAGGATGTATTGAGGGAGCAGGGCGCAAAGTTTTCGAAGACGGCGGATTGGGGCGTGCATGTCGTCCAGGACGGCCTGCTGATCACCGGTCAAAACCCGGCTTCGTCAAAACAGGGCGCCCGGAGGCTTCTTGAGGCCTTGAGAAAGCAGGACGCGGCTTAAGGGCTTAAGCCCTGGGCACGACGGCTGCCCTGGAGGTCGAGATCTCCTCATTCGGCTTGTGCCGACGCCGGCCGCAGGTGCGTCTCGACGACGTCTGCAGCACGGCGGCGGCGAGCCAACGTTCAAACACGGATGAAAGGCGCCTGACATGACGGGGAAATATACGGGACAATGCGCTTGCGGCGCGGTGAGATTTGCCTTCGACACCGACCCGAACTTTGTCGCCAACTGCCATTGCCTGGACTGCAAGAGGGCAACGGGCGGCGAGGCCGCCACGTTCTTCGCCGTACCGCAGGATGATTTCAACGTGATCAGCGGTAGCCCGAAGGCGTTTCACTATGTCGCCAATTCAGGCAAAGGGCTCGACCGCAATTTTTGCCCGGATTGCGGCGCCAGATTGTTCAGCAGCAACCTGGAGAGCTTTCCTGGCCTCGTCTTCGTGACGCTCGGCAGTCTGGATCAGCCCGAGCTCATCAAGCCGGGAGTCGAAATGTTCACCAAGCGGCGGCTCGCCTGGGCAAGGCCGCTCGATCTTCCGCAGTTCGACGGCATGCCCGGCTGAGCCGCGACGCAAACCGCTGCACAGTTTTGCGCGATATGCTTTGAGCAATTTTTCTTGAAGAAAAGTTCCATTCGGTGTCGGATCGGTCAGCCCACGCCCGTCCTAGGTTCGTCCATTCCGTCCATTCAAAAAGGATCACTACCATGCCGAGTACCATACGCCTGCACCGCGTTCTGGCGACCAGCCCGGAGAAAGTCTACCGCGCATTCCTGGAGGCGGACGCGCTTGCCAAGTGGCTTCCGCCGAACGGCTTCCTCTGCACCGTGCATCATTCGGAGCCGGTTGTCGGCGGCACGTTCAGAATGTCTTTCCGTAACTTCACGACGGGCAACAGCCACGCCTTCGGCGGCGAATATCTGGAGCTCGTCCCAGGTGAACGCCTGCGTTACACCGACAGGTTCGACGACCCCAACCTGCCCGGCGAAATGGAAGTCACCGTGACACTGAAGAAGGTCTCGGTCGGCACCGAGGTGGACATCGTGCAGGCAGGCGTGCCTGACGTCATTCCGCCCGAGGCTTGTTATCTCGGCTGGCAGGAGTCGCTGCGAAACCTCGCCAGGGTCGTCGAGCCCGACATCCAGGAATAGTCCAAGATCGCGCTGGCCGGGCGGCAACCGCCCGGCGCCAGCCGACGTCAATGACTGCCGACGCCGCGTTTGGCGAGCGCGTTGCGGGCGGCCACAGCGCCCCAGTCGTCGGAAAGATCCTGCCCTTCGATCTCGGCTTCGGCGATCGGCGTTGCCCGGATCAGTGGCACGGAGCCGAAAGGCAGGCCGTCGATCCGCCCGGGGGCCTGGCTCAGCATGATCCGGCTCATCGGGCTATAATCCTCGGTCAGCCGGCAGAACAGGATGGCGCCGTGTTTCTCGACATCGCGGGCGACGCGATAGCCGTCTGCCACGAGGTCGCCGATGTTGATCAGCAGGTTTGCCCAGTTCTTGATCCCCTCCGCATTCAGGGTCGCGGGGCCGAATTCCATGAAGAGTTCGCATTCCACGCCGTTCTCCGGCTCGGATATGCCGGCCCAAGGGGTCGACAGCCCGTCGGTGGCAAGCGTCAGCCTTTCCGGCGCCTGGATGGCGAGGATGCGGCGATGCGGGCCGAACCATTTCGTCTGGGCGTGAATGTTGGCCGTTCCGCGCTCGGCCGCAAAGTTCTGAAGCACTGTACCGCGGCTCTGCCAGAAGACGCGCCGCGCAGCGGCTGCGGTTTCGTAGATCGGGTCGTCGGGCGCGCGCGGCACGATCGTCCGATCATAACTGGTTTGGAGCGTGATCTCGCCCCGCATGAAGGGAAACTTCGGCTTCTTCCAGCGTATTAGCACCTTGTTGAAGCGAGGCACCCCTGATGCACCGAGCTTTTCGACGACTTCGGAGATGATATCGAGCGGATGCCTGGAGGCCTCCGGGACATAGTTTCCTTCGGCATCGCGGTAACCGCCCGTCCGGGACGAGTGCCCCGCCTGCATCGTGGTGGCAGTCCATTCGCCACTGACCGCGCCCGCCGGCGCCTTGCCGAGAGCCGGCGCAAGTTCCCGGATCGCATCGTCAATCGAATAGGATGCCACGTCGCCCCTCAGCCTTCGCCCAAAGATTGTATCCCTCGCGGCCGCTCTGCCCGCGAGCAGAAGCTAGAGCGGAGGCGTCGCCGATCAATAGCGAGGTGGAGTGGCGCGAGCAGAGGAGGCGCCCAGGTCCCTGGGCGCAGGAGAAGTTCTTTTACTAGGTGAGGTAAGGTCCGCTGCGCCTATTTGCTTCCGTCGTTCGGCCGCGCCTTGGCGCTGTCGTTGCTGGTCGACGAGGCGGTCTTTCCATCCGGTTGCTGCCCGAAATATGTGCCGCCGAGATGGCCGCCGGCGCTGGTGTTCTTTACCTGCCGTTCGGCGCGTTTCTGGAGTTCACGAACGTTGGTCTTGCTCATTTTCGGCTCCATGTTTGAGGTAGACCTCTGGTCAACCAATGGCGGACAACACGGTTCCATATTTTTTGCGGAGGGCGGGGCCGGGTAGCGGGTTGGGCCTGCTCACCTCTGCTGCGCCAAGCTTGCTTTCGAACGACAGGGCGGCTCACCGGGGAAGAATTCCCGCGGGAACACTTCCTGATCTTTTTGGTTTCCCCTGTTCAACAAGGAGAAACGAAGATGGGCATGACGACACCGAAAGACGGCGCCCCCGGCACCACCGATCAGTCTCCCCGCTGGGAAGGGCCGAAGGGAAATAAACCTCGCGGCTATATGAAGGCCAAGGACGATCCGGATCGCGATCGCGACGCGCATGGCGAAAACAACCGCGATCCCGAGACGAAGACTCTCAGCGATGCGCTGAAGCAGAAGGGCCAATGACATGGCTGATCCCAAAAAAGACGCAGCCGGCCAGTTCGCCAGATCCCAGGCCGACCGGAAAAGCAGCGGTGTGGCCAGCGCCAAACCGACCGTGATCACCGGCTCGGAAGATGCCACGGTGAACAAGAACCCGCCCGGCAAGAAGAAGTCCGGGAAGGATTGGGATATCAACTACGATCCGGCCGCTAGGAACGAGAGCCGGTCGCACTAGCTCCGGCTGTCGCTGCTTCTCCTCACGAGCCAAGCCGCGAGGCATTTCCGTTTTCTCCAGTCAGGGAAATGCTCCAGTTTCATATGTGGACACTGTTCCTACCCACCGAAATAGGCCGGATGGTCGATATCGGCGAGGAGGCCGGGCTGCTTTGGCTCCCAGCTGAGCAGCGCGCGGGTATGCTCGCTCGATGTCGGGACGTCGAAGCCGGCGAACATGCCAAACCAGCCAAAATGCTCGGCCGCTTCTTCCCGTGAGAGCGAGACAGCGGGCACATCGAGCCGCCGGCCGATGACCTCGGCAATCTGCCTGAAGGGAACTCCCTCTTCTGCGACTGACAGGAACGGGCCACCGACAGCGCCGCGCTCCAGCGCCAGCCGATAGAGCCGGGCGGCATCGAGCCGGTGCACGGCGGGCCAGCGGTTCTGCCCTTCGCCGATATAGGCCGAGACTCCCGTCCGCCGGGCCAAATCGATCAGGATCGGCACGAAACCATGATCGCCATGGCCATGTACTGACGGCGGCAGCCGGACGGTGGCGGCCCGCACGCCACGCGCGACAAGCGATATCGCGGTGATTTCGGAGGCGCGAGGGTAGGTCTGCGACGTTGGCATGGGCGGGTCCTTCTCGGTGCCGGTGCGCCCCGGCGCATGGCCGAGGCCCGCCGTCACCAGCAGCGGCCGGCCGGAACCTTGGAGGGCTTCGCCCAGCGCCTCGATGGCGCGCCGGTCGGCGGCGCAGTTCTCGGCAAATTTCGAGAAATCATGATTGAAGGCCGTGTGGACGACGCCATCCACCTCTGCCGCGCCGCTCTTCAGGCTGTCCAGGTCGTCGAGCGTGCCGCGATGGACCTCGGCACCGGCGGCGGCCAGTTGATCCGCTCCCTTGTCCGAGCGGGTGAGGCCGAGCACCTTGTGGCCGGCGGCGATCAGTTCATCGACGACGGCCGAGCCGACCCAGCCGGTGGCTCCAGTGACGAATACGCGCATGTGATATCTCCAGTTTTTGCCGGAGACACATATCGGCCCTGCCTATATCATGGTAAAGTAGTGACATTATCATGGTATAAAGGCTAACAGGATGGGCGAATTCGTCACATCGGACAATCGGCTCGGTGCCTATTTGAAGGGGCGCCGCGTCAGGCTCGATCCCGCTGCCTTCGGCTTTGCGGGGGAGCGGCGGCGCACGCCGGGTCTGCGGCGCGAGGAGGTCGCGAGCCGCGCCAATATCAGCCCGACCTGGTACACCTGGCTGGAGCAGGGGCGTGGCGGGGCGCCGTCTGCCGACGTGCTCGACCGGATCTCTCGCGCGCTGATGCTGACTGATGTCGAGCGCGAGCATCTCTTCCTCATCGGCCTCGGTCGACCGCCCGAGGTGCGTTACCACAGACAAGAGGGCGTGACGCCGAGGTTGCAGGGCGTGCTTGATGCGCTGGACCCGAGCCCGGCGCTGATCCGCAACGCCATCTGGGACGTGATTGCCTGGAACAGGGCGGCGACGGTGCTTCTAACCGATTACGGCGCGCTGCCGCCGGAAGAGCGCAACGTGCTGCGCTTCATCTTCCTCGATCCGCGCGTACGCGCCGCTCAATACGACTGGGAAAGTGTCGCTCGCTTCGTCGTCGCCGCTTTCCGCGTGGATGCGGCCCGCGCGGGTGCCGCGGCCGAGGTCGAGCCCCTCGTCGACGAACTCTGCCGCAAGAGCCCCGAATTCCTGGCGATGTGGCGCGACAACGACGTGCGCAGCCACGGCGAGGGCGCCAAGCATATCCGCCACCCCATCCTCGGCCCGCTCGCCTTCGAATATTCCGCCTTCCAGGTGGACGGGCGGCCGGATCTCAGCATGGTCGTGTACAACCCGGCGACGGCGGAGGATGCGGCGAAGATCAAGGGATTGGTGGGGTGAGGCTAGGGCAATTCCGTGACGCCTTTAGGCGCGGCATCTTCCGTCGTCCCTAGTGGTTTGGTGTGCAACCCATAAAGCGAAGCATTCATGGCAAAGCTGTGAAAATCTAAAATACTACCTTTGCTGGAAAATTCGTTGACCGTCCCAGTCTCTGCTGCTTTCTTTCCGATAGGCCAAGGCGAATGGGTCTTGAAGGAGATATCCATGACAGAGCTTGCAAAACCTGTGACGGTCGACGATGTCAGCAGCGCTTCCGAGAATGACGTGATCTCAGGCAATCTGCTGGAGAATGATCTGGCCGGGGGCTCCGGCAACATGTTTCTCAACTTCTTCGACGGCGAGAGAGTTCTTGCCAAGAGGGACGGGCAGGTCACCGATATCGAGGGTGAATACGGCACGTTCCACGTCAAGGCCGACGGCTCTTACACCTATACGCTGAACGAGACCGCCAAGGCGGGTTTCCTCCAGGGAATGACGCTGACGGAGACGATCGGCTACAAGATCTCCGACGGTGCCGGCAACACCGATGTCGGCCATTTCACGCTCGACATTCACGGGGTCACGAGCCCGCCGGTCGCGGTCGACGACGCCTTTTCCTTCCGCGAAGGAAGCGAGATGGCCGGCAACGTGCTCGCCAATGATCACGCGGGAGAGGCCGGCACGCTCTTTCTGCGCTCGGTCGAGGGCACCAGCATTCCTGCCGGTCAGGGGCAGGGGCAGACGACCGACGTGGCGGGTGAATTCGGTATCTTCCATTTCGCGGGCGATGGAAGCTTCACCTACGATCTCAATCCGGCCGTCAAGGCGGGCCTCGACGATGGCGAGCATGTCACGGAGAAACTCCAATATTACAAGGTCTCCGACGGCGCCGGTCACGCGGATGCCGGCGTGATCACCCTGACCGTCGACGGCGCGACGGACGGGAAGTCGTTGAACACCAATCATGTCGAGGTCCAGGCGGATGTGGTGCGCCCCTTCCTGGATCATTACGAACTCCAGGGAGTCGCGGTCGATCCGCTAACGGGCAAGTATTACGTCAGTTCCGGCCACGGTTTCCCGGATGATTCCATGGTGAGCGTTTACGACAACGCCTCGGCATTTGAAGCCGGCAACGCCGGCGGCGCCATCTCCCTCGGCGACTATGACAAGGGCGAATATGACATCGGCGGAACCTATTTTTCGGTCCGTGGAGGCGAGATCATCGGAAGAACCAACGAGGCGAGAAGCGAGGAGGACCCTTTCCCCGATCAGACCTATCTTGCAAAATGGGATGCCGCCGACGGATCTCTCGATCAGAAGGGTGCTTCGATTCCCGGCCTTATCGGCAAGAATGGCGCGGGTACGTTCGACTGGGGTGGATTCACGGCCGTCAATACGATGCAGGATTCGACCGGCATTTACGTCGTCGGCCGCATCAATGATTCCACCTGGCAGGTCTCGAAGATCGACCCCGAAACGTTGAGCTCGATCGAATCCAAGACCTTCGCGGCGGGCGGGCTCGGATACGGCTTTGCCGTCGACGGCACGTTCTTCTTCGGCGATTCCTCCAGCAGCGAGCATATCGGCACGGCCTTCGACTTCGAAACCGGGGTCAAGACAACGGTTGACGTCAACATCGCCATACCGGGAGACGACTTGATCACCAACGTGGTCTATGACTCAGCGGCGGATAAACTCTACCTCACCAACACCGGGACCGACGAAATCGCCGTGGTGCACAATATCTCGGAGGTTCTGTTCGCCTAGCGCATCGGCCCGAAAATCGGAATCGATTTTCGGAAAGCACAATGCGAGGATTGAAAGTGTTAGAGCGTCCTTTGTGCGTCCGGAAGGACGCACGGCGCTCTAATGGGGCCTTACCGCTCGAATGCCGACGCCGCCCCGCGCGTTCTCTTGACGGCGGGGCGTTTAACCGGCCGGAGCCTTCGTAAACACAAATCAATAGAATTGCAGCCACGCTACTGCAGCGTGCGCGTCTGGATCTGCTCGGCGGCGTGAGGCGCGGATGCGGGCAGAGGGCTGCCTTCGAGGCCGGTCGCTACCACTGAAACGCGGAACTTGCCGTCGAGGCTGCGGTCGGAAATCGCCCCGACGTATGCAGTCTTGCCGTTCCGGACAAGGCCGCTTTCCAGCAAGTACGAGGCGTCTCCGGCTGTCCTGGCAGCAAGAGCGGCGGGGCGTGCGGAACATGGATGGCGGCCGACGCCTTCAGCCGGCCGCGTGGACCGGTTTCGGCCGATGATTTGGAACCTTGATCCCGCAGTACTGTTTAACTGGAAGGCGCGGAAGCGCCGATAACGGGGATGCCGATTGCCGGCCAACCCGGTAATGACGATCGGCCTTTCGGTTCGCCTATGGAGGAATACAACATGCAAACGACCCGATCGAAAGAACTGGCGGACGAATACCTGCGGCTTGGCGGCAAACGGCTGGCCAAGATCGATGACAATATCGTTAAAATCCGCCACTGGGAGGATGACACGCCGGAGGCCGAGGCCTTCTGGCAGGAGCACATCGAGCCGCTGGATGACAAGCGCCGCGTAGAGGTCGAAACGCACCTTCCCACGATCAACGACAGGTGATCGCGAATCAACGATCGGTGATCGCAGCGATTTCCCCGGAGCGCATGACATTGAAGCGCGACAGCGCCGCGCGTCTGAAAAGACGCGGCAAGCTGTCGTGCTCGGATATGTCGCGCCGCTGCGCTTACTGCAGCGTGCGCGTCTGGATCTGCTCGGCGGCGTGAGGCGCGGATGCGGGCAGGGGGCTGCCTTCGAGGCCGGTCGCCACCACTGAGACGCGGAACTTGCCGTCGAGGCTGCGGTCGAAGATCGCGCCGACGACGATATCGGCGTCTTCCTGCACTTCGTCACGAATGCGGCTTGCCGCCTCGTCCACTTCGAACAGCGTCATATCCGAACCGCCGGAGATCGAGATCAGCACGCCCCTGGCGCCCCGCATCGAGATATCGTCGAGAAGCGGATTGGCAATTGCCGCTTCCGCCGCCTTCATCGCGCGGCTTTCGCCGGAGGCTTCGCCGGTACCCATCATCGCACGGCCCATGCCTGACATGACCGACTTCACGTCGGCAAAATCGAGGTTGATCAGGCCTTCCTTGACGATCAGATCGGTAATGCAGCCAACGCCCGCATAGAGCACGCGGTCGGCCGTCATAAAGGCATCGGCGAAGGTCGTTTTCGCATCGGCGATGCGGAAGAGGTTCTGATTGGGAATGACGATGACCGTATCGGCCGCCTGGCGAAGCGCCTCGATGCCGATTTCCGCCATCCGCATGCGGCGGTTGCCTTCGAAGGTAAAGGGCTTGGTGACGACGCCGACCGTCAGGATGCCGGCGGCACGCGCAGCGCGGGCGATGACGGGTGCAGCACCCGTGCCGGTGCCGCCGCCCATGCCGGCGGTGACGAAGCACATGTGCGAGCCGGCCAGGTGATCCATGATCTCATCGAGCGACTCTTCGGCAGCCGCATGGCCGACCTCGGGCAGCGAACCGGCGCCGAGACCCTCCGTCACATTCGCGCCAAGCTGGATGCGGCGCGTCGCCTTGGAGGTGGCCAGCACCTGAGCATCGGTGTTTGCGGCGACGAATTCGACACCTGCCAGCTTTTCCGCGATCATATTGTTGATCGCATTGCCACCGCCGCCGCCGACGCCGATGACTGTAATATGCGGCCGTAGTCCAGAAATGCCGCTCTTGGCGTCCGACATCGCGCTCTCCTTTGATGTTTCGTTCATGCCCACCCTCGTTTGCGGACGGCGAATCGTGCCTCACGATACGCGAGCAACAAGGCAGAGGCGAGGCGAAAGACGTCTCGGATGGAGCGGAGATGGTCGGGAAGGGCCCCCAGCTGCTGCCTTTCAGGGAGGGAGCATCATGCCGAGAGCTGACAATTATGCTTCAAGGACAGGCCGTGAAGGTAGCTTGCGGCGATATTGTTGAAAAAATCGCCGCGTAGGGTTTTGTTTTACGCCTCTCGGAATGAAATTGCGCTGTGACTCCATTTCTGCATCGACGCAGAAGAAACCTACAGCCTCGATCCCACAGCCACCGGCAAACACAATACACACCGCAAGCCCGCCGCCTCATTCGCCTCTAGCACCAGCGAGCCGCCGTAAAGCCCCGCGAGTTCATTGACGATGCTGAGTCCGAACCCGTTGCCCGGGACATGTTCGTCCTCGCGCACACCCGGCAGCAGCACAGCGGCGAGGCGGTCCGGGGGGATGCCGGGGCCGTCGTCCTCGATGGTGATGCGGGCGATCGGGCCGTCGCGGCGGGCGCGGACGATGACGCGCGCGGAGGCCCATTTGAAGGCGTTGTCGATCAGGTTGCCGAGCATTTCCTCGACATCGCTTTCGTCGCAGGCGACCCGAAGGCTCTCTGATATATCGGTGTCGAAGGCGAGCTTGCGCTCGGCATGAATCTGGCCGATCGCCCGATGCAGATCGGTGATCGCTGCCGCCACGTCGGTGCTGGCGACATTGTCCGAGGAGGCCATCACCCGGCGGGCGGCGGCGAGATGATGTTTGATCCTGTTGTCTATCCGGGCTGCGAGGCCGCGTAATGCGCCTTTGGGGTCGTTTTGCTCGTCGAGCGCCAGCAGCAGGCTCGCCACCGGAGTCTTGAGGCCGTGGGCGAGGTTGGCAAACTGCATGCGCGTTGCCGCAAGCCTCTCTTCGTTGGCCTCCAGCAGCGCATTGGTTTTCAGTGAGAGCGGCGCAAGTTCGACTGTCGCCTCATCGGGTAGGCGGCCGCGCTCTCCCCGGTTGATGGCATCGATATTAGCCGCCATGGATATCAGCGGGCGCAGGCCGAAGCGGATCTGCCAGAGCGTGCCGGCCATCAGCACGAGGCCGAGCAGCAGCATGCAGGGCACCAGCCAGAAGAGGGCGCGCAGTGCCGGGCCGACGAGGGCGATCATCGGCGCCGTCGCGGTGATCGTCAGCGTCATTCCGTCGATGCTGCGGATGGCCTGCCGAAGATAGAGCGGTCCTCTTCCGCGATCACCGCCCATGCCTGATGTCGGCATGCCCATCAGCACATGGCGCAGATCCTGCCGGGGTGGCGGCGCGTCTATCGTGCCGTTCATCAGGGAGCGTGAGGTCAGGCGCTGCTGTCCGTCATCGATCTGCCAGTACCAGCCGGATGAGAGGCGATCAAATGGGGGCGCATCGAGCGGTGCGGAGAGGGCGAGCCTTCCCCCAGCGTCACGCGTCACCGCGCTGGCGAGGGCGCCGATCTGAATGTCCAAACGCTGGTCGACCTGCTCGCGCACCACAGTCTTCAGCGCCAGCCAGAGTACGATGGCGGCGACGACAAGCGCCAGCGTCACGAAGATGCCGGAAAACATCAGCAGCCGGCCGGCGATCGATCTCGGCTTGACGGACGGGGCCTTCATGATGCCGCTGCTGCCGTCAGCATATAGCCGCGGCCGCGCACCGTTTCGATGCTGTTGGCCCCGAGCTTCTTGCGCAAGCGGGCGATGATGACCTCGATGGAATTGGAGTCGACTTCGGCATCACCGTCATAGACGCGCTCGGTGAGTTCGCGCCGGTCGACGATCATCCCCTTACGCAGCATCAAGCAGGAGAGCACCCGCCATTCCAGCGCCGTCAGCTTCAGCGGCAGGCCGTCGAGCTCGAAGGTGCCGAGTTGGGCATCGAAGACCAGCGCGCCGCAGACAAGGCGCGAGGCGGCGTGACCGGACGCCCGGCGCACCAGGGCGCGCAGACGCAGCACCAATTCCTCCACCTTGAAAGGTTTGGCAAGGAAATCGTCGGCGCCGGCCTTGAAGCTCGAGACCTTGTCCGGCCAACCGTCGCGCGCCGTCAGCACCAGAACCGGCAGGTTGCGATCACCCTCGCGCCATCCCTTCAGCACGCTGACGCCATCGATCTTCGGCAGGCCGAGATCGAGGATTGCGACATCAAAGAGTTCGGTCAGTCCCGCATGGAGAGCGTCCTCGCCGTTGCGCGCAATATCGACGACGAAGTTTTCCGATCGGAGCACCGCGGCGATCCGGCCGCTCAGGTCTTCGTCATCTTCGACGAGCAGTACGCGCATGGGCATGGCTTTCATAGGGTATCGCCGTGGACGGACCAAAGCTATCGGGCCGAGCTTAACTCAATCTGAACGGAGAGGTTCAGGCAGGCGAGGGGGTGTCGCGGTTAGATTGCGGCCATTACTGAAGCAAGGAGCAGATATATGCCTGATGAAAACCAGGACAACGGACATCCCGAAGGTGCCGCCGCGCCGATGCCGCGAGGACACCGCCGGCGCCGGCTGGCGATCCCTGTCATATCAGCCGCAGTGGCGCTTGTTATCGGTGCTGCCGGTGGTGCCGGCGCCGTGAAGATGATGCGTCCCACGCCCGAAATGGCGCCGATGACGCCGGTGGCGATTTCGACCATGCCGGTATCGAGCCTCGTCACCATCAAGGGCAAGGTCGCCGAGATCTACGGCAACAAGTTCGTGCTGCAGGACGACAGCGGCAAGGCGCTTGTTGAGACCGGTCGGGCCGGCGAGGGTGGCGCACTCGTCACCCAGGATGAGGCCGTCACCGTCCAGGGCCGCTTCGACGACGGCTTTGTGCATGCGAGTTACCTCGTTCGCCAGGACGGACGAACCGAAGCGCTGCGTCCGCCGAAAGGTCCTCTGCACAGACGGTTTGCAGATTTCGATCACAGGCCGTGACGGGCGTGAACCAAAGCCGCGCTGCGGTGTTAACAGACACGCCTCATAACTCCGAAAGGAACGTTTCCATGCAACGACTTCTGCTATCAGGCCTTGCCCTTGCCGCACTGGCCGGCACCGCCTTCGCCCAGCAGCCGCCGGCTCCGCCATCCGCCGCGACTCCGCCCGCAGCGGCTGAACCCGGCTCGCCGCCTCCGCCGCCGTCTCCGTCCGCTCCTGATGACGATGAGCAGATGACGGACCGGCCGGACGCGAGGCCGGGAGATCGCCCGGATTTCCGCTGGCATGGTCGGAGAGGCGATATGGGCTTCCGTGGCTTCCGCGGTCATCGCCCGCCACCGCTACCGCCATCGAAGGCAGCGCATTTCCGGATCGAGGATGGAAACACCCGGATCGATCTGAAATGCGCCGAGGACGAACCGATGAAGGCCTGCGCGGATCTGCTGCTGCAGGTGATGGACCGCCTGCAGGGGCAGGACTGATCATCCGCACTTGAGGCGGATGCCGCACGATAATGCAACCGTCCGCGTTTTCTCGCGGGCGGTTTAAGTTTGACGCGAACGCCGCCCCGCTCTTCGTCATGTCAGGCCTTGTGCCGAGGATCTGCGGCGCCGGATGCAGATGCTCGGGACAAGCCCAAGCATGACGGAAGAGCGGTTGGCGCGTCCTCTCGCAGGTGGTTTTGTGACTTTCTCGGAGGTGATGGCTCGATGTGGCAGACCGCCACCCCCATCTCAACAGCCTGCTATTGCATGACGCTCACGTTCAACACCATCTCCTTGATCTCCCCGTCTCCAACAGGGAACCTGACAACGAACCTGTCACTGCCGATGTAGCCTGGCTTTGATGTATAATAACCAGCAACGCCTCCCACCTTGACCGTCCGGCATTTTGCCAGTTTTCCCTTTGCTTCGTGGGGAAATATCGGTTCATGGACAATCTGGAGACGCCCATGCTTGGGCTGCTCGATGATATGCGTAGGCGGGTAATCGGCGAGGCTGCAATCGCTGTGGATACGCCAGACTTGGCCCGCTCTCGTCCTTTCACCACTGCGTACCGTTAATGATGCGGACTCGCGTCTGAAGCTGTCGGAGGTTGTCGTGCAGCTCGAAAGCGAAATCACCGCCGCTGCCAATATCGAATATGCAAAGATGCTTTTCACTTATAAACCCTCAACTTTTGCTTGAATGAATATTGGATTTTTCTTGAGAGTCAATCAGAGTGCAAAGCTTTGATTTGGCAGTTGTTCTGCTTGTAGACATTGGCGAGGTGCAATCTTGAAAAGACGGGTCGTGGCGTGGGTCTTCTTACTCGCGGGCGGCGCTGGGGTGCTTCCGGCCGGCACCAGTGATGCCGGCGGGGTCCCGTTTTCCGCCAGCGGAAATGTTCCGGACTACAGGGCGTCAATGACCGTTCGAGAGGCCTATCATGAGCCGAAGGAATATTGGCGTTCGGTCGTCCATCACGATGGCTGGACCCGGGTCGAGGAGGTCATAAGCAATAGGACACGCATTGCCTATGGAAGCGCCCGCGATAACGTTTTGTTGTGGGCAACAAAGACCGGTGACGAGGACTTTACGGGGATCTTCATCGACAAGACCACGCCGCGGGAAGCGAGGGACACCGGGGACGCGGACAATCAGGCTGGTGAAGCTTGCAAATGGTCGGAGATCACCCGCAAGGCCTCGCACAGTAGCACGTCCGAACCGCTCTGGCTCAGTTGCCTGTCAGGTGACGGCATTGAAATTGGCACAAGGGTATTGCTCAGTAGCAAGGAGCTCAAGGAGCCTATGACCGAAACGCAATTGGTCAAGCTCGAGCGAACACCTGTTGCCGATTCCGAAGTCCTGCCCCCGAAGAGGCTTTTCGACCCCGGGTTCTGGCTGAAGCCGCTCAGGTACTATCCGGACAGACCCGCCGCGCTCGTCGATTTTGAAGCCAGAATGGCGGGGATAGACTCAGACCTCAGAATATTCAGACATTATCCCTGGCAAGCTGAAGAGCGTCGCGGCAAGGACGGATCGGTGCGGTTCAAGGTTTGGAACGACCTCGAAAATCAGGGAATCAATGTCATTTACTCCAAGCGCGAATATAGTCTTCAAGCCTTCCGTTCACCGCTTGATCCCGCACGACCGTTCAATCAATTCGACGCTGAAACAGGCCATGCGGACATGAAACGTAGGGATAATCACCTTGGTGAATCCTGCGCCTGGTTCAACATGACGCCCGACGCGGCAGACGCGATCAGAATGGAATGTTTGACGCCGGATGGCGTGCCCCTGAAAGTGGAACTGCATTTCGGTATGGGGGACGGTGAATTCTACACCGCCGTCGAGGTCAAACGCCGTCCCGTCGACATCAACGAAATGCTCCCGCCGCGCGAATTGATAGAGCCGTCGGCATGGGGATTTACGGTTGACGACTGAAGGCGCCACTCCCTGCATCCATCGGACGCCGGCGCATTGAGGGACAAGGATGTTCGTGCTGTCGCATCGAACTCGGTGTCGTCGGCTCACCGCGTGACGCGGGCTGCCGACGTTGCGGAGTAGCGGTCGCCGTGGATCTCGATGCCTGAGAACACCGCGTCGATCTCAGCCAGTTCTTCCGATGTGAAGGTGATGTCGGCGGCGGCGATATTTTCTTCCAGCCGGTGCAGCTTGGTGGTGCCGGGAATGGGGACGATCCAGGGCTTGCGGGCCATCAGCCAGGCGATGGCGATCTGGGCCGCGGTCGCGTTTCTGCGGCCGGCAATCGCCTCGATTGCATCGACCACCGGCTGGTTTGCCTTGCGGTTTTCGGCCGAAAGGCGCGGATTGGTCTTGCGGTGGTCGTTGCCGCCTTCGAAACTGGTGTTCTCATCCATCTTGCCGGTGAGGAAGCCACGGCCGAGCGGGCTATAGGGCACGAAGCCGATTCCGAGTTCTTCGAGGACGGGCAGGATTTCCGCTTCGGGGTTGCGCCACCATAACGAATATTCGCTTTGCAACACGGAGACCGGCTGCACGGCATGGGCGCGGCGGATAGAGCCGGCATCGGCTTCGGATAGGCCGAAATGCAGCACTTTACCGGCGCCGATCAGATCCTTCACCGTGCCTGCCACCTCTTCGATCGGTACTGCAGGGTCGACCCGATGCTGGTAGAAGATATCGATGCGATCGGTGCGAAGCCGCTTGAGGGCTTCTTCTGCGACCACACGGATGCGTTCCGGCCGGCTATCCAGGCCGACTTCCGGCCGGCCATCCTTGAAGCCGAATTTCGTCGCGATCACCACCTCATCACGGATCGGCGCCAGCGCCTCGCCGACAAGATCCTCGTTGGTGAACGGCCCGTAGGCCTCTGCCGTGTCGAAGAAACTCACGCCCCGCTCGTGCGCCGCCCGCAAGAGCGCAATGGCATCGCCGCGCTCCACCGCCGGCCCGCGATGGTAGTTCAGTCCCATGCAGCCGAAACCGATCGCCGATACATCAGGGCCTCTTTGGCCCAGCCTACGTTTGATCATGCGGATGTCCTCCTCAGGTTCGGTCGTAAGCTAAGGGCAAAGGCTGGTATCGATTAGCCGGTGATATCGGCATGGGCTTATGAGTTGGGTTCATAAATGCATCTCCGTTGGATCAGAGACGATCCTCGGAGGACGGCGCTACGCCGGCAGTCCCGCCATCCTGAGAGCCTCGATATAGCGTGCACGATCGTCGGGCCGCCGGAACGGTGGGAGCACGTCGGCGAGGTTGGAAAGCCGGAGCGCGGGATCCATCAGGCACAGGCGAGCGACCGTTTCCTGGGCTTGGCCAATCCGCCCGGCCATGGCCTGGCCCGCCGCCATCACGCGCATGGCGCTCGGGTAGTTCGGCTGGTGGCGTAGCGATTTTCCTGCCCAGGCTGTAGCGTCGTCATAGCGGCCGGCGCAAAAATGCGCGAGCCCGGTGTTGAACTGCCAGGCAAACAGGCGTGGATCCAAAGGGCTCAAGCGCATGGCAAGGGCGGCGTGTTCGACGGCCATATCAGGCTCGCCCAGGCACGCCTTCACCCAGCTGCTGACGCCGAGTGCTGCGGCGAGGTTCGGGTTGAGAAAGACCGCGCGATCGATACAGGCCGCGCTGCCGTCGAGGTCCCCGCCGACATAACCGATGACATATCCACCGTAGGAGAGCGTAACTGCATCGTCCCAGCCGAGTTCGACAGCTCTCCTCGCCAGTCGGGTGGCTTCGGCAGTTTCCTCTGCGGGATTGACCATCCAGCCGTTGCTCTTTCGTGTGGCGTAACACCGCGCCGCCCGGGCATGGGCTATGGCGAATTCCGGGTCGCGCTCGATCGCCTTCATGAACAGCCGCAAGGCTTCGTCGACGACCGATCTGCTGGTGATGGTCCGGTCGAAGGCCGCCAGGCCGCGGAGATAGTAGTCGTAGGCGTCGAGGCTCTCGGTCGGCTTGCGTTTGGCACGCTCGATCTCAGCCTCCTCCACTTTCGGCGTTATGGCGCCGACGATGCTCGAGGCGACCTGATCCTGAAGATCGAAGACATTCGCCAGGGTTCCATCAAAACGATCGGCCCAAAGGTGCGCACCGGTCGAGGTGTCGATGAGCTGGCCTGCGATGCGCAGGCGGTCACCCGTCCGGCGCACGCTTCCTTCGACCACGTAGCGGACGTCCAACTCGCGCCCGACCTGCTTTATGTCGACCGCCTGACCTTTGTAGGTGAAGCTCGAATTCCGCGCGATGACGTAGAGGTGGCGGAATTGAGCAAGCGCGATGGTGATGTCCTCGACGATGCCGTCGGCGAAATATTCCTGCTCCGCGTCGCCGCTCAGATTCTGAAACGGCAATACGGCAACCGATGGCCGATCGTGATGTTTCGCCGGCGCTGAGATGGCCTGCGGCTGCGGTACGAGGTCGGGGCCAGGTGCGCTCCGCTGATATTCGGATCCCTGCCGCGATTGCAGCGAAGCAGCCAAGGAGGAGGTTTCTGCCTCGGGTTCTGCCTGAAGATGCTTCCTCAACAATGCCCGGCAGGCTTCGAACTGGCGCAGGGCGGCGTTTTCGTGACCCCTGAGAGTGTGTATCCGTATCAGTGCCCGATGGGCGCCCTCGATGGTCGGGTCCGCAGCCAATAGCCTTTCGGCGAGCCTTTCGCAGGCCGATTCTTCCCCGGAACCCGGCTCGGAGAATGCGAGGCTCAGTCGCTCCACGAGCTGCAGCGCCTTCCGTTGATATGTGCTCCGGTAGGGTCGAAACCACTCATCCAGCCCGTCCGGAATGGCTTCGCCTGCCAACACCTCGCCGCGATAGAGATCGGCGGCGAAGGCGAGATCGGCCGTCCGGCCCGCCTCGAGTTTACGGTCGAAGATCGAAATGTCGGTCTCTTCAGGACCTGTTATCAGCGCGATGGTCTCTTGATCCCCATCGATGTAGATGGTGGCATCCCCGCCGGCTGGAAACGATCGCCTGATATCGACGAGCGCTTGCCGGAGACTATTGCGAGCTTGATCACTGCCTCGTCCCGGCCAAAAGGCTTCGGAAAGCGGTTCCCTGCGATGACCGCGGTGGCCGGCGAGCACCAGGGCAGCAAAGAGAAGCGACGTTTTGCGCGTGGTGAAGCGGACCTGCCGGTGCTCCCGGGACGTCACTTCGAGGCCACCCAGCAACCTGATGCGCACAGACCGTCTCCCAGATTTCGACCGCCACCGCAGATTAACATCTCGGCAGACAGATTTAACACCGATTTAGCGGCGGCTTGTCGAAGTTTTCCCGCCCGTTCACGCTCAGCCGAACGGCGCGAAAACACCGGCGTGGCAGGCTCCCACTTGCAAATCTGAAAAATGGGAGACGGAAAAATGGCTCACATGGAAACGCATGCCGGCATCAGCGCGCCGAAAGGACAGTTGTTCGGGGCCAAGCCGAACGCCGTAGCAATCATCGTCGCCGCCCTGAGGACGTGGCGGCTGAGCGTCGTAAGACGGAAGGCAATGGCGGACCTGACGCCGGATCAACTGAGGGACATCGGCTATCCCCGGGATAAACTCGGCCATCCCCAGATCAATCGCCCTGTGATCGAGATCAAGGCAGGGCTGATGACGAAGTTGATGTCGATGCGCTAGTCGGAAAATTCCGCTGCGCGGATGCGTCGGCTGCAGGTCGATGGCATAAGGATCCAAAACGCAAGCGCGGATTCGATTTGCAGAAGGCGATCATTGATTCTTCCCAGGATGTAATGCAGGCCGATTTTCAACATGCACAGCCCCGTCAATGATTGGCGGGGCTTTTGCTGTCCGGCGGGCAGGTGGCAGACGAGGTATGGGCGAGCCCGCGCCGTTGGGGCAAGGGCCGCTGATCTGGCATCCATCCTTCGCCAGCAGTCGTCTGTTTTTCCGCCGCGGCGATTTCGCCTATGATGGGATGATGGAACGATAGGGATGCACGGCATGATTGATCATATCACCATCGCAGTGAGTGACCTCGAGAAGAGCAAGCTGTTTTATGAACGTGCTCTCGCCCCCCTCGGCTATCGCCGTACCTTCGGGAAGGAGGGCGTGTTCTGGGCCTTCGATGTCGGCGGCAGTCTGTTCGAGATCCAGCACACCGACGACAAGCCGCCTCTGACGCGTGTGCACGTTGCCTTCCGGGTCCAAAGCAGGGCGGAGGTCGAGGCGTTTTATCGAGCCGCGCTTGAAGCCGGTGCGAGGGACAACGGCGCGCCCGGTCCGCGGCCGGAATATGAAGAGAACTATTATGCCTGCTTCGTTCTCGATCCCGACGGATACAATATCGAAGCGATGCTCAATCAGCCGGCGTCGCAAGGGTGAGGGGCAGGCTCCGCCCAAAGATTGCAATCGAGGGGAGGTGGGTATGTCAAGTTTCAGGAACGCCGTCGTCTCTTTACCCGGCAAGGAGCGCCTGGCGAGGACGCCCTTTGGCGCGAGGATCATCATTCATGCGACGGCCGCCGAGACCGGCGGCGCGTTCGGCATGTGGGAAACCTTCACACCGCCGGGTCATGGTCCGGCTCCCCACACGCATACGCGGGAGACGGAAGTCTTTCGGGTCATCCGGGGGCTCTATCGATTCCAATGCGGCGACGAAGCGTTCGACGCGCCTGTGGGAACCGTCGTCGTTCTGCCGCCACATGTCCCGCACAGCTGGCGAAACATAGGCGACGAACCCGGCCAGATGTTCGGCACGGTGACGCCAGGCGGCTGCGAGCAAATGTTCATCGATATCGAGGCTTGCAGTGCCGATACGCCTGAGAAAATCGCGGTGATCGAAGCGCGACTGGGGATCATCAACGACATTACGCTGGCGCTCGGATTGACGGGCCCGCAACCGCGCTGATCGATCATCTGGGTGTCGATCGAATCCAGTTCGGCCCTCGCCATCGCCCGCCACAACATGTCTCATTGGGGCGGCTCTTGGACTTGGGCGTCGGCCCTCTTGGGTCTCAGCTGACGGTTTCGATGACGGCGGCGAGATCGGCTGATGTGAATGGCTTGGTCAGCACCGGCCGGCCGGCAAAGGCGGGATCGATACCCGCTGGCCCATATCCGGTTGCGAAGGCGAAGGGGATACCGCGCTGCTGAAGGACCGCCGCCACCGGAAATGACTTATGGCCGGCGAGGTTTACATCGAGAACGACGAAATCGAGATTGCCATCGGCGGCAACCTCCAGCGCCGAGGGCAAACGCGCGGCGGTCGCCACGACCTCGTGACCGAGGTCCATCAGCATGTCCTCGATCATCATGGCGATGGTCATTTCATCTTCAACGACAAGTACACGCTTGGCCATGTCATTCGTTCCGGAGACGGTCTGCCGGAGCGTCGAGACGGAAGGAAAAACCCCGTTCGGCAAACGAAATCTCCACATTGCCTCCCGTCTCCGCGGCAAGGCCGCGCTGGATGAGGACCGTGCCGAACCCCTTCCGCTTCGGTTGTTCCACCGGCGGTCCGCCATGTTCGTCCCAGTCTATGCGGTAGCGTTGCGTTCCGTCGTCGATGATTTGAAGGGAGCATCTGACGCGGACGGCGCCGCCATCACTCGACCATGCGCCGTGGCGCACGGCATTTGTGCCGAGTTCATGAAAGGCCATGGTCAGCGCCAGCGCCGTCTTTGCGGAAACCCGGATATCGTCTCCGGTGAGCTCCCATCGCCCGCCATCCGGCCTATGCGGAACTGTCGCCTGGTCGAGCGTCTGTTTCAGGGACGCGCTGCTCCACAGTTCTCCCGTCAGCAGATCATTGGCACGGCCGAGCGACACCAGCCGCGCCGTGAAACTGTCCAGTGCACGCGGGATGTCGTCGGCATCCCGGAAGGTGCGGTACGCAAAAGCCTGCACCATCGCCAGATTGTTCTTAACGCGATGATTGAGCTCATGAACGACAAGTTCCAGCTGCTGCTGCTTGCGTCGCCGCTCGGTGATATCGGTCGCGGCCCCAAACCATTCGACGATGGCGCCTGCGTCGTTCAGGAGTGGAACAGCCCGTGACAACACCCACCCGGTGCTGCCGTCGGCCCGCCGGACGCGATGCTCGCATTCGAAAACACCCTTGCTTGATATCGCCTCGTCGATCACCGCCTGGATCGCCGGAATGTCCTCGGGAAACAAATAGGCCTCCTGCCAGGCGACAGTCGGATTGGCGGTGTCGGCAAGAACGTTGCGACCGTCGAGCTGCTGCATCTCCTTCCAGTCGGCGCTCATGCGATAGACGATATCGGTCGTGGCCGTAGTGAACGCCCTGAACCGCTCTTCGCTCTCGCGCAGCCGCCGCTGGGCAAGGACGCTTTTCGTCGTTTCGACGACGATCGCGATGACGCCCGCGGGTTTGCCACTTTCGTCGAGGACGGGCGAATAGTCGAGGTTCATCCAGGCAGGAGCCGGGCTGCCGTGGCGCAACAGCGTCAGTTCCTGGTTTTCGTAGGCGAGCGTTTTACCGGACAGCCCAACTTTCATGACATTGTCGTTGAAGTCGGCAATTTCGCTCCAGCCCTCGCGGACCTTGGAACCGAGAAGATCCGGATGGCGGCTGCCGGCGAAGACGGAATAGGCGTCGTTATAGATCATCACGCCGTCCTCGCCCCAGAGAAGAACGATCGGCACGGGTGAGAGCAGGAGCATGTTGGTGGCCGTCTTCAGACTTTGCGGCCAGAGATCGAGAGGACCGAGCGGCGTCTTGCTCCAGTCGCGGGTCTGGATCAGTCGGCCAATTTCCCCGCCACCGACAGGAAAGCGAGTTGTGAGTGGCTGAGGGGATTCGGAATCCAAGGCGCGCTCCCGATTTTGATGGTGCTTCTAATTAGCGCATCCTTTGATTTTTTCCACCCATGAGTGTTGCGGCTTCCTCATGCCAACCTTGTCCGAGCCGATCACACTCTGGGCCCGCGCCATCGCCCGCCACGTCGCCGGCGGGGTGGCGAAGGCGCGAGAGAAGGCGCGATTGAAGGCGGCTTCGGTGGCGTAGCCGGCGTCGTAGGCGATTGTTGCGATAGGCTGACCTGAGGTGGCGAGGGCGACACTTGCGAGGTAGAGCCGCCAGTCCCTGATATAGCGGATGGGCGAGGTCGAGAGCATCGCCTGGAAGCGGTCGGCGAGGGCGCTGCGCGACAGGCCGGAGGCTGAGGCGAGGTCCTCCAGCGACCAGTCGTGTCTGGGATCGTCGTGAATGAGGGAGAGACAGCGCGACAGCGCGGGGTCGGCAAGGGCTGCCAGCCAGCCGACCGAGCGCGGTTCGGCCATCATGATCTGATGGCGCAGGATCTCGATGAACACGATTTCAGTCAGCCGCGGCAGCATGGAAACTCCGCCGGCGCGCGGCCTGTCGACCTCCTCGATCATCTGGCGGATGGTGGCGCGCAACCAGTCGCCGTCATTGACGGCCCGTGTCCTGACATGGATCATTTTCGGCAGCGCCTGGTGCAGCGGCGCAAAGCTCAAGCCGTCCCATTGCAGATAGCCGCAGAGCAGCCGCACCCTTTGCGCCGCCTCGCCATAGCGCAGCACGGGAATCTCACGCCAGGGCTTCTGCGGCAGGTCGCGCGTCGGCAGCACCAGCATGCCGTCCCTTCCCGCGCCGAGCTGATGTCCGGTGCCGAAGGGGAAGACCAGCACGTCTCCGGCCTCCAGATCGGTCTCTTCCCCTTCCGTCTTCAGCCAGCAGCTGCCGGCCACGACGATGTGAAAAGGCATCGTGCCCGAAGCCTTGGCCGAGAGGTTTGCTAAGGCCGGCGCGGCATCCGTCTGCCAGTCGCCCGTCGGCATGAAGCAGAACTGCAGCGATCCCGACAGGCGGATCGTCGAAAGCAGCGCCGACAACACGTCGTCGCGCACGACACCCGCAACGCCTGGATTTTCGGACAAGGCTTCACGCATCCCGGCCAAATACGCGCCCCGCGCACCCTCCTATGGTGTTCTCGCTCACTCGTGGTGAGCGTTCATTTCAATTCACTGGGAGAATACTATGCAAACTCAAAGCGACAAACTGGTCGTGCTCATCACCAAGGGCATCGAATCCGAACTGTCCTCCGTCGCCTTCACCATTGCCAATGGCGGCATCACCGCCGGGCTGAAGGTCTCGGTGTTCCTCACCAGCACCGGGATCGATCTGGTGCGCAAGGGTGGCCAGCGCATGACACATGTGCCGCCGCTTGATCCGCTGTCGATGCTGATCGAGAATTTCCAGCAGCGCGGCGGCACGATCTGGGCCTGCCCGCCCTGCGTGACCTCGCGCGGTTACACGCAGGAGGACATGCTCGACGGTGTCGTCATCGTCGGCGCCAGCGCCATGCATGCCGAGATCAAGGAGGGCGCTGCGACGCTGTCGTTTTGACCGGAGGAGCCGGGCCGGGCGGAAGTATGAGGAGCCTCTCCCGCCGGTTTCGTCAGGCTTTGCGGGCCGGCGGCAAGCTCGGGGATGCGACAAGTGGTCTATTCTTGCGCTCGGCAATATACTTGTGAGATTGTGTCGATATACATGCGATAATGCCTGATGAGGGCAGCGCGGGGGCTTCGATGACATCCGTGAGGGTCAATGAGCTGATATCGGTGACGGGGCAGCCCGGCGCCGCGGACTTTGGTGCTTTCGCGGCAGACGGCTTTGCCGCCGTCATCAATGCCCGGCCGGATGGCGAGGAGCCGGGGCAACCCGGTAATGCAGCGGAGAAGGCTTCAGCCGCCGCCGCCGGGCTCGCCTACAGCTTCGTGCCGGTGAAGGGGGCCGAGATTACCGAGGCCGATATCCGCGCCTTTCAGGCGGCGATAGCTGAGGCGAAGGGGCCGGTCGTCGCCCATTGCAAGAGCGGCACACGGGCGCTGACGCTTTATGCGCTGGGCGAGGCGCTGGACGGGCGGATGAAGTCCGGGGATGTCGAGGCCTTTGGTCAAGGCCTCGGCTTCGATCTTGCCGGCGCGCGGCGCTGGCTGGAGAAGCGGGCAGGGCAGGTACCTCATGTGAAGGCCTTCTTCGAGCCCCGCACCTGCAGTGTGCAATATGTCGTTTCCGACCCGGCGACGAAACGCTGCGCCATCATTGACCCGGTGCTCGATTTCGACGAGATGTCGGGGGCGACGGGCACGGCCAATGCCGACGCCATCCTCGCCCATATCGAGAGCGAAGGGCTGACGGTCGAGTGGATCCTCGACACGCATCCGCATGCCGATCATTTCTCCGCTGCGTATTACCTCAAGGGAAAGACCGGTGCGCCGACGGCGATCGGCGCCCATGTCACCGACGTGCAGGCGCTCTGGAAGGAGATCTACAATTGGCCGGCGCTCGCGACCGACGGCTCGCAATGGGACCGGCTGTTTGCCGATGGCGAGACGTTCGAGATCGGCACGCTCAAGGCCCGCGTGATGTTTTCGCCCGGGCACACCCTCGCCTCGATCACCTATGTGATCGGCGACGCCGCCTTCGTGCACGATACGGTGTTCACGCCGGATTCCGGCACCGCCCGCACGGATTTCCCGGGCGGCAGCGCCAGCGCCCTCTGGCACACGATCCAGGCGATCCTGTCGCTGCCCGAGGAGACCCGGCTGTTTTCCGGTCACGACTATCAGCCGGGTGGCCGCCACCCGCGCTGGGAAAGCACGGTTGCCGCCCAGAAGCGCGCCAATCCGCATATATCGGGCATCGACGAGGCCGGCTTTGTGGCGCTGCGCCAGGCGCGCGACCGCACGCTGCCGAAGCCGAAGCTGATGCTGCACGCGCTGCAGGTCAATATCCGCGGCGGGCGGCTGCCCGAGCCGGAGGAGAACGGCCGGCGGTATCTGAAGATTCCGCTGGATGCGTTGTGACGGGGCGGCCCTGGCAACCGCCGCATCGTTCAAAGCGTGCTTCCTATAGCAGCCCCGGCGAAGTCATCCCCACCAATAGCAGCCGGCACCCATGTTCCCCGACTGCTTCATAGGCAAGGCAGTTTATCGCAAGGAAGCGCTTTTCGCCGCAATGTCAACCGACCGCCACCGGCAGTTTGCGCACCGAACGGCGGCGCGCAGCCATGCGCGCGATATATTTATCCGCCGGTGGTGCGGCGCCCTCTGAATAATCATTGACGGCGCGCGGGCAGGCGACGTAACTGGGGGAGACGGTTCCCTGAAGATGACTCCAAGGGGATTAATAGGGAACACGGTGAGGACGACCCAGTAGGGACCGAGACCGTGGCTGCCCCCGCAACTGTAAGCGGATTGTCGATCTCGGGGTTGATCGCGGAGCGATCATGCCCTTGGCCTAAAGGCCACGCCACTGCGGATATTGCGGGAAGGCGGATGAAAGACGGATATCCGCAAGCCAGGAGACCTGCCGTCAATCGCGATCCAATCAACCGGGCGGGGATGCCCGGACAAGGAACAGACATGATTGTCCTTCTGAACCTTCGCCTGATATCGGCATGCATCCGTCTCGATTGGGCCTCCCGCGGCTAGTCTACGCGTCAGCGTGACTTCAGCGTTGCGTATATGCGCGCGGCGCGGCCGTGCCTGTTTTCCCATCATCGAGGTTTTCATGCGTCAATTTCTCGCCATCATGACATTTACCTTCGGGCTGGCCGGCCTTGCGGCACCAAGCTTGGCCGCGACCCAATATCCCCTGACCGTCAGCAATTGCGGCCAGCAGGTGACGTTCCAGAAGGCGCCCGCCAGGATCGTTTCGATCGGCCAGGGCATGACTGAAATTCTGTTCTCGCTCGGCCTTGCCGACAAGATCGCCGGAACCGCCGTCTGGGTTGGCCCTGTCCTGCCGCAATATGCCGAGGCCAACAGCAAGATAAAACGCCTCGCCGACAACGATCCGAGCTTCGAATCCGTCGTCGGGCAGGAGCCCGACCTCGTGGCGGCCGAGTTCGAATGGCATGTCGGCGCGCAGGGCTCCGTCGGCAAGCGGGAGCAGTTCAAGGATCTCGGGATCAATAGTTATCTCGCGCCGGCCGATTGCGTCGCCAAGGTCAACACCGATGGCGGCGACGGTGTGCGTGGGGAGCTGTTCACGATGGACCTGATCTACCGGGAAATCGCTGAACTCTCGGAGATCTTCGACGTCAAGGAGCGCGGCGATGCGCTGATTTCCAAGCTGAGGAAGCGCGAGGCGGATGCCGTGGCGTCGATATCGGGCGCGACGGGCAAGAGCCTGCCGGTCGTCTTCTGGTTTTCCAGCAAGGAGGTCAACGGCGACGCCTTCATTGCCGGCAAGAACAGCGCACCTGCCTATATCCTCAAGACGATCGGCGCGAAGAACGTCGTGACAACCGAAGAGGAATGGCCGCTGGTCGGCTGGGAAACCATCGCCCAGGCGAACCCCGCGGTGATCGTGCTGGCGACCATGGATCGCCGCCGTTATGCGGCTGACGATCCCAAGGTCAAGCTTGACTTTCTCGAGAACGACCCTGTGACCAGGGAACTCGATGCCGTCAGGAACAGGCACTTCGTGATGATGGATGCGCAGTCGATGAACCCGACGATCCGCACGATCGACGGCATCGAGACAGTGGCGAAGGGCATCAAGTCCTTCGGCCTGGCACAGTGAAGACAGTATCGCTCAGGCGGCAGGGATGGTGGGCGCTCGCCGCGCTCACCATTGCCGCGCTTCTCCTTCTTGGACTGATGATCAGTCTCGCCGTTTCCATCGGCGAGATTGCCATCCCGCTTGCGACGACGGCTGAGGCGGTTTCGAACCGCCTGTTCGGAACCGATTTCGAGCTCAGCCGCATCCACCAGGGCATCGTCTGGGATTATCGGCTGAGCCGCGCCCTCGTCGCGGCCAGCGCCGGCGCGTCGCTCTCGCTCTGCGGCGCCATCCTGCAGGCGCTGCTGCGCAATCCGTTGGCCGAACCCTATGTGCTCGGCATCTCCGCCGGCGCCTCGACGGGAGCCGTCTGCGTGATGATTCTCGGCTTCGGCTACGGTATTCTCGGCCTGTCGAGCGGGGCCTTCATCGGCGCAGTCATGGCCTTTTTGCTGGTCGGCTTCCTGGCGACGGGTGCGGGGGGAACCGGCGAACGCATCATACTGTGTGGCGTCGCCGGTTCGCAGCTCTTCAACGCGCTCACCTCCTACATCGTGACGACATCGGCGAATGCCGAGCAGGCGCGCGGCATCCTGTTCTGGCTTCTGGGGTCGCTCAGCGGCGTACGCTGGCCAGATGTCTACCTTTCGGTGCCGATCGCGCTTGCCGGCTTCATCGTCTGCATGGCCCATGTGCGGGCGCTCGATGCCTTCGCCTTCGGCACGGATGCCGCCGCCTCGCTCGGCATTGCCGTGCGCCGCGTCCAGATCGTGCTGTTCGCCCTGACGGCGGCGATGACGGCAAGCGTCGTCAGCATGGTGGGCTCGATCGGTTTCGTCGGCCTCGTCATACCCCATGCCGCCCGTTTCCTTGTCGGGCCGGCCCATGGGCGGCTGCTGCCGGCAACGGCGCTCGGCGGCGCCATCTACATGGTCGGCGCCGATATCCTTTCGCGCATCATCATACCGCAGCAGATCCTGCCGATCGGTGTCGTCACCGCGCTCTTCGGCGCGCCGGCCTTCGCCGTCATCCTCTATCGCGTACGAGGGAATGCATGAGCATCAACGTCGACGAGGTGAGCTTTGCCGCCGGCGACACCGTCATTGTCAACGGCGTCAGCCTGACGGTGAAAAGGGGCAAGGTGCTCGGGTTGCTCGGGCCGAACGGTTCCGGAAAGTCGAGCCTTCTCAGATTGATCTGCCGGCTGCGCAAGGTTCGCAGCGGTGTCATCAGGCTCGGCGAGGACGACATTTCCTCGCTGTCGCGCGCAGCCCTTGCGCGTCGCGTCGCCTTCGTCGAGCAGCAGTCGACGACCGATACGCAGTTGACAGTGCGCGATGTGGTGCGGCTTGGCCGCACCCCGCATCGCGGGCTGTTGTCGTCCTGGGGCGCCGAAGACGATGCTGCCGTCGACCAGGCGCTGTCGCGGACGGGCATGCGGGAGAGGGCAGGCCAGCTCTGGCAGACACTGTCGGGCGGCGAGCGCCAGCGCGTCCATATTGCGAGATCGCTGGCGCAGGCGCCGAGCGAACTGCTGCTCGACGAGCCGACCAACCATCTCGATATCCAGCACCAACTCGACATTCTCTCGCTGATCTCGAAGCTCGGTATCACCTGTATCGTCGCGCTGCACGATCTCAACCTGGCGGCAATGTTCTGCGACAGCCTGGCGGTACTTCAAAAGGGCAAGGTCATCGCCTCGGGCGCGCCGGAGGATGTGCTGACGGAGGAGATGATCGGCCGGGTCTTCGGCGTTCGCGCCCATGTCCAGAAATCGGCCGTGCATGGCCGGCATCATATCCAATACGTCATGGATTAAGGAACGGCGGGGGATTTCGATCTTAAGGAGGGGTATGACCTCACTGGCCTTCTTCCGGGCCTGGCGCCGTGCGCTCGTCGCAAGACAGCCGGGACCGGCGCTGTCTTAGGCTTCAGGCGCCGAAAACCGCATTGCCTCCCGCAACAGCTTGATGACCTCTGAGACCGATGGCCCGCTGATGGGCGGCGGCTCTGTGCGTTCGCAGAATTCGCGCCAGACAAACAGCGTCAGTTCCGCGCCATCCGTTGCGGTTTCCCCCGGACCCTCTGCAAAACTCTGGAGCAGGCGATATCGAGCGTCCTTCCAGAACAACTCCTCCACCCAGTCATATATCGGGATCACATGGAAATGGATCGGATAACCGGGCGTGTGCCCGTATCGGCCGATATAGACGCGCTGGGCATTCAATTTCCGTTTCAGGGCGCTCTGAACCCTTGCGAGCAAGGGGCCGAATTCGGCCAAAGCGTCTTCAGACAAATCCGACAGATCGTTGGTATCGGTCTTGGAACTGAGCATGAGGTAGCCGGGAAGGGCGGAGTTCATGCGGTGGTTCACAAGCCATCCTGATGTTTCGGCAACATGAAAGTGCGGAGGAATCTCCAAACGCTGCGTCTTCCGTTTTCGCAAATGTCGCTATTCACTTCTGGTGGCGGCAGAATAGGCAGTTTCGCGAGGGTTGCAAATGACGCATCCGAGACATAATCAAGGCCAAGTCCAAGAGCCTTATCCCAGAGAGACTTGTCGTCATATCCGCCAACCGCTATCTGGTGCTGATCCTAGGCGAACCCGCCGAGAACGATAAGGCCTTTTATGATCCCCGATTTCCTCGTCACCCATTCCGGTGGCTTCCATGCCGACGAATTGCTGTCGAGCGTCATCCTGACCCGGCTTTTCCCGCAGGCGCGTATCGTCCGCAGCCGGGCGCCGGAATGGATCACGCCGGGCGAAGAACGCATCATCTACGATGTCGGCGGCGCCTATGACCCTGCCGCCGGGATATTCGACCACCACCAGCGCGGCGCGCCGTTGCGCGACGATGGCCAGCCCTACAGTTCCTTCGGCCTGATCTGGAAGCATTACGGCCGTGATTATCTCGCAGCCTCCGGCCTTCCCGAAGCACATGTCGAGACGCTGCATGGTTCTTTCGACGCCAGTTTCGTGCTGCCGGTCGACCTGACGGACAATGGCGCGCTCAGCCCCTCCGGGCCGCTGGCCGGGTTGACGCTGCCGGCTCTGCTGGAAACGCTGAAACCGGTCTTCGACGATGCCGACCCCGCTGCCGACGACCGTGCCTTCCACGCGGCCCTTGCCATCGCCCGCAGTTTCGTCGAGGCCAGGATTGCGCAGAGTGCTGCGAAATTGCGGGCCGAGGCGGTCGTGCATCAGGCAATCGAGGCTACCGGGCAGGGGCGTGTTTTGGAATTGCCGAGGGGAATGCCCTTCCGGCCTGCTATCGTGAAAGCAGGCGCCGATCATATGCTGTTCGTCGTCCACCCGCGCGAAAAGGACTGGTGCGTGACCGGCATCCGCCGCGCCGAGGATGGTTTCGAGCTCAGGGCCGATCTGCCGGCGGCCTGGGCCGGGCTCACCAATGGCGCATTGGAGGCGGCGTGCGGCATAGAGGGCGCGAGCTTCTGCCACAACGGCCGATTCATCGCCGCCGCCAGGACCCGAGAGGCGGCGCTTGCCATGGCCGAACTGGCGGTAGAGGAGGCGCTTTCGATCGGGCAATAGGTCAAATAGCGGCAGCTCAGGCAGCTTATTCGCGCCGGGTTCACCTCGTATCAGATTACGTTCAGATGGCTCCAATTGTAGGGCCGATTGACTTGCTGCCGCGAAGGACTAAGCTTTAGGCCATACAACCACTACCCATACGCGAGAGATTGCTGAGGGTGCAAGTGGCTGGCAACCTTGAGGAGGATGAGGTTTGCCATGGACTATCGTGTTATTCTGCTGATTGCCACATCCGTGATTGCCCTTTCCCCCGGTCGCGCCGGGGCGCAGGAGGGCGATGCGACCGCGGGTGCCGCCGTTTTCAAGAAATGCGCAACCTGTCATGTCGCCGATTCCGATACGAACAAGGTCGGTCCGTCGCTGAACAAGTTATTCGGCCGACAGGCCGGCACGCATCCTGATTTCGCCTATTCGGCCGGAATGAAGGCGGCCGGCGAAGGCGGTCTGGTCTGGGACGAGACAGTGCTGCGCGACTATCTGCATAATCCGAAAGCGAAGGTGAAGGGCACGAAGATGGCCTTCGTCGGCGTGAAGGACGATCAGGAGATCACCGATCTCATCGCCTATCTCAAGCAATATTCCAAATGATGGGCCATACTCCAAAATGACGGGTGGAAACGGCGCGGCAGGTGCCTAAATTGCCGTAATTGCCGATATTTTCTATCTGTGCGATAATAAAGACGGACTTTTTGCGGAATGCGGTTTCACGGGTCAACCTGCTCGAGGAGGAGCGGAAATGGCTGTCGTGCTGATCCTCGTCCTGATTGTCGTCGGCTCCGTGCTGTTCCATGTGCTGAGCCCGTGGTGGTGGACGCCGATCGCGTCCAACTGGACCTATATCGACAGCACCCTCGTCATCACCTTCTGGATCACCGGCATCGTCTTCGTGGCAGTGGTCTTGTTCATGGCCTATTGCGTCTTTCGCTTCCGGCATAAGCCGGGCAACAAGGCGCATTACGAGCCTGAAAACCGCAGGCTGGAGGTGATGCTCGCCTCGGGAACGGCGGTCGGCGTCGCCGCCATGCTGGCGCCCGGCCTCATCGTCTGGAACCAGTTCATCACGGTGCCCGCCGATGCCGCATCGGTGGAGGTCGTCAGCCAGCAGTGGCTGTGGAGCTTCCGCCTGCCGGGGGCGGACGGAAAGCTCGGCCGCGCCGAAACGCGCGACGTTACGCCCGAAAACCCGCTCGGCCTCGACAAGAACGATGCAAGCGGCCTCGACGACATCATCATCGAAGGCGGCGAACTGCATCTGCCGATCGGCAAGCCGGTGCACATGTTGCTGCGCTCGGTCGATGTGCTCCATGATTTCTACGTGCCTGAGTTTCGCGCCAAGATGGACATGATCCCCGGCATGGTCACCTACTTCTGGCTCACGCCGACGCGGACGGGGACCTTCGAGATCCTCTGCGCCGAACTCTGCGGCGTCGGTCATCCGCAAATGCGCGGCACCGTCGTCGTCGACAACGACGCGGACTATCAGACTTGGCTCGGGCAGCAGCAGACATTCACCCAGTTGACGGCGTCATCGGGAGAGCTGCCGCCGGCAAACTGAACCGTGCAGTGGTCGCAGACCGCAGGCCGGTTCGGTGAACCGGCGGGGGAAGGAAGAGAGATCATGGTCGAGATTCCATCCGGCAGCATCCCATCCGCCGAAGTCGAGGATGTGGAGCTTTATCATCCACACAGCTGGTGGACGAAATATGTGTTCAGCCAGGATGCCAAGATCATCGCCGTGCAATATTCGATTACCGCCATCGCGATCGGCCTGGTGGCGCTGGTACTCTCCTGGCTGATGCGGATTCAGCTCGCCTTCCCCGGCTATTTCACCTTCATCGATGCCGATCACTATTACCAGTTCATCACCATGCACGGGATGATCATGGTGATCTATCTCCTGACTGCGCTCTTCCTCGGCGGCTTCGGCAATTACCTCATTCCGCTGATGGTCGGCGCCCGCGACATGGTTTTCCCTTACGCCAACATGCTGAGCTACTGGATCTACCTGCTCGCGGTGCTGATCCTCGCCGCAGGCTTCTTCGCCCCCGGCGGCCCGACAGGGGCCGGCTGGACGCTTTATCCGCCGCAATCCGTTCTGTCAGGCACACCAGGCGGCAAGGACTGGGGCATCCTGCTGATGCTGACCTCGCTGATCGTCTTCATCATCGGCTTCACGATGGGCGGGCTGAACTATGTGGTAACCGTGCTGCAGGGGCGGGCGCGCGGGATGACGCTGATGCGGATGCCGCTCACCGTCTGGGGCATTTTCACCGCAACCGTGATGGCGCTGCTCGCTTTTCCCGCACTCTTCGTCGCCTGCGTCATGATGCTCTTCGACCGCGTGCTCGGCACCAGCTTCTTCATGCCCGCCATCGTCGAGATGGGCACGCAGCTCCAGCATGGCGGCGGCAGCCCGATCCTGTTCCAGCACCTCTTCTGGTTCTTCGGCCATCCCGAGGTCTATATCGTGGCGCTGCCGGCCTTCGGCATCGTCTCGGACCTGATCAGCACGCATGCGCGCAAGAATATCTTCGGCTACCGCATGATGGTCTGGGCGATCGTCATCATCGGGGCGTTGAGCTTCGTCGTCTGGGCGCACCACATGTATGTCAGCGGCATGCACCCGGCCTTCGGCTTCTTCTTCGCCACGACGACGCTGATCATCGCCATCCCGACGGCGATCAAGGTCTACAACTGGGTGCTGACGCTGTGGCGCGGCGATATCCACCTGACGCTGCCGATGCTCTTTGCGCTCGCCTTCATCGTCACCTTCGTCAATGGCGGGCTGACCGGCCTGTTTCTCGGCAATGTCGTCGTCGACGTGCCGCTGTCGGATACGATGTTCGTCGTGGCCCACTTCCACATGGTCATGGGGGTCGCGCCGATCCTCGTCATCTTCGGGGCGATTTATCACTGGTATCCGAAGGTGGCGGGGCGCATGCTGAACGACGTGCTCGGCCATATCCACTTCTGGATCACCTTCCTCGGCACCTATGCGATCTTCTTTCCGATGCACTATCTCGGTCTGCTCGGCGTGCCGCGCCGCTATTTCGAGATGGGGGAGACGGCCTTCGTTCCGCCGTCGGCCCACACGCTGAACATCTTCATCACAGTCATGGCGCTGGTCGTGGGCGCCGGGCAGATGGTCTTCCTGTTCAATCTCGCCTGGAGCCTTTTCCGGGGCAGGGAGGCCGGCGGCAATCCCTGGCGGGCAACGACGTTGGAATGGCAGACGCCTGAGACGCCGCCGGCGCACGGCAACTGGGGCAAAGACCTGCCTGTGGTCTATCGCTGGGCCTATGATTACAGCGTGCCGGGCGCGGCCGAGGATTTCATTCCGCAGAATGTGCCGGCAACGGCTGGCGTCACCCGGGAGACGCCGGCATGAGCGTCGTGCTGATCTTTCTGGCCGCCATCGCCGCCATCATGATCTGGTGGCTCTCCGGGCAGCGGCTGACCTCGAAGCCCTGGCTGGAGACCGGCTCCGTGCAGATGCCGGTTCATGGCGGCACCGACCGGCCGCCGGTGCCGTCGGTGAAGATCGGTCTCTTCGTCTTTCTCGGCGTCGTCGGCGCGCTCTTCAGCCTTGCCGTCAGCGCCTATTTCATGCGCGCGGCCTCGGCCGACTGGTGGGGGATGCCGGTTCCGCGCCTGCTCTGGGTGAACACCGCGGCGCTGGCCTTGAGCAGTGCGGCGCTGCAATGGGCTAAGCGCGAAGTGCGGCATGGCCGCATGGAAAGCCTGCGGCCTGCGCTCGTTACGGCACTTGCGCTTGCGGTCTTCTTCCTCGCCGGGCAGATCCAGGTATGGCGGGAGTTGGTCGCGGCAGGCTACGTGCTTGATGATAACCCCGCCAACAGCTTCTTCTACATGCTGACCGGGCTGCATGGCCTGCATATTCTCGGCGGGCTGGCGGTGCTGGCGCACACGACGGTCAAGGCCTTCGCAGCCGATATCGCGCCGGAGAGGCTGAGCCTCAGCGTCGATCTCTCGGCTATCTATTCGCATTTCATGCTTGCGGTCTGGCTGCTGCTCTTCGCGCTTTTTGCCGGCTGGGCCAGCGATTTCGTCGATCTCTGCCGCACGTTGATTAGCTAGGGGGTGCAGATGGCACAGACTATCGAGACACATGGTGGGGCTGACCTCAAGCCATCAGGCCTTCGCGGTGTCGCCGCCGATTTCAGCTCGGATCAGCGCGCCTTCAAGACCGCCTCCTGGGGCAAGGCGATGATGTGGATCTTTCTCTTGAGCGACACCTTCGTCTTCGGTTGTTTCCTGATCGCCTATATGACCGCCCGCATATCGACGCCCGTACCATGGCCCAATCCGAGCGAGGTCTTCGCGCTGCATATCGGCGGCCAGGATGTGCCGTTGATCCTGATCGCGATCATGACCTTCGTGCTGATCTCGAGCAGCGGCACCATGGCGATGGCGGTCAATTTCGGCTATCGCCGCGACCGCCGCACGACGGCGGTGCTGATGCTGCTGACAGCACTTCTCGGCGCATGCTTCGTCGGCATGCAGGCCTTCGAATGGACGAAGCTGATCACCGAGGGCGTGCGCCCCTGGGAAAACCCGTGGGGGGCGGCGCAGTTCGGCTCGACCTTCTTCATGATAACAGGCTTTCACGGCACCCATGTCACGATCGGCGTCATCTTCCTCCTCATCGTCGCCCGCAAGGTCTGGCGCGGCGATTTCGACGTGGAACGGCGTGGCTTCTTCACCAGCCGGAAAGGCCGCTACGAGGCCGTCGAGATCATGGGCCTCTACTGGCACTTCGTCGACCTGGTCTGGGTCTTCATCTTTGCATTCTTTTATCTGTGGTGAGGTCGTCATGAGCGAGACAACGGCGCATGCACAAGTCCAAACGGCGCATGCACAGGCACACAGCGGACAGCAGCACCCGATCGGGCTCTATTTCTTCGTCTGGGGCCTGCTCTTCGTGCTCAGCGCGGCGTCCTATATGGTCGATTATCTTGGCGTCCAGAGCTATCTCAGGTGGACGCTGATCCTGGTGTTCATGATGCTGAAAGCCGGATTGATCGTCGCCGTCTTCATGCACATGGCCTGGGAACGGCTGGCGCTGGTCTACGCCATCCTGCTGCCGCCGCTGCTGGTGCTGGTTTTTGTCGCGTTGATGGTTTCGGAAGCGGACTATACGATCTTCACGCGGCTGGCGTTTTTTGGGGCGGGGCCGTAGGGTCTGCTGGACAAGATCGTTAGATCAGAGGCGGAGTTCTGATATGACTCGGGAAGTCCGTCTTTTTGGCGCTATTGCGGTTCGACCCGCCGTCCTTGCTCTCATATCCCGGTACGAAACGGCCACAGCGCACAGAGTTGCGCTCAAGTGGGAGCTCAATCCTGTCGTCAAGAAGCAGATCGAAGCTGGCGAACCCTTCGACCTCGTCATCACCAATCCGAATCTGGTTCAGGAACTGACAGCCCTAGGGAAAGTCAGGGCGGGGAGTGAGGTCGCGTTCGGCCGGATCGCAATGGGGGTGGCTGCCAAGGTCGGCAGCCCGCCGCTCGACATAGGGTCCGTGGAAGCATTCAAACAAACGTTGAAGAGCGCCGGATCGATCGCCTACGCCAGTGACGGAACCAGTGGCGGCTATTTCTCCGGTCTGTTGGAACGCCTGGGAATAGCCGATGAGGTGAAGCCCAAGCTGGTGACCATATCCGGAGGGCAGACGGCGGCGGCCGTCGGTCGTGGGGAAGCCGAGCTGGGCGTCGTTCCCGTGACGTCGATCCTCGCCGCCGCTCCCGAGGTCATGCTTGTCGGCCCGTTTCCGGCAGAACTCCAAAGTTATATCGACTTCGCCATCGGCATCAGCGCCGATGCAACGGACGCGGAAGCCACGAGGCAATTGTCGGAATTTCTGACGTCGACAGCCGTTGACGACCTCCTGGCGGCAAAGGGCGTTGAGCGCTGCTGAAAACTCCTTGATAAGCAGCGGTGAGGCGAACAGGCAATCTCCGTTGCCGTACATCCTCGTTCAATCGATCGAAGATGAGTGGTTCCCTTTCTTCTCCCAGGACCGCAGCGCACGCCAGAGCACCGTGTTGTCTGCATAACCCAGCACACGCGCCACCTCGGACATCGGCGCGGCATGTCGGTCGCCGAGATAATGGGCGGCGAGTGTCTGGCGGTGTTGGCGAACGAGATCGCGAAGCGACACGCCTTCCTCCGACAGCCGACGCTGCAGGCTTCGCGGCGACATCTTCAGTTCGGCGGCGAGGATTGCGACCGTGATCGGTTTGCGGCCAAGATAGATGCCGATCAGGGCCTGGACCTTTTCATTGACAGCTTCGCCGGCCGCCGGCTCGTTGACCAGATCGCCGATGTGCCGCTCCAGGATTTCGATCAGGCTTTTGTCTTCCGAGCGGTGGACACGATCGGCATCCGCCTTGTTCATGACGATGCGGTTGCCGGATTGGCCGAACAGGATGGGCGCGCCATAGATGCGTTCCAGCACGCCGGCATCGCGTGGGGCGTGATGTTCGAGCTGGATTTCGATCGGTCGCCAGCCTCGGCGGAAGCACGAACGGACGAGCTGACAGGAGGCGGCAATCGTGAATTCGCTGTCCTGCCGGCGCGGCCACATGCTGGGGTCGACGATCCGGTAGCTCCAGACAAAATCGCCATTCTCCTCGAATACGCCGGAACTGGTTGCGCCCTGCAACGCGTTCACATATTTGGACAGCCGTTCGAAAGCGCTGCGAATGTTCGGCGAGAGCGCGAAGAGCATGCCGATGGGGCCGAGATCGGCGGGCCTGAAACCGGTGGCCATGCGGGCTCCGAGTGCCGGTTCGCCTGTTATCGTCGCGGCATCCTCGAACAGCGCGACATAACGCGCCATGGGCAGGACAGCGTAGGGATCTTCCAGTTGCGAGCGCAGAATGCCGTGCGAAGCCAGAAGAAGGTCGGTTTTCCCGGATCTTTTATCGATTTGTTGCACCAGCGGGATCAAGACAGAGGCTCGAATCGAAGCAACTGCGGGCATCCGGCTGATCAAATGCGGTGCAACTGCCATTTTCAGCGTCTCCGGTGACCGTCGTGGCGCGAATTATCGATTCATTGGCATAAACTGCAATTTCGAGGCCAGATCGCTGCGCTTACCCTCTTGGCAACAACAAACAAAGAGGGTTCCTCCATGACACTGGAAGCAAGCATGCCCGCGCCGTCATCGCCGGAGCGTCGTCTGGCCAAGGACTCGGTGGGACTTGCCCATATCGTGTTCTTCGTCGTTGCCGCGGCCGCGCCGCTCACGGCCGTCGTCGGCGCTTCACCGGCCGCCTTTGCCTTTGGCAATGGCGCAGGCGTTCCCGGCGCGTTCGTGCTCGCCGGCCTGCTTTACCTGCTCTTCTCGGTCGGCTTCACCGCCATGAGCCGGCATGTGGGCGGGGCGGGGGCCTTCTACACCTATATCACCCATGGCATCGGTAAGCCGGCCGGGGTGGGTGGCGCCTTCATGGCGCTGGTCACCTATAGCGCGGTTCAGATCGCCATCTATGGGCTGTTCGGCTTCTTCATGGCCAACGCCATGGCGCCGCTTGGGCTCGTCCTGCCGTGGTGGGCCTGGGCCTTCGCGGCACTCGTCGTCGTGCTGGTTTGCGGTCAGCGCAATATCGCCTTCTCAGGCGCGATCCTTGGCGTCTGTATGATCGCCGAAATCGCCATATTGCTGGTTCTCGATCTTGCCATCGTCTTTTCAGGCGGCGGACCGGAAGGCATCACCTTCTCCTCCTTCGCTCCATCGCAGGTCTTTACGCCAGGTCTTGGTGTGGCGCTGGTCTTCGTCATCGGTTCCTTCATCGGCTTCGAAGCCACGGCCATTTTCGGCGAGGAAGCCGAAGATCCCGAAAAGACCATTCCCCGCGCCACCTATGTTGCCGTGCTGCTCATCACCCTGTTCTACGCCTTCTCCACCTGGGCCATCGTGCAATTCTACGGTCCGGGCAATGTGCAGGCCTCTGCCGCTGCCGGCCTCGACAGCTTCTACTTCGCTGCCGCCAATTCGGTGCTTGGCGCATGGTCGAGCCAGGTGATGAACGTGCTGCTGATCACCAGCCTGTTTGCCTGCATCCTGTCCTTCCACAATACGCTCAACCGCTATTTCTTCGCCCTCGGCCGGGAAGGCCTGGCCGCCAAGGTACTTGGCAAGGTTCACGCCAAGCATGGCTCACCCTATGCCGCGGGTCTGCTGCAAAGTCTGATCGCGGCCGTCGTCCTTGCCCTGTTCGTCATCTTCGGCGCCGATCCCTACACCGTGGTGTTCTCGTGGATGGCAGCGCTTGCAGGGATCGGTATCCTGCTGGTGCAGGTGCTGGTCTCCGTCGCGATCATCATGTTCTTCCGCAAGACGCCGAACAGCTACAGCGCCTGGACCACGATGATCGCCCCGGCGCTGGCGCTGCTCGGCCTGATGGGTTCGCTGGTGCTGGTCAGTTCCAATCTTTCCCTGCTTTCCGGCAGCGAAAGCCTGATCGTCAAGGCTTTCCCCTATGTCATGGTGCTGGTGGGCATTCTCGGAGCGCTGTTTGCAATCCAGGTCAAGAGATCCAAGCCCGCTCTCTACGCCTCGCTCGGAAAGGCTTTCGAATGAGTGCCATTGCTGAACTTGCACCCGTCGATCGCCTTCTGGTTCTCGCGATCGCGATCCTTGCCGGCGCAACTTTGCTGGTTGCCGTTGAGGCGCATGTTTTCTGCTCGGTGTTTTGCATTCACGCAGAGGCGATGATGACCGAGATGCAGATCTGCTCCGGTCGATCCTGATTACCGCAGCTTGCGACGCGCGAAGGCGCGTCGTCTTTCCGGAAGCCAAGAGGCCCACAATCAAAGAGGCCTAAATCAAAGAGGTATGTTCATGGACGCCGTTGTCGCAGTCACCCATCCGCTCGATCCTCTGAGCCTTGCCGAGATCGCCTCTGCCGTTGCCATACTCAAGGATACGCAGAAACTCGCAGCCACCTTCCGCTTTCCGATAACCCGGCTGGAGGAGCCGACCAAGGCGGATCTTGCCACTCATCGCTTGGGCAACAGTCTGCCGCGCCTCGCCTTCATCCTGGCCATGGATATCAGCAACGGCGAGACCTTCGAGGGCATCGTCGACCTGACCGCCGGCAAGGTGTCCTCCTATATAAGATTGCCTCTCGACGAGTTGCCCTACGGCCAGCCGCCGGTCATGCTGTGCGAATTCGAAACCGTTGAAGGCACCGTCAAATCCGATCCGCGCTGGATCGCTGCCGTCAAGAAGCGCGGCATTACCGACGAGGACATTCCGCTCATCCAGATTGATCCTTTCTCCTCCGGCTATTTTGGCCGCGAATTCGAGAAGGGAAAGCGCATCGTCCGCGCCGTGTCCTATTGGCGCGAGGATATCCGCGACAACGGCTATGCGCATCCGATCGAGGGCGTGGTGGCGGTGGTCGACCTGATCGCCAACCGAGTGGTCGATCTCGTCGACGATGAAAAGATCATTCCGGTTCCACGGAAGAAGCGCAATTATGGCCGCGAAACCTTCCCGGAACTCCGGCCCGATCTCAAGCCGCTGCATATCGTTCAGCCGCAAGGGCCGAGTTTTACTGTCGACGGCTGGAAAGTCGAATGGCAGAACTGGAGTTTCCGTGTCGGTTTCACCCCGCGCGAGGGCCTCGTTCTGCATGAGCTCGGCATCAAGGATCAGGGCAGGCTGCGGCCCGTCGTCTTTCGCGCCAGTGTCACCGAAATGGTCGTGCCCTATGCCGATCCGACCGCGAACCATTATTGGAAGAGCGCCTTCGATGCCGGCGAATACGGCCTCGGGCGCCTGGCCAACAGCCTCGAACTCGGCTGCGACTGCCTCGGCCATATTCACTATTTCGACGTGCCGGCGGCCGATGATTTCGGCCAGCCTTTCATCATGAAGAACGCCATCTGCATGCATGAGGAGGATTACGGCATCCTCTGGAAGCATTACGAATTCCGCAACGGTATTTTCGAAGTGCGCCGCTCCCGCCGTCTCGTCATCTCCTTCTTCGCAACCGTCGGCAACTATGATTACGGCTTCTACTGGTATCTCTACCAGGACGGCACGATCCAGCTCGAAGCCAAGCTCACCGGCATCATCCAGACGGCGGCGGTCGCGACCGGCGAAACCTATCCATGGGGCGGTATGGTCGATGACAATCTCGGCGGTCCGACCCACCAGCATTTCTTCAATGCGCGCCTGCATATGGATGTCGATGGCGATGGCAACACCGTGACCGAGCATGAGTTCGTGCCGCGTCCCTGGGGTGAAGACAATCCCTATGGCAATGTCTTCGATACCAGGACTCGCGTATTGAAGCGCGAACTCGATTCGCCTGCACTCGCCAATGGCGAGACCGGCCGCTACTGGAAAGTCTCCAACCCCAACATGCAGAACAGCGTCGGCAAAACGCCGGGCTACAAGATCGTCGTCATGCCGTCACCGGTCATGCTTGCCCAGCCGGATTCGACCGTTGCCCAGCGCGGCGGCTTCGCCAAGAAACACATCTGGGTCACGGCCTTCGATGCCAGGGAGAAATATGCGAGCGGTGATTATCCAAATGTGCATGCCGGCGGCGACGGCCTGCCGGGTTATGTCAAGCAGAACCGCGAAATCGAGAATGCCGATATCGTGCTCTGGCATTCCTTCGGTCATACCCATGTCTGCAAGCCCGAGGATTTTCCGATCATGCCGGTGGAATATGCAGGCTTCACACTGAAACCGAACGGCTTTTTCGCATCCAACATCGCCATGGACCTGCCGCCTGGTGGAAACGAGGAGAGTGTCGACAATCGCCTGCAGCCTTCACCCGATGACAGCGGGAACGATTCCTGCTGCCACACCTAGAGTATGGGACTGGCCTGCGACTGACGTCTTCCCGACGAAGCGATGACCCGGTAGAGTTGCCGAATGTGCGCCCGATCATCCCATCCGGAGGCTTCGTATGGCTGAGGTCTTGTTATTCCACCACGCACAGGGGCTGACCCCGGGTGTGCATGCGTTCGCCGACGCTTTGAGGGCAGCCGGCCACATCGTGCATACGCCTGATCTGTTCGACGGGCGTACCTTCCCCAGCATCGAAGAAGGCCTCGCCTATATCGGTGAAATCGGATTCGACGCTGTCAGGGAGCGTGGCGTCCGCCTCGCCGACGAACTGCCGGTCGAGCTCGTCTATGGCGGGTTCTCATTCGGTGTGCTGCCGGCGCAGAAGCTGGCGCAGACGCGGCCTGGGGCCTGTGGGGCGCTCCTCTTCTACTCCTGCCTGCCGATCAGCGGCGAGTGGGCCTTCGGACCATGGCCGGATGGTGTCGCGGTGCAGATCCACGGTATGGACAACGACCCGATTTTCGCAGGCGAGGGCGATATCGACGCCGCCCGCGAGATTGTGGAAAAGGTCGAGAAGGCGGAGCTTTTCCTCTACCCCGGCGATCAGCACTACTTCGCCGACAGCTCGCTTCCATCCTATGACGCGGATGCGACCGCGCTCCTCACCAGCCGAGTGCTCGCGTTCCTGGACTCCTTGGACGACACGTCTGGATGAGGCTGGAGGGCAGGGATGCGGCTGAGCGCAGCAGTTCGGCACAGCCATCGTCGCCACTTGCCATCGAAGCAAAATCTGCCTTATAAAAATTCCGTCGAAAGAGTGCTGGTCGGATGGTAGCCCGGCCGTCGCCCATCGGGCGGCAACTCCTCCTTTCAGGGTAACCGCGACACCGCAGCCGGCTTGCCGGTCTCGTAGGTGTGTCCGCCGGGAACTCTGAAACCTTTGTCGGCGCACCTTCATGTCAACATAGAAGGACGTTCGACTTGAAACTGACGGACAACACCATTCTCATCACCGGCGGCGCAAGCGGCATCGGGCTGGCGCTTGCCAAGCAACTTTCCGAACGGAAAAATCGCGTCATCATCTGCGGCAGGAGCAGGGAGGCGCTGGACAGGGCGCAGGCGGCCGTGCCTGCTCTGATAACGCGGGTCTGCGACGTCACCGATCTCGACAATCGTGACAGCCTGTCGGGCTGGCTGGAAAACAACCATCCCGACCTCAACATGCTGATCAACAATGCCGGGGTGCAGTACGTCAGGCATTTCGACGATGATCAGGCCGTGGCCGATCTCGACCAGGAGATAGCCATCAACCTTGCCGCGCCGATCCAACTGATCGGCGAGCTGCTGCCGATGCTGAAGCGGCAACCCAGCGCCGTCATCGTCAACGTCACCTCGGGACTGGCGTTTACGCCGAAGGCCGACATTCCCGTCTATTGTGCGACCAAGGCCGCCCTCCATTCCTTCACGCTGTCGCTTCGTCACCAGTTGAAGGCGACGGGCGTGCGGGTGGTCGAGATGGTCCCGCCGATGGTCGACACCAATCTCGGCGGTGGCGTGCGGGCAGCGAGTGCGGAGCGGCAATACATGATGTCGCCGGAGGAATTCGCCACGGACGCACTTGCCCAGTTGGAGAATGACCAGCACGAACTGCTGGTCGGCACCGCCGTCCACACGCGCAAGCATGGCGAAGCGATGTTCGAGCGGTTGAACGGCGGCTAACCTAAGACCGCTTATATTCCAGGGAGCAGATCAATCCGAAACGCCGCGGTCACTGGATGCTCTCGACATATAAGGATAGCAGGACAGTGGCGATGAGGTCCCTCTCGCCACTGAAATATTCTGAGTTTCGAAGTGCGAATGGCAGCCCTTTTAGCTCCAGGCGTGCAGCGGCGGCTTCTCTCCATTGAGGAAATACTTGCCGAGGATCGAGTATTTCCATCGTACCGGATCGTGCAGCGTATGCGTCCGGGCATTGCGCCAATGGCGGTCGAGATTGTGCTCGGCAAGCGTCGAGCGGGTGCCCGCCAGTTCGAACAGCTTGTTGGTCGCCTCGATAGCGATCTCGGTGGAGAGGATCTTGGCCTCGGCCGTGAAGACCTGGGCTTCCGCCACGGTATCGGCATTGGGATTGGCGACCGCCCGGTCGATTGCAAGTCCGGCTTTATCGAGCAGCGCCTGAGCCGCATGCAGCCTGAGCTGGAGTCCTCCGATCGCCTGGATCGTGTAAGGATCGTCCCAGGCATGGTCGAGGCCGCTATCGACCCAGGCGCGGGATTTGGTGCGGACGAAATCGATCGTCTCCTTAATCGCTGCCGATGCGATGCCGGTATCGACGGCAACCTGGATGATTTGGAAGATGGCGCCGTCGGCCGTCGGTCTGTCATAGCCCTTGTAACCGGGCACCAGCCACGCCTTGTCGACTTTGACATTGTCGAGGATGACGGTGCCCGACAGCGTGGTTCGCTGGCCAAAGCTCGACCAGTCGTCGATGACAGTCAAACCCGGCGCATCGCGATCGGCGATCGCGTACCAGGCGCGGCCCTCGTCATCGAGCGCCACGATCGGCACCTTATGGGCAAGCAAGGCGCCGGACGAATAGAATTTCTGACCGTTCACCACGACGTGGTCGCCATGGTCGACAAACCTGGTTTCAAAATCGACCGCGCGTTTGGAGCCGAATTCCGAAAAGGCATTACCGAAGCGGGTGCCCTTGAGAATTTCGCCGAACAACAGTTCCTGCTGCGCTTCGTCTGAAACCGTACGGATTGCCGCCACGACGCCGAGATGGTTCTGCGAGATCTGGCCGATTGACGAATCTGCCTCGGAGATGATCTCGACCACCTTTGCGAGCGTGACGTAGGAGACCTCCGGTCCGCCGAACGCCTTGGGCACATTGATCGACCAGAGTCCGCTCTGCGAGAAGGCATCCAATTCTTCCGCCGGCCAGATCCGCTCGCGGTCACGATCTGCGGAACCCTTGACGAACTCCGCGGCGAGCCGGTGAGCGACCGCGATCGCTTCTGCGTCGCCCTTGATGATATGCGCAGGCTTTTCCGGCCGCTTGACGCCGGGTACGGCAACCCTGTCTGTTTTGGCAATGACGTTCATTTTGGTCTCCCTTCTGCGTGATGGATGTGAATGGATCAGGCCGCCGGCCTGCTGTGGGCGAAGGCCGCGCTTTCCCCGAGATAAAAAGCCTTGATGTCGTCACGGCTGCGCAATTCGGCGGCGGAACCCGACAGCACGGCGACGCCGTTTTCGATGACGGTGGCGTGGTCGGCGTACTGAAGCGCCACCGTCGAATTCTGTTCGGCAACCAGGATGGAAAGTCCATCCTCCCGGTTCAGCGCCTTGAGCGAACGGAAGATATCCTTGATCACGAGGGGTGCCAGACCCATCGAGGGCTCGTCGAGAACAAGCAGCCGCGGCCGCGACATCAGCGCGCGACCGATCGCCGTCATCTGCTGCTCGCCGCCTGAAGTAAGTCCAGCCGCTGTACGACGCTTTTCCTTGAGCCGGGGGAAAATGGCATAGATGCGCTCGAGGTCGGCAGCGATCTCGCGCCTGGACGATGAACGCCCGAGGCCGCCGGAGATAAGATTTTCCTCAACCGACAGGCTTTTGAAGCAATGCCGCCCTTCGAGCACCTGCACCAGGCCCGATCGCACCAGATTGGCGGGCTTCTCGCTGAGCACATCGCGGCCTTCGAAACGGATCGTGCCCGACGTCACCTGGCCTCGTTCGGCCGGCAACAGGTTCGAGATAGCCTTCAGTGCCGTCGTCTTGCCCGCGCCATTCGACCCGAGAAGGGCAAGGATTTCTCCGCGCCGTAGCTGAAAGCTCACGCCGTTCAGGGCTTTGATCGTCTTGTTGTAGACGGCGTGCACGGAGTTGATATCAAGAAGGATCGTTTCGTCGGACATGTCGTTCGTTCCAAAGCCAATCAGCGAGAGAGGCCCGGCGCAGGCAAACCGATCTGCCGCACCGGGTTATGGAATGAGGGATGGCGGCTTGCGCCATCCCTCACATCGTCAGTTCGTGGTCACGGTGCCTTCGGCATCGGCCGCTGTGCGCAGCTTGATGCCCTTTTCCTTGGCGTAGGCTTCCGAGGATTTTTCGATGATCGGACGCAGCAGCTTCCAGTCCGGCGCGATCCAGTCGGAGACGACGTTCCACTTCTTGCCGTCCCATTGCTGGAAGGTCACATAGCCATCGCCTTCGTGGTTGTCCCAGGAGACGTTGATGGAGTGGAACAGGTCATTGGCGCCCAGTGCTGCGACCTTGGCCTCATCGAGCTTCAGGTGCTCGAAGCCCCAGCGCACTTCGTCGCCGGTCAGCGTACGCTTGCCGAATTTTTCCTGTGCGGTGCGGATCGCTTCGACATTCAGGATGCCATTGACGATGCCGAGGTTGTGGTAGACCGAGCCGATGCGCTTCTTATCTTCGAGATTACCCTTGCCTTGATCGTAGAGCGTCTTCACGATCTCCTGCAGGACAGGATACTGCTGGCCTGAAGCCTGGGTGGTGATCGCGGTATAGCCGACCGCCGCCTCGCCTGCGGGGATCACGTCTTCTTCCGAATTCGACCAGACATTGCCGACGATCTTGGAGGCGGGGAAGCCGACCTTGGCCGCGGTCTTCAACGCCACCGGGTTCATCACGCCCCAGCCGCGCAGGACGACGTAATCCGGCTTGGCACGACGGATCGTCAACCACTGCGACTGCTGCTCGTTGCCGGGATGCGGCACCTCGATTTGCTGAACCGTGAAGCCATACTTCTCGGCCAACAAGTCATAGATCGGAATGGTTTCCTTGCCATAGGGCGAGCCGTGATAGAGCACGACGATCTTCTTGCCCTTGAGCTTGTCGAGACCACCTTCCCTAGAGGCAAGGTAGTTCACGATACCCGACGTTTCCGAATAGGGGTTGAGAAGCAGCGGGAAGACGTAGGGGAAGACGCGCCCGTCGGTGGAGTCGGTACGGCCATGGTTCACGGTGATCAGCGGCACCTTGTCATTGGTGATGCGGTCGATCATGGCATAGGCGATGCCGACCGAAAGCGGGTTCCAGGCTGCCGCGTTCGGATGGCTTTTCTGGCGCTCGTAGCATTCGACGCCGCGCTCGACCTCATACTGGGTTTCGCATTCGTCCCAGGTGAGCTTGACGCCGTTCACGCCGCCGTCGCGGGTGTTGATCAGATTCAGGTAGTCGATGAAGCCACCAAAGAAACCGGTGCCGCCGGCGGCATAAGGCCCGACGCGATAGCTCTGCAGCGGGAAATATTGTTCATCGGCATGGGCCGGCGCCAAGCCGACCCCACCGATGATGGCGAGCGCTGCGACCGCCGCCTTGACTGTGGTTTTCAGATTTTTCATTGGACATACTCCCTCTGTTGACCGGCTATGCCGGTGTTCCAATGCGTTCAAAGATGATGATGTGGCAGCTCAGCCGAGGGGTTCTGGCGTGCTGGGCCTGAACCGTCCGGTCAGCCGCCTTCCGAGCGCCGCGAGCCCATCGGGTTCGAGGATCAGGAAGACGATGATGAGTGTGCCGATGACGATGCGCTGGCTCATGTCGAGCACGCCTGAATCGAACAGATCGCCGAGGAGGAACGATCCGACCCGCGACAGTACGACAGGAAAGACCACCATCAACGCCGCGCCCAGGAAGGCGCCGCGGATCGTCGCCAGCCCGCCGATGATGATGATGAACAGGATCTGGAACGAACGGTCGAGATTGAAGCCGGCCGGCTCCACTGTGCGCAGATAGGCAAAGGCCCAGAGCGCGCCAGCGATCCCGATGATGAAGGAGGAAAGCGCGAAGGCGAGCAGCTTGGTGCGCAGCACCGGCACGCCGATGATCCTGGCCGCCGTCTCATTGTCGCGAATGGCGATGAAGTTGCGTCCGGTCTGGGAGGATGCGATACGCCAGGCGAAGAAAGTCAGCACCGTGACGACGATCAGCGAGAAATAGTAGCGCCCAGTCGAACTGTCGAAATCGATGCCGGCGATAGTGAGTTTCGGCGCGTCGATCACGCCCGACGGATTGTCGTTTGAGAACCAGCCGAACTTGGTCAGTGCCCACTGCACGAAGAACTGTGCTGCAAGCGTGGAAACCGCGAGATAGAAGCCGCGCAGCCGCAGGCTTGGCAGGCCGAAGACGATGCCGACCGCAGCCGTAATACCGCCGGCGAGCGCGATGGAGACGAGAAGCGGCAGGCCTTCGACACGCAGATTGAAATTGAAGGAGGCAAAGGCGCCGACGGCCATGAAGGCAGCACTGCCGAGCGATACCTGCCCGGCATAGCCGGTGAGCAGGTTGAGGCCGACGCCGGCCAGCGACAATGCCAGGAACGGCAGCAGCAGCGCTTCGATGAGATAGCTCGAGCCGATGAAGGGCACGACGGCGAAGGCGATGATGAGGATGGCAAGCGGCGCGATCCAGCCTGGAAGTTTTGCCGAAACGACGGGTTGGGAGGTGATGGCAGCCATGGCTCAGACCCTTTCCACAAGCTTCTGGCCGAACAGGCCGGAGGGGCGGATGAGCAGGAAGACCAGCGCGATCGCATAGGCGAACCAGCCCTCTATGCCGCCGCCAAAATATTCGCCGATATAGACTTCGGCGAGCTTTTCCGAGGCGCCGATCAGCAGGCCGCCGATGATGGCGCCGGCGATAGAATCGAAACCGCCGAGCACCAGCACTGGCAGAGCCTTCAGCACCACGAGCGAGAGTGAGAATTGTACCCCGCTGCGCGCGCCCCAGAGAAGGCCTGCGACCAGTGCGACGAGGCCCGAGGTTGCCCAGACGGTGGCCCAGATGCGCGGCAGGCGAAGTCCGACGGCGAGTGCCGCAAACTGGTCGTCCGCCACCGCGCGGAAGGTCAGGCCGACCCGGGTATAGCGAAAGAAGAGCGTCAGTCCGATGACCATCAAGGCTGCGACGGCCGAGGCGAAGAGATCGAACTGCGAGATGAAGACTCCGTAAAATTCGAAAGGCACATCCTCGATACCAAGCTCCAGGGCATGGACCTGCGTGCCCCAGAGAAGCTGGGCAGCACCCTCGATGATGTAGGAAAGCCCGAGCGTCGCCATGAACAGCGTGATCGGCGGCTTGTTGACGAGCGGTCGGAGCACCGCGCGTTCGATGCCGATGCCCAGCAGCACCATGATGGCGAAGGTAAGGGCAAGCGCCAGATAGAAAGGCACTCCGCGCTCGACCAGCGAGACGAAGGTGAGGGCGGCAAACAGGAGCAGCGCCCCTTGCGCGAAATTCAAGACGCCCGAGGTCTTGTAGATCAGCACGAAACCGATCGCGACGAGCGAGTACATGACGCCGGAGAGCAGTCCGCCAGTCAGCACCTCGAGGAAGAAGAGATAGTCGAAGCTTTCCATTACGCGTCCGCCTCTTCCTGGTCCTCGCGGGTAACGCCAAGATAGGCGTCGATGACGGCTTGGTCGGCGCGCACTTCGGCCGGGGTGCCGTCGGCGATCTTGCGGCCGTAGTCGAGCACGGCGATCCGGTCTGAAAGCCCCATGACCACGCCGATATCGTGTTCGATGAGGATAATCGTCGTGCCGTAACCCTCCCGCGCGGCGCGGACGAAGCCTGCCATTTCCTGCTTTTCGGTGGCGGTCATGCCGGCCATCGGCTCGTCGAGCAGCAGGATCTGCGGATCGGGCACTAGCGCCCGGGCAAGTTCGACGCGCTTCTGCAGGCCATAGGGGAGCGAGCCGGCAAGCCGGTCATGCACATGGCCGAGATGCAGGAAGTCGATGACTTGCCGTGCCCGTTCACGCGCCTCGCGCTCCTCGCGGCGCGCGCGGGGCGAGCCGAGCGCCTGGCCGATGAAGGTCGAGCGGCGCTGGAATGTCAGGCCGGTCATGACGTTTTCGAGAACCGTCAGCCCTTTGAACAGTGCAAGATTCTGGAAGGTGCGGGCGATGCCGAGCCGCGCGGCTTTCTGCGCCGGCACCTGCGCATAGGTCTTGCCATTGAGGCTGACATGGCCGACATCCGGCCGGTATTGCCCTGAAATCACGTTGATCAGCGAACTCTTGCCGGCGCCGTTAGGGCCGATGATCGCGCGGATCTCGCCCGGCTGGACCGCAAGATCGACATTCGAGATCGCCGTGACGCCGCCGAAGGAGAGCGTGATGCCCGCGAGCGCCAATATGGGCGGGTGGCTCAGCGCATTGCTGTCGGCAGTCGCCACGCTACGGCTCGATTGACCGGACACCGGCAGCGGGGAATATTCCCTCACCGTAGAAGTCTCATCGAGTGCCGTGTAATGCGCATTCACCATCGTCTGCTCCGTTATGCGCAGAAATCCGCAGGCCCAGCCTGAAGACGCACGCCGCCATCCGGCTCCCCTGGAATGGGGAGCCGTTCGCTTTTTCAGTTTGTGAAGGAAGCCGTTATTCGGCGGCTTCCAGCCGCTGGTCTTCGATCGCTTCCAGTTCGCGGACGATCGGCAGGACGTGCTTGCCGAAATATTCCACCTCTTCCTGGAAATGCAGGAAGCCGAGCAGAATGAGGTCCGCGCCCGCCCGCTTGTGACCGATGATGCGTTCGGCCACCTGCTCCGGCGTGCCGATCAGGTTCGAACGGAAACCGTCGTTGTATTGCACCAGATCCTGGAAGGTTGATTTCGCCCAGTTGCCTTCGCGCTCCGGCGAGGAATTCCCGGCATTCTGAACCTCGTGGTGGAAACCCTTGACCGCCTCGGGAATGGCCTTGTCGAGGATCTCCTGGAGGACCTCCTGCGCTTCCTTCTCCGAGGAGCGGACGATGCCGAAAGCATTCATGCCGATCTTCGTGCGCCAGGTCTTGCCGAAAGCCTTTTCCTTGGTGCGGATGTCATCCACCTGGGCCTTCAGACCTTCCGGCGTGTTGCCGTTGGTGAAGTACCAGTCGGACACGCGGGCCGCCATGTCACGAGCCGCGCGCGAGGAACCGCCCTGGAATACCTGCGGAACGCCGCCGATCGGCTTCGGCTTCATCGAATAATCCGTGAAGCGATAGAAATCGCCGCGCAGGTTATAGACGTCTTCCGTCCAGATGCCGCGGATCGCACGGATGAACTCCTCGGAGCGACGATAGCGTTCGTCATGGTCCAGCCAGGGCTCGCCGATGGCGGCGAACTCGCCGCGGAACCAGCCGGAGACGATGTTGACGTCGACGCGGCCGTTGGTGAGGTGGCTGATGGTGGCGATCTGCTTGGCAAGCAGCGCCGGGTTCCACGGTCCGGGCAAGACGGCGGCAATGACGCGAAGCTTCTCGGTGGCTGCAAGAAGTGCGTGGGAAAAGGAGACCGACTCGTGCTGGTTGTCGGCGCCATATCCGGCCGTGAAGCGAATCTGGCTCAGGGCAAACTCAAAACCCGACTGTTCGGCGATCTGGGCGAGCTTGCGGTTGTAGTCGATACCCCAATCGGTGCGTTGTTCGACCGAACTGATAACCAGGCCGCCCGACACGTTCGGCACCCAGTAGGCAAATTTCAAGGGTTCTTTCTTCGATTGTGACATCGGTCTCTCCGTGCTTATTCGTAATTTGTCAGGCGCTTAGCCGCGATTGTTCTTCGGCGCGGGCTAAGGCGAGCGTCCTGGCGTGCGGAACGATCAGTTCCAGTTCCCGCACGGCCGCTCTGATCCGTTTCTGGATGTCTGAACTTGCAATGGCGTATGAGTCGAATTCGCTCTCAAGCGCGTAGACCGATGTTGGCAGCGGCAGCGCTTTGAAGAAGCTGAACAGGGGCCGGAGCTGATGGTCGATCATCAGGCCGTGCAACGGCGTTCCGCCCGTTGCGGCGAGGATCACCGGTTTGCCGACCAGCGCCTCATAGTGAACTAGGTCGAACAGGTGCTTGAACGCCCCGCTATATGAAGCGCGATAAACCGGGGAGCCGACGATGAGGACATCCGCGCGCTCAACCGTGCGCACGATCTCCGCGCCTTCCTCACCCAGTTGGTCAGCCCGCAAGGCTCGAAACAGCACCGGTGCAGACACAGCCAGGTCAATGTGCCGTCCAGGGATGCCAAGTTCAGACTCGATGCGCCGAAGGATGGACGCGACCAGCGCCGATGTGCGGGATGGCGCCTTTACATTTCCTGATATTCCGACGATGCGCAGTTCTTGCATGGGGATCCTCCAATGCATAAAACCTATAAATTAACTAGACTATTGGCAACGAGTGGGACATCCGATTTGACCGGCGATCGGAATATCAAATTCCAAAGAACATCCATTTTTAGAAATATTTTCATCTGCCTTCGCAGGCGCTGGCACGCGGAAAGCGGTCGCCGCAACACCCGCCGGGCGAATTCGGGCCTTCGGCCAGCTGTCCTTGCCTCGGTCCCTCACGAATCTCCCGTGGAGATTTTCGCGCGGAAGGAGTTAGTCGGAGAAGGTGCGCCTCAGAGCCTGATGGGCCGGTAATACATGCCGGTCATCAAAAATCCCACGCGAAAACAGGTTCTAAAACATGATGGAGGTCGCGCCTAGTGAGGATCTCGGCAATGATGGCATCTATTCGTCACTCCGATCCCACCAGGCCATGCTGTTCATTCCGCTTCCCTTCGTCGTTGCTCTTCTGCTGCTCGTCCTCTTCGTTACCGTGCTCAAGCGCGACGAGGAGGCGGCGCCGAACCGGCCATTTCTGGCACTGATCCTCCTGAGCGTCTTGCTGTCCATCCTCTCCGGCTTGCGCTGGGGCTACGGAGTGAAGGCGGTGGGTATGATCGCGCCTGTCATCGCGGCGATGGTGCCGCCGCTTGCCTATGCCGGAGTATCCAGGCTGGTGCGGACGAGCCGCCGGTCGCTGCCGCAGCGGATTGCGCTGCATGCCGCGCCGGCCGCCGTCATCCTCTTGTTGATCACCTTCCGGCGGGAGGCGATCGATATCGCGCTGGTGCTTGTTTTCATCGGGTATGCCTTGGCCATCCTGCTTCTGATGCGGCCGGGCGCGGATGCGCTTCGGCTTGCGCCCTTTGAGGGGGCGGTGCCGGCCTATCGGGCGATCATCTTCGCGGCGGTGGCGCTGTGCCTGTCGGCGGCAGTCGATATTTTCGTGTTTCTCGACTTCACTTGGGCACATGGCGAGCATGCGGTGACGCTAATCAGCGTCAGCAATCTCGCCGTCCTCGTCATCCTCGGCATTGCGGCGGCGGCGGCCAGCCGAAGCCGGGCGCCGGCCGAGACGGTGGAGACGGCATCGAAGTCCGAAACGACCGAGGACAAGGAGACCATCGCCACGGTCGATGCGCTGATGGAAGCAAGAAAACTCTATCGCGACGCCAATCTCAATCTCGACCGGCTGGCTCGCAAGGCGGGCATTCCCGCGCGCCAGATCTCGGCGGCGATCAACCGGGCGATGGACAAGAACGTTTCGCAATATGTCAATGATTACAGGATCGGCGATGCCTGCCGGCTGCTTGCCGGCACCGAGAAATCGGTGACCGAGGTGATGTTCGAGGTGGGCTTCCAGACGAAGTCCAACTTCAACCGCGAATTCCGCCGGGTTACGGATATGACACCGCTTGCCTGGCGGCAGAGGAAGGGTGGGGTGGGAGGCTCTCCGGCCTCGTCCTGAGATACGCCACGTACACAATCGCGATCGAGGACTGCCGGAAACGTGTTCGAGGTCGCGGTTTTGCAGCCGGCGACCATTCTGTCGGCATGAACACGACATCAGAACATGACCGAAACCTTGCCGCCAAGCTGAGATCGCTTTCGATCGAACCCGCGGCCTTCAAGACAGAGCCGCCGGAGCGTGAAGCCCGGCGGCGCGTGATGCCACTTGCTATGCTTGCGCTTGCCGCGACGGCATCGCTCGCGGTGGTTCTTTTCTCTCGGCCCGAGATGCTGCAGCGCATCGAAACGGTGCTTGCAGGCCTCGCGGTTCAGCGCGGGGCGACGACACCAATAGGCGGAACGCAAGGGCCTGCCGAGGGTGCCGCTGCCGAGCGGATGCGGGCTGTTGCTGATGCACCGGCGGTTCGGGCCTTGCCGGCCCGGGAGGTCACCGGCTCCGGCTATGTCGTGGCGCCCGATGCCGCGACCGTCTTTTCCAAATATGAAGGCCGGATCGTCACCGTCGAGGTCGAGGCGGGTGACAGGGTTGCCGCGGGGCAGGTGCTGGTGCGGCTCGACGATGCGGGCGCCCGCTTTGCGCTTCGGGGGGCCGAGATCGCCCGGCAGGCGGCGGCACTGGCGCTTGATGCAAAGAATATCGATCTCGCGCAGGCGCGGTCTTCCCTGACGCGCATCGAGCGGCTGGCCGGGCGCGATGCCATGTCGGCGCAGACGCTGGAGGAGGCGAGGACTGCTTTCGACACTGCCGAGAATGCTGCCCTGCAGGCACGGCAGAATGTGGCCAAGGCGGATCTCGATATCGACAGGGCGCGCGAGCAGGTGGAGGCGCTGACCGTCCGGGCGCCGATATCGGGCACCGTCACGCGGCTTACCGCGCATGCCGGCGACACCGTGCTGTCGCGCGAGGACAGCGTGCGGGAGAATGAAAGCCTGCTTGTGATTACCGACACGGCAAACATGGCCATTGATGCCGATGTGGCGGAGACCAACATCGCGCAGATGCGACCGGGCCTATCCGGTGAGGCGGTCCTCGACGGCTTTCCCGATCGGCCCTTTGCGGTCGTAGTGTCGAAGATCGCGCCCATGATTTCGCGGGAGAAGGGAACGGTGACGCTTCGCCTGTCGCTGTCTTCGTCGCCGCCGGGCATGCGCCCTGCGATGGCCGCGCGCATCCGCCTTGTGGTGGATGAGACAACAGCTTCCGGCTCACAGGCGGGCGGAGCTGCGACCGTTCGGCCACAGGCCGCGGATATCACAGATCATCAGCAAGGAGCAGAGCGATGAACGATACGCAAGAGCCCTATATCGCGCTTCGCGGCGTCCAGAAGGCATTCAGGATCGGTGCGGAGACGATCCCGATCTTTTCCGGGCTCGACCTTTCCATTGCGCGCGGCGATTTCGTCGCCGTCATGGGACCATCGGGCTCGGGGAAATCGACGCTGCTCAACATGTTGGGCGGCCTCGACAGCCCTGATGCCGGGGAGATCAGGATCGGCCGCAGTCATCTCGAACAGATGGGCGAGGGCGCCAGAGCCGCATGGCGGGCGCATGGCATGGGCATCGTCTTCCAGTTCTACAATCTGCTGCCGATGCTGAATGCGAGCGAGAATATCGAGCTGCCGCTGCTTTTGAAGCCGCTCGGGCGAAAGGAGCGGCGCGCCCGCGTCGAGACCGTCATGGATCTCGTCGGGCTTGCGGGCCGGCAGCGGCAGTTTCCGTCGAGCATGTCCGGCGGGCAGCAGCAGCGCGTCGGCATTGCGCGCGCCATCGTCGGTGATCCCGACCTTCTGCTCTGCGATGAACCGACCGGCGATCTCGACCGGAAATCGGCCAACGATATCCTGGAGATGCTGGGCTTTCTCAATCGTGAGCTTCAGAAGACGATCATCATGGTCACGCATGATCCCGAGGCCGCCGCCTTTGCCCGGCGCACGTTGCATCTCAACAAGGGCGAATTCGTCGAGCAGCAAGGGAGGGGCCAATGACTTTCTTCCAGCTCATGCGGCGCAATGCCTGGCGCAAGCGGCTGAGGGCGACACTGCTGATGTTCTCGGTCGGCGTCGCCTTCCTGATTTACGCCCTGACCGCCAGCTTCCTCGGCGGCAGCCAAGGGGCGGCGGGCGCCAGCGACAACCTGCTCGGCGTCTTCAACAAGTCGGGCCGCGGGTTGCCGCTGCCGCTCGCCTATCTCAACCGGATCGCTGCGGACGCTGATGTCGCCGCCGTTGCCTATACCGCGCGGATGCGCGGGTTCGTCGAGGTCGAGAAGAATATCGTGATGACCAGCGCGGTCGATCCGCGCGCGGTCGCCGCTGCCAATGGCGATGAGCTTGGACTGACGCCTGATCTGATCGAAGCACTCGAAGAGGGCCGTGACCGGGTGCTCGTCGGCAAAGCGTTGGCGGAGGCTCAGGGTTGGTCGGTCGGCCAGCGCATCGGCGTCACCAGCCAGCTGATGAGGGCCGACGGCAGCCGCGACTGGCGCTTCGTGATATCAGGCATCTTCGAGGGAGCTAATGCCAGCACCGACACCTATTTCATGCTGGCCCGTTACGACACGATCAATGAGGCCCGGGCGCGAGACAAGGATACGGTCGACACCTTCGTGGTGCGCCCGCGCGAGGGCGTATCATCCGGCGTGCTGGCGGCGCGGATCGATGCGCTGTTTGCCAATTCGGCGGCACAGACGCGGACGCAATCGGAAAAGCAGTTCCTCGAAGGCTTCCTGCGGCAGTTCGCCGATGTCGGCCTGATTGTCGGCCTCGTCGTCGGCGCGGCTTTCGTGACCATACTGATGATCACGGTGAACACCATGCTCTTTGCCGTGAGGGAACGCAGCTTCGAGATCGGCGTGATGAAGGTGCTGGGCTTTTCCCAAGGCCGGATCATGACGCTGGTGCTCGGCGAGACGCTGTTCATCTTTGCCGCCGGCGGCACGGGCGGGCTCCTTCTTGCCAAGCTTGCGACACTGTTGATCGGGCCTGAATTCGGCCTCGTCTTCAGTCTGTCGGTGCTGTCGAAATCCCTCGCCATCATTGCGGGTCTCGGCCTCCTGACTGGGCTGCTGCCCGCCTGGAACGCCATGCGCATGCCCATCGTCAATGCCTTCAGATCGAGATAGTCCAATGTCATCAGTGCTCAAGCAGACCTTTCTCATGATCAGAATCAACCTCGGCAGCCTGCCGCGGCGGCTCTGGATCTCGCTGTCGATGGTGCTCTCGGTCGCTCTCGTGGTGGCGGTGCTCGCAGGATTTCTCGCCATGGCGCGGGGATTTGAAGCCGCGCTTGCCGGCGCCGGCTCGCCTGGCATCGCCGTCATTCTCGGCGGCGGGACCAACCAGGAGATCGGCTCTGACGTACCTGCCGAGGCGATCCGCAGCCTTGCCGCCATGACCGGTGATATCGGCGTGGTGCGGGATGGCGCGGGCGGGCTGGCGCTGTCGCGCGAGATCGTCGTTCCCGTCGATGTCGTCAGGCAAGTCGACGGCGCGGAGCAGACGCTGTCGCTGAGAGGCATGGACCCGCTGGGTCCCGGCTTGCGCGATCGTGCGGCGCTTTCGCAGGGGCGGCTGTTTTCCCAGGGCGCCCGCGAAATCGTCGTCGGCGCCCGTATCGCCGACGAATTCTCCGGCTTTGCGGTCGGCGACAGGGTGCGGCTCGGCCCGGTCGAATGGACTGTCGTGGGGCATTTCACCTCCGGCGGCAGCGCCTTCGAATCCGAGATCTGGGCGGATCTGGAGGCTGTGCAATCGGCTTTCGACCGGCTGGGGCAGGTGCAGAGCCTGCGCGTGCGCCTCGACGGGCGGGGCGATCCCGCTCTTCCGCTGACGACGCTGCGCGCGCGCCTTTCTGCGGTTCCCGGCGCCCCACTTACCTCAGTCTCCGAAGCCGATCTCTATGCCGGGCAGGCGGAGCGCACCGAGAGCCTCATTCGCCTGTTCGGCTGGCCGATTGCGCTATTGATGGCGGTCGGTGCCACGGCTGGGGCGCTGAACACGATGATGAGTTCGGTTTCCGACCGCACCGTCGAGATCGCCACGCTGCGTATGATCGGCTTCGCCCGCGTGCCGGCCTTCGCTGCGACCTGGGTCGAGGCGGTGCTGCTGTCGTCGGTGGGCGCGGTCGTCGGCATCCTCGCCTCGCGGCTCGCCTTCGACGGCTGGCGGGCAAGCACGATGGGCGCCAACAATACCAAGATGGCCTTCCAGCTCGACGTTACCAGCGACGTCGTACTTACCGCGGGCCTGCTGGGACTTGCGATCGGGATTGTCGGCGGAGCCTTGCCGGCGCTGGCGGCGACGCGGCTGCCGTTGAGGGGGGCTTTGCAGGCGAGGGGGTGAGGAGCGAATACGCTGCGCGTAAGCGAAGCCACGAATCGCATGTTAAACAGCTTGAGCTAACATAAGTCCCGCGCAGCAGGTCCCCGATTTATTCGCCTCGAAGTCGTTGTTTTCCAGGCCGAAGTTGCAGCTTTCGGCCATCTATGCGGCGCCCAGGCCATTGCCTGTGGAATACGGCCCGTGAACCGGCCAGTTGCCCCATTGACAACATCTTATCGCCTTCTTGCCGTGGACGGTTGCCCCCGCCGCGCTCGATCGGCCGATCCCGGTCGATCTTCGTGGCGACTTAGCGATCCGACGAACAGGGCAACATTGGCGATATGACAATCTACTATGTGAACTCAGCGACTGGCTCCGACCGCAACAACGGAACGGGCCAGAACTCGGCTTTTGCGACTTTGTCCAAAGTGGAATCCTTGAAACTGAAACCGGGCGACAGCGTTCTTCTTGCCAAGGGGAGCGTGTTCAACGAGCAGTTTGATATCAAATATTCCGGCACCGAAAGCGCGCCGATCAAGATCGGCAGTTACGGGACGGGGGCAGCGCCCGTCATCCACAGCGGCGGCGACGGCATTCACAGTCTCTATGCCTCGAACATCGTCATCGAGAACCTCAAAATATCGAATACCGGGACCGCCGGCATTTATGGCGGCAGTGTCACGAACTGGACGGTCCGCAATGTCGAGATCGCCAAGACAGGCATGTCGGAAAATGCCGGCGCCGTCACCTTCCGGAGCAGCACGAACGTCACGGTCGAAGACAGCAAGATAACGGCCGTCAAGGGCGACGGCTTCTGGATCGAAAAGGTCGCCGGCGTCAAGCTTCTCGACAACACCGTGACCAGCGCGAACGGCTCGACCGCCGATGCCGTGCAGGTGAACGACAGCAGCAATATTCTGATCAAGGGCAACCATCTTGATCAGACGAACGCCGATAGCCCCAAGGGCGTGATCGCGCTGGTGCGGGCCACCGATGCCGTGGTCGAGGACAATGTGCTCACCGGCGGCGGCTTCGGCATCAGCGCGCCGGCCGGCAAGAATGTCGCAATTCGCGACAACGACATATCGGGATTTCACGGTTACAGTTGGTCCTTCGGCGTCGGCCTCGGCGATCAGGGCAATGCGCGGGATTATGATATTTCAGGCAACCACATTCATGACGGCGCATGGGGCGTTGCCATCAGCGACGCCAGCGGCACCAGCTATACCCGCACGAATATCAAGGTGCACGACAATGTCTTCGACGACCTCTCGCAGGCGGCGCTGAAGGTCGACAGGCCGGCTTCCGGCTCCTTCACCAACAATACGATCGAGACCGGCACCACGGCCACCGCCATATCGCCGTCCATCGTCGACGCGCACACCTTCACCGTCAGCAACAACCATACGGTCGCCAATGTCGAAACGGTGCTGGCGAGCCCGGTTGCCAAGACTGCCGCAGTCACGGAGGCGTCCGCGGATCCGGCGGTTGCCGCCGTCCATGACAATTTGAAGATCTTCAGCGATACGGGCGAGGCCCATCGCGGCAATCTTCTCGAAAACGACAGCTCTGACAACGACACCTTGGTTCTGCGCCGCTTCGGCGACGAAAGCGTCGGCAAACACGGCCTCACGCTGACCGGCGACTACGGCGTCATCCACGTGGACCGGGAAGGCAACTATGCCTACACGCTCGATGAAACGAAGCTTCCCGACCATGACGGCCATGTGAGCGAGTCCTTCAGCTACGGGATCAACGACGGAAACTCGCACCATACCGACGGCGATACGCTGACCGTCTACATCCATATGGATAACTTGCTGGGCTGAGGGTGCGAGGCTGCAATGACACAAGGAGAAATCCCGGAAAGTTTCCGGGATTTCATAAGCAGCCGTCAGCCCCCGTGCGGGGCGCGGACGCGTTTTTTCAAGCTCAACCGTAAGTTTTTGCCGGCTGTTCGTTGCCACGGGATCGGATTCAGGCAACGACGGAACGGGCACAACCTTCGCCGCAGCTGCAACCCGGTCGTGCATCGGCGGAGGCAGCGCCTTCCAGGATGCGGACCTCGTCCTTGCCCGCGGAACGTCGCGGTGTCTCATAATGAACCGCAGCTGCATTCAAATGCACCGGAAAGCCTGCAAAAGGGTGTTCACTGTCAGCGCCGGTGACCATTGGTCGCGAGCTGCGATACGGTTCATTCACCTTTCGGTCGTTGTTCTGTAGATTATTTTCTTATAAGTTGTAGTCTTTAATATACCGCCACCGCCAGGCGTTTCTCGGGACCAAGGCAGGCCGCCCACAGGGTCTGCCAACCGCCGTGAAGGCAATATGAAGGCCCTCTTGATGGCCTTTAACCCCGACCGCATCCGATCCACGCGTTGCAGCCGATGCAGACGGCTGCGCGGCAATTCGAGAACAAGGCGATATGGCAATCTATTATGTGAATCCAGCGATAGGCTCCAACGGCAACAATGGAACGAGCGTGGACACGCCGTTTGCATCGTTCTGGGCGGTGGAAAACTTGAAGCTGCAGCCGGGCGACAGCGTGCTGCTCGCCGCCGGAAGCGTGTTCAACGACCAACTCGACCTGAAATATTCCGGCACCGCTAGCGCCCCGATCACCATCGGCAGCTATGGGGTCGGCGACGCGCCGGTTATCCATAGCCCCGGCGACGGCATTCACAGCCTCTATGCGTCGAATATCGTCATCGAGAACCTCAAGATCTCCGAGACAGCAGGCGCGGCCATCTATGGCGGCTATGTTTCGAACTGGACCGTCCGCAATGTCGAGGTGGAAAATACCGGAAGCTCCACCAAGTCCGGCTCCGTCACGTTCAGGACCGGCTCGAACATCACCATCGAAAACAGCACGATCACCGGCGTGAACGGTGACGGCGTCTGGATCGAGAAGGTCAACGGCGTCAATTTTCTCAACAACACCGTCACCAACGCCCACGGCACCGCGGCAGATGCCGTACAGATGAACGACAGCAGCAATATCGTGATCAGCGGCAATTACCTCGACCAGACGGGCGCCGCGACGCCGAAGGGCGTCATTGCGCTCATCCGGCCGGTGAATGCCGTGGTCGAGGATAATACGCTGATTGGTGGCGGCTTCGGGATCAGCGCCCAAGCGGGCACGAATATCGCCATCCACGACAATGATATTTCAGGCTATGGCGGGTACAGCTGGTCCTATGCCATCGGTCTCGGGGACCAGGGCAATACGCGGGACTACGATATCTCAGGCAACTATATCCATGACGGCGTATGGGGCGTGGCGGTCAGCTCTGCCGGCACCACCAGTTACGTTCGCGAAGGTATCGAGATCTACGGCAATGTCTTCGACGACCTGTCGCAGGCGGCGCTGAAGGTCGACAGGCCTGCATCCGGCTCTTTTCATGACAATGTCATCGCCAGCGATGTCACGCCCTACAGCATATCCCCGGCCATCATCGCCGCGAACACCTTTCCGGTCAGCAACAACACGACGCTCGAAGAGGCCCAGCTTGCGATTCTTGATAGTCACGTTGCGGGAGATGCAACGCATGCGGACGCAACCCCGACGATCGTCGCAACCCATGACAGCCTGAAAATCTCGGCCGACGCGGACGCCCATCATGGCAATCTCCTCGAAAATGACAGCTCGGCCAATGGGATCCTGCTGCTTCGCCGCTTTGACGGCGAGTTGGTCAACAAGAACGGTCTGACGCTGACCGGCCAATACGGCACCATCCATGTCGACGATCATGGTGACTATAGCTACACGGTCGACGCGACGAAGCTTGCCGGGCTTAGCGGTGAGGTGAGCGAGACTTTTTACTATAAGATCTCCGACGGGGCCGCGCACCATTTCGACACGGATACGCTGAGCATCTCCGTCCATGTGGATGACTTGCTGAGCTGAGAGGAATGTGGGCAGCAAACGGCGCCTTGCCCGGTCCGAGGCGCGGCGATGGAGGAGGAGAGCGCATGTCTCAGCGGTCGCTGAACAGGATCCTGGTGACGTCGATTTCGATTTCCGCGCAGATGATCTCGTATTCGGTGACGATTGCGGGATCGGCGGAGATTTCCCTGCGCATGCGGTCAAGGACGGCGCAGGCCTCGCCATAGGCGCCGCACAATTCATAAAGATGGGGGCGGCTCGCCGCGGCTGCTCTGATGGTTGCCCGCGTCGCGGGCAGCCTCATCATCAGCCTGGCCAGCCCTTGTTCGGCGGCTTGCCGGGGAATGTGTGCTATGCCTTCTTTCCTGACCATGCCATCACCCCTCGCTGCCTTCGTTTGCCTGTCCTGAGGGGTAGTACGCAGGAATGCTGCATCTGGTTTCATGCCGGATGCAGGATTAGTGCGCGCCGCTCCGATTCCTTCACGGAAAAATTGGTTATTGCATCGTGGTATCGGGGCGCAAGAATCCGACAGCCGGTCCTACCAGCGCAGAAGGCGACGACTGAAGAGGGCGCCGATTGCGCCTGTTAACAGGATGCCGAGCGAATACCAGAGGACGACGAAGGGCAGGCCGTTTTCGGTGCAGAACCAGGAATAGACCCAGGCGCCGGATGCGCCTGCTGCAATGCCGGCGACGAAGCCTGTCATCCCAAGCTTGCTTGGTGCGGCGCCGCGTAGCACCCATGTATTGGCGATCAGGATGGGCATGGCAAAGGCAAGGATCAGCAGCGGGCAATGCAGGGCGGAGGAGCCGAGCACCAGCACGGGATAGCTTGATGCCGGCGACAAAGCGAGCTGGATGACCGCCATGGCGGCCAGAGCCAGCACGATTGCAGCGCCAATGCCGAAAAAGCGGCCTTCCGAGCCATCCGGCCGGGAGAGGCGGTAAACGGCGGCGAAGGCGGCGATTGCGAGCAGGGCATTATAGCCGGATTTGATCCAGAAAACCGGCAGCGTCAGCGCCTGCGTCATGTCTGTGCGAAGGCCGACGACAACAAGCATCAGCAGCAGCGAGACTGCCAAAGCAGGCAGGACGGCGAGCACGAAACGGCGTTCCAGCGCATGTCTCGGTACCGGCTTCAGATCTCTGACAAGGATGTCGATCACGTCCTCAGTTTCTCTCACGTCCCACCTCGCAATCTTGCCGCCAGCGCCTTGATGCCTCTGTGAACACCGACCTTGACCGCCGATTCCGACTGTCCGGTGCGGCTTGCCGTATCGGCCACCGACTGCCCTTCGAGCTTGACCTGACGGATCAGTTCCTGCTGGTGCTGCGGCAGGCCGTTCAACAGCCGCTCGACATCCATGCGCGCTGCAATCGCATCCTCCCTGAAGTCGCCTTCGATCTCCTCGTTAAGCTCCATTTCCGACTTGTAGCGACCGCCATGTTTTCGGTGATGGTCGATCAGCTTGTAGCGGGCAATCGAGAAGAACCACGCGGTAAACGGCCGCTCCCTGTCATAGGTCGCCCGGCGCGCATGCAGCGCCAGCAACGTCTCCTGCACGAGATCTTCCGTGTCGGACTTCGCCGCGGTGCCAATACGCCCGCCGTAGTAGCCGACGAGCAGGGGTCGCAACGTGCCGAGCAGACGCCGATAGGCAGCCTCGTCCCCGTCGAGGGACAGAAGCATCAGCATCTTCAGGGCTTGTTCCGAATGGGCGTTCGTCATGTCGTCTGCAATGTCATTCGCGTGGATGACGCTTTGGTTACAGGCGGATTCGAAAATCTCCTGACGGGCCAGCGCTATCACATAAGCGTGAGGCTGTAACTGCCTTCGCAAGAAGATCGAATTCAGCACTGTGAGCCGTCGGCGGGTGCCGCGGACACATCAATCGATCCGAGGAGACCCTCATGACCAAGATCCTTTCCACCCTTGCCGCCTGCACCTTCGTTATCGGCCTGTCGCTTGCCGGCGCCGCCAGCGCTCAAAGCAGCGATGCCATGAAGAAAGACAGCATGAAGACCGACGCGATGTCTAAGGACGCCATGTCGAAGGATACGATGTCGAAGGACGCGATGAAGCAGGACAACATGGCGACCGGCAGCACCAAGGCCGACTGCATGCACAATGCCGGCATGGAGAAGGACTCTATGAAGAAGGACACGATGATGAAGGCCTGCGACGCGATGAAGTAATAGTGGATCGCGGCCGCTGAAACTATTTTGCCCGCGGCCGCGTCTTTTCGAGAAGACCTTTCAAGTCGATCCGGAGGACCTACGATGGCCACGACCGATGCCGGCATGGCGAGCGGAGGAACGCTCTTCTACCGCCATGGCCTGCTGGTGCGCCTGTCGCACTGGGTAAACGTGCTGTGCATGACGGTGCTGCTGTTCAGCGGCCTGCAGATATTCAACGCCCACCCGGCGCTCTATTGGGGCCAGTATGGCGCTGATGACGATCCGTCCTTCATTTCCATGGAAGCGGAGCAGGAAGGCGATGCGTTGAAAGGGGTGACACGCCTGGGCGGATTGACCTTCGACACGACGGGCGTTCTCGGGGTTTCGAATGTCGACGGCGAGGCTTCTGTGCAAGGTTTTCCGAGCTGGCTGACCATGCCGAGCTACCGGGACCTGGCGACGGGCCGGCGCTGGCATTTCTTTTTTGCCTGGCTGTTCGTCATCAACGGCTTCATCTACCTCGCCTATGGCTTTATCAGCCGGCATTTCCGCCGCGATTTGTTGCCGGCGCCCCAGGAGCTGAAGCCTTCGCATCTCGGCCATGAGATCGTCAATCACGCCCGGCTGCGCTTTCCCAAGGGGCCTGAGGCACGCCACTACAACACGCTGCAGAAACTCGCCTATATCGCGGTGATCTTCGTGCTGCTGCCGCTGATGGTTGCAACCGGTCTAACCATGTCGCCGGGCTTCAATGCGGTCGCGCCCTGGCTGCTCGACCTGTTCGGTGGCCGGCAATCGGCGCGGACGCTGCATTTTCTGACTGCTTTCTCGCTTGTCGCCTTCGTCGCGGTGCATGTGGCGATGGTGCTGGTCTCGGGCGTGTTCAACAATCTGCGCTCGATGATCACCGGTTATTACGACATCGGCCAGGGAGGGAAATCATGAGCCGCATCATTACCAGACGCCGCTTCCTGATCGGCGCGACCATGACGGCGTCGGCGCTGGGGCTTGCCGGCTGCGATGCACTCGGCGAAAGCGATCGGACGAAATCGGTGCTCAAGATCGCCGAAGGCCTCAGCATGAAGACCCAGCGCTTCCTGCTTGGCGACGACGCGCTCGCCCGCGAGTTCACGGAAGCCGATATCTCGCCGACCTTTCGCGCCAACGGCACGAGCATGCCCGACAATGCTCGCTATATCGAGTGGATGAACCAGCGGTTTTCAAGCTGGCGGCTCGAGGTCGGCGGGCTGGTCGACAAGCCGATGCAACTGTCGCTGGCGGAGTTGAAAGCCCTGCCGGCCCGTACACAGATCACCCGGCACGACTGCGTCGAGGGTTGGAGCGCCATCGGCAAATGGACCGGCGTGCCGCTCGGCGCGCTGCTACAGGCAGCCGGTCTGAAACCCGAAGCCCGCTACATTGTGTTCCACTGCGCCGACGAATACGAAAAGACGCTCGACGGCAGCGGCTGGTATTACGAAAGCATCGATCTCGTCGACGCGTTTCATCCCCAGACCATCCTCGCCCACACCATGAACGGCCGCGATCTCGAAGTCGCCCACGGCGCGCCGCTCCGGCTCCGGGTCGAGCGCCAGCTCGGCTACAAGCAGGCAAAATACCTGACCGGCATCGAAGCCGTCGCCGATCTCGGCCAGCTTTACGGCGGCAATGGCGGCTTTTGGGAAGATCGCGGTTATGAATGGTATGCGGGTATATAGGTGGCGGTCATAACGCCCGTCCCAGTTCTATCAGATTAAGAGCGAAAGCGTCTGCCTCGCGCCGCCAGTGCTCGAAATGGCAGCCGACGCGCACGACGGCGGCATTGACGTTGCCGCCATCCAGGGGGATCTCGGGTTCCAGCAAGGTCGTCATCCCCTCAAAAGATTCATTTGGACCCTGAGTTCAATATCTGCCGAACAATATCTGCATCACTGTTGGTGCTTTCGAAAAAGAACGGAGCGGAACACGGCGCCCGCAGGACAGACAGGGAAGCCGGATCCGGGTCCGGAAGAATAGTGGCGGTGGCACCTCGAAGTGGCGGTAGCGGTGAGCCTGAACTGCGCAAGGCTATAAGGTAGGAGGTAGGCGGCATAGTCTCGCTGAATGCAGTGTTATCCCAGGTGACGGTGAGGGTATGAGGCGCCGTGCCACGCAGAACTTCCTCGACCGCTATCTCCAAGCGCGCATAGTCAGTCATAAAACTGTTCGCCTTCCCGAGAAGCTCCCGGACTTTGCCACTACTGTGGGCAAGGAATTCCTGATGTCGTTTCCTCGCCTCGGGGTCGAGAACCAACGTGTATTTCGTCACGCGACCAACGACCACGACGTCTGCATATGAAACATCGTGAAGGTCCATGGGGGCAATATCGATACAGGCACTGGTCGGCCCGGCTGCCAGCATGGCTCCGAGATTGAAGAGCGCAACAAACCCAAAGCCTCGCATCCTCATCCTCCATCGCTCAACACGCTGGTCTGAACCGGGGAAGCACAGATATCCCGATTGACGCGAAGATTTTGTATCTTGTCTTAGTGAAGTTGCAATACAGGCCCTCGCGGATGGCAATCTACAGCTCCGGCCATGCATTTCCGGCGTTACCTGCGTTCAGGCAGAGAGGCCGATCGTGATGGTGGCGGAGAGCACGCCGCCATCGAGCTTCTCGAAATCGAATATGTGATCGGCGGCGTCCTCAGGGATGATGCCGTCGTCGTCATTGCGCGTATCGCGGGCCGGGCGTCCAATATAGTCCGGATGCTCGCCATAGATGATGTCGCTCAGCGCATCGTCGAAATAGATCTGGCTGACGAGAAGCTCATTGCCGTCGACGAGGATTCGGCAATGAACATGGGGTGTGCGGCCCTGGTACCATCCGGGATAGGCCGTCAGGAAGCCTGCCTGCCCCTGTGCATCCGTCAGCTGGCGACCGCGAAAGGCGAGCCCGCTGATCGCCTCGGCATCGCCAAGTGTACACATCTTCGCAGCCTCGCGGCCGGAATAGATGCCGCGGTGATCCGTATGCCAGATTTCGATATCGGCATTCTCGACCGGCCGGCAATCGGCTGCATGGACGATCCGGACGGCCAACCGCAAGGGCAGTCCAGCCTTTCCTTCCGAGACGTCCTGACGGGCGGGAATATTGTTGACGTGGCAGGGGCCAAGAGTCTGAGCGACGGTGACGACGCAATTCGGACGGCTGCGGAAGAGCGGGACGGGCAGCTTTTCCAAGGCGACCGATTTGGTGCCGCCGCTCAGGAAATCCGTCCCCTTCCAGTCGAATGTCCTGGCGGCGACCGTGATATGCCGCCGGGGCCAGATCGCTACCGCCGCGACGGACGATGCAACGATCGCCGCACCTCCAAGCACAAGGGTCCGTCTCTTCATATATCGTCCTTTGCCTCAAGACTCAGGGTGTAAGGAGGATGCGCAGGAAATTCCAATTAAATCCCGGCAATGATCGACGGCAAGCGATCATCGACATCAAATGCCTGCCGTGCAGGGCAAACCTTGCCAATGTGGCCGTCAACTCCGGTGACGCCAGGGGTCACGTCTATGTCTCGATCGCGTGGTTGACCGGCTCGGGCTATGCCGACAAGCTTTATGGCAGTACCGACTCCAACCAGCTATGGCACAAGGTGGACATTATCGCCGGTCGCCTCTGGGGCGAAGCGGTTTTCCCGGTTCGGCGGCTTTACAGCGCGGTGCGTCTTTTCAGACGCGCGAGGTCGCTGTAACTCTTTGCGTCAGGCATCCGACATCCGTTGCTGAGCAGGGGCAGAGGCAGATGGAACCAACCCACTTATTCGAGCTCGTTATCGTGATGTTTCTCGCGATCATCGCGCTGCACTATGCCGCCCACAGGCTCGGGCTGCCGCCGTCCGTCGCGCTGTTGACCGGTGGCGCCTTGCTGGCCTTTGCGCCGGGACTGCCGGCGATATCAGTCGACCCCGGACTGGTTCTGGTCATCTTCCTGCGCCGCTGTTGATGGACGGCGCCTGGTCGATCGCGCTCGCGCGGTTGCGGCGTCATGTGATCGGCATCGCTTCACTTGCCGTCGGTGCGGTGCTCTTCACCTGTGCCGTCGTCGCCGTTGTCGCCCATCTCCTCTTTCCCTCACTTCCCTGGGCTGCCTGCGCGGCACTCGGCGCGATCGTCGCGCCGCCGGACGCGGTTTCGGCGCGCGCCGTACTGGAGCGCGTCAGGCTGCCGCGGCGGCTTCAGATTCTGCTCGAAGGCGAGAGCTTGCTCAACGATGCGAGTGGCCTGGTTCTTTTCCGTTTTGCCGTTGCCGCCGCTGCAACCGGAGCCTTCAGCACGGGGGAGGTGATCGGCAATTTCTTCGTGCTGGCGCTCGGCGGCGCCATCGTCGGCATCGTTGTGGGAACGGCGTGGTTCAAACTCGTCCGGCGTCTCGGCGACGAATATCTCATCATTGCAGCCTCGGTGCTGCTCGGCTGGATTGCCTATCTGCTCGGAGAGCAGCTGCATGTTTCCGGCGTCATCGCCACCGTTACGGCGGGGCTGATCATGAGCTGGCACCAGCACACAGTGCTTTCAGCCGCAATGCGCATGCGCGGCACCTCGTTCTGGACGGTGATGATCTTCCTGATGGAAGCTGCGGTGTTCATCTTGATCGGGCTGTCGCTCAGGGATGTCGTCGAACGCGGCGGCGGTTTTACCACTGTGATCGCGACAATGGGACTGCCGATGCTGGCGATCCTCGTCACGCTCGTGATCGCGCGTTTTGCCTGGGTCTTCGCCTCCGATTTCGTTCTCAGGTTCTGTGCTGTCCTGGGGTTCACGCGCGCCCGACCGCTCGGCGCCGGTGGTGCGACGGTTCTGAGCTGGGCGGGCGTGCGCGGGGTGGTCACGCTTGCCCTGGCGCTGAGCCTGCCCGAAGGGTTCGCAGGTCGTGACTTCATCCTCGTCACATCGTTCGCCGTCATTCTCGGAACCGTGCTCATACAGGGCACGACATTGGGGCGAGTGATCGCCTGGGCGCGGCTGGTGGAGCCGGATTCGGAAAGAGCGCGCCTGACGATGAGCCAGGCCGAAGCCGCCATGGCCCAGGCGCAGTTCGGGACCGTCCAGAGCCTGGCATATGACGCCGAGGGGAAACTCATCCATCCGCAATTGCTGGAGCGCTACCAGCGCCGGGCGACGTCGATCGTCGACTATGCCGAGAGAACCGAGCATTACATACCGGTGCTGCATGCGCATTTCGACGTCATTCTCGAAGCGGTTGCAACGGGACGCCGGGAACTCATCCGCCTCCATCGCGCCGGCGAAATCGATGACGAGACGTTGCGGGAGCTGGAACGGGATCTCGATCTGGAGGAATTGAGCGCGATCTCGGCCAAGGCATGATTTCGCGCCTCATGCCGTGACGCTTGCGACGGGAGCCACTCTTGCCTCGCTTCCATCTCTCCTGTCCCAGTCGCGACTCCCCGGCCTTCGGCATCATGTTCTAAATGGCAATCTGCTCACCGAGTTCGACGACGCGGTTTGACGGCAGGTTGAAATAGTCGGAGGGGTCGATCGCCAAGCCCTCCAGCGCCATGAATATGCGCTCCTGCCAAGCGGGCAGCCCGGTGTTCGGCGTTCTGACGAGGTTCCTGCGGCCGAGATAGAAGGAGGTCTTCATGATTTCGAACTTGAAGCCGCCCTCGCGGCAGAGCGCCAGTGCCCGGGTAACGTCGGGGTCGTCCATGAAGCCGAAGGTGATATCGAGACGTACGAAGCGTGGCGAGAGCTGGCTGAGCTTGATGCGCCTGCTGTCGGGGACGTAAGGTTCGTCTTCGGTCCAGACGGTCAGGATAACGTTCTGTTCATGGAGCACGTGGTTGTGCTTGAGATTGTGGAGCAGAACATTCGGCGTGCGATCCGGGACGCTGGTCAGGAAGACGGCCGTTCCTGGAACGGTGACCGGCGAATGGTCCGACTTTCGCTCGATCGACCGGATGAAGGAATCGAGCGGGATCTCGTTGTTGGCCCGCAGTCGCTTCAGATAGGCCTGTCCTCGGGTCCATGTCCACATCAGGATCATGATCGCCAGCGCAAGGGCGACCGGAACCCAGCCGCCATCATGGATCTTCAGCAGGTTGGCCGCCAGGAACATGACTTCGATGAAGAAGAGCGGCAGCAGCAGGAGGGCGGCAACCACGAGGGAGTAGCCCCAGACGGCCCGAAGGAACTGGAAGACCAGCATGGTCGAGATGACCATGGTTCCGGTCACCGAGATGCCATAGGCCGTCGCCAGCGACTCGGAATCGCCGAAGGAAAAGATCAGCATCAAGACGCCGACCAGCAGGAGAAGATTGACGCTCGGCACGTAGATCTGGCCGGTGTTGGTCTCCGATGTGAACTTGATGCGCAGCCTCGGCAGGAAGCCGAGGTGAACCGCCGAGCGGGCCAGTGAAAATGCGCCCGTTATCACCGCTTGGCTGGCGATGATCGTTGCCATCGTTGCCAGCAGAACCACCGGCAGCAAGGCCCAATCGGGATACATCAGAAAGAACGGATTGGTGGCTGCGTGGGGATGGGAGAGAACCAGCGCGCCCTGGCCGAGATAGTTCAAGAGCAATGCCGGAAAGACGAGCACGAACCACGCCATCTGGATCGGGCGGCGCCCGAAATGCCCGAGATCAGCATAGAGCGCCTCGGCGCCCGTCACCGTCAGAAAGACGGCGCCAAGCACAATGAGGCCGACGGTGCCGGCATGGGCGAGGAACGACAGCGCGTTGATCGGATTGAGCGCTTCGAGAATCCTCCAGTCGTCGCCGATATGGATCAGGCCGCCCGCTGCCATGGCCAGAAACCACAAGACCGTGATCGGCCCGAAAAACATCGAGACGGCGGCCGTTCCCCGGGACTGGACGGCAAAGAGAACGATCATGATCGCAGCCGACGCGAGCGGGACGTATTCGGCAAAGGCCGGCGTGACCAGCTTCAGGCCTTCGAGCGCCGACATGACGGACAGGGCCGGCGTGATCATCGCATCGCCGATGAAGAGCGCCGCTCCGATCAGGCCTGCGAAGAAGAGCACCGGCACGTTTCGCCCCATCTTCTTCATCAGCAGGGCGAGAAGCGAAAGCGTGCCGCCTTCACCGTCATTGTCCGCCCTGAGAAGGAAGAGCACATATTTGAAGGTCACGATGACCGTCAGCGTCCAGATCATCAGCGAAATGAGACCGATGACCTCGGCCTCGTGTACGCCATCGGCGGCAAAAGGCCTCAGCGCCTCACGAAGGGCATAGAGCGGGCTGGTACCGATATCGCCATAGACGACGCCGATCGCGCCGACGACCAGTCCGGCAAAGCCCTTCCGGCCGGCACCTTCACCCGTATTGTCTATATGCGTCGACGCCATGGTTCCCCGCTTATGCCCCTTGCCTATGAACACAAACATATGCCGCATTGCAGAACGGCAAGTAAATTGATGCGTGTGCGAATTTTTTGTGAGGGGCGGCGGCGTGAGCGGGAGAGGGGTGGGGCGCACGATCGGCTTGGACTTCGGCGGTCGCCTCTTGCGATTGCGCAGTCGCATGGTAATAAGGATCCATGACCTGCACCCTGAACCTTTCGAGCTTCTATTATACGCTGCTCCCATAGAGAGCGGCGTAAGGTCATATTCCTGACACCCGAGACGCCGCATGGTCGGCGGCACGCGTGTCAACAGAAGGTCTCCGGCCTCATCGGCCCCAATGGAGACCCCCGTGACACGATCCTCTCAGCCCACCGGACCCCGATCCGACTTTCTCCGCACCCTGACCGAGCGCGGTTTCCTGCATCAATGTACCGACTTGGAAGCACTCGACAGCTGGCTTTGTTCGGGAGCCGGCACAGCCTATAACGGCTTCGATCTCACCGCCGACAGCCTGCATGTCGGGCATCTCATTCCGATCATGATGCTCCGCTGGTTCCAGAAGACTGGTAACAAACCCATCGCGTTGCTGGGTGGTGCGACAAGTCGGCTGGGCGATCCGAGTTTGCGCGACACGTCACGCCCCCTTCTCAGCGAAGAGCAGATCATGAAAAACCTGCTCGGCATCCGGCGTGTCTTCGAGCGGTTCCTCGCTTTCGGGGATGGCCCGGCCGATGCGGTGATGGTCAACAATGCCGATTGGTTGGGCAGGCTCAACTACCTCGACTTCCTGCGCGATGTTGGACCGCATTTTTCAGTCAACCGGATGCTGACATCGGAGAGCGTGCGCCAACGGTTGGAGCGGGAGCAATCGCTGTCATTGCTGGAATTCAACTACATGGTCATGCAGGCCTACGACTTTCATGTGCTCGCAGAAAGCCGCGGCTGCCTGCTTCAGCTTGGTGGTTCCGACCAATGGGGCAACATCGTCAGCGGCGTCGAATTTGGGCGGCGGATCGGTGGACGCGCCTTGTTTGGATTGACCGCTCCGCTGCTGACGACATCGTCGGGCGCGAAGATGGGCAAAAGCGTTTCGGGGGCGGTCTGGCTCAACGCCGACCGGTTGTCGCCCTATGAATTCTGGCAATTCTGGAGAAACACCGGAGATGCCGATGTGGGTCGTTTTCTCAGGCTGTTCACCGAGTTGCCGTTAAGTGAAATTGCCCGCCTTGACGTGCTTCGGGATTCCGAGATCAACGAAGCGAAAAAGATACTTGCCGACGAGATCACCAGCCTGTGCCACGGGACGGATGCGGCAGCGCAAGCTTCCGAAACCTCCCGGCGTACCTTCGAAGAAGGTGAGGTGCCGGTCGGCCTCCCGACCGTCAGGTTCCCGGATAGCCTTCGCAGCACCTTTCCGCTCGCTGATGCGATGGTCATTGCCGGGCTCGCCAAGTCGAAAAGCGAAGCACGTCGATTGATCGCCGGCGGCGGTGTGCGGGTGAACGGCGGCAGCGTAAACGACGAGGCAATGCAGCTTGGTCACTCCGATGTCCAGGACGGCGTCATCCGGCTGTCCGTCGGCAAGAAGCGACACGTCCTCCTTCAATCGGCGGTGGCGCCGCCATGCTGACAGGGGCTGTCAGCATGGTGGTCGACAATGCTGAAGCCGCGGGTTTCCGAGCCAGTCGCCATTTCGTCGGAATGTCCGGCTATCCCACGGGGGATAGTTGGACTTCAATCCCGCCAATCGGAGCAGAGCCCCGAGATGAAGCCGCACCATCGTATTTTCTTCATTCAGTTTGCCGTGGCCCTTTCCGTGGGGGCGTTTCTTTCGCGGCTGCCCGACATTCAGCTCAAGTTTAGCCTGAGCGAAGGAGAGCTGGGCCTTTTGCTCGCCATCATGTCCCTCGGGGTTCTCTGCGGGTTGACGTTCTCGGCGAGGCTCATCGAGAGGCTTGGTGCGCGCACAACGGCCTTCGTCACCGTCTTCGGTGTGACGTTGTTTTATGCGCTGATCCCCTGGATGCCTGCAGTTTCCCTGGCGATGCCATTATTCTTTGTTGCCGGCATTTTCGCCGGCGCATTCGAGATCAACGCCAATCTCGAAACCGATCGCCATGAGGCGCTGCTCGGCTACCGCATCATGAGCCGGGCTCACGGCATGTGGAGCCTCGGATTCTGCATCACCGCCCTTGTTGCAGCCGGTATGCGGCAGGCCGCAGTCTCCATCGAACTGCATAGCTTCATCGTCCTCGTGACGGTCTTGATTGCCGGGTCGATCGTTTTCTCCGGGATCGAGAATGCGCCCCGGCGGCATGACGCTCACCCCGGCGATGCTCCGCTCGTCGCTTTTCCCACGATCGGGCTGCTTCCCCTTTGCCTCATAGGCGCTGCTCCGCTTCTCGCCGAGGGCGCGAGCGTCGATTGGTCGGCGATCTATATGCGCGACGTATTTGCGGTCGAACCATTTGTCGGCGGGCTCAGCGTGGCCATTTTCTCCTCGTTCATCGCCATCGGACGGCTCGGCATGGACTCTGTGATTGACCGCTTCAATCCACGCCCCGTCGCAATAACCCTCCTCGGGATCGCGGCCATCGGCCTTGTCTTGGTTGCGACGGCGGCACAGCCTGTCGTCGCCCTCGCGGGCTTTGGCCTGACGGGGATCGGCTGCTCGTCGGTCTATCCGCTTGCCATCTCGGCCGCGGCCCGGCGCACGGACCGACCCGCATCGGTCAGCGTTGCAGCGCTCGGGCAGACGACCTTTCTCGTGTTTTTCGCTGGGCCGCCATTGCTCGGTTTCGTTGCCGAACACTTCGGTATCCGCTTTTCGTACTGGGTGGTCGTCCCTGTGATCGCCGCTGCGCTCCTCGTCACCAAGGCGCTCATCGCTGCTCCTGCCCCGATCACAGGGCAGCCCGAACCGGTACAACCACACGGTTGATACGCCGCGCCGCCGGTCCGTTATCCCAAGGTCGCGCATGTTCGCAATCGGCGGGGGCTGACCACCGATTTTCGCTGTTGAATAGGGCGGGCGCAATGTATTGCCGGTGACGTCTAAGTATTACTGATGGCCGTCTCAAATATAGCTCGTATAGGTGATGGCCCAAGGCCGTGCAGGATCGTCAACTCTTGGTGAATGGTCTTGCCGCTCAAGCACTTGCGGGCGCGGTCCACCTTCTCTGCATACACCTGGCCCGGACGGCCTATGTCAGCCTTTCGAGCCTGCAAAATAAGGGTTCTACGAGTTCTTCGATCGTCGCGTTCGGCCGCAACGAGAGGCTGGTCAGCGCCGATCCGTGCCTCTCTTCGGACAAATTCCCGCCGCCAAAATGCCAGTATTAGTTGTTTCTAATTCACGCCATAATTCGCATCTACGTTGCCGCGCCTGTTTTATTCTTCGCCACATTTTGGAATTTCAGCATAATACAAACAATGGTGGGTAACTATGAAGGTTATTCTCGTCATCGTCCTCACGGCGCTTGCCGTGCCCTGTGAGGCGGATATGCTCGGCACGGCGTCCAAGTACAAAAGCATGCATGAACGCTCCATCTCCTTCCTTAGCATCAATCCGCGCAGGGTATCGTGGTGCGGGGCGTTCCTGGCCTTTGTCGCCAAACGATCTTCAAGGGAGCCGCCGCCCAACCCCAACATGGCGGCGTCCTGGAAGAAGTTCGGCAAGCCGGTCGGCGTCCGCTCCGCCAGGCGTGGGGATGTCGTGGTGATCCGCACCGGCCGGCGCTTTCATGTCAGCCTGTTCGATCACATCGACCAGCGCCGGCAATATGTCTATCTCTTCGGCGGCAACCAATCCAACCGGGTGCAGCTGTCGCGCTATCGCGCCAGTTCGGTCGTTGCCGTGCGACGATAAGCCGGTTCCAAACCTCAATGCCGGCGGGAAAACAGGTCCTATGCCTTGCGTGCCCTGATATGCAGGAAGATCGGCGCGACGCGGGTGTCGGCGACGACGGGTTCGGCCTGCGCCACCACGGCTGAGGCCATCGGCTCGCCAAAAGCCTCGATCGTAAGCCCCGCTTCGACGATCATCGATACCCAGGTCGACAGCGTGCGGTGAAAGCGCGGAACGGAAAACGGCGTCAGCGCCGCCCGTTCCGCTTGCGGTATCGAGGAAAAGATCCAACGGTCGATCCGGCCGTCGCTCTCGTCGAAATAGTCGGCGATCTCTACCGCGACGGGCTCGCCGGCCTCATTGCGGATGTTACGGCGCGTCGGCGGCACGAAGCAGGGATGCAGGATCGAAAACTGCAGGAAGCCGCCGGGCTTCAGAATGCGGTGGATGCCCTTCAGCACCTCGCGCTGATCAGCCATGTCCATCATCGACATGAAGGCGGTGACGAAATCGAAGCTCGCTTCCGGGAAATCGATGCTCTGGCCGTCGCCGAGCACATAGTCGATGCCGAGCGGCGCGTCTGCCTCGCTCTCGCGGGCATAACGAATGAAGGTCGGGGCGATGTCGAGGCCGGTCACGCGGGCGCCGAGCCGGGCGACCGCGCGGGTATTGGAGCCTTCGCCGCAGCCGAGGTCGAGACCTCTCAGGCCGCCGACCGACGGCAGCATCTCCAGAAAGGTCGGCGTGTTCAGCGCATCGCGATACTTGTCGTAGCCCGCCCTGGAATAGATCGTCCACGTCTCGGCATTGCTCTCCCAATGGGCGGCGACATCATTGGCTTTCATGGCTCTTCCTCCTTGCGCGATCGGAACGGGCGGGGAGCTATAAGCGCAGCCTGTGACAATGAGAAGACGAGCTGTCGCGCCTCAATCTGGAAGAGAAGAAGTGTGCCAATAACTGATGCGTCGTAGCATCAGTGCGTCAGGGATTGGATCCTGTCGTAGCGGACCGTGTACTCGTCGGCCGTGCCCTCGTAATAGACCTTCGCCAACGTGGCCTGGAGGTCAGGCGAATAGAGCACGCTCAAGATGTCGACCTGCTCGTCGCCTCTCTTGGTCACTTGCTTGATCCTGAACACCTTGTATTTGCATTCGCCGAGACTGAAGCTCTCCTGTCCGGCGACGGTCAATTCCAGGCTCCAGCGCGTATCCGCCCGCTCGTCCGGGCCAAGCGCTAAGAAAGCAACGTTGGTTCGAGCGCCTTTCTTCAGCGGACCGATGCGGCTCAGATCGGAGAGCGGGTGGATCGCATATTGTTCGTTTTTGCTGAAGCGGGCCAGATCGAAGAGACCTGCAAAGGAAAACACCGTCTGCTGCTGTGAGCCGCCGAAATGATTGACAGTCTTGACGATCTGCCCTTCCGCCTTGTGGAATTCGCTCCGTGCGCCGGTATTTTCCAGCACAAAACCCTTGGCGGCGGTGTCAGCAGACGGACAATCGGCTGCATGAACCGAAACAGGCAGAAGGGCGGCAATGAATAATGAAGCAAGGCGATTCTTAAACATGGTTCTCGTTTCCGATAAGACTGGACCGATCTCGTTTGATCGCCTGGAAATACTGGAACCCGCGGGGGCTGTCATGAGCTTCATTCTTGCGACAGGAACTATTCCACATTTGCGTTAATGGCCGGGGCTTCTCGCGGAAAGTTTCATTTGGGATGCGCGGCCGGCGACAGCACCATTCTGTGCGCGGGCGAACCAGGGGAGCTGATGCATCATTCTCAGCTGACACTCTTGAAGGCGGCGATGATGCTTTCTGCGGCGAGTTGCGCCTGATCTGATGTCGTCTGGAAATTGGTGACGGAGAGACGCAGGATGTCGCGGCCGCGCCATTTGGCGCCGCCTGCGAAGATCATGCCGTCCGCCTTGATCTTTTCGATGGTCTTTCGCGTCAGCGCGTCGCCTTCTTCGGAGGGCAGGTCGGTACCGAAGCGGATGACGAGCTGGTTCAGGGCCACCTCGTTCAGAATGGCGATGCCGGGCTCGCGTGCGAGCCGATCGGCGATCAGCTGCGCCGAGGCGCAGCACTGGTCGATGAGGGCGGTTACACCCTCGCGGCCGAGATGTTTCAGCATCGCCCAAGTGGCAAAGCCGCGCGCCCTTCGCGAAAGCTCGGGCACGTAATGGGAAGGATCGCGCTCGCCTTCGCCAGCGAGCGGCAGATAGCTTGCGGCGATCGTCATGGCGCGGCGATGGGCGAGTTCGTCGCGGACGATCGCATAGCCGCAATCATAGGGCGTCTGCAGCCATTTGTGGCCGTCGGTCGCCCAGCTGTCGGCCGCTTCGATGCCGCGGCTGAGGTGGCTGGTTTTCACCGACGTCTGCGCCCAGAGGCCGAAGGCGCCGTCGACATGCACCCAGGCGCCTTTCGCCTTCAACAGCGGGATGATGGCGGCGAAATCGTCGAAGGCGCCAGTATTGATCTGCCCCGCCTGGAGGATGGCGATGAGGGGACCGGAGACGGTATCGAGTGTGCCGGTCAGCGCGACCGGGTCTATCCGGCCTACTGGATCGGTGCGCACGCGCAACACGCGATCGTGCCCGAGGCCGAGAAATTGCAGTGCGGAGAAGACCGTCGTATGGGCGTCGTCGCCGATCAGCACGGTGATCTCAGGCGCGCCGAACAGGCCACTCGCATCGGCATCCCAGCCCGCCCGGCGCAGCACTTCGCCGCGGGCGGCGGCAAGGCAGGTGAAGTTCGCCACTGTCGCCCCGGTGACGAAGCCGACCGAGCTTTCGGCCGGCAGCTTCAGGAGATCGAGGAGCCATCTCGCCGCGATGGTCTCGACTGCGGCTGCGGCCGGGGCGGCGGCATGGTTTCCGGCGTTCTGGCCCCAGGCGCTGGTGAGGAAATCGGCCGCGACGCCGACCGGATGGGAGCCGCCGATGACCCAGCCGAAGAAGCGCGGGCCCGTGGTTGCGTGCAGCCCGGGTTCGGCGTCACTCGCCAACTGCCTGATGACATTGAGCATATCGCAACCGGCTGCCGGCAGCGGTTCGTCGAAGCAGGCAAGCGAGGCTGCGTAATCGTGGGCAGGCACATGGCGGGCGGGCCCTGCCTGCCGGAACCCCGCAGCAAGCCGGGCGGCTTCCTGAAACAGAGATGCAATTGCCGACATAAGTTCCCCCTGCCGCCGCCGATCCTGGAGGGACCGCCCCCGAAGGCAGGCTGCCGGCGCTATGCAATTTAGCCCATATCGCCAGCTCTGTCTTCGCCCAGGAGACTCGGGCTTGGGATCCAGAGTACTTTCTCGTCCTTGCCGAGGCTCAAGATAAATTGAGCATCCAGAGAGGGCTTCCTAAATATCTACAATACTTACTCTATTCCGTTCTGTCCATTTTTGAAATTTCATGGCTATGCTTGAAAATGATTGCCTTCGTCTCAAGTATCGTTCAATAATGCGGAAATATCGTTTGCACCATTGTCAAGTTGGTGCTGCCAACTAGCGAGGGATATGCACTGAAATATTTCCTTCTCTACGCGCTGACATGCACGTTGGTCGGGATAGTTCTTCTCGTCATCATCCATGAAGTTGTATCGTTCAAGATCGACAAGCCAACTGATGAACCAGCGGGCGAACCAACCGAACAATCGGCCGCCGGGCCAACCGGGGAACCGGTGAACGGGCCGACAACCGATCAATCCGCCGTCCAGCCAGCCGATCCGTTGATCGTCCGGTCGACGAGGCAGCCTGTCGGCGGGCCAACCGATAAACCAGCGGTCGGCCCAACCGGCGAACAGGCCGCGCCCCCAACCGATCAAACAGGGGTCGACCCACCCCGTGAACCGGCCGTCCGGAAGGGCGGCCGGCTGAGGAGTCCGGCGCAGTGATCGGCGCTTGAGACGATCGCCATAGGCTGGGGCATGAAGCTTTCAACGCCGGTTGCATCGGCTGAGCCCATCTGTATTGACTGTACCTCTCATCTCGAAGGAGGTTCCGATGGATGGAAGCGGTACGGCGATCAGGCATATCAGGGCAGACGAGGTGGAGGCTTTCCGGCGCATCCGTCTGGAAGCGCTTCGCACCGAACCGTCCCTCTTTGCAAGCCGCTACGAAGACTGGGAGGTTCTTTCTCTCGAGGAGTGGCGCAATCGCCTGAACGAGCCGGTTTTCATCGCGTTTCAGGGCGATGAACCCGTCGGCATAACCGGCCTGCTTCGCCAGCGGTCGAGCAAGATGGCCCATCGCGCAACGATCATCATGGTCTATGTGAGAAGGAGCCTGCGCGGAACGGGCCTTGCCAGCAGGCTGCTCGGTGCGGTTGCCGATCACGCGCGCGATATCGGCATCCTGCAGCTGGAACTCTTCGTCAGCGCTGAGAACCCGGCGGCAATACGGTTCTATCAGCGGGAAGGCTTCTCCGAAATCGGCAGGATTCCCGGCGGGGTTCTGGAGGAGGGCAGGGAGATCGACGACGTCATGATGGCGCGCCGTCTGGTCGATTAAGTCTCCCGCGGATATCGGTTTGCTGACCTATTGACCTCAAGCGGGGTTGGGGTTGCAGGGTGCCGGCATGAACCGGAGGTTTGGGGATGGCGAAAGTCCTGAGAGACGAAGATCTGGTCGATGGCGCGTTGATGACGGTCGCGATCGATGCGCTCGAGACCGCTTTTCTCGCGAGAGCCGGCAATCGGCTGATCTCTCCGCCCCGGCATCATGTCTCGTTTGCCGATCGCGGCGATCTCGTCTTCACCGTCGGCGGCATCCTCGGCGACAAACCGCTCGCGGGCTTTCGGGCCTATGAAACATTCGAGGGGGTGGAGCATTCGCAGATCGTGGCGGTATGGTCGGCCGACGACGCCAGGCTCAAAGGTATCGTTCTCGGAGAGCGTCTCGGCAATCTCAGGACCGGTGCGATCGGAGGTCTCGCCATCCGTCACCTCAGCGCGCCGGATGCCAGGACCGTGGGGATACTCGGCAGCGGAGCGCAAGCGCGAACCCAGCTTGCCGCAGCCGACGCGGTTCGAAAACTGGATCGCGCCCGCGTCTATAGCCGCGACGAGGAAAAGCGTACGGCTTTCGCAAGCGAGATGCAGCACGCCTTGGATATTGAGGTGGAGGTTGCCGGCAGCGCCATCGAAGCCGTCGATGATGCCGATATCGTCATCTGCGCGACAACGAGCCAAACGCCTGTCGTTCATGCTGGGGATTTGAAGCCCGGTGCGCACGTCAACACCGTCGGCCCGAAAACGTATCGGGGATACGAACTCGGCCTGGATATCGCCGATGCGGCAGCCGTGATCGCGACGGATTCTCCGGAGCAGACGCGCGCCTATGCGTCGCCGTTTTTCCTTGCCGGCTCGGGCAACGACAGTCGCATGGTCGACCTTGCCGATATCATTGCCGGGAAAGCGACGGGGCGGAGATCACCTGAGGATACGACGCTGTTTTGCTCAGTGGGACTGGCCGGAACCGAAGTGGTCGTCGCTTCGGCAATCCTCGATATGCTGTGAGCTTGTTTCCCTTATTCACGCCAGCCCCAGCGCATCCCTCATGCCGTATTCGCCGGGTGCGCGTCCCGCGATCCAGCGGGCGGCGGCAAGCGCGCCGCGGGCGAACATGCCGCGATCGAGAGCCGAATGCGAGAGCGTCACGACTTCCTCGGCGGCGGCAAACATCACGCTGTGTTCTCCGACGATCCCGCCGGCGCGCAACACGGCGAAACCGATCTCGCCGGGCGGCCGCTCGCCGGTGATGCCGTCACGGCCGCGCCGCTCGACGGATGCGAGGGAAACGCCGCGGCCCTCGGCGGCTGCTTCACCAAGCATCAGCGCCGTGCCGGAGGGCGCGTCGATCTTCCTGTTGTGATGGGCTTCGAGGATTTCGATATCCCACTCATGCGCAGGAAGGGCGCGGGCGGTTTGGGCGACCAGACCGATCAGCATGTTGACGCCGATGGAGAAATTGCCGGAGCGCAGGATCGGAATCGTGCGGGCGGCCTCGGCGATCCGTTCCAGTTCATCTGGCTCGAAACCTGTCGCCCCGATTACCAAGGCCGGTCCACCGGCCGAAGCACACAAGCCGGCAAGTTCGGCCGCAGCGCTTCCCGTCGTGAAATCCAGGATCACGTCGGCCGCTCCGATCGCGGCCGAACGATCGATCAGCCCGGCACCCATAGAGCCCTCACGGCCAATGCCGCCGACGAACGCAAAAGCCGGATCGGCCGCCAGCAGTGGCAGGATGGCACGACCCATGCGGCCCCTCGCGCCGGCGACGGCTATTTTGATTGGTGAGATCACGGTCTTTCCTTGGCTCTCGATATTCCGGCCGAACGGCTATTTACAGCCAGCATTCGCGCCGGAGAAGGGGACCCGCAACTACCGCACTTGCGCTCGCGGCGCAAAGCCGGATCTCTGGCAGGTCATGTGATGCTTACCAATTGCCTGGGTCGGCGGTGTGATCGATGCTGGCGAATTCATCGGCCTTTTCGCGGTCCAGCTTCACCTCCTTCGTGGCGTTCGTCTCGTCGGTGACCGCGTAGCGATCGGGGACCGGTCCCCTCGACAGTTCCTGATAGAGGAGCAGGGCGGCCTCCTCGGCGGTGTCAGCCTCGATCTCCCGCGTAATAGTGACAGTGAACTTGTGCATGGCTTCGAGCCTTTCGATCGTCGTGCAGGCGTATGCGTAGATAGCCCAGTCTGACACGAGTTTTGTGTCGAAGACAGAAAAAGCGCGTCGTTTAGAATTTGATTCATGCGACGGTCGCAGGTCTTTGTTTTTATGAATGTCGTGGTGCTAAGTATCGGCCGACGCGCTTACCAGACTGAACTCACCGTCGCAAAGACGATAAAACCCATCTTGGGGAACGGGCAATTCCAGCATTTCCCGCTTCGAAAGGCCGGAATATACGCCACGTACCAATCGGCCAAACAGCCCGTGAGAAATCGCAATTGTCGGTTCATATATGCCTGAGATCCAGTTCTTTGCTCGCGCACAGGCGGCATCGAGCTCTCCCCGTCTGGAGATCTGAAATACCAATCAAAAGCGTCGGACCTGTCCAGCATTCCTGGAAACTCGTTGTCGATCTCGAACTTGGTCATGCCGTCCCAAGAACCGACGGTCACCTCCATGAGCCGCGATTCCGGACGAGCGGCCAGCGGCAATACCCGTTCGATGCGAGCCGCGGTCTCCTGCGTTCTGCCGAGAGGGCTGACGTGAAGCTGGAACGATCGCTCACTGCCTGCAATTTCCTTCTTCAAAAGCTTCGCCATTTGTTCGGCCTGTTCGATACCGCGCGCTGTAAGTGGTGAATCTTTTTGGCCCTGGAACCGACCCAAGGTGTTCCAAATGGTCTCGCCGTGGCGAAGCAGGTAAATCACTTGTGTTGTCCTAAAAGAATGCCAAAAGGCTGGTTCAGCGGCCAAGTGATGCGACAGATCAATAATGACCGCAACTGCTCCGATCCATATGTGCCACGTCTTCTGCTGTCGGCCGAAGCGGGTACTTCGACCATTTTAGCAGCGCTCGGCAGTTGCCCGCGGGAAATCGCTGCCGTGGGCTGGAGAAAGACGGCTTGCCTCTTATTTCAGTTGGAAATGCGAAACGAGGAGCGAGAGAGCACACAATGGCAAAGAACACGATCTGCGTATGGTACGACAAGGATGCTGAGGCTGCCGCCCGCTTCTATGCTGCGACTTTTCCCGACAGTACCGTGGACGCCGTTATTCGTGCACCGGGAGATTATCCCGAGGGTAAGCAGGGAGATGTGCTGGTTGTCGAGTTCACCGTTGCGGGGATTCCCTGCATCGGGTTGAACGGCGGTCCCGCGATCAAACACAACGAGGCCTTCTCCTTTCAGATCGCGACCGACGATCAGGAGGAAACCGATTGCTACTGGAACGCCATCGTCGGCAATGGCGGCCAGGAAAGTGCGTGCGGCTGGTGCAAAGACAAATGGGGGGTGTCCTGGCAGATCACGCCGCGCGTCCTCTCCGAAGCGCTCTCGGCAGGCGGTGGCCAGGCAAAGCGTGCTTTTGACGCGATGATGACCATGAGGAAGATCGACATCGCAGCGATCGAGGCGGCGCGGCGCGGCTGAGAAGCCTATCGCGGAACGATCTTTCGTCAGAGCGCTGCGTCTGGTGCGACCCGGCCGGGTAGCGATTTTCGCAATCGGCCGGTCGACACGAGACAGGCTGTCAGAACCAGAGGTCGCGCACGCAGCGCCCTTTGGAAGGAAGGTCTTCAAACGTATCAAGGCCGTCGAAATGATCGATCGGCAGGTCCTGAACGAGATCGGCCGGCGCAAGCCGCATGTTGACGGCCATGCGCCGGCGGCCATCCTTTCGAAGCCGCAGGCCGCGCCAGCTCAAGACACAGGCGCAGGATGGGCAGAATAATATTTCTAGAGACGGCTCGTCCCTGTCGGCGCGGGTGTAGGAGGCGGTCTCTCCAGTGAGAGCGATACGCTCTCCTTCGTAATCATAGGCCCACAACGTGCCGTAGCGCCGGCAGAGCGTACAGTTGCACGCGGTGATCGAGCCGGGATCACCTTCGAGTGTCCAGCTCGCCTTGCCGCAATGACATGAGCCCGTCAGCATGGTCGCCGGTTCAATCCTGCTCCCTGTTTACGGACGACATCCTGCCGCAATTACGCGATGACCGCAATTGGCGCTTTCAGGCGCCACGTGCTCCTGAAACGGCTTTCACGACACCTTTTGCATCGGGCGTTTTCTGAAATTTCTAATTGAGATCGCGGCCGGAAGATGATTTTCTGCGACCCAGCGTAGCTGAGTCCACGCCTCCTCCCGATTTTTTGATCCGAGTGGCCCATGTCGATTTCAGATGCGATCTATCGTCCCTTCGAAACCTTGATCCGGCCGCTCGATATCCCCTACCGGCCGCTGCCCACGAAGGGACCTGTGGCGGTTCTTTTGCACTTCATCGCGATGTTTCGAGGCGTCATCATCGCTATGGCGGCGAGCTCGATGGCCATCGAAGCAATCAATCTTACGATCATCTGGGGGCTTTCGGTCATTGTCGACGGAGTGACGACGCAGGGTGTCGAACTCTTCGTCGACAGCAAGTTCGGGCTGCTGGCAGTCCTTGCCTTTCTGCTTTTTCCGGTGATGCCCATTCTTTTCTATATCACCAATATTCTCAACTCGCACACCATCGGCATCAGCCTGCCCGTTGCAATTCAATGGCAGGGGCACAAGGCCGTCGAGCGGCAGGATCTCGCCTTCTTCCATGATCTTTTCACCGGTCAGGTCGCATCAAGGCTCGGTCAGGTCGCCAATGCCGTTCAGCAACAGATCGTGATCGCGTTCCAGACGGCCCCCCGCTTTCTGCTTCAGATCATCGGGTCGGTGGTTCTTCTGCTCGCGCTCTCCTGGCAGCTTGCGCTGCCGGTCGTCGTCTGGGTTGCCTTCAACGTGCTCTTCACGATCAAGGTCGTTCCGGATTTTACGGAGCGCGCCCGCCGCTCGGCAAAGCAGAACAGCCTCATCTCCGGTGCCCTGACGGACATCTACGGCAACATCCAGATGGTCAAGCAGTTCGCAGCAGAAGATAGCGAGGCGGGTGCGCTGAGAAAGACCATGTCCAAGGGGGTCGACACGCTTCACCACGAACAGCGCATCTACCGGACAACGGAACTCGTCGTCATCAGCCTCAACATGGTGCTCTGGCTCGTCATGCTCAGCATTGGTTTCTGGGGTCTGTTTGACCGATTCCTGACCGTGGGCGATTTCGTTGCAACGGTGTACATCCTCCAGCGCCTTTCGGCTGGGTCCTTCACCTTCCTGCAAATGGGACAGCAGATCTTCCGCGCGCTTGGCACGATCAAGGATGCCATGCCGGTCATGACGACACCACCCACCATCACCGACCGGCCGGATGCGACCGAATTGACGGTCAGCCGTGGGGAAATCTGTTTCGAGAATGTCCGTTTCGCCTACACCTCCGGCAAGCCTGTTATCGATGACCTGTCGCTGACGGTTCGTGCCGGCGAAAAGGTGGGGCTCGTCGGCCTCTCCGGGGCCGGCAAGACGACGCTGGTGAGCTTGCTCTTACGCTTCTACGACATCGCCGACGGCGCGATCCTGATCGACGGGCAGGACATCCGCACGGTCACGCAGGCAAGCCTTCGCCGCGCCATCGGCGTCATCGCGCAGGATGTCGCACTGCTGCATCGATCGGTCGGCGACAATATCCGTTACGGCCGGCCGGAGGCGACGACGGACGAGATCGAGAGGGTGGCGAAGATGGCCAGCGCCGATGCCTTCATAGCCGATCTTTCCGATGGCGAAGGCCGCAGGGGCTATGATGCCTTCGTCGGCGACCGCGGCATCAAACTTTCCGGCGGCCAGCGCCAGCGCGTGGCCATCGCCCGCGTTCTCCTGAAGGACGCGCCGATCCTGGTGCTCGACGAGGCGACTTCCGCCCTCGACAGCGAATCCGAAGCCGCCATCCAGGAAAGGCTGAACCTCGTCATGGAGGGAAAGACGGTGATCGCGATCGCCCATCGCCTGTCGACCATTGCCAGGATGGACCGGATCGTCGTGCTCGATCACGGGCGCATCGTGGAGGAGGGCAGGCCGGATGAACTGGTCGAACGGGACGGTCTGTTTGCCCGTCTATGGAAACGCCAGACCGACGGCTTCATTCCCGAAGAGATTGACGAACCCTTGCCGGCCTCGCCTGCTGCCTGACCGAGTGGCCGGCCCTCCCGCATGCCGGAATGAGGTCAGCGAGCCCAGAGCAGGCGGCCGCCGATGAGGATGAGGGCGGCGCCCATCACGCGCTCGATGCCGGCCTTGAACCGCAGGAAGCTGGCGGAAACGCGCGGGTTAGAGAAGAAAAAGGCCAGGCCGCAATACCAGAGAGCCGAGAGCAGGAAGCAGGTCAGGGCAATGACGCAATAGAGCCAGACAGGCGCATGTGCCGGGATGACAAGCGCAAAGATGCTTCCGAAGAAAGCCACTGATTTCGGATTGGTCATGCTGACGACGTAAGCACGGCGCATGGCGGAGCGCCATGTGACCTCAGTCGGTCCGGTCGTCTTCAAGGGCTTGGCCGCGCCGCGGATCATCTTCAGGCCCAGCCGGATCAGATACAGCGCGCCGACCACCTGCAACGTCATATGCAGCCAATCGAATTGGGTCAGCAGAAAGCCGAGGCCTGCCATCGCCATGACGGCCCAGGTCAGGGATGCGATCGCAAGTCCGAGACCCGCAAAGAGGCCGGCCGCGCGCGACACCGTCATGCTGGTGTTGGTGACGATGATGAAATTCGGTCCGGGGCTGACGAGGGAGACGACATAGACGCTGATGAGCAATGCGAGTGAATCGATATATTCCATCCGGCCCTTCCAATTTTGAAGTTCGGGAGCCTATGCGAAGCAGGCGGTTTTTGAAAGGCGCGTCATCCTGGACATCATGCAACAGGCATCGGACCGGCAGTGAAAGGTCGACTGACAGGATCGTCGGCCTGGTAGAAGCCGGCTTTTCCTTGCGCTACTCGACAAACCCGAAGATAGGGCCGTAGCCGCCGTGCCAGGACCAGTCGTTGTAGCCCATGTCCGGATTGTAAAGTCCGACCCCTCGTCCGCCATCGAGAAACAAGGCGTCCGGGCATTTCAGATGGTCGCGGAAGAGCCGTGCGAAATCGTGGAAATTCACCCCGTCTTTGCTGATCGCGAAACGAACCGTGCCGCGCTCGCAGGCTCCGACACCGCTGCGGCGGGTTCGGTCCGTCGAGCCGACGATGAAGATCGGGTTCAGCTTGTCGGCGATAACAAGCATCGGGCCGGACTGGGTGGCGAACCGCACCTTGGGCCGACGCTTCAGAAATTCAGCGGTCGGGAGTATCCCGGCGCCTGCTTCACTCAGAAAGAACACGCCGTTCGGCTTCTTGTAGAAATTCGGCACCTGGCCGGCGGAGCTTTCGGCTGGCGTCGTATTGGCGGAGTTCAATTCCCTGCTGTTCTCGACATAAAGTCCCATCGGCGAAAAATCGGCCCGATACATCCCGGCATTGACGGCGAAAACCAGGGTTCGCCCCTCGGCGCGAACAGCTTCGGCAAGGCTTGAAAAAGCGCGGTATGGCGCGCCATCGTCATTCTTCCAGAACAATCGCAGATCGGCTTTGCCCGGTTCCAGCGTGCAGACGACATATTTTGCTTCTTCGAAGGTTTGCTGCTCGCATGGTTGCGCATACGCCTGATGGAGGGATGTCATCGTTGCCGCCAGCGTCACGACCGCGGCGAGCACGCCATGTTTGAAGTAGGTCATCGGTGCTAACGTCCTCGAGCTGCTTACCATGTGCCTGAAAACGCCGTGCAGGCGAGCAGCACTCCCGTCAGGATATTAGCCAGGAACAAGCGATAATTCACGTCCGGGCGGGCAAGGTCGATCCGCCGGGTCTGCCAGCCAAGATGGACAGCGATCACCAGCATTCCGATCGCATAAGGCGGTGACATTTCCAACAGCCAGCCCCCGAGCGACCACGCGCCGACCGCCAAGGCATAGAACAGGCCGATCAAGATCTTGCCATGCCGGCCGAACAGGATTGCCGTTGATTTCAGGCCGAGACGGGTGTCGTCCTTCAGATCGACATAGGCATAGACGGTATCATAGCCGATCTGCCAGGCGATGGCGCCGGCCCACATGAGCATGGCACCAACCGGGATGTGGCCCGCAGCCTCGGCCCATGCCATCAGCATTCCCCAGTTGAACGCTGCACCCAGGACGGCCTGCGGCCAGTGGGTGAAACGTTTGCAGAGCGGATAGACGAAGACGAGCGGCAGCACACATATCGCAATGAGGCGTGTGTAAGGCGTCAGGAAGAACAGAAGCAAAGCCGCCAGTGCGAGTTCAACGGCCAGGAAAACAAAGGCCGGCAGCGTGGCAATCTCTCCGCTTGCCAAGGGCCGAAAGCGGGTCCGCTCGACATGGCCGTCAAACTTCCGATCGGCGATGTCGTTGATCGTGGAACCGGCGCTTCTCATCAGAAGAGCGCCGAGAGAAAAGACCGCCAATTGCCTGAGGTCGGGGAGGCCGCTCGATGCCTGAATGAGGGCGGCCCAGCATGGGAAAAGCGTCAGCCATATCCCGACCGGGCGATCCAGCCGCGCCAACCGCGTATAGGGCCGCCATGTGGCCGGCAAACGGCGATCCACCCAGTCGTCACGGTGGATATCGCTGAGATCACGGCGTTCCAAAGTCATCATGATGTGATCCAAATTTCCCGTCGCAGTCATGGGGGTACACCGAGGTTTCATCGCCATCGGCGAAGTGCAGAATAGGAGTTTTTGCGGACACGGCAATCACCGTCTGCCGCGATGATTTTTCGCAAGACTGCCCGTAGTTGTTCTTGTTATGTTCGTGTATGCGCGATATGAAACCTGCATGATCCTGCAACAGGGAAGGGAAGGTGATGAGCGTTTATGCAACCCTCGGCGCAATCGATTTCGACAAATCGAACGCCTTTTACGATGCCGCTCTGGCAACGATCGGATGGAGCAAACATAAGGAATTTCCCGGATGGCGAGCCTATTCCGAAGGCGGGAAAGGCGAAGGTTTTATTCTGTGGGTCTGCAAGCCCTTCAATGGGGAGCAGGCAAGCGCCGGAAACGGCTCGATGGTTGGTTTCATGGCCCAGTCCCGCGCCGAAGTAGACGCTTTCTACGAAGCTGCGATGAGCAATTCGGGAACGGATGAGGGCGCACCTGGTCTACGTCCGCATTACGGGCCGAACTGGTATTCCGCTTACATGCGTGACCCGGCTGGGAACAAGGTTGCTGTCGTCTACGACGGCTGAGGTCATCCCGATTTCCGCTCTCCGATGTCTCGGAGAATGTTCATATTTCCCCTAACATGGGGATCGGTACCGCAGGCGTCCGACAGGCAAGAAGCGGCGTTGCGTGTGTTCTTCGAGGCGATCCTACGGATCGCCCCTCAGGATGAGGGAGTTGGAGAATGCCGCCCCGATCCCTACCAGGCGGTACGGGCGGTGCCGAGCGCGGTCGTATGAGAGGATGAGACGTGGGCGACGTTGGCTTTGAGCGACACGACGCAATTTCCCGGAACGCTTAGCTTGTGCAACATCAAGTGTTTCAGCAATGTCTCCGGGTCGCGCTTTTCGGTCAGCGGAAATGTCACAGTCATGCGAGTTCTCCAACGAATAAACTGAGCATCCACAAAAATTAATGTCTAAATTCTTTTGCGATGCAACAAGAAAATTTTAACGATAAAATTAAAATCGATTAATTTTCGAGCTGCTGTTTTTAGATCGTTTGAAATTGGGTTCCTCGCTTCTCCGTGGTTTTGACTGCTTCGGCCCGCCGCGGGGGAAGGTGCCGTCAATGTGGGCATTGACCTATCGGCCCATCAGGCTGACGTAAGATCGAGCGGTCATCTGCCGTTGCGGGCTGCCCAGCTCTTGAGCCGCAAGCCATTGAGCCTGATGAAGCCTTCGGCATCATGGTGATCGTAAGCGACGGCGCTTTCCTCGAAGGTGACGAGGTCGGAGGAATAGAGTGAGCAAGGGGAGGTGCGAGAGATAACCGAGGCGCTTCCCTTGTAAAGCCTTACCGCCACTTCGCCGCTGACGAAGGCCTGGCTCCGGTCGATCAGGGCCTGCAGCATTTCCCGCTCGGGCGCGAACCAGAAGCCGTTATAGATCAGCTCGGCGTAGCGGGGCATGATCTCATCCTTCAGATGCGCGGCGGCGCGATCGAGCGTGATCGATTCAATGCCGCGATGCGCCGAAAGCAGGATCGTACCTCCCGGCGTCTCGTATATTCCTCTCGACTTCATGCCGATGAAGCGGTTTTCGACCAGATCGAGCCGCCCGACGCCATGCCGGCCGCCCAGTCCGTTGAGTTCGGTCAGCAATGCGGCCGGTGTCATCGCCGTGCCGTTCAGGGAAACCGGATCCCCTGCCTCGAAACCGATGGTGATGATCTCGGGGGCATCGGGAGCATCGACGGGGTCGACCGTGCGCTGATAGATATAATCGGGCGCGACTTGCGCCGGATCTTCGAGAATCTTGCCTTCGGTCGAGGTGTGCAGCAGATTGGCATCGGTCGAGAATGGCGCCTCGCCGCGTTTGTCGCTTGGCACCGGGATCTGATGATTCTCGGCATATTCGAGAAGCTGGGTGCGGGAGCGGATGTTCCATTGGCGCCAGGGAGCAATGACCTTAAGCGACGGATCGAGCGCATTGACGGCCAGTTCGAACCGGATCTGGTCGTTGCCCTTGCCTGTTGCACCGTGGGCAACGGCATCCGCGCCGACTTCCCCGGCTATGCCGACCAGATGCTTGGCGATCAGTGGCCGGGCGATGGAACTGCCGAGCAGATACTGCCCCTCATAGAGCGTGTTGGCCCGCAGCATCGGAAAGACGAAATCGCGGACGAACTCTTCACGCAGATCGAGGATGCGGATGTCCTTGACCCCCGACATCGCAGCCTTGGCTCGCGCCGGCTCGAGCTCCTCGCCCTGGCCGAGATCGGCCGTGAACGTCACGACCTCGCACTCATAGACCTCCTGCAACCATTTGAGAATGATCGATGTATCCAGCCCGCCCGAATAAGCGAGCACGATTTTCTCTATCTTTTTCACCATCAGTCCATCTCCGATTTAATGAGAAGAACGATAGGCCAGTTCGCACGCAATGAGCTTTCAAAGCTTCTTCAAAATTGCAAAAGTTTGGCATATTCTGCCATTCAGAGAATAGCTGGAGCTATGAAATGCCAGGAACGTTGGACCCGATCGATCGCCATATCCTGCGCGTGCTTCAGCGTGACGGGCGTATTTCGAACGTCGATCTGGCGAGGGAGGTCGGGCTGTCGCCTTCGCCGTGCCTGCGACGGGTGCGGCTGCTGGAAGAGGCCGGGATCATCGATCGCTACGTCGCCGTGCTGGACCCTGCCAAGATCGGGGCTGGGCTGACGGTTTTTGCCCGCGTGTGGTTCAAGACCCAGGACGCCGAGGTGACGCTCCGCTTCGGAGAAGCCGTGAGGCGCTTTCCCGAGGTGATGGAATGCTACCTGACCACAGGGGAATGCGATGCCGTGCTTCGGATCGTCACCGCCGATCTGCACAGCTACTGGCGTTTTCAGGCCGACCACCTGACTCGTATTCCGAGCGTGCTCAGCGTCAAGACCGACGTGCCGATGGAAACGCTGAAGCGGAGCTACGAACTGCCGTTGCGATAGGCGTCGTGGCTCGATCCTTATCCCGGGGCGTTCCGCTTCCTTGTCAGCCAGATGAGGCCTGTGACCAGGAGCAGGATCATTACGGCATGGGTGACGTAATCGAGCCTGGTTTGCGGGCCGACGCCGACGGCGATGGTGAAGGCGCCGACGAGAGTGCCGAGGAGGGCGAAGGACTGGGCCGAGATCGCAGCCGCGCGGCTCCACGGTCGGTCAAGGCTGAGCGCGGTCAGGCCGAGAAGGAGGACGGCTGATATCACTGCTTCGGCAATCATCGCCTGCCGGTGTTCATGGCCTTCGAGGACGAGCCCGGCGTGGGTGAGCGAGGCAACGGCATAAAGACAGGTTTCAACCAGGAAGAGGATCGCGATGGCTGGACGCATGGCATGGCTCCCTGGGGAATGTCGTCTGGGGCGGCTGCAGCGGCGATTGCCGGACTTCCTTTTATCATTGCATGGAGGGCAGACGGCGGACACCGCCGTCTGCGACTTTGTTTGCACTTATGCCTTCAGTGCCGCGGCATAATCTGCCGCGTAAGTCTTCAGCGAACGCGGCGCCTTGCCCGTCAGCGTCTCGACATCGCCGGTCACGGCGGCGGTCCAGCCCTGGCGAACCGGATAGAAGATCGAAGCGAGGAAGCTCGCATAGTCGGCCGGCACGCCAGCGCCGGTGAGAATGCCGACGAAGGCTTCGTCCGTGATGGCGTTGTAAGCAACGGGCTTGCCGATGACGTCGGAAAGGATGACGGCGGCCTCAGCGTAGGACAGGGCTTCCGGCCCAGTCAGGTTGAACGCCCTGTCGTCGAAGGCTGAGGAGGTGAGGGCGGCCACGGCGCTTGCCGCGATGTCGCGGGCGTCGATGAAGCTCGACTTGCCCTCGGCCGCCGGAAGCGCGATCTGGCCATGGTCGATGCCGGCCTTCCAGAAGGTATGAAAATTGTCGGCGAACCAGTTCGGACGCAGGATGACGTAGGGTGTTCCTGATTTCTCCAGGGCGATCTCGACTTGGCGATAGGGGATGGAGTCGTCGGCGTCGACGCCGAAAACGCTCTGGAACACGACCTTTACCTTGCGGCTGGCCGCCGCTTCGATGATGGGCAGCAGCAGACCCTTGGCATCGACATAGCCGGAAGGCAGAAGCACATGGGCGCGGTCGACGCCCTCGAAGGCCGGGCCATGGGTTTCCGGCTTGCCATGGTCGAAGACGACGCCCTCGGCGCCCGCCACGGGCTTGCCCGTGCGGGAAGCGGCCTTGACAGCCTCGCCCTTCGCCAGAAGCCCATCCACCACATGCTTGCCGACGGTACCCGTCGCGCCGAGAACGAGAATCTTGTTGCTCATGTCACTCTCCTTGGTATCTATTGGAAACTATCTTACTATTGGATAGATACAGGTAAATACGGATTGGAAAAGAGAGCACTTTTTTGTCACCTGGTTTCCTCCGGGAAACCGCTTCGGGAAGGGAAAAGCAGATGACGGCGATGCAACAGGCCTACAACGTCTATGAGGACCGCTGCCCGACGCGGCTGGTGCTGGACCGGCTGGCGGACAAATGGGCGCTGCTCATTCTCGACCGGCTGGAAGGCGGGCCGGTGCGTTTCAACCACATCCGCCGCGATATCAAGGGTATATCGCAGAAGGTTCTGGCCCAGACGCTGCGGAAGCTGGAGCGCAACGGGCTGATCTCTCGCACCATCTTTCCGACCGTGCCGGTGACCGTCGAATATGCGCTGACGCCGCTGGGGCGCACCCTGACGGATACCGTTTCCGCTCTTGCCCACTGGGCCGAGAAGAATATGGATGCCATTTTTGCGGCACAACGCGCCTATGACGAAACCCACCCCGTTTGATAGCCTGGCTGCCGCATAATTCAAAGGACGCTGTAGATGGAGTCCGCGATGGAAACGGTAAAGCTCGACCGTCGGTTTGGCCGCGAAGCGTTTGGGAATGATCCTGCCAATTATCACCGCGGGCGGCCGCCTTATCCGCAAGCGACATGGACGGCCTTGCGCGAGCGCGCCGGTCTCAAGGCCGGCATCGACATATTGGAGATCGGCGCCGGTTCAGGGTTGGCGACCAGGACGTTGCTCGGCCACCGGCCGCGCAGGCTCGTTGCCGTCGAGCCTGATGGCCGGCTTGCGGACTACCTTCGCGCCTCGATCGACGACGCGCGTCTTGATATCGTGACGGCTCCTTTCGAGACCGCGGATCTCGAGCCTGCCTCCTTCGATCTCGTCGCCGCTGCGACGGCCTTCCATTGGCTTGACCCGATCAATTCGCTGAAAAAGATCCATGATCTGCTCCGGCCGGGCGGAGCCATCGCCCTGTGGTGGAATGTCTTTGGCGATGCCGGCCGGATGCCTTCCACGACGAAACCCTTCATCTCTTCGCGAATAGCCCGTCCAGCCCGTCGAGCGGCGATGCCGAACGGCTGCCTCACGGGCTGGACGCCGAGGCCCGTGTCGGGGAACTGGCCGCCACTGGCTTCACTGCCGACGCACCGCAATTTCTCCCGTGGACGCTGACGCTCGATCCGCCAGCCGTTCGCAGGCTTTACGCGACTTTTTCCAACGTGACTGCACTGCCGTCGGTGGAGCGTGGCGCACTGCTCGATGCCCTGGAAGACATCGCCGCATCCAGGTTCGGCGGACACGTCGAACGCAATATGACGACGGCGATCTATACGGCGCGCCGGCATTCTTGACGGGTCGGCGAGAGGATCATTCGACCTGGATGTGAATATGGTCGTCGTGGCGGGCGGCGCGGCAGCCTTGAAAGCGGATATGGCTGTCGGTGAACCCAAGCGTGTTCTTGAGATGCGGCTCGATGAAGATCTTCTGCAGGCCGAAGCGCGCCACGCCTTCGCTGGTCAGCCAGGCGATCGCGGCCGATGTGCGCTGTTCCTCGATGCGATAGGCCGGAAACAGAGGCTGCAGCGCATTGAAGTCCCAACGGGTGGTGAGCCAGTCATGACGCCCTTCGCATGGCAGTTCGTCACCGGGATTCGGTTGCTCGAAGGCGAAATAGCCGATCGGCGAGCGGGTGACGCCATTCAGGAAGGCGCCGTCCGCATCCTTGTAATAATAGGCGAAGTCGAGTTTTTTCCCGTCGGAATGCGACAGATGCGGAAGCAGCGGAAAGCCATTCATGAAGGGAAAATTCGCATCTAGCGCGACGGTGACGGTGCCTGGGAATTGCTTGTCCATATGGACGGCAAGCGCCTTTGCCAGATCGCGCACGTCTGGGGTGACGTAGTTGCGGTTCAGCAGACAATAGATCGGAGAGCGGACCACGAGCCGGTCCGCGGCACTGGCGACACAGGAGAGGGGAACCCGTCCGAACATCGGTGCGGCAAGGTTCGCGGCGAATGTCGCGCCGGCATAACAAATCAGGAAAATCGCAAGCTTCGCCGGAAATCGCCGTATGTCGAAGATGCGCGATGCGGCGAGAGCGATAAGATAGGCGATGCCGCCGATCTCAGTCAGTAACGTCAGGATGAGGGCGATCAGGAGATGAAGGGCAAAACGGAACACTGAGAGGCCTTGCGGAATGTTGCATTTCCATAGGTGAGGCGATGGTGTTGCGCAAGGTGGCCGTCAGCCGGCGACCGGCCGGAAAATCTGCTCTTTGAGTGCGCAGAATTGACATGATCAATTACCTGACCTAAGTCAGATAATATGGCTTTCGATCCTGTCTCTCGTGTCCGTCGCTTCAACCGTGCCGTCACCTCGGAAGTCGGCGCTCTCGATACCTCTTTCCTCGGACGTGGCCGCCCTTTGGGCGCAGCTCGCGTTCTCAATGCGATCGGCAAGGGCCAATCGGACGTTGCGATGATCCGCGATTATCTCGGTCTCGACTCGGGTCTGATGAGCCGACTGCTGCGCAGTCTGGAAGAGGAGGGGCTCATCGAGACGGTCGCGAACTCGGAGGATGCGCGCCGCCGTATTGTCCGGCTGACCGAAAGCGGCCGTTCCGAGTTTCGGGCTTATGAAGCGCTTTCCAACACGCAGGCTCAATCTTTTCTGGCACGCCATCGCCGCCCGGAAGAGCTCCTGCGCGCCATGGATATCGTCGCTTCCTCGCTCAGGCGTGACCACATCATTCTCGAGGAGCAAGATCCTCGACACGAGGACGCCAGATATTGTCTGAGTGAATATTACGGCGAACTTGCACGCCGCTTCGAGAAGGGTTTCGATGTCTCGCTTTCTCGCGATCCCGACGCCAAGGATATGATCCGCCCGCACGGCGCGTTCCTAGTGGCCATCTCAGATGGCCTGCCGATCGGCTGTGTCGGATTGAAGGGCAGTGGCGGCGAAGTCGCGGAGATCAAAAGACTGTGGGTCGCCCCCTCCGCGCGTGGCCTCGGGCTGGCAAAACACCTGATGACGGCTGCCGAGACCATCGCCCGCGAGCTGTCCGTCAAGATCCTGCGTCTGGATACGAATAGTGCGCTGCCTGAGGCAACACAGCTTTATCGCGGAACCGGCTGGAACGAGATCGACCGTTTCAACGACGACCCGTACCCTGACACGTTCTTTGAAAAACGTCTTTAGCTAAGCAAATTCGATCGAGCTGTGCGCCTGCCTCGCGCTTCGAGACCCGTCGCAGCGTTGCTCCTTGCATCTCTCCGGGACGGGTTCGATGGATCGATAATCCTACCGGTGATCCAGCTGCTTCGACAGCTCGGTAAAAAGCCTGTTGCGGTCGCTGTTCATCTGGATGAGATCGACGGCGACGGTGATGGCGCGGTGTCCTTCGATGCTGTCGATGTCTAGTTTCCTCTCGCAGCACCATTGCCGAACAGCATCGGTGACAGTGATGATTTCATCATCGTTAAGGGAAATGAGTGACAGGAGCATTTCCGTGCCCTCCATGAAATGGCAAGAGCACGTATGATCTCTCAAGCGGTCTCGCCGATGTCCGATGGGCCGATGCCCTTTATTTTACGCTCATTCGGGAGCAATGCCACAGCTTTCTTAACACGGTTTGGTCTCGGACCTGGGAACGATTCAGGCAGGCGACCGTCAGAGCGGCGCCTGCCAGGATGGTTTCGGCTCGTTTATTTTGCCATCACGATATGGGTGGCGTGTTCGGTCGTCACATGCTCGACGACGCGGAAGCCCAGCGCCGGGAGGTCGATGCCGGTGAACATCGCTTCGCCCTTGCCGAGCACAACAGGCGAGATGGCGAAATGCAATTCGTCGATCAGGCCGGCCTGCAGATATTGGCGGACTGTGCTGACGCCGCCGCCGATTTTCACATCCTTGCCGCCAGCCGCGGCCTTCGCCTTGGCAAGCGCTTCCTCGATGCCGCCGGTGACGAAGTGAAACGTCGTCCCGCCTTCCATGACGATGGGTTCGCGGGGGTGATGTGTCAGGATAAAGGTCGGTGCGTGATAAGGCGGGTTCGGCCCCCACCAGCCTTTCCAGGCGTCATCCGGCCAATCGCCGCGGATGGGGCCGAACATGTTGCGCCCGAGAATGAAGGCGCCGAAATCGGCCATGCCGCGGGCGGCATAATTTTCATCGACGCCTTCAGAACCGCCGTCCTTTCCGATCATCGCGCGGAAGGTGCGGGTGCGGAAAAACCATTCAAACAGTTCCGTTCCCCGCTTGCCCAGCGGATCGCTCAGGCTCTGCTCCGGCCCGGCGCCGAAACCATCCACGGAAAGGGAAAACGCTGCGACACGCACTTTGGTCATGCTTTCCTCCATCTGATTGCTGTTTGAAACTGGTTGCTTTGTTGCATAAGTGATCCTATATTGCAACCAGTTTTTCGAAGGAGAGAATTGGTGGATATCGAACTGCGGTCGGGCTGCCCGATCAACCTGACGATGGAAGTGCTGGGCGATCGGTGGAGCCTCATCATCATCAGGGACATCATGTTTGGCAACCGCCGTCATTTCCGCGAGCTTCTGACCCATTCGGAGGAGGGGATCGCCTCCAACATACTGGCCGCCAGGTTGAAGCGTCTGCTCTCGCTAGGATTCATCAGCAAGCGGGACGATCCGAGCCACAGCCAGAAAGCAATCTACAGCCTGACGGAGCCGGCGATCCAGCTCGTGCCCGTCTTCGCGATGATCGGCGCCTGGGGACGCCGCCATCTGCCGGTGAGCGAGGAACTGAGCATCCGCGCGCAGCTTCTTGAAGAAGGCGGACCGCCGCTTTGGGACGCGTTCATGGAGGATCTCCGGCAGATCCATATCGTCGATCCGATCGGCGGCGCCAATGGCACCTGCACCTCACCGGTGCTGGCGAAGCTGACCGCGGCATTCCTCGAGGTCCGCGCGAGATCGTCGGCGCAGGCGTCCTGACGCCGGCTGGCCCGATCAGCCGCCGGCACCCTGATATTTGCCGGTGGCGTACCGCCAGTGAGCGATTGCCATCAAGACCCAGATCGGCCCGGCCACAAGCGACACCGGCTCGGCCCAGCCCCCGAGGATCGGGATGGGCTTGCCGAGCAGGGCGCCGACGGGAACGGAACTGGTGAGGGCCAGCGGGACTGCGGTTATGAGGATGAGCTGTATGCCGCCAGGAAAAATATTGAGCGGGTAGCGGGTCAACTCCCAAAAGCCGAAGAAGATCGAGAACAAATGGTTGGACCGCACCCAGATCAGCGCGGTGGCGCCGATCATGGTGATGAGCGCACCCGTCAGCAGCGTTGCGCTGACAAGCGCAGCAATGAAGAATGACGCGGACCAGACCGACCAAACGAAGTCGATCGACAGAACTGCCCAGGCCATCAGCGCCGCTGCGAGGATGATGTGACCGGCGTAGCCGATATTGAGGCCGGAAAAGACCAGATAGGCCCAAGGGCTGAAAGGTTTTACCAGCAGCGTGTCGTAAGTGCCGAGCCGCACCAGTTCTTCGAGCTCGCGCAACTGCACGAAGCTCATCGCAGCGCCGAGCGAATAGGCCAGCAGTTGGAAGCTGAACAACAGTGCAAGCTCCGGCCAGGTCCAGCCGCCGAGCGTGTCGAAGCGGGCAAGCAGGATTCCGATGGTGGCGAAGACGCTGCCATAGGAGAGTATCTGCGCAAGACGGTCGAGCCAGAAAGCGCCGCGATATTCCATCTTGGAGCGGACGTGCATCCGCACCAGCAGCGGCAGGACGCGCAGGTGATGCATCAGCATGATCAACCTCCCTGCACGGTGATACGGCTGGAGGCGCGGCGCCACAGCCAAAGGACGCCGGCGAGGAACAAGGCGGCCCAGCCGAGCCCCAGGCCGAGATGAAACCAGATCTCGGGCGTGGAAAGCCTGCCGAGATAGACGGCATTGGGGTAATAGACGATCCAGGCAAAGGGCAGGTGGCGGGCAATCATGGCCAGAGGTTCGGGGAAGAACCAGAAGGGCACCAGCACGCCTGAGAACAGTTGCAGCAGGGCGCCCAGGATCCAGTCCAGCGAGAAGCTGGTCATCAGCCAGAAAGCGACGAGGCCGAAAAGCGCTGATATCAGGAACAGCAGCGCAAAGGACAGCGCCCAGAAGGCGATGAACATCACGGCATGGAACGGGCTTACGGGCGGCAGCATGCCGTAAAACAAGGCGGTGAAGGCGACGGTCGGGATGACCTGCGTTGCCAGGCGGTAGAGAAAGCTGCCGCATTCGTTGGCGAAGAGGTAGAGAGGATAAGACAAGGGCTTGAGTAACCAGATCGCGACATCGCCTGTCTTGAGCGACCGGCCGATCTCGCCGATGATCCTTTCTGGGCGGGTTGCGCCCATCACGGCGCCGCCGAGCAGGGCATAGGTCACCATCTGCTGCAGGGAGACCCCCTCGACCACGATTGCGCCGACGCCGGCATAGGCCGCCTGCCAGATGGCGACACGCGCAAAGACCTGCACGAGTTTGCCGAAGATGTTGGCCCATACTTCGTTGCGGTAGGCGAGTTGCGAATGGAACGAACTGCGCGCAAAGGCGAAATAGGCGCTCATGATGCCCGGGCCTTGGCATTGCTACGCTGGTCGGCGTTGCGGCGCTGGTAGAAGGTGCGGATGACCTCTTCGATGTCGGGCTCATGCAGCGCCACGTCCTTGAGGCCGCGCCCGCTGCCGACCTCCGACAGGATTGCGACCAGCGAGATGTCTTCACGCTCGATGAGATAGTTCTTGCGCAGGCCCTCGTCGCTGACGAGGGCCGCGGTGCGCAACGGCAGCGGTCCAGGGTCGCTGGCAAATTCAAGCGTCAGCCGCCGGGCAGAGCCCAATGCCGCACGCAGGCTCCTCAACTCGCCGTCGAAGATGAGCCTGCTATGATCGACCATGATCAGCCGCGGGCAGATGGTTTCGATATCCTGAAGGTCATGGGTGGTGAGAATGATGGTGACGCCGCGCTCGCGGTTGATCTCGGCGAGGAAGCGCCGCACCGCATCCTTGGCGACCACATCAAGCCCGATTGTGGGTTCGTCGAGAAAGAGGATCTTGGGATCGTGCAGCAGCGACATGACGATCTCGGCGCGCATGCGCTGGCCGAGGCTGAGCTGGCGCACCGCGCGGTCGAGAAAGGGCGTGAGATCGAGCAATTCGCTGAATCGCCGGAGATTGTCCGCGTAGCGGGCGGCTGGGATATCATAGATGCGCTGGTGCAAGGTAAAACTGTCGACCAGCGGCAGATCCCACCACAGCTGGCTGCGCTGGCCAAAAACAACTCCGATCTCGCGCGCATTGTCCATCCGCTTGAGATGCGGCGTGCGTCCGAGCACCGAGAGCGTGCCGGCACTCGGCACCAGAATGCCGGTCATCATTTTGATCATCGTGGATTTGCCGGCACCATTGGGGCCGAGATAACCAACGGCCTCGCCTGCCGTGATGTCGAAACCAATGTCGGAAACGGCCAGAACTTCGGTATATTCGTTGGTCACCAACGTCTTCAGGGCGCCCAGCAGGCCCGGAAATCTCTTGTGCTGCCGGAAGCGTTTGCTGACGCCCCGTGCCTCGATCAAAGCCGTCATGTGTATTTCCTCGAGGGTAATTCCCGCCGATTCGGCAGCGGTACTCAGGCTAACGCGAGGCTTGGCTAGTTCAAGCAAAAGTCGCTTTTTTGGCGTTACTCAATCGATCCTAGCCTTTTGCGTTGACAGCCATGATCGATCGATTCCTGTTAGGGGCCATGAAGATTCTCGCCATATCCGGCAGCGCCCGGCGCAATTCCACCAATACATCAATGCTGCGGGCGGTGCGCGCCGTTGCGCCAGATGAGATCGAAATTGCGATCTTCGATGGCGTGGGAGGTTTGCCGGTATTTTCGCCCGATCTCGAGGGGGAATTTCTGCCGGTGGCGGTGCGGGATTTCATCGAGGCGATCGCTCAGAGCGACGGGGTGATCATTGCCAGCCCGGAATATGTGCGATCCATGCCCGGCGGGCTGAAGAATGCGATCGACTGGCTGGTATCGGGAGATGAGATCGTCCATAAGCCGATCGCGCTGCTGCACGCATCGCATCGCGGCGACGACATGCTGGCCGGTCTTCGCACGATCCTTGCGACCATCACCGACCGGTTCGCCGGCGATATTTTCCTCCGGCTTCCTCTGATGAAACTGGAGCCGGCCGATGTGCTCAGGACCGTCGAAACCGCGGAGAACCGTTCCAGGGTGCAAGCCTATCTTCAGGCGTTCTCGGCCTATTGCATGGCAGGCAGCGAGACCGCCTGAGGTTCGCTCGCTCGCACGCTCATCGCACCTCCATCAGGAGACCGCTCTCGAAGGCTGCCTTTTCGTGAAGCGTGTGCAGTATCACGAGGGGCGCTGCGAGCAGCGCGGCGAGGAGGAAGGCGGAAAGGAAGTGTCTCGTCAGGAGACGTAGGATAGGTCGGATCATCTTGATCTCCAGCTGCCGCGAATATTCTTTGTGCTGGACTTCAACAATTGCAGCAGCATGACCGGCTGCCTTGCAAGCTCCGCAATGCTGCCGCAACCCTTGTGGCGGAGAGAGGGGTGAGCGAGACAATGGACGAGCGATGCGGATACTGTTGATAGAAGACGAGAGGGAGCTGGCCGAGGCGCTGTCGGCGGCGCTCGGCAAACACGGGATCGTCACCGACCACACGATGCATCTGGCCGACGCGGTCGAGCTGACGCGGCAGAACCTCTACGATGCGATCCTGCTCGACCGGCGCCTGCCGGATGGCGAAGGGTTGCGCTTCATTCCGGAGTTGAGGCGGACGGGGAAGGAGACGCCGATCATCGTGCTGACGGCGCTGAACGAGCCGAAGGAACGGGTGGAAGGCCTCGATCTCGGTGCCGACGACTACCTCGGCAAGCCGTTTCTGGTCGAGGAGCTGATGGCGCGGCTGCGCGCCGTGCTGCGCCGGCCGCCGAACCTGTCCGATCTCAAGATCGCGGCTGGGCGCATGGTGATCGATCCGCTGCATCTGAGCGTCACGGTCGGCGATACGCCGCTCGATCTGCCCCGGCGAGAACTTCTGGTGCTGGCCGCACTCGCAAGGCGTAAGGAGAAGACCGTGCTCCGCTCGACGCTGGAGGCGGCGGTCTACAATTATGAAGAGGAAATTCAGTCGAACGCCCTCGATGCCCACATATCGCGGCTTCGCAAACGGCTTTCCGACGCAGGAGCCGAGGTTTCGATCCACAATATCCGCGGTGTCGGATATCTGATGAAGGAAGAATGATGGGAGGGGCGGGAAACACCAATCCGTCGCTCTGGTGGCGGCTCAGCTGGCAGCTCAGCCTCGTCTTCGTCGGCGTAGTGACGGCTGTGGTTATCGGGCTCTGCTTCTACGGCGCGACGATCCTTTCTCCGAACGTTGCGCTGGAGGACCATATCACCGCCGCGTTGGCCCCGGCCGTTGCGCTCGATGCCGAAGGGCGGCTTGAAATAAGAGATACACCGGAGTTGGACGCGCTCAAGCAGCAGTATGACGGGCTTTGGTATGTTGCGGCGACGACGAACGGTTCTTTCGTGTCCTACGGAACCATCCCTGCAGCCTACGGTGAGCTTGCGCACCTGACCTATCTGTTCGAAGGGGCTGATATCAGGGGGTCGGCCGGCACGGACGAGATCGCCTCGGTCGAAAGCGTGGGGACCGCGATCGGCGAGCTACGGGTGCTGTTTGGCGGCGTCGCCGACAAGGGCTGGCCCGTTCTTACCCTTATGGGCGCTGTTTATCCGATCTACGTGCCGCTATTCGCCGTCGCCTTGCCCGCGGTTTTTCTCGCCGTTCCCAGAATCGTCAGGCGCGGCCTGGCCAGTGTCAGCGAGGTTGCCCGCAAGGCGTCGGAGATCGAGCCTCGCCGCTACGATGCTCGCCTGCCTCTGGACGGCATTCCGAGGGAAGTCGCTCCGCTGGTGATCGCCTTCAACGAGGCGCTCGACCGACTGGAAAACGAGTTCCGCAAACGGCAACACTTCCTGATCGATGCGGCGCATGAACTGAGGACGCCGATCGCGATCATGCAGACCCGGATCGATGGAACGGCCGAGGGGCAGGACCGCAGGCGGTTGCTCGACGACGTCGCGCGTTTGGCCGAGACGGCGGAACAATTACTCGATTTCGAGCGCAACGACCAGGCGACCGATCTCCATGAGATCGTCGATCTGGTCGAAATCGGCCGCAGCGTCGTGGCCGATCTTGCGCCGCTGGCGATCGGCGCCGGCTATCAGATTTCGTTTCAGAGCGAGGTCGAGAGCCTGAAATGCAAAGGGAGCCCTTCGGCGCTGCCGCGGGCCGTCAGCAACCTCGTGCGCAACGCCATCGACCATGGCGGCGGGAGCGGCATGATCACCGTTTCGGTCTCGGCTGCCGGCCGTGGACGGATCAGCGTCGCCGACGAGGGGCCTGGCATCCCGGCCGAGCACCGCGAGCTGGTGTTCGAACCTTTCTACCGCGTCACCCCGAAGAGCAGGGGGGCAGGGCTCGGCCTCAGCCTCGTCAAGCAGATCTGTTTGAACCATGGCGGCGAGGTCAGCATCGAAAGCAGTTCCGCCGGCACCGAGGTGACGATCCAGCTCGGATAGACCGGCTCTTCCGGCAGCCCATGCTGCCGGAGACGATGTAATGTTGCGGCAATTCTTGGACGCCACTTTCGCCTGAGTTCATCGGCGACGGAGGCCAGACAGCGTGCGCAGCAATCCATTCCTATTTTTCTTCCCGCAGGCCTCGAGAGGCTTGTCCCTCGCTCTGCCGCTGGCGCTCGCCATGGCCGCGACCGGGTGCAGCTCGGTGCCACTGAAAGAGGCAGGCACGCTCTCCTCCTACGGCAATCTCGGCGCGCCGAAGGGGAAGCTGTCGAAATCGCGCGTCTATGTCGATGGGACGCGCCTTGCCCCGGCAAAGACGGTGAGCATCGTGCCGACGACCTTCGCCTTCAGCGCTGCGACCCGCGTCAAATCGGACGCCGACCGGACGATGGTGGCGAATGCGCTGGACCGGGCGCTCTGCATTTCGCTCAGCGACAAATATCAACTGGTCTCTGCCGGCCAGCCGGCGGATCTGACGGTCCGCTCCGTCGTCACCGACATCGTGCCGACCAACAAGGCGATGGCGGGTGTTTCGACGGTCGTGACCGTCGGCACCGGTTTCGTGCTGCCCGTCGGCGTGCCGCGGCTGCCGGCGGGCCTCGGCGGACTGGCGGTCGAGGCGGAAGCTGTCGACAGCGGTGGCGTGCAGCGGGCCGCGATCGTTTGGTCGCGCGGGGCAAACTCGCTGCAGAACAACCCTCGCGTTTCTGAGGTCGGCGACGCCTATAGCCTGGCTTCGAAATTCAGCGGCGAGTTTTCCCGGATGCTGATCAAAGGCAAGGAGCCGAAGGGATTGGATATCTCGCTGCCATCGGGGCAACGGATGAAATCCTGGCTCGGCGGCAAACCGAAATACGCCGCCTGCGACGCCTTCGGCCGGCCGCCCGGATTGATGGGGGCGGTCGCCGCCAAATACGGCGCCCCGCCGCAATGGACCGAGAAGAAGCCGAAACCGGCCGCGACCTACTGAGACAATGCGCGGCGGCGCCGACAGCCGCCGCGACCAGCACTCAGCCCGCCCCAGGCTGATGGGACGGACGGAGCATAGGCGGGCAAGGCTTGTGCTCCGTCCGTCTGGAAATCAGTTGCGCATGTCATGTCAGCTGGCGGTTCCGGGCTTCAGCCAGAAATACAGTTTGATCTGATCGGCCCTGTCGGAGGAATGGGGGCCGCGCGTGAACAATTCGCCGCCATTGCGCTCGATCACGCGCCGCGAGGCGTCATTGTCCTCGTTGCAGAGGATGGTGAGGCGGTCGAGGCCTTCCTTTGCTGCGACCGGCCAGCAGAAGGGTGAGGGCGGTCGTCGCGTGGCCGTTGCGCTGTTTCCACGGCACGACGGAATATCCGACATGGCCCGATACGTCGGGTGGCAGTTCCTCGGTGCCGGCTTGAAAGCGCAGGCTGATGCTGCCGCAGAATTCGCCATCCCAGATCCAGAACAGGCGGGTGATCAGCGGCCGCGGCGGCGAGCGCCGCTTCGAAACCCGACAGGTTTTCCAGATCCGGCGGTAGCAGGACGACGGCGTGCTTTGCTGTATCTCCAGATGGCATTTCGCACCTAAAGCGCGTCGCGATCTTTCAGATTCGCTCCTGACGCTTTAGCCTTTTAATCCGACGCATGTCGTTGTCGCAAAACCGCTGCACACTTTTGCGCGACATGCTTTAGGTTCCTATCGCCTAACCAATCAAGCTTGGCCGCGCAGGCAAGCACGACCGACCGGCAATTGGAAGCCGTACAACGGGATTTCGGCCATCAAAAAAGCCCCGCATCTTCATGCGAGGCTTGTACTGATGGATAGACCGGACTAGCGGCACTGGCGGCGCGGGCCGTAATTCGGCTGGTAGGTATTGTCATAGGCGCGGTAGGACCGGTAGCGGCTATAGCAATACTCGGCATGCGAACTATAGCCGCTCGTGCGCGGCTGCGAAGCGATGATGCCGCCGAGGAGGGCGCCGGCTGCCAGGCCGCCGATGATGGCGCCGCTGTTGTCGTGGCGGCGATACCGCCGATCATAGCGGCGATCCCAGCGATCATCGCGGCGATTCCAGCCATAACGGTCATCACGGTCGTAGCGGCGGTCGCGGTAGCTGCGCCGGTCCCGGTCGCCATCGTTATCGCGGTCACGGTTGCGGTAGGATCTGCGGTTATCGCCGTCGCCCGAGCAGACGATGGAGTATGGGTTGCAGGCGACGGTCATGATCCGGGCATCGGTATTTTGAGGCGCCGGCTGCGCCGATTGCACCAAGCTCGGCACAAAAGCCGGGCCTGCCGAGGCCGGCATTCCGGAGAAAGCCGTCGCTATCGACAGAGCAATGATGCCGAATTTGTTCATTTCACTCACCTTGGGTTAATGGATGTATCGAGGGGATAACGCAGGGGAAGGGATTAAGTTTCATTTTGGCGTGAGGAGGGATTAGGTATGTGCGTATCTGCTAACCTATGGCGCGCCTTTCACACATATAGAGTTGTGGGTGATAGGGAGCAAGGCGATTTGTGGCCGGGCGTGAGGTGAGAGTGGAGAGGGCCGCGAGGGATTCGGTTTTGGAGGACCGTTGCGCTGGACATTGCCATTAGACTGCGACGATTATCAGAACAGCCTAACGATGTCTCTGGCAAGCCGCGCAACGGGCTTTCGGCCATCAATAAAGCCCCGCATCTTCATTGCGAGGCTTGTTCTGATAGATGGACCGGACTAGCGGCACTGGCGGCGCGGGCCGTAATTCGGCTGGTAGGTGTTGTCATAGGCGCGGTAGGACCGGTAGCGGCTATAGCAATAGTCGGCATGCGAACTATAGCCACTCGTGCGCGGCTGCGAAGCGATGATGCCGCCGAGGAGGGCGCCGGCTGCCAGGCCGCCGATGATGGCGCCGGTATTGTCATATCGATTGTCATATCGGCGATACCGGCGATCGTAGCGGCGATCCCAGCCATAGCGGTCGTCGCGGTAGTAGCGCCCGTCGCGATAGTGGTGGCGGTTGCGATACCACTTGCGACCATTGTTGAACTGACCCGGGCAGTTCGTGAAGTTGTTACAGCCGATGGTCATGACGCGGGCGTCAGTGTTTTGAGGCGCCGACTGCGCCGACTGCACCGGGCTCGGCACGAAAACCGGACCTGCCGAGGCCGGCGTTCCGGAGAAGGCCGTCGCTATCGACAGGGCAATGATGGCGAATCTGTTCATTTCACTCACCTTGGGTCAACGGATGTATCGAAGGGATAACGTAGGGGAAGGGATTAAGTTTCATTTGGGGATGGACGGGAGGACATGTGTGCGTCGGCGCTAACGCAGCAGGGCTGTTCGGCCACATCGCGACGATCGAATGCCAGGAGAGTTCCGTGGGGTTTACTGGAGGGCTTCCCGTCACATGCCCTAGCGGATGCCGGACATAAGCAAGACGCAAAACGTCATAAAGACGGTAAATAGGTTTGTGTAAGGGACCCACGGAAATATGCGCTTTGGCTCGTGGTATTTTGGAATTCGCGATTTGGGCGGTGGCGGACCATAGGGCCCTTCGCCTTTCGCCGAGAAGTATAATTTACCAACGCCCATATGGATGAGAAGCGCGAGCGCTGGGGCGCCGACCAGTATAAAGAGCCATTTGGCGATCGGAGCCACTTCGAAAGGCTGAGTCAAAACGGCGATAGCTGCGGTTGAGAGCGCCCCGACCAGTATGCCAAATATTGTGAGCACACGAACTCGAAAATCCTCACCCACCGCGGACACCCTTCTATTCAACAAAATTACCTGAGCGTCATGGTGACGCTTCCCAAAGAGTGACACACTAGCCGCCGCGTCATTTCTCGAAGCTTCATCCCAAGCTGAGCAAAAACCGCGACTGCGTCCGCAGATCAAAACCAAGTCCGGGACGATCCAGGAAAACGCATCTTTCACCCCGCAGAGGGAAGGGGAGGTCGCGACTAGCTTGACGTCTGGCGCTGTCAGGCTCCCCTTCCGCCGGCCAGCAATCGAAGCTGGCTTTCGTCATGCACCCCCTGGCGATAGAGTTCGATGATGAGCGCGCCAAGACGGTCGGCTGCCTCGCCTGATCTGTCGATATTGAGCCCGCTACAGAGGGCTTCGTGGACACGCCTGCACACATCCAGATCTTCGGAGGCGAGCGGTTCGTCACGCGTGCTGAACAGCTTGTCTGACATCGCAATCTGCCCTTTTTGGATGCCGTGAATCGCTATCGAGTAAAAAAAAGATAATTTCGCGATCTTTGCTCCGCAAGATGGGCGAAGGTCCGAAATTCAAAACAATTCGGGGCGCACGCCGTAAGACGCAGGCGAGGGCGTCAGGGCATGGAGACGGACCGATCGGCGCGTCGGCTCAAGATGGTGCGAGCGCGAGATCTACTCGGTTGCGGGTGCCTTGCCGCTTTGCTGCGACAGGCGCAGCTCTTTCAGCCGCTTGGTTTTCTCCCGGCGAGCCCGCTGCTCCGCCTCGATGGTTTCCTTGGCGGCTCGCTCGGTGTTTTCGAAACGATCCTGCCGGTAAGCCTTTGATGAGGGTTCACGTTCTCTTTTCATGGCCGCTAAACGCAAATCGGCGAAAACGGTTTCATGGGAAAATGCGTAACTGGCCGTCAATCGATCGGCGTGGCCCGGCGTGAAAGCCATCATGGCAGCCGGGCGCCCTCATGGGCGCCCGGCACCATCAGGGATCAGCCTTTGATGAAGGCCAGGATGTCGGGATTGATGATGTCGGCATGGGTGGTGCACATGCCGTGCGGGAATTTCTCGTAGACCTTCAACGTGGCATTCTGCAGCAGCTTGGCCGAGAGCAGGGCGGAGTCGGCGATCGGCACGATCTGGTCGTCGTCGCCGTGCATGACGAAGGTCGGCACGGTGATGATCTTCAGGTCTTCGGTGAAGTCGGTTTCCGAAAAGGCCTTGATGCCGTCGTAATGCGCCTTGGCGCCGCCGATCATGCCCTGGCGCCACCAATTGTTGATGACCGGCTCCGACACTTTCGCACCCGGCCGGTTGAAGCTGTAGAACGGGCCGGCCGGCAGGTCGTGATAGAATTGCGAACGATTGGCGGCGAGCTGCCTGCGCAGATCGTCGAAGACCTCGATCGGCAAGCCGCCGGGATTGGCATCCGTTTTCACCATGATGGGCGGCACGGCGCCGATGATGACGAGCTTGGCGACGCGGCCCTGAGGCTGGCCATGGCGGGCGACATAATGGGTCGCTTCGCCGCCGCCGGTAGAGTGGCCGATATGGACGGCATTCCTGAGATCGAGATGTTCGACGACGGCTGCGGCATCGGCGGCGTAGTGATCCATGTCGTGACCGTCGCCGACCTGGGTGGAGCGGCCGTGGCCTCGACGGTCATGGGCAACGACGCGATAGCCCTTCTCAAGGAAGAACAGCATCTGGGCATCCCAATCGTCGGAGCACAGCGGCCAGCCATGATGGAACATGATCGGCTGGGCGGTCTTCGGCCCCCAATCCTTGTAGAAGATCTCGACGCCGTCCTTGGTGGTGACTGTGCTCATCTTTGGCTCCGTTGGTTGGGTTGGATTTGATGAATGCGGGCAGAAATTTGCGCCGTTGCCGGCGGAATTGACAAGGCCATAGGCAAGACTACCCGGGACCAGGTTGGAATATGTTGATCTCGTCATCAAGCTGTTCTTTGTATTCAATTGACATAACAGAATTTTATATTGGAGGAGGCTTCTTCGCGCCGCGGCCTGCGCGTCCCAGGATGAGGACCTTGGAGGATGCCGTAGCCCCCGACGATGAGGGCACACCGGTCGCCCGACGATAAGGGCACACCGGTCGCACGACGGCACGTCCCCCGACGCCCGCATGGCTGCCCCGCGGGCTGGGGCTCACTTGAACGCGGATCGAGGCCCAACCATCTAATCCTCATACAACAGCACAATGGCGAACCGTCGCAACCGCGACCGCATCGCCGGCGGCGGGACGATCGTTACCGCCGCTTGAGGATCACATCATGGGTTATATGGACAAGAACATAGCGCCTCAGAATGACGGGGCGCTGATCGATGCCTATTCGCAATCGATCGCAGCAGCAGTCGACATCGTCGGGCCAGCCGTCAGCCGGATCGAGAGGGTGGGTGGCCGGCAGGGGCACGGGTCGGGCTTCGCCGTCTCGCCCGACGGCCTGATCATCACCAACAGTCATGTCGTTGACGATGCCAAGGTCGTTCGCATCACCACGCCCGATGGCTTCGTCACCGAGGGCCGGGTGCTCGGCCGCGATGTCGATACGGATATCGCCCTCATTCGTGCCAATACGAGTACCGGCGCCTGGGCGAAGCTCGGAGATTCCCAGCGCCTGCGCCGGGGCCACATCGCCATCGCGATCGGAAACCCGCTCGGCTTCGAATGGACGGTTACTGCCGGTATCGTCTCGGCGCTCGGGCGGTCGATGCGGGCAGCCAGCGGCCGGCTGATGGAAGACGTCATCCAGACCGATGCGGCCCTCAATCCCGGCAACTCCGGCGGGCCGCTGGTGTCTTCGGGCGGGGAGGTCATCGGCGTCAATACCGCGGTGATCCAGGGCGCGCAGAGCATCGCCTTTGCCGTGGCATCGAATACGGCCAATTTCGTCGTTTCGGAGATTCTCCGCTACGGCCAGGTCAGGCGTGCCTTCATCGGCATTTCAGGTGACACGATCGTACTGCCGCGCCGGGTGGCGCTTGCGGCGGGCACGGTGCAGACGACCTCGGTTCGCATCCGCCGCGTCGAGCCGGAGGGCCCGGCGGCAAAAGGCGGACTGCAGGAGGGCGATTATATCCTCGCCATCGACGGCAGTCCGGTCGGCGGCGTCGACGATATCGTCCGGTTGATGGACGGCAGCAGGATCGGCAGGGAAACTTACATCCTGGTGTTTTCGGTGGCGGGACGGATCGAAAAGAAGATGCTGCTGCCGATGGCCCGATCGTGACACCACTGCGTCAGGCGCTGACCGCCTCCTGATCCGTTCCCGAAAAATCCACCGCCGCAAAGGCGGCCGCCAGCACCTCCGGCCCGGCGCCGCTTTTGGCCGCGTCGGTGGACAGGATCTGGCGGTAGCGCCTTGCGCCGGGCAGGCCGGTAAAGAGGCCGACCATGTGGCGGGCCACGTGCTGCAGCCGGCCGCCGCTGGCGATGTGGCGTTCGGCATAGGCCATCATCCGGCCGCAAAGCGCCTCCCAGTCCGGCTCGACCGCCGGCGCACCGAAGAAGCGCTGGTCGATATCGGCAAGGATCGCGGCATTCTGATAGGCGGCGCGGCCGAGCATGACGCCGTCGACATATTCGAGGTGGGCGACGGCTTCATCAAGCGTGCGGATGCCGCCATTGATGCCGATGAAGACATCGGGCCAGCGCTGTTTCATCCGGTAGACGATCTCATAATCGAGCGGCGGGATCTCGCGATTTTCCTTCGGGCTCAGGCCCTTCAGCCATGCCTTGCGGGCATGGATCCAGATCGCGTCGGCGCCGGCATCAAGGACGCGGGTGATCAACTCCGGCAGCGCCTGTTCCGGCTCCTGCTCGTCGACGCCGATCCGGCATTTCACCGTCACCGGCACGGTCGCAACCCTCTTCATCGCCGCGATGCATTCGGCCACCGTTTCCGGCGTCAGCATCAGGCAGGCGCCGAAGGTGCCGGACTGCACGCGGTCGGAGGGGCAGCCGACATTGAGGTTGATCTCGTCATAGCCATAGGGTTCGGCGATCTTCACCGCGTCGGCAAGCTTGACCGGGTCCGATCCGCCAAGCTGCAGCGCCAGCGGATGCTCGGCGGCGTCATGACCGAGCAGCCGGTCGCGCGGGCCGTGGATGATCGCATCGGCCACCACCATCTCGGTATAGAGCAGCGCTTCGCGACTGATCTGGCGGTGGAAATAACGGCAATGCCGATCCGTCCAGTCGATCATCGGGGCGACCGCAAAAATGGGCCTCTTCTGCGTCATCGACGTTCCATTGTTCGTTGTTCTCTGGGTGCCGCAATGCGGCATCGCACCGCCGCAGGGGCGGGATCATCCATAAGCGCGCATATAACACTTGCCGATGCGATCGACAAACGGCGGCCGCGCTGCAAACAAAAACGGCGCCCCCTGCGGAGCGCCGTTCATCCCGCGTGAGCGGAAGTCTGACTTACGAAGCCGAGATGTTGACAGCCTTCGGGCCCTTGCCCATGCGGTCCGGCTCGGTGTCGAAGGTAACCTGCTGGCCTTCGCGCAGCGACTGAATGCCAGAAGCCTGCAGCGCAGAGATATGGACGAAAACGTCCTTAGCGCCGCCGTCCGGCGTGATGAAACCAAAACCCTTGTCCTGGTTGAAGAATTTTACGGTGCCCTTGGTGGCCATTGGGATCGTCCTTTTCCCTTAGTCTGTGTAGTATCCGCGCCCCCGAGAGGAAGCGGACGGCTTTAGCTTTCGCCCCGATCGATTGGGACGAAGGGTCAGTCGGAGAAGTCACGTACGGGGAAAGAACGTCTACGTAGGCGGGTAGTCCCGCGCCGCCTTCCATAACGGAAGGGATTACCACATCAGTCCAGTCACCGGCATGCAAATGCCCGAGTAGGTGAATTGGTGCCAGCTTTTCGGGCAAAAAGCAAGCGGGATTATTGTGGCATGTCCCTTATCGTGACGGGAAATGCCGAAGATTCAGATACTTGACCGTGGGTTAACGGATCCTTGCACGGCTGTGCCATATCGGGATTCTGTGCCGAAACGGGATGAGCGGCGGATTCGATAGCCGGGCATGGATTTTGTCAGCAAATCGTTCTGGGCGGCTAGGCATGGCGGCGAACAGGATCTGGCGGATGCGAAGGTGATATGGTGGCCTGATGCTGGTGGCGGTGGAGCCGAATTTGGTGGAGCCGGCGGTCCCAACTCACCTTCACCATGAGGGCTCTCTTTGGCGTCTGCCGCCTTCCACTGCCGTTGGTGCCGTCGACCTCCCTCGTCTCCTTCATTCCTGTGCTCGTCACATGAATCCAGTGCGCCCACGTCCTTGGGCGCGGGCGAACGACTTCATCGCATGAGAGTCATTCACGGCGCCGACGCGCCGTGGCTGGATTCCTGTGACGAGCACAGGAATGAAGGAGAGGGTGGGATTGCCGGCGTGCGCCTCGTTGGCTTTATCCTGCCCGCCTACTGCGCCTCCCTCAGCAACGCACCGAGACTCCACGGATTATCCCCCTTCTGGTTGGCGATGTCGTCGACCTTCCAGCCGCCGTGTTCGCGTACCAGGGTGTAGAAAAGCGTCACCTCTTCGCCGTTTTCGAATTGCACCTCCACCTTGGCCTTATCATCCAGCAGGATCGGTTGGCCGATCCTGACGTCGCTGGCTGCGCCATCCTGACCTGATATGACGGGATCGAAGTCGACCGCGCCGACATCGCCTTCCGGCGTATTGTCGAGATCAGCCTGGAGGAGCTCGTTCAGATGGTCGGAGAAGAAGGCGGAATAGGGCGAGGGCGCTTCGGCGTCGCTCTTGTCGGTGTCATAGCTGTAAAGCGCCTTGAGCAGCGCCTTCGGCGTCTTGTAGGTCTGCGCTAACGCCGGCAAAGCTGCGAGCGCCGAGAAGGTGAGGGCGAGGATCAATGTGGGCAGACGCATGCGGCTCTCCTCGGATCGGCAGGAATTATAGCCGAATCGGGCGCGAAGGGGAGCGGCAATTTGGACCGGGCGGCCAACCCGAACTCGCTCTTCTTCCCAGCCGGGAGAAGAGATTGGGCGCGGCGCCCTGTTCCGCCTGATCGACACTGAGGGGCTTGCTGGCCGCAAGCCCCTCTATTTTGAAAACCATCGGCGACGCATCGCTGCGTCGCCTGCAATCCAGTCGCAACTAAATCAACGCCTCATGCGACAAGATCGAAAACGACGACTCGAAGACGTCCTTCACGGCCACCGTGAAATCGTGGCTGGTGACGTTTCCAGCCGCGTCGTAGGCTTCGGCGGTAAAGGTCAGGCTGTGTGTGCTTTCGTAGTCGATCGCCGCTTTCGTCTGGATCTTGTTGCCAACGAGCTTCAAGACGCCGTCGGCATCATCCGTCAGCCGCCACTTCACCGTGCCGCCCTCCGGATCGACCGCCGAGAGAAGGCCGACCGAAGTGCCAATCGCGACGTTCTCGGAGATCGAGCTGCGCGAGAAGGAAAGCTTGATCGGCGCCTGGTTAACCGGGGCTTCGTTGACGTCGAGGACGTTGATCGTGATGTCCTTTTCGACCGTGACCTTGCCGTCGGAGACCGCGACCTTGATCGTGTGCGACTTGGCCGTCTCGTAGTCCAGGGCCTTGGAGGTGACGATGCGGTTGCCGTTGATCCGGAAATGGTCGTTCGCCCCGTCGAGCAGCTTGTAGGTGAGGACGTCACCGTCGGCGTCCTTGGCGCTGAGCAGGCCAACCGTGGTCCAGATCGGGGTGTCCTCGGAGAGGGCGGTCTTGGAGAGCTGGATATTGGTCGGAGCGCTATTGCTGCCGTCACGCGTGAACTTTTCCGTGGCGAAATCGTAGACGCCATCGGCAAAGCGCGCGAATTCGACGTCATGCAGCGTATCCGACCCCTCCGCGGCGCTCGTCAGGATGTGATCGCCGTTGTTCAATGCGAAGGAATAATTGGCGAAATTACCTGAGAAGATCGCTGTATCGATGCCGTCGCCGCCATTGATAGTGTCGTTGCCGGCACCTCCGGTCAATTTGTCATTGCCGGCCTTGCCGTTGATGATGTCATTGCCGCCGCTGCCGTCGAAAATGTCGTTGCCGTTGGTGCCGGTAAACTCGTCGCTACCACCGCCGGTCTTGACGTCAACGCCGGAGACATAGCCGGTAATGAAAGCCCCGCGATCTCCGAGTTCGTCGGAAAGATCGAGGTGGGCGCTGTCCGTCACTGCCAATGAAGCGGGATAATTGTAGGCGGGGTTGTTCGAGTAGACGATCTTATCAAAGCTTTCGAACTGTGCGCTTGAACCCGAAACCAAATATCCCGCCGTTTCAAGGATTTCGATGTTCTTGATCGTCAAGCCCCTTAGTTCAAGGGCTTGCAGAGTATCGATCCCGGCGCCGCCGTCGATCGTTCCGGAGCCCTGACCGTTCACGCTTATGGCATCGTCACCGTCGCCTGCATTGATGTCGAAGATCTCAGGGTTACGGCCGCCGGCGTCACCATCGGAGATCATATCGTTGCCCGCGCCGCCTCTGATGACGTCATTTCCGACGTTATCTATAAGCTGGTCATTGCCGTCACCGCCATTCAGAATATCATTGCCATCTCTGCCCGCGAGCCAGTCATTGCCATCACCGCCGTTAAGCGTGTCATTGCCATCGCCGCCACGAAGCAGATCGTTTCCGGCGCCCCCATTCAGCGTGTCTGCGCCGTCGCCGCCATCGATGGTATCGTTGCCTGCGCCTGTCGTGATCACATTGTCGCCGCTCGAGCCAGTCACCTGCGCGGAGACCGAACCCAACTCGGCGGCCAGGTCGGCCATGCCGGAATCCGAGACAACCAGAGTGACAGGCGAGGAAGGATTTGCGGCGGAGTCCCGGATAACGTCGTAAGCTTCGAATGCGGCGCCTGTCTTGGTAATCGTTGCGCCGTTCGTGTCCAAAATATTCAAGGCCATATTGAAACTTTCCAAAAAGATGCGTTGCATTCTATGAAAATGAGACATCCTCAGTAGAACTGTTCTTGCAGCTTCAACGGACGACAACCCCCTGGGGATCTATGCCAATCCCCGATAAAGTTTTCAATGCAAAATTGTGTCTTTTCATTGCTTTTTAATGAAAAACTAAGGATAAAATACTGAGAGAACGAATTTTAATTTGAGAACTCAAAGCCATACTTTGGTTTTCATAATAGTATTATGTTTCATTTTCAGCCGGGATGCTCTCGGGAAAATTGTGTTTTCAGCGGGTTTTTCGGTGGTGTCGCGCCGTGCGACGGTCCTCCTGACTATCGCAGGTTGGTGCTGGCTTTGACTTGTTCCGGTTTCCCACGCGGGAGGCCTCACGCGAGCTTGATCAGTCCTGCCTTCGTCGACCTGAAACCGCAGGCGCGGTAGAAGCCGGTCAGGTGCGGTTCGAAATCGACATGCAGCCATTCGGCGCCGCGCTCGCGGGCGAGGCTCGTCGCTTGCCGAACCATGCGCGTCGCGATGCCCTGCCTTTGCATGTCGGGATGGACCGATGTGTCGAGGATGAAGGCATGGATGCCGCCGTCCCAGGCGACGTTGACGAAGCCGACGAGCCTGTCGTCGCGGTAGGCGCCGATATGGGCGAGGCTGCGGGACAGGATGGGAGTGAAGTCGCGGCTTTCAGAGGTGCCCCAGACGGCTGACCAGAGGGCGTTCAGTTCGGCGGCGGAGGGGAACGGGTCGATGCGCAGTTCTGGCATTGGCGGTTCCCTTCATTCAGCGGGCATGGAGGGTCTTCCCGATCAAAGGCAGGGGCGGGCCTGACTCATTTTGTGACGGCGAAGAGCACCTGTGGTGGCCACGTACCTAATTTCGCTTTCAAGACACGTAGAATTCGTTGATCACCGCCCCGGCCGCCCCGTCTTCCCCTTTGTCCGCCCCTTGCGCTTCTGCTCACCCGGGTCCTCATAACTCCCAACACCGGTCTTCCCGCGGACGACCGGCCGCACGTCATCGCGCTCCGGCTGGCCTTCCAGCAACGGCGAAAACCGCTTGGTGCCCTTGGCGGCTTCCGGCTTTTCCGGAACCTGGCCGATGACCGGCTTTTCCGTTCGGCCGACGGTCATTTCGTCGAGGTCGTTCTTGCGGAACAGGCTCTTCTTTGCGGGTTCGGCGATGTCCCGGCCCATCTCATCCAGATCCGGTTTCCGGAAGAGCGGGGTGCCTGGGCCCATGTCGTCGAGGCTGGGCCTGGTGAAGTAGGAGGCGGTGGCTGCCTCATCCGCTCTGCCGGGCACCGACCCGGGTCGAGCCGCTTGTCTCGACCCGTCCTCCGGACCCCCCGCGGGAAGAAGGGACTCGCGGGTCGCTTTGGCGTTCCGTCTGACGCCTTCCATCGCCTTTGACTCCTCGCGTGCCATCGGATCGTCCATGACGGCCAGTTCGGCAGCCTTGAGGCGTTTGATTTCGTCGCGGAGGCGGGCGGCTTTTTCGAAGTCGAGGTCGGCGGCGGCGTCGCGCATGCTCTTTTCGAGCGCGTTGAGATGGGTCTGCAGGTTGTTGCCGACGAGGTTGCCGCCATCGGCGAAGCCTTTGCCCGAGACGCCCGAGATATCGGCGCGGACGTGGTCGCGTTCGTAGACGCTGTCGAGGATGTCGGAGATCCTGGCCTTGACCGATTCCGGCGTGATGCCGTGTTCGGCGTTATAGGCCATCTGCTTTTCGCGGCGGCGACCGGTTTCTTCCATCGCCCGCTTCATCGAACCGGTGACCTGGTCGGCATAGAGGATGACCTTTCCGTCGACGTTACGCGCCGCACGGCCAATGGTCTGGATCAGCGATGTCTCCGAGCGCAGGAAGCCTTCCTTGTCGGCGTCGAGAATGGCGACGAAGCCGCATTCGGGAATGTCGAGGCCTTCGCGCAACAGGTTGATGCCGACGAGCACGTCGAAGGCGCCGAGGCGGAGATCGCGGAGAATCTCGATACGCTCCAGTGTGTCGATGTCGGAGTGCATGTAGCGCACGCGCACGCCCTGCTCATGCAGATATTCGGTCAGGTCCTCGGCCATGCGCTTGGTCAGCACGGTGCAGAGCGTGCGGTAACCCTTGGCGGATGTTTCGCGGATCTCGCCGAGCACGTCGTCGACCTGGCTGCGGGCCGAGCGGACCTCGACCGGCGGGTCGATCAGGCCGGTCGGGCGGATCACCTGTTCGGCGAAGACGCCGCCCGACTGCTCCATCTCCCAACTGCCCGGCGTGGCAGAGACGGCGATGGTGTCGGGGCGCATGGCGTCCCATTCCTCAAAACGTAGCGGTCGGTTGTCCATGCAGGAGGGCAGGCGGAAGCCGTATTCGGCCAGCGTCGCCTTGCGCCTGAAGTCGCCCCGATACATGCCGCCGATCTGCGGCACGGTAACATGGCTTTCGTCGATGAAGACGAGGGCGTTGTCGGGAATGTATTCGAAGAGGGTGGGCGGCGGATCGCCGGGGTCGCGGCCGGTGAGATAACGTGAATAGTTCTCGATGCCCTGGCAGGAGCCTGTGGCTTCGAGCATTTCGATATCGTAGCGCGTGCGCTGCTCCAGGCGCTGGGCTTCCAGCAGGCGGCCGGCCTTTTCCAGTTCGGCCAGGCGAAGCCTCAGCTCTTCCTTGATCGACTTAATGGCGCCGTTCAGCGTCGGGCGCGGGGTGACATAGTGCGAATTGGCGTAGATCTTCACCGATTTCAGGTCGCCGACCTTCTGGCCGGTGAGCGGGTCGAACTCGGTGATGGCGTCGATCTCGTCGCCGAACATCGAAATGCGCCAGGCGGCATCTTCCAAGTGGGCGGGGAAGAGTTCGATCGTATCGCCGCGCACCCGGAAGGAGCCACGGGTGAAATCCATGTCGCGGCGCTTATATTGCTGGGCGACGAGGTCGGCCAATAGCTGACGCTGGTCGAGCCGGTCGCCGACCGACATCTGGAAGGTCATCGCCGTATAGGTCTCGACCGAGCCGATACCGTAGATGCAGGAGACCGAGGCGACGATGATGCAGTCGTCGCGTTCGAGCAGCGAGCGCGTCGCCGAGTGGCGCATGCGGTCGATCTGCTCGTTGATCGAGGATTCCTTCTCGATATAGGTGTCGGAGCGCGGCACATAGGCTTCCGGCTGGTAATAATCATAGTAGGAAACGAAATATTCCACCGCATTGTCGGGGAAGAAGTTCTTGAATTCGGAATAGAGCTGGGCGGCCAGCGTCTTGTTCGGCGCCAGGATGACGGCCGGGCGCTGCGTCGCCTCGATCACCTTGGCCATGGTGAAGGTCTTGCCGGAGCCGGTGACGCCGAGCAGCACCTGGCTGCGGTCGCCATTCTCCAGGCCTTCGACGAGATCGCGGATGGCCGTGGGCTGGTCGCCGGCCGGCTCGTAATCCGACTGCATGCGGATGGCGATGCCGCCTTCGGATTTGTCGGGCCGGGCAGGGCGGTGCGGCGTCCAGATCTTGCCGTTCTTGTGCAGCGGATTGCCGCTCTCGATCAGCGCCGACAGCGCCTCTACGGTTGCGGTGACGGCGGTGCCGGCCTGCAGCGACGAAGCTTCCTCCAGCGTCGTATCCATACCGGAGACGGGATTGAGGCCGGCGGCCGCGCGCGTCTTCGGGTCGGTCGAGCCGCCCATGGAAGTGCCGCGCGCCGATTTCGAGGCGGCGATCTCGACCTTTTTGCGATGCTTGCCCGCCTTTGAGGCGATCTGACGCTGGGTCTCGACGCCCGAGGCCTCGGCATCAGCCTCGAGCTGCTTCACCCAGTCGGCGACAGAGCCGGAAAGCGGGGCTCCCTCAAAGGACGATTGGGCGGCTTCCTCGAAGCCATTCGGGGCGGGGGATTTCTTCGGAGATTTAGCCATGGCGCGAATATGGAGAGAGTCAGCGCGAAAGGGAAGAGGGAAAGAGTACAAAAGGGAAACGAACTGTGTGTTCGAAAGTGTGAATAGTTTGCAACGCAGGACCGCAACAGTGCTCCTTGCATTCTGTCTGCCGCCGGAGCACCCGCCTCGCCCTTCGAGGTGAGGCTCACTGCGTGTCGGCGCTCCGGCGCGGGGCACGACGGGTGCAATAAGCTCGGGCTAACAGCAGTTCACCATCGTTGTGCGGTAACCATTTGCTAACGTTAAGCATGTCCCAAGATCGTGTATTGCAAATAATATTCTCGCAATGTTTGTAGGAAATATATCGCGACTGCGCGTCGGCTTATTTGGAGATGAATTGAGTGAGAATTAAAGTCCTTGTTTGTGCCGCCCTGCTGGCGCTGGCCGGCTGCAATGCCCCGGTGTCGCAATCCGTTGCAGATTCCCAGCGTCCTCCCTCGACTGACGTCCGGCAGAACTTCGTCAACATCGTGTTCAAGAGAACCTACAGGCACGAAGCGGGAGAAGTCGTATGGGCTCGCATTTCCAGCGTGGTTCTGCTCGATCCTGAAAAAAAGATCTATGCTTACTGTGTGCGGGTGGTGCCCAAGCGCAGTTGGGGAGACTGGGCCTATCTCGGCGTCTCCTTCACGGACGGCAAAATATTAGGCGCGACGGTGAATGACGATCGCTGCCGCGACAAGCGGCTGCGCTACTACCCGTTTCCTGAGATGAACGGCATGAAAACCTGATGAAGGAGCGAGGGGCGCGCCACCGTTCGAGGCTTTGATGAGCGGCAGCGCGGCATGCCCGTCATGGGCGCGCGGCATCCTCCAACCTTCCTCATGCTGAGGTGCGTAGCCGCGCAGGCGGAGCCTCGAAGCACAGGGTGCGGCGCTGCTGCTTGCAGCCTCGGGAAACCCGATCCATCAATTTTGATTGAGAGAGCTTCAACGGAATGAAAATCAAGTTCCTTGCTTACGCTGCCCTGCTGGTATTGGCCGGCTGCCAAACCGCGGTGCCGCAATCCGTTACAGACTCCCAACGGCCGCCTTCCAGCGCAGTGCGACACGAGTACGTCGACGCTCTGCGGGGAACCATTAAACCGGGGAACTTCGTAAAGGCGGAGATTTCCAGCGTGGTTCTGCTTAATCCGGAAAAGCAGATATATGCTTATTGCACGCGCACGACGGAGCGCGGCAACCCAAACTGGTCCTATATCGGCCTGGGCTTGCAACACAACATGATATTGTACCTGAAAAGGAACGACTATCGCTGCCACGACGAACGGCTGCGTTACCATGATTTTCCGGAACTCCGGAACATGAAGTACTGAGCCAGAGGCGGGGTCTTTGCCAGCCTCGCCGGCACCCTTTCGGACGCCATCAAAACCAGAGATCTCGTCACTCAGCGCTTGACCAGCACGCTTGCCTGCACCGGCTGCTCGATACCCTTCAGGGCAAGCATGCGCGTTTCGGCGTCTGCGGTGAGAGCGGGCGCCTTCGCAGTCGTTTCGGCAGAGATCAGGATCTCGCCGGCGGCGGCCTGGGATTCGAGCCTTGCGGCCTGATTGACGACTCCGCCGATCGCGGTGAAATCGCTGCGGAAGCTTGAGAATTCGCCGATCTGGACCTCGCCGGAGTGGATGCCGACGCCGACGCCGAGGGTGCGGCCGGGTAATGCCTCGAGCGTCAGGCCGTTCAGCGCTGTGGCGCAATTTCGCTGTATTTCTAGGGCGGCCAGGATCGCAGCGCCGGCGTGATCATTCCGAACGATTGGGAAATTGAAGATCGCCATCAGTCCGTCGCCCATCTGTTTGTTGACGATGCCGTCATGCGCCCAGATCGCCTGCGCGCAGCGATCCTGGAACAGGCTGACGATCTCGCTCAGTTGCACCGCCTCGATACGCTCCGACAGATCCGTGAAACCACGGATATCGGCAAACAGGATGGTGGCGTCGACGGTGATCTGGCGCTGCTTCTTGACATATTGGAAGGAGCGCTCGCAGATCGTGCAGATATCGGGGTTCATCTTGCTGCGAGTGATGCCGAAGGCGCGGAAGGGCAAAGCGAGGGGGCCGCCGATCGGGATCGGCATATGCATCTGGTCCCAGCAGCCGCGGCAGATCCTGGCGCTGCCGTGCCTGGCCGGCTCCATGGAAGAGGTTGTCGTCATGTTTCCAAATCCGTCGCCTGATAGCCAAAAAAACAAGCTTCCAATACTTGGTTGCTTTTGACAACTCTCCCAATCATCGAAGACAATGATGGCTTGAAGTCTTTCGTCCGGCGCCATCCTGATCAGACACATCGCCGCCAAGTCGAATATCGTGTGGTGCGGCGATAGCATCGCGATAGGACCTCCTGTAGGATATTGTTCATAATACATTCGCTCTCCAGGAAAGACCGGGGATGGAGCGCCGTCTTGCAGCAATCCTGATCGCTGATGTCGTCGGTTACAGTCGATTGAGCCAGATCGACGAAGAGGGCACGCGTGCGCGTTTCCAGGCGGATCAGGACAATGTCTTCGAGCCGGCGATCGAGCGTCATCACGGCCGGCTTGTCAAAACCATGGGCGATGGTCTGCTGGTCGAATTCCAGAGTGTCGTCGATGCCTTGCGCTGCGCGGTGGAGGTTCAACAGCTGAAAGCCACGCATAATGCCGCTGTTGTCCCGGAGCATCGGCTCGAGTTCCGGATCGGCATCAATCTCGGCGATATTATCGTCGAGGGCGAGGACATCCAGGGCGACGGCGTCAATATCGCCGATCGAATGCAGGCGCTGGGGGAGCCGGGCGGCATCGCCATATCGGGCACGACATACGACCAGGTGAAATCGAAAGTCCCGGTCGGTTTCGCGTCGCTCGGCGAGCAGCGGCTGAAGAGCATCACCGAACCGGTCCGGGTCTATCGCGTCCTGCTCGATCCGACTGCTGCCGGCAAAACCGTCAAGACCCGCAGGCGCCCGCCGATGCGCCGCCTCATTGCGGGCATCGCAGCCGCCGTCATCCTCGCTCTTGCCGGTGCGGCGCTCTGGTGGTGGCAGCCGTGGATGCCGGCAAAACCCCCGGGGCTCGGCGAACGTTTTGCCTATCCGCTGCCGGACAGGCCCTCGGTTGCAGTTCTGCCCTTCATCAATGTCAGCGGCGATACCGAGCACGACCATCTCGCGGAGGGGTTGACCGACGACCTGATCACCGAACTGTCGAAAGTATCGGGTCTCTTCGTCATCGCCCGCCATTCGGTCTTCGCCATCCAGGACTCCGCCGGCAAGATCCAGGACGTGGCTGCCGAACTCGGTGTTCACTATGTGCTCGAAGGCACCTTGCAGCGCGCCGGGCCGCGGCTGCGGATCAATGTCAAACTGATCGACGCGGTCACCGGCCTGTCGCTCTGGGCCGAGCGCTACGACCGCCAGTATACCGATCTCTTCGCGGTTCAGGACGATGTGATCGGCAAGATCATTGCGGCCCTGTCGGTCAAGCTCAGCGCGCGCGAGCGCGACCAACTGGCCCGAATCCCGACCGAAAATCTCGAAGCCTATGATTATTACATGAGGGCCGAGCAGGAGGGCTTCATCTTCAGGGATGTCGATACCTATCGCCGGACGCTCTCCTTCTACCAGAAAGCGATCGATCTCGACCCGGGCTTTGCCAATGCCCATGCGGGCATTGCGCGCGTCGCCGTCGATGTCTGGCGCAACGACTACAATTATCTCTGGTCGGCGGCCGTTGCCCGCAAGATCGCCTATGACGCCGCCGGGCAGGCGCTCAAGCTCGATCCCAACAATGCCAGGGCGCACACCGTCCTTGCCCTGCTGCAATGGGTGGACGGGCGCGAGACGGAGGCCAGGAACTCCGCCAATATGGCCGTCGCGATGCAGCCGAACGATGCGGAGGCCGCCGCCAATCTCGCGCTCATCCTCGTTCACACCGGAAGCGCGGGCCAGGCCGTCGCCGAGATGGAGAAGGCCTTGCGGCTCGACCCATCGCCGGCGCCGAGCTTTCAACTGCTGGCGGGGATCGTTTTTTATACCGCCGGCGACGACCAGCGGGCGATCTCGCTGATAGAGCCGACGCTCCACAGCCTGCCGAAGGTCGAGCCGGCGCGCGAATATCTGGCGGCTGCCTATGCGGATCAGGGCAATCAAACCAGGGCCGCGGCGGAGACGGCAAAGCTGCTGGAGCTCTTCCCGGAGAGCAATCTGACCTATTACGGCTATCTCTATGATTATTGGCAGGACGGTGATCTGCAGCGCCATCTGGCCGGATTGCGAAAGGCCGGCATTCCCGAATGGCCCTTCGGTTTTACAGGCAATCAAGGCGACAGGCTCGGCGAGGCAGAGCTGCGCAATCTCGTCGACGGCAAAAGCTGGAGCGGCAAGCACAAGAACGGCACGGATTTCATGCAGTATTTCGACAAGGCCGGAAACACGGCCTATCGCAGCGCCAATACCAACATCACCGGCACGGTCGAGGTGCGAGGCGACAGAATCTGCGAAAAATTCGCCGGCTACTTCCTCGACCGGATGGTATGCGGATATGTCTACCGCAACACCACAGGCGAGCAGGGCGACCGGCCATATGTACACGTGACGCCGCGCGCCCTGACGTTCTTTTCACTTACGCCCTGACGTGCCGGCGATGGGCTTCATTTCGTCGCCGGTTGCTGCCAGACGGTGTGCATCTTCTCCGAAATCAGTGTCTGCTGAACTTCGGACCAATGCTTCTTGGAGTCGGTCACCTTGGTCGGATTCTTCTCCATGCCTTCCGCCGCCCCGGGATCATAGCTGAGATACAGTTTGCCGTCGATGATCCGCCAGGCTTTCGGATCGATATTGGTGGTCACCGTCCCCAAGGACACGCCATCGGCGCAATAGCCGCCATATTGCGGCGCATATCTGGACGGATCGCCCTTGAAGAGGTCGCGATTTCTAGCGCTGGAAAAATACCAGGTCGCGCCAAGCCAGTGATAGGAATATGTCTCGGATCCTTCGATGGCCTGATTTTCCGTGAAATAGGCGACCGGATCGTAGCCCTTGATCGCAACATTTCCGAAATAGCCGGTATTGACGAGTTCCTCGGCCCCCGCAGGCTGAAGGAAGGAGAGCAGCATGACCGTAGCGCCAACGGTTACGCCCACCCGCTTTCCGCATTTTTGCACATGATAAGACATAACAAGCTCCGTTCCCGGACGCGGTCTGTTACCTCAAGCGAAATGCTATTGCCGTTTGGTGCATTCCTTGTAGAGCGGTTCGCCTACAAGCTCGGCTTTCTGGCAAACAGCACCGGCTTCTATGAGTAATTTGGCCGTATCCCAATGCGCCCGCCACCCGGCTTGAGTGAGAGGCGTGTACCCATTTCTTTCCGTCGCTTCGACATCCGCATTCTTCGTCAACAGAAAAGCGACCACCTCAGTGCGGCCCTCTTCGGCGGCGCCGTGCAGCGGCGACATCTGATAGAAATTCTTCCTGTCGTTGACGACAGCTCCCTCTGCGACAAGCAGTTTCACCACCTCCAGATTTCCTCCATAGGCTGCCGCATGCAGTGCCGTCAGCCCACCCTTGTTGCGAATTTCGATGTCGGCGCCGCGATCCAGCAAAAGAGCGACGACATCGGCATGGCCCGCCAATGACGCGATAATCAGCGCCGGCTCGCCCGCCTCATCGACCTCCGACAGATCGGAGCCCTGATCCAGCAACTGTTTGACGCGTGCGACATCGCCATCCCCAGCCGCCTGGTGCAAAGGACCAGCCCATGATGGCAGCACGCCCATGGCAAGCGCAGCAACAGTCGCGATAAAAACATTCACGGGCACGATCTCGGCTTGATTGGGGTTCGCATGCGCCGTTTTGTCGCGTTTTAGCACGCGTGCCGGCCGTAAACAAGATTACGCTAATGGACGCGCTCGTGGTCAACACCACGCATGCGCTGCGGCTGCGACCAACGGTTCCGGGGAATACGGTCACACTTGTTACTCCCCCTGTCCGATTTCCGATGCGAAACTATCTCAGACCAATGCGCGATGAACCGGGCTTCCAAACCAGGGAATTCGCCCTGATGAGGAGATTGAACCATGACTGCTTCAGCCGAGAATGGAAAAAGCGGACAAGCCATGCACAAGCCGCCAGTCGTGTCGCCGCAGGCCTGGGAGGCGGCCCGCGAACAGCTGCTGGTCAAGGAAAAGGCCGAGACCCGGGCTCGCGATGCGCTCGCCGCCGAGCGCCGGCGCATGCCATGGGTGGCGGTCGAGAAGGCCTATGCGTTCGAAGGTCCCGGGGGCAAAGTCAGCTTGCTCGATCTGTTCGAAGGCAGACACCAACTCATCCTCTACCGCGCCTTTTACGAGCCCGGCGTGTTCGGCTGGCCCGAGCATGCCTGCCGCGGCTGCTCGATGGTGGCCGATCAGGTCGCCCATGTCGCCCATCTCAACGCCCGCGACACGACACTGGTCTTTGCCTCGCGGGCGCCGCAGGCCGACATCACCCGGCTGAAGGCGCGCATGGGCTGGACGATGCCGTGGGTTACCATCACCGACAGCTTCGACAAGGATTTCGGCGTCGACGAGTGGCACGGCACCAACGTGTTCTACCGCGACGGCGAGCGCATCTTCCGCACCTATTTCATCAACAACCGTGGCGACGAGCAGATGGGCGGCACCTGGAACTACCTCGACATCACCCCGCTCGGCCGCCAGGAAGTCTGGGAAGACTCGCCCAAGGGCTACCCCCAGACCCCGACCTACAAGTGGTGGAACTGGCACGACAGTTATGTGCCGGACGCCGAGCCCGACAAGAAGTGGGTCGAGGTGTCTGATGCAGGGGAGGCGGCGTTTCGGGCCGAGAGCGCAAACGAGAAACCGTGAGGGAGGCAGGCGGCTGCGGATCAGCGGCCTGCAGGCGCCGGTCCGTCGGGCCGCGCCGTCAAATCTTCGGCCGCCCGCCATAGAGCCGTTGCCTTGCCGGCCGCGGCCCGTGCTTTCCCGATGCCGGAGCGACCGCGCCATCGGTTGGTTTCTCCACAGGACCAGCAGCGGGGCCGGTAACGCTGCCCGCTGATCGCCAACTTATTCTTCTCAAAGTGGAAACTTTTCGGGGACGGTTGCGTTGTAGCCGCTACCGGCAGTGCGCCTGACAGGGCCGTCTATGGGGAGGCTTATGCATGAAGGTCATGATCGTTGAAGACGAGAATTTTATCGCTCTGGAACTCGAGCGCATCGCGCAAGAGGCCGGACACCAGACCATTGGGCCGGTCTCGACGGTGGAGCAGGCTCTCGCCCACGCTCAAAGAAGCGATGTCGCGCTCGTCGATCTCAGTCTCTCCGACGGGCTGAGCGGCGCCCAGCTCGCGCGCCGGCTGATCGATCGCCATAGAGTTGACGTCATCTTCGTGACTGGCAGTCCCGAGAGCGTCGGTCACGGTATCGACGGTGCGCTTGATGTGATCGCCAAGCCCTTTACCGACGAGAGGGTCGCCAGCGCGCTCTCGCGGGCGGCGGCGCGACGCAAAGACTTCGACAGCAGCAAGGCTGCGTTCTGAACAGCAAGGCTATGTTGTGATAAGAAGAAGATCGGCGTCATTCAGACCGTTGGCGCCCACCTGAGGAGACAGTCCGGATGAAGCACGCGCTCATTGCCGTTCTCTTCATTCTCAGCGCTTGCGCCAGCGCAGGGGATCCGCAGCCTCTTCCGGGCAGCCTCACCTATGGCGGAAAGGTCCTCCATTCGCCCTATCGTCCGGGAACGGTGGTCAAGAATACCTTTCTCGGCGATTTCGGTTACCGCGTCTTCGAAACCTATGTCGTTCAACCGGATGGGACGCTCAAGCTGACGTCCCAAAGCACAGGGCCGGACTTCCTTTGGCAGTGAAGGCTCCTCAATCCAGAGGGCGCAAGGTGCGCGCACCTCGAGCATTTGAGGCTGCTCGTTGACTTTTGCATTTTTCATTTCAGTGCAGTTGAATGTTGCGCTGCGGTAAAAATTTCGTCTATACCGCAGGCATTCACAACGGACCCGGTGAGACCCCGGGTGGCTCTTCTGGCCGCCGATCCGCCAGACAAAGCAAAACCTGCATGCCGTCACGCGACCGCTCGCCAGAGCGGGTCTGGCCATGCTTTGCGAGAATCTATCCCATGCTGCTTTCCTCCATCCGTCGTGATTGGTCCGCCAATCCTATGCGCGAAATGCTCGCCGGAGCGGTGGCGACCTTCGCCCTGATCCCCGAGGTGATCGCCTTTTCCTTCGTGGCGGGAGTCGATCCCGAAGTCGGTCTGTTTGCCTCTTTCGTGATCAGCATCGTCATTGCATTTACCGGTGGACGCCCGGCGATGATTTCGGCCGCCGCCGGGTCGGTGGCGCTGGTCGCAGCGCCGCTGGTGCATGCCCATGGTTTGCCCTATCTCTTTGCGGCCGGGCTGCTGGCGGGGTTAATCCAGATCGGCTTCGGCCTGCTGCGCCTTGGCGTGTTGATGCGCTTCGTGTCGAAATCCGTCCGCACCGGCTTCGTCAATGCGCTAGCTATTCTGATCTTTGCCGCGCAAATGCCGCATATTGTCGGTGCCGGCTGGATGGAATATGCCGTGCTGATCGCCGGGCTTGTTATCATTTACCTGACGCCGCGGATCACCACCGCGATCCCGTCGCCGCTGATCTGCATCCTGATCCTGACCGTCGCGTCGATGGTGCTCGGGCTTCCCGTGCTCACCGTCGCTGACCTCGGCAAGCTGCCGGAATCGCTTCCGGTGTTCGGCTGGCCGGCTGTGCCGCTGACGCTGGAAACGCTTAGCATAATCGCCGGACCCGCACTTGCCATCGCCATGGTCGGGCTGTTGGAATCGATGATGACGGCGAGTGTCGTCGACGATCTCACGGATACGCCGAGTTCGAAGAACCGCGAATGTACCGGTCTCGGTCTCGCCAATGCGGCCGCGAGCCTGTTCGGCGGCATTGCCGGCTGCGGCATGATCGGCCAGACAGTCAGCAACGTGAAATATGGCGGGCGCGGCCGGCTTTCCACGCTGTTTGCCGGCGCGTTCCTGCTGATCCTGATGGTGCTCCTGAAGCCGTGGGTGTCCGAGGTTCCCGTCGCCGCACTGGTGGCGATCATGGTCATGGTATCGATCGACACGTTCGACTGGTCGTCGCTCCGAGCCGTGGTGGTCCATCCCAGGATGTCGAGCGCCGTGATGGTGGCGACCGTCATCGTCACCGTCTTCACCGCGAACCTGGCGCTCGGGGTGACGGTCGGGGTGCTGCTCAGCGGCGTGTTCTTCACCTTCAAGGTTGCTAGCCTGCTGCGGGTGGACGTCGCGCCCGACGCAACGACCGGGCGGCTGACCTACCGCGTGTCCGGCCAGGTGTTTTTTGCCTCTGCCGATGTCTTCGTCGAGGCTTTCGACGTTCAGGACGCGATCGGCAAGACCGTGCTGATCGACGTGTCCGAAGCGCATTTCTGGGACATCACGGCCGTTGCTGCGCTCGACAAGGTCGTCCATCGTTTTAGGGCGCACGACATCGCCGTGGAGGTCGCGGGCCTTAACCAAGCCAGCGCGACTTTGATCGGAAGTCTCGACGGCAAGGTGGTGTTGAAGGAGGTCTAACGGCTAAGGTCGGATTTCATCCTAAGGCGATATGATGGCGAATTCCTCGCTCCCGCCAGTTCCTGTGGAGTTCAGCCGTGTGACGGCCAGTTCAATGAATGCTTTGACCAAAGGCGGCAGGTGTCGGCTGCTGGGATAGACGACATGGAAGCCGCCGGCCGGGGTCGTATAGCCGTCGAGAACGCGGCGAAGCCGCCCATCCTTGATGCAGGCTTCGGCAAATCGGTGTGGCAGTTGGGCGATGCCGTGGCCGGCGATTGCGGCGGCCATCACCGCCTGCATCTCGTTGGCGGCGAAGCGGCCCGAAACCGCGATCGTTTCCTGACCGCGCGGACCTTCCAGCAACCATTGCGCATGGACAGACTGGCCGGCGATGACGCAGTCGTGGCGGACGAGATCTTCAGGCGCGGCGGGCGGGCCGCAGCGGGCGAGATAATCCGGGCTTGCGCAGAGAAGGCGGTGCATCGAGCCGAGTTTGCGGGCGACCAAGGTAGAATCCTCGAGGACACCGGTGCGGAAGGCCAAGTCTATGCCGTTTTCGACGAGGTTCAGCCTGTCGTCGGTCAGGCGCAGTTCGACCCTCGTCTTCGGGTAGGTCGAAAGAAATCCAAAGATCGCATCCTGGAGGAAATGGCCACCGAAGCCGACCGGCGCCGATATGCGGATCGTGCCGGCAGGCTCCGCACGCGCTTCCGCAAGCTGCAGGTTGGCGCCTTCGATGGTGCGTAGCGCCTGGCTGCTTTCTTGGTAGTAGAGACGCCCTGAAGCCGTCAGGTTGAGGCTGCGGGTCGTGCGCTGCAGCAGCCGCACGCCGAGTTCGCGTTCCAGCTCGGCGATGCGGCGGCTGACCGTCGTCTTCGGCATGCCGAGCAAGCGCGCGGCGGCGGTGAAGCTGCCCGCTTCGACGACGCGGGCGAAGATCATGATATCGTTGAGATCGAGCATTGTAGCTCCACATGGTACGATGTTTCTCAATTATAGGCCATTATGGTTCAATGCGACAGACCCTAACTTTGCTGTATCCGTCACAACAAGGAGTAGACAGATGAGCAACACACGAAGCGTTCTGGTCACAGGCGCCACCGGCCAGCAGGGCGGCGCGGTCGTGCGCGCCCTGATCGCGCGGGGACATCGCGTCAAGGCGATTAGCCGCCGGCCGGACAGCGAAGGCGCAAAACGGCTGACCGCGGCGGGAGTCGAGGTCGTCGCCGGCGATCTTGACGACGCGGCATCCGTGGCGACGGCGGCAGAGGGCGTCGACACGATGTTTCTGATGGGCAACAGCTACGAGGCCGGAACGGACGCGGAAACCCGTCAGGGCATTGCCGTCGCCAATGCGGCAAAGGCCGCCGGCGTCGGCCACCTGATCTATTCCTCCGTCGCCGATGCCGACAAGAAGACCGGCATTCCGCATTTCGACAGCAAGTATCTGGTCGAGAAGCATATCGCCGGTCTCGGCATACCCTATACGATCAGCGCGCCCGTCGCCTTCATGGAAAACACCGTGGCACCCTGGGCGATCGACGGCCTGCGCCAGGGCGTCTACGCCGCCGCGCTGCCGCCGACGCGCGTGCTGCAACAGATCACCATTGATGACATTGGTGCTTTTGTCTCGGCATTGGCCGAGCGGCGCGAACAGGTGTTCGGCAAGCGTTTCGATATTGCCGGCGACGAGTTGTCGGGCGAGCAGCAGGTGAAGATCTTGTCCGAGGTGCTCGGCCGCCCGATTCGCTTCCAGGAATTGCCGATCGCGGCGATACGGCAGCAGAGCGAGGATACGGCGCTGATGTTCGAATGGTTCGACCGCACCGGCTACGACGCCGGTATCGCCGCCCTGCGCCGCGATTTTCCTGAGGTCGGCTGGCACAGCTACGCCGACTGGGCGCGGGGCTTCGATTGGAGTGTGCTCGGTAGGGCGGGCGGCTGAGTTGATGCGGTATCACCGGCTGGTGATATCGCCGGCTGATGACATCTGACGGAGGTGGATCGGCCGGCAATCGCCTTACGGCCACGTCGAAAGAGGGGCAACGATAGCCCAACTTCTCGGCATCCTCGGCCTCGAGCCGAGGATGCAGGCGATCGTGCCCGCTTGCACAGTCGCCGGTGAATCCTAGTATTCAATCGAAGACTTGTGTCCTTGAGAAGGAGGCTTCGATGCCGTCGAGTTTCAACGTCGAAAGTGCCGATGGTTATGAACGGCTGATGGGGCGCTGGAGCAGAAGGCTGGCGCCGATGCTGATCGATTTCACCGGTCTCGCGAATGGTAATCGCGTGCTCGATGTCGGTTGCGGGACCGGCAGCCTGGCGTTCACTTTGGCGGAAACGCCAGGCCTGCGGGAGATCGTCGCCGTCGACTATTCGCCGGTCTTCGTCGAGGCCGCAACCCGGCGGAACACCGATCCGCGAATAACGATCCAGCAGGCCGATGCCTGCGCTCTTCCTTTCGAGGACAACCGCTTCGACCGGGCGATGTCGCTGCTCGTCCTGCATTTCGTGCCGGAGGCGGGAAAGGCGGTGTCCGAGATGGTTCGCGTTGTGCGCCCGGGCGGCGTGGTCGCGGCGGCCGTCTGGGACCATTATGGCGGCATGTCCTGCATGCGAATGATGTGGGATACCGTGGTGATGCTCGACGAGAATGCGCTGCCCTTGCGCCGCAAATATTGTTTTCAGCCGATGATGCGGCCGGGGGAAATGAAGGAGAGCTTCATCGCGCAGGGCCTTGTCGATGTCGAGGAGACGTCGCTGCTGATCCGGATGGAGTATTCTTCCTTCGAGGACTACTGGGATCCAATCGCTGCCGGTGAGGGGCCGCTCGGTAAATATGTCGCAGGGCTGGATCCGGCGAAGCGAAGGGCCGTCGATGCCGCCGTCAGGGCGGCATACGAGGCGGGTGAGCCCGATGGGCCGCGGTCTTTCGCGTCGGTGGCGTGGGCGTGCCGGGGGCAGGTGCCAGCGGAAGGCTAGGCACAGCTTGCTGCGTATGGCGCAAGTCCAAGAGAGCCTCCTCCTGAGGCACCGCGCAGAGACCCCCAAGGATGGGGCGGATGCGGGGCGGCATCAAATGGACGCAGGGAGCGGCGTTGCGGCGTGTTCTTCGAGGCTTCGCCCTTCGGGCTCGGCGCATCAGGATGAGGGACGTTGGAGAATGTCGCGCCCAAAGGGCAGGGCGCTGGCCAGTCGCATTCCTGCGACAAGGAGCCGCGTGTGACCCGATCACGCCAATCGTGATGGAACAGCGGCAGGATTGATGACGTTATTGCCCGCTGTCGCCCACAGCGAACGCAATTGTCGACAGCATCACCCGCCCGTTTCGGGCACCCCTTCCGACGGCATCCGGAATTGCCCGCCTCGCCGCCGCTTTCGGACGGAGGAATTCATATGTCCGCTTTGGAAAGCCTGCGCCGGCTGACGCCGCAGCAGCGCAACACCGTCATCGCCAGTTATCTCGGCTGGACGCTCGACGCCTTCGATTTCTTCATTCTCGTCTTCGTTCTCAAATATATCGCCGAGGAATTCCACACAGACGTCCCCGCCGTCTCGGTGGCGATCTTCCTGACACTTGCCATGCGGGCGCTCGGCGCGCTGATCTTCGGGCTTGCGGCCGACCGCTACGGTCGGCGCATCACACTGATGGCCGACGTGCTGCTTTATTCGCTGTTTGAATTCCTGACCGGCTTCTCCACGGGGCTCACCATGTTTCTGGTCCTCAGGGCGCTCTATGGGATCGCCATGGGCGGCGAATGGGGCGTCGGCGCTTCGCTTGTCATGGAGACGGTGCCGGAGGAGAGCCGCGGCATCGTCTCGGGCATTCTGCAGGCGGGTTATCCCTCGGGCTATCTGATCGCCTCGATCGTATTCTTCCTGCTCTTTCCGGTCATCGGCTGGCGCGGCATGTTCTTCGTCGGCGCGGTGCCGGCGCTGCTGGTGCTCTACATCAGGCGCAATGTCGAAGAGAGCCCGGCCTTCCTGAAGCGGCAGGCCGAGGGGCGGCGGCCATTCCTGACGGTCTTGCGCGAAAACATTCCGCTGTTCATCTGGGCGGTGTTTTTGATGACGGCGTTCAACTTCTTCAGCCATGGCACGCAGGACATCTATCCGACCTTCCTTGAGACCCAACGCAACTATTCGAGCTACACGGTCGGCGCCATCGCCATCGTCTACAACATCGGGGCGATCTGCGGCGGGCTGTTCTTCGGGGCGCTGTCGCAGCGGATCGGGCGCAGGCGCGCAATCGTCATCGCCGCGCTGATCGCCGTGCCCGTGGCACCGCTCTGGGCCTATGCGCCGGGGCCGGTGCTGCTCGCCATCGGCGCCTTCCTGATGCAGTTCTTCGTCCAGGGCGCCTGGGGCATCGTGCCGGTGCATCTGAACGAGCTGTCGCCGGATGAGGTGCGCGGCACCTTTCCGGGCTTTGCCTACCAGCTCGGCAACCTGCTCGCCTCAGGCAATGCGACGCTGCAGGCGGGGTTGGCTGCCCGCTGGGACGGCGACTATGCGTACGCGCTATTAATCGTCGCCGCCGTAGTGGCGCTGGTCGTCGCGGCTCTCGCCGGCTTCGGCTACGAGAAGAAGGATGTCCGCTTCGGCACGGAGGAGGCCGAGGAGCCGCATGGCGCGATGCGAATCTAGCGCTGCCTGCGGTACGAGGGCCGGCGGCTGATGTCGCCGGCCTTTAACTCGGCGATCCGCATCGCCTCGATGGCGTGAGACGATCGGTCCATGCTCTGGGACTTGCGGCGGAACGCCAGCATGCTAGGTAAGGCCCGCCGGTATCTCGCCGGTCAACTTTCCCTTAACAGCCCCCCGAGTTTCTTCATGTCCTTTTCTCCCGCCGCCATCTGGCCCGTCGTCATGCTGTTTGCCTCGAATATCTTCATGACCTTTGCCTGGTACGGGCATCTCAAGCACAAGAGCAGCGCGATCTTCCTCGCCATTATCGTCAGCTGGGGGATCGCCTTCTTCGAATATTGCCTGGCGGTACCGGCGAACCGTATCGGCTCGGCGGTCTATACGACGGCGCAGTTGAAGACGATGCAGGAGGTGATCACGCTGATCGTCTTTTCCGGCTTCTCGATCTTCTGGCTCGGCGAGAACCTGACCTGGAACCATGCGATCGGCTTCGCCCTGATCGCAATTGGTGCATCCTTCATCTTCCGTGCATAAACTTTAGCCTTTTCAACAGATTACAAATCGTCCATGTCTCGATATCGCCGCATTTCCTACAGATTGCGGTCGCATTCGGCTGGCAGCCTGTCACCTCAAGCTTTTTGTTTTGCGCAATTCCGGGCGCAAACCGCTGTGCATTTTTGCTGGAATCGCTTCAGCATTGATCAGGAGGTGATCTGCCATGAGCCTGTCTTTCCCGACGATGGCGGCGATCCGGTTCGGCTATGGCTTGCGGCCGGGCGAGGCGCCACCTGACAGCAAGGACGAGCTCATCGGCCAGCTGCGCAATGGGGCGGCGGCGATGCCGGATTTTCCCATGGGCGGCCCGGACATGCGCCACCGGGCGATTCTCAGCCTGCAGTCGCAGCTGACGCAAATTCGGCAGGACGCCAAGACGGTGACTGACGATACGGTGCAGCGCGAGATGCGCAAGGGGGTGCAGCGCCAGGCGCAGCAGCAGTTCCAGCACGATTCGAACCTGCGGCTGATGCAGGCGGTGCTGTCGCCCTACGGTTTCTACGAGCGGCTGGCGACCTTCTGGACTGATCATTTCTCCACCAGCGCCAACAAGAGCCTGCCGATGCGCCTCATCGTGCCGCTCTACGAGGCCGAGGCGATCCGGCCGTTCATATCGGGCAGGTTCGGCGATCTGCTGCGCAGCGCCACTGCCCATCCGGCCATGCTGATCTATCTCGACCAGGCGGATTCGCTCGGGCCGGACTCGGCCGGCGGCATCAAGCGCAACAAGGGGCTGAACGAGAATCTCGGCCGCGAACTGCTGGAGCTGCACACACTCGGCGCCGGCAGCGGCTATAGTCAGGCGGATGTCACGGCGGCAGCCATGGTGCTGACGGGGCTCACCGTCGACCGCAAGGAGATGGATATCGTCTTCCGGCCGAATATATCGGAGCCCGGCGCGCATCAGGTGCTCGGCGTCAGCTATGGTGGTAACAGGCGCTCGCGCGACGATTATCTCGATTTGCTCGATGATCTCGCTGTCCATCCGAAGACGGCGGCGCATATCAGCCGCAAACTCGCAGTGCATTTCGTCTCCGACCAGCCCGACGAGGGCATGGTGTCCGACATGGTTGAAGCCTGGAAGAAGACGGATGGCGATCTGACGGCCGTCTATACCGCCATGCTCGACCATCCCGCCGCCTGGCGCGACGAGGGCACCAAGGCGCGCCAGCCCTTCGATTATGTCGTTGCGGGTCTCAGGGCGTTGAATGCGGGGCCGGTCAACGGCGTCGTCGGCAGCTTCCTGGCGGCCAACCAGCAGGGCACTGAAGAGGGCGACATGGCCGCCAATACGCCTGGCATGGCGGGATCACCGGTGACGACGGATCCCGCCGGCGAGGCAAGAGACAAGCGTCTCAAGGCCTTCCGGACGGCGCGGGCACTGGGGCAGGGCGCGTTGAAGCGCATGGGCCAGCCGATCTGGCTGCCGCCAAGCCCGGCCGGTTTCGAAGAAGGCTTCTCCGCCTGGATCACCGGCAGCCAGATTGCCGAACGGCTGGCCTGGGCAAGACGGGCCGCAGCGCAGTTCGGCCGAGACGAGGATCCGCGCGAATTCCTGAAATCGACGCTTGCCGATGCAGCCCGCGACGAGACGATCCGCGTAGTCTCCCAAGCGCCGAACAAGATCAGCGGGCTGACGTTGGTGCTGGCTTCCCCCGAATTCAATCGCCGATAGGAGCGTCTGCCCATGAGCCAGATCCTGCTTTCCCGCCGTGGCTTTCTGACGTCGGCCTGCTGTCTCGCCGCCGCCCCCGCCTTCATCCCGGTCACCTTCGCGGCGATGCCGGGTGACAACCGTTTCATCACCATCGTGCTGCGCGGCGCGATGGACGGCCTGGACCTGGTGCAGCCCTATGGCGATGCCGGTTTTGCGGCGCTCAGGCCGACCCTGGCGCTGACGCCCGACACCGGGCTTCTCGATCTCGATGGGCGTTTCGGCCTCCATCCTGCCGCCGCTGAACTGATGCCGCTCTGGAAGAGCCGGGAGCTCGCCTTCGTGCATGCGGTGTCGACGCCCTATCGCGACCAGCGCAGCCATTTCGACGGGCAGGATATGCTGGAATCCGGTGGCGAGCACGTCGCCGAGGAAAAGACCGGTTGGCTGAACCGGGCGCTCGCCATCATCCCGCGCTCGGATGCGCGCAGGGCGATCGACGTCAACACCTCGACGGAGCTGATCCTCTCCGGGCCGAACAATGTCGATGTCTGGGCGTCGGATTCCAATCTGTCGCCGGCGCGTGACGAGATGCAGTTTCTGGCGCGGCTCTATGCCGGCGATCCACCGTTTGCCGCAGCACTCGCCGAGGCGACGCGGGCTGACACCGCCGCGATGATGGTCGAGCCGGATGGCCAGCGCGGTGAAAAGACCGCCGATGTGGCCGCGCTCGCGGCCAATATGCTGAAGGGCGATTACCGCATCGCCAGCTTCTCCATCACCGGCTGGGACACGCATATCGGCCAGGCCGGCCAGTTCAAGCGGCCGGTGCAGGACCTTTCGCAGGCGATCAACACGCTGAAGACCACGCTCGGGCCTGAGATCTGGGCAAAGACGGTGGTGCTCGCCATGACCGAATTCGGCCGCACCGTCCGCCAGAACGGCTCGGCCGGCACCGACCACGGCACCGGCGGCTGCGCGGTGCTATCAGGCGGCGCCATCAACGGCGGCCGCATCCTCGGCCGCTGGCCCGGTGTCAGCGACGGCCAACTGCTCGACGACCGCGACTTGATGCCGACCGCGGACGTGCGCGAACTGGCCGCAGCGATGCTCTACCGGCAGTTCGATGTGAGTGCGGATGATCTGACGGGGAAGATCTTTCCGGGGCTGGGGTTTGATAAGGGGTCGCAGTTTCTCAAGGCGTAAGGCCTGGCCCACACCGACCAGCCTTATCCTGAGGTGCCCGCAGGGGTCTCGAAGCACGAGGCTGGAGAGAGGGCCCTTAGTGACCGGTCATCTTCAGCGCTGCCTCAGGCAGCCGCTCGCCTTGAACCTGGATTCCGGAGAGGGCCGCGTCGATTTCGGCGAGATCGTCGGCCAGAAGGTCGATGTCGACAGCCCCGAGATTCTCGTCCAGCCGATGCTGCTTCGTCGTTCCCGGGATCGGGACGATCCAGGGCTTTTGGGCCAGCAGCCAGGAGAGGGCGATCTGGGCGGGTGTTGCGCCCTTGCGGTCACCGATCCGCCTGATCAGGTCGACGAGCGCAAAATTGGCCTTGCGCGCCTCAGGTGAAAAGCGCGGCACGCTGTTGCGGAAATCACTCGCGTCGAATTTGGTGTTCTCGTCGATCTTGCCTGTGAGGAAACCGGCGCCGAGCGGGCTGAAGGGCACGAAACCGATGCCGAGCTCCTGAAGGGTGGGCAGCAGTTCCGCCTCGGGGCCGCGCCAGAAGAGCGAATATTCGCTCTGGACGGCAGTCACCTTCTGGACGGCATGGGCGCGGCGGATCGTCTGAACGCCGGCTTCGGAAAGGCCGAAATGTTTGACCTTGCCGGCTGCGATCAGCTCCTTGACGGCGCCGGCCACATCTTCGATCGGCACGGCGGGATCGACGCGGTGCTGGTAGAACAGGTCGATGCGGTCGGTCTTCAGACGGCGCAGACACGCGTCGGCAACCGCCTTGACATGTTCGGGGCGGCTGTTGGTGCCGCCGCGGCGCTCACCGGTTTGTGGGTCGATATCGAAGCCGAATTTGGTGGCGATGACCACCTGGTCGCGAATCGGCGCGAGCGCCTTGCCGACAAGCTCTTCATTGACGAAAGGGCCATAGGCTTCGGCCGTGTCGAACAAGGTTACGCCTTGCTGATGGGCGGTGCGCATCAATCTGATCATCTCGCCTTCGTCGGCGGGCGGGCCGTAAGCGGCGCTCATGCTCATGCAGCCGAGACCGAGTGCGGAGACTTCGAGATCGCCGATATTGCGTATTTTCATGGTCGTATCCGTTCGTGGCTTTGTATGGCTGGCTGCCGCCAGCATCCCAGGTGAGTTGACGTGAACTTAGTCCCCATGTCAGCTTTCGATTAGATGCTGTAATGCGCATGGACCTATAAGGCGGACTAATGAATGCCCCAGGACAACAACTTCAACGAACTCGTCGCCTTTCTCACCGTCGCCAGGGAACGCAGCTTCACCCGGGCGGCTGCCAAGCTCGGCGTGTCGCAATCGGCGTTGAGCCAGACGGTGCGCGGTCTCGAAGAGAAGCTCGGGCTTCGCCTTTTGACCCGCACGACCAGAAGCGTGTCGCCGACACAGGCAGGAGAACGCCTGCTGGAACGGGTCGGGCCGCGATTTGAAGAAATCCAGTTCGAGATCGCCGCCTTGAGCGAAATGCGCGAGCGGCCGGCCGGCACCATTCGCATCACGGCGGGCGAGCATCCGGCGATTTCCGTTCTCGCTCCTGTATTGGCGCGGTTTCTTCCTAATAATCCCGATATCAACGTCGAGGTAATCGTCGACTACGGCCTGACGGATATCGTCGCCGAGCGCTACGACGCCGGCATCCGGCTCGGCGAGCATTTGGCAAAGGACATGATCGCGGTTCGGATCGGCCCCGAGATGCGCATGGCGGTCGTTGGAGCGCCCTCCTATTTCGAGCATTATCCACGCCCTGATGTTCCTCAGGACCTGACGGCGCACAACTGCGTCAATATGCGGCTGCCGACGCATGGGACGATATATCCCTGGGAGTTCGAGAAGGACGGCCGCGAACTGCGCGTCCGTGTCGAGGGGCAGGCCGTGTTCAACAACATCGCCATGCGGATCGGCGCCGTACTGGACGGGCTGGGACTGGCCTACATGCCCGAGGACCAGGTTCAGTCCTATATCGAAGACGGGCGGCTGATCCGGGTTTTGGAGGACTGGTGCCAGCCTTTCCCAGGATACCATCTCTACTATCCGAACAGGCGTCATGCGTCTCCTGCGTTCACCCTGTTCGTCGATGCGCTCCGCTATAGAGGAAAGTAAATCCGATTTTATTCCATCACGGCTTATCAACAGCTTGTGATTAATTAGCGGTCCTAATAGACCCTAGCTGTCCGAGCCGTCTAATCCTTTCTCTGCAATGCCTCTACCTTCTCGCCATCTGAAACGGGAGAAGCCGACATGCGATATGGATTGCCCAACACTCTCGCGGCATTGCTGCTTGCCTCGGCGCAGTTTGCCGCGCCATTGGCGACGGCTACCGATGCGGCAAAGTCCGAGCCATTGGTCATCCAGGAGCAGGGCAGCTTTGCCGTCGGGGGAACCAGCACGACGGCGCCCGGACCCTTCGATCCGCTGAAACCTCTCGATCCCGCAGGCCAGACCTATCACGGCGATCATGCCTTTGCCTTTTACCAGGTGCCGGTGAACCCGCGTCAATACCCGATCGTGATGTGGCACGGTGCCGGACAATTCTCCAAGACCTGGGAGACGACGCCCGACGGCCGCGAAGGCTTCCAGAACATCTTCCTGCGTCGAGGCTTCTCCACCTATCTCGTCGACCAGCCACGCCGGGGCGGGGCCGGGCGGACCATGGTCGAGACAACAGTGAAGCCGACGCCGGATGAGCAGCTCTGGTTCAACCAGTTTCGCGTCGGCATCTGGCCGAACTATTTCGACGGCGTGCAATTCTCCCGTGATCCGGAAGCGCTGAACCAGTATTTTCGCGCGATGACGCCGAACACCGGCCCGTTCGACATGGAGGTCGTGTCGAATGCGGTGGCAAAGCTGTTCGAGAAAATCGGTCCTGGCGTTCTTTTTACTCACTCGCAGGGCGGTGGACCCGGCTGGCTGACGGCCATCAAGAGCGACAAGGTTAAAGCCATCGTCGCCTTCGAACCCGGCAGCAGCTTCGTGTTTCCGGCAGGCGAGGTCCCCGCTGATATGCCGAGCGCCTTCGACACGCTGAAGGGCGTGCCGGTGCCGATAGACGACTTTCTCAAGCTGACGAAGATCCCGATCGTCATCTGTTACGGCGACAATATTCCCGACCAGCCGACGACGATGCCGGCGCAGGATAGCTGGCGGGTGCGCCTGGCAATGGCTCGCCTGTGGCGGGACACGGTGAACAGGCATGGCGGCGATGTCACCGTCGTGCATCTTCCGGAGATCGGCATCCGCGGCAACACTCACTTTCCGTTCTCCGACCTGAACAATGTTGAGATCGCCGACCTAGTCTCGACATTCCTTCGCGAGAAAAAGCTCGACTGATCGTGCTCGCGGGGAAGTTGAGACATCTTCGCGCAGCTTCTCGCCTGATCCTGGAAACAGAAGTGAAACTCATGAAACAATTGTTGGGAAACCTGATGCTGTCGGCCAGCATGATGCTGGCCGTTCTGCCGGGCGTCGTCAGCGCTCAAACACCAACCGAAGGCGACGACAAGTCGCGGCGGTCGCGCGCCCAGCAACTGATGGGCGCGACCGCACCGAAGCTGGCTGAACTGACCGACGACGTCCTCTATGGCGACATATGGGAACGCCCGCAGCTGTCGAAGCGGGATCGCAGCCTCATCACCGTTGCGGCGCTGATCGCCATGAATCGGCCCGACCAGCTGAGATCCCATCTGGCCAGGGCCCGCCAGAACGGCGTGACCGAGGACGAACTGATCGAGACGATCACCCACCTTGCCTTCTATGCCGGCTGGCCGAGTGCTGTCTCGGCCGTTGCCATCGCGAAAGACGTCTTCGGGCGTGAATGAGGCGAGCTGCCTTCCGCTTTTGCCGGAGCCGGTCGCCCAAACGCCTTCCGCACAAAACCAGGAAAGACATCCATGCGTCATTTCATCAAACGCATTGCAATTCTCTTTGCCGTGGCCGGCGCCGTCACTCTCGTCGGCTGGAAGGTCGACGCTGAGCCGAACCGGACGACGATGCCCGAATTGGCCGGTCTCGTTCACTACACCACCGTCAGACGCGGCAACGTGACCGAGCACATCATGACGACGAAGGAAGCCATCCAGGCGGTGAAGAACGGGCAGCCTGTTCCGCCGGGCACGCATTTCGTGCTGGTCGATTACCGCGACGGGCAAGTCTATCGCACTTTCGTTATGGAAAAGGGCTCCGGCTGGGGCGGCGACTATGACGAAGACCGTCGCACCGGCGACTGGCAGTTCCAATGGTTCAAGCCTGACGGCAGCGTCAACATGGCCGAGAACACGGCGCGGTGCCAATCCTGCCATTCCTCCCGGGCCGACGAAGACTTCCTCTACACGCTTGATGATCTCAAGGCTTTCGAGGGAGCTGTCATTGACTAGAGGAGATCGAAGCCGCTGCGAGAGCGCCGCGTCATGAGCCCGCTATTCCTGATACGCTTGGTGTTGGACTTCACGGCCGCCGGGCTGCTTCTGGTCGCGCTAGCCTATTGGTGGCTCGACAACACGTCACATGAACTGATCGGAAGCGGTATGTTCGTCCTTCTCCTATCGCACAATGTCTTCAACAGGCGGTGGTGGGCGAGGCTTCCAAGGGCGGCGCGGGGCAGGCCTGGGCTCGTGACAATCGCCTCGAATATCTCGATTGCCCTGGTAATGGCCGCATTGCTGGTCACCAGTCTGCTGATGTCGCGCAGTGTGTTTGCTTTCCTTCCCGTCAGCGGTGGACCGACGGCGCGTGAAATTCACATCCTTGCTGCCTACTGGGCGTTCATCCTCGCAGCTGTCCATCTCGGCCTTCACTGGTCGATGATCACGGCGGTCGCGGGCAGGCTATTGCGGGCCGGGTCGCCAAACGCAATCCGGACTGCAGCCATTCGTGCCGTTGCGGGCGCAATTGCGGCTTACGGCATTCACAGCATGGTGGTCATGGGCATCGGAGACAGGCTCTTGGCCAGGCCATCGATCGATTTCTGGGACTTTCAGGAGTCGACCGCGGGCTTCTTTTTGCATCACGTCGCGATCCTGGGGGCGTGTGCTTGTGCTGCGCATTATGCAGCAGGATGGCTGCGATGGGCGGGTGGGGTGCGGCGGGTGACGGATGCCGGCGAGTGATGTTTGCGACGACTGTGGGGATGGAGTTTGCGGCTGCGCCTCTCCCGGCCCTTCGCTTGGGCTCAGGGCGTTCGACGTTGCAATCGATTCACTGGATCGATTGCTCCCGCTTCGCGGGACCACGTCTCACCCCAGCACATCATAGAGCCGGAAGATGAAGCTGATCTGGTAGAGCAGGTTGGCGGTGATGAAGGCGGTGTGGAAGCGGCGGTTGGGGGTCCAGGCGGCGATGGCGCAGAGGATGATGTAAATGATGTTGCGGGCGGGATATTCCCAGCCGAGCGAGAGGATGCGCTCGTGGCCTTTGATCGCCGTGTCGAGGATATCGATGGCGTAGGTGAGGCCGAGAATGCCGAAGAACCATTTCCGCCGGGAAATAAAATATTCCTCGTAGCCGCCATATTCGTCGAGTGAAGCAGGAAAGAGCAGGGCGCAAAGCAGGAAGAACAGGCTGCAGAAGCAGACGAGGAAGAGATAGATGCCGAAGCCGATCGCAGGCACGGCCTGCAGGCGATACTCCCACCACCAGATGTGGATGATGAACAGGAACATCGACAGCGCCCAGCCGAGATGGATGGGATAGACTTTGGCCTTACCAGGATGCTGGACGATGCCGGCAACGCCGGTCAGCACCCTGGCGAGCGACAGGCTGATGACCATGCCCATCACCACCTTGATGTGAAGGAAGACCTCCGGCGAGCTGACCGTTTCCATGCTTTCGATCCCGGCCTGTCACTCCACAGGGACTTGCTTCGGTTTGCCCTCTTCGTCGAGCGCGACCATGATGAAGGTGCCGGCCGTGACCTTTTCCTGCTGGTTGTAACGCGAACGATGCGCCCAGGCTTCGACGATCAGTGTGATCGAGGTACGCCCGACACGCTCGATATCGGTATAGACCGACAGCGTGTCGCCGATCTTGACCGGCAGTTCGAAGGCCATCTCCTTGACCGCGGCGGTAACGACGCGGCCTTTGGCGCGCTCGGCCGCACGGATGCCGGATGCAAGGTCCATCTGCGCCATGACCCAGCCGCCGAAGATATCGCCGGCCGGATTGGCATCGCCGGGCATGGCAAGCGTCCTGAGCGTCAGTTCGCCTCTCGGCTTGGCGGCATCGGTCATCACGTCTTCTCCATCTGGTATGGGCCATGGGCCGGCGATTCACTGCGGATCACCCTAGTGCAAAGGCCGTGGGCTGTAAAAGACGGCACGGCCGGGCGCTGAAGGCAGCCGACGGGAAAAATGTTGCAGCCTTCGCAGATCGAAATCTCATTCGATTTCAAATGGTTGATTTCGGGCGTTTCGGCCTGACCTTACGTTATTTAATCATCTTCTAATTAAGCTTTACGCTCCAGTAATTCCGGCAATTCAGAATGCGATCGATCTCACCTAAAAGAATCGCCGGGAACCTCATGCGCAACGTCAAGATTTCCACCCGCCTTTACTGCCTCGTCGGCTTCACGCTTGCCGTGCTTGCAGCGGCGATGATCTTCTTTCTGAACTACTCCTATTCCGAGCTGCAAGCGGAGCGGAAGGCGGGGCTGGAGAAGATGGAGGCGACGGCGCTCGGTATCTTCGACAAATATTACAAGATGGAACAGGCGGGCACGATGACCCGCGAACAGGCGCAAGCGGCGGCCAAGGAGGTGATCGGCGCGATGCGCTACGGCGCCGACGGTTATTTCTGGATCAACGACATGCGTCCCGCCATGGTGATGCACCCGATCAAGCCGCAGCTTGACGGTACCGATATCTCGCAGATGAAGGATCCCACGGGCAAGTTCCTCTTCGTTGAATTCGTCAACAAGGTGAAGAAGGACGGCAAGGGCTTCGTCGATTATTACTGGCCGAAGCCGGGCGCCGAAGAGCCGGTGCTGAAATATTCCTATGTCGCCGGTTTCGAGCCCTGGGGCTGGATCGTCGGCACTGGTGTTTATGCGGATGACCTTGCCGCGCTTTATCGCCAGAACGCGATCTGGGCGGCGGTGCTCTGCCTGCTCGGGGCTGCCGCCACGATGGCCATCGCCTATGCCATCGTGCGCAGCGTGACAGTGCCGATCGCCCGGCTGAAGGCGGCGATGAACGCGATCGCAGCCGAAGAGGCATCGGTGGAGATTGCCGGCAGCGACCGCCGCGACGAGATCGGCCAGATGGCCAAGGTGCTGCTGGTGCTGCGTGATTCCGTTGACGAGCGTAGCGCGCTGCGCGGCCGGGAAGACGAAAGGCAGCGGCAGATCGAGGAAGAGCGCCGCGGCAACGAGGCAAGCCTGCGTTCGGCCTCCGAACGACAGACCCAAGCGATGCAGGCGCTCGGCGTTGGCCTGGAGAAGCTCGCCGGCGGCGACCTGACGGTTTCGATCGGTGACATCGGCGAGGATTACGCCAAGCTCAGGAGCGATTTCAACGCTGCCGTCGATGCGCTGAACGGCGTCATCCATGCGATCGCCGAATCGAGCCGCGTCGTCAACGACAGCGCCTCCGACATCAGCGAGGCGACCGGCAACCTGTCGAAGCGTACCGAACAGCAGGCAGCCGCGCTCGAAGAGACGGCGGCAGCGCTCGACGAGATCACCGCGACCGTGAAGACGGCATCCGAGCGCGCGAACGAGGCGCGCGAGATGGTGGCCGAGACCAAGGCAAGCGCCGGACGCTCCGGCGATATCGTTCGCAATGCAGTGACGGCGATGGGCCGGATCGAGGAATCGTCGAGCCGTATCAACCAGATCATCTCGGTCATCGACGAAATCGCCTTCCAGACGAACCTTCTGGCATTGAATGCTGGTGTGGAGGCCGCGCGGGCAGGTGAGGCGGGTCGCGGCTTTGCCGTCGTCGCGCAGGAAGTGCGCGAGCTCGCCCAGCGTTCTGCCAATGCAGCCAAGGAAATCAAGGAACTGATCAGCCGGTCGGCAACGGAAGTCGAGGGCGGTGTGGCGCTGGTGCGCTCGACGGGCGAGGCGCTGCTGGAGATCGAGGCGTTGGTCAACCAAGTCAACGATCATGTCGCCTCGATCGCGACGGCGGCGCGCGAGCAGTCGACCGGGCTGAACGAGATCAACGGTTCCGTCAACCATATGGACCAGATGACCCAGCAAAATGCCGCGATGGTCGAGGAGACGACGGCGGCAAGCCGTACGCTCGCTGACGAGAGCACCCAGTTGAAGACGCTGCTCGCGAATTTCCGGCTGCGCGCGGAACCATCGGCGGTGGCCCGATACACACGGGCAGCGTGAGGAAGCGGAGAGATTAAAGGCCGGGAAACCGGCCTTTTTCAATTGCGTCGCGTTCAGATTGTGCCGGTAAGTTTTCATTCACCGTTTTTAACTAAAATTGAAGTGAGTTTTTTCGGTCACTGCCCAGCCAGCCTGCGGAAGCGATAAGAGTATGGCGTTTGTTTCCTTTCCTCGGCGAACCCTTTTGCCCGTTATCCTCTCGGCGGCGCTGACGACCTGTTCGATCAGTGACGGGCTGGTGCCGCCGGCCAATGTCGACAACGGCACCAGGGTCAGCTCAATCTCTCCGTCGAGAGGGGCAGCGCGCATGGCGCCTGCCGTGCGCATGGCGCCGGTGGAGAGCCAGTCCTCCTATCCGGTTTCCAGCGCGGCCGTCGGCAATACGCAAGGCTCCCTCGATTATCTTGATACGCCAAACCTCGCCGGCACCGGCCAAGCGGCACGAGCCGCACCGGCGCAGACCGCACCGGGGTCCCGGCGGCTGCCAATGATCGACAGCGACGAGGCGCTGGCGGCGGGCCAGCCGAGCGGCAATTGGGGCGGCACGCAGAACCTTGCGATCCCTTCCGGCGGCGTCAACATGGATGATGAGCTCGGCGCCCAGCCGGTCGTCGGGCTGGCGCAGGAACAACAGCAGCAGATCGCCGAAGGCAATGCTACCGAGCCGGTTGTCGACGGCATCGGCACCGACAATCCTACGCAGCTCAACCAGCCCATGCGCCAGCCCCCGCAGCAGCCAATGCCGCAGCCGGCGGCCGAGGCACAGATGAGCCGGGCGCCCGCTTGGAGCGACGGCAGCCCTGTCGTGGCGCCGACCCGCGTTCCCGAAGAGGACGAGAGCGAAGAGGTCGCGATGCTGCGGCCGAACAATCCGATGATGAGCGAACCGGCGGCACCCGTCGATCCCAGCGTCATGCCGTCCTCTGAGCTTGCCTGCCGGCGCGAGCTGAAGCGCATGGGCGTGCTCTTCGATGAAAAGCCGCCAATCTCGAACGGGCCGGCCTGTCAGGTGCCTTATCCGGTATCGCTGAAGGGGCTTTCCGGCAATATCGGCGTGAAGCCGGCCGTGACGTTGAACTGCCAGGTGACGCTCGCCTTCGCCAAATGGGTGAAGAACGAGCTGGCGCCGTCGGCGCGCTTCCGCTACTGGACCGGCATCAAGACGATCCAACCGCTCGGCGGCTATTCCTGCCGCCGCATGAACAACAGCCGGCAGAGATACAATCCGATGTCGGAACACGCCCGCGGCAATGCCATCGACGTCGGCAAGTTCGTGCTGAAGAACGGCCACGAGATCGACGTGCGCAAGAAGGGCCTGTTTTCGTTGCGCGAGGGCCGGCTGCTGAAGGCGGTGCGCACCGATAGCTGCCGCTATTTCAACACCGTGCTCGGGCCGGGCAGCAACCCGGAACACTGGAACCACTTCCACTTCGACCTGCGCTCCCGCAAGAGCGGCAAGGCCTATTGCGATTGATGTATGTCGCCGTAAGGCGTGCGGCGCGGGTGCAATTGATATCGTAGCAATCGGCCCGGCTGGCAGAAAATGGTTCATCCCCGCCGCGGCGCGCGCTATAGATCGGTCAGGCGGATTGCCTTTCGAGAGTTTGATCCATGAGCTATGATTTCCATGTCGGCCAGAAGGTCGTCTGCATCAACGATACTTTCAAGCATGTCAGCATCGACCAACTTATCCGCAAGGGCGAGATTTATACGATCCGCTGGGTGGGTGAATATACCCACTATGTCGACGGCACGTTCATCGGGGTGAAGCTCGCGGAAATCCATCGCGGCAATGATGACGGGCCGGAAGGTTACGGTGCGGCCGACATGCCTTACCGCGCAACGCGCTTCCGGCCGCTGGTCAAGGACAAGATCGCATCGCTGCGCAAGCTTCTGGCGCCGACACCGGATGCGCCGGTGGAACCGAAGGAAAAGATCAAGAAGAAAGAGAAGGTCTGAGCACCCCGGCGACACCAGCATTTTCCTGACTTCGTGCGCGGGACATCAACACCGTTATGACGCGCTTGTGCCTCTGGTCTAGTTTGCCTGTGCGACAGTCCGCGAGGGGCAGGTTTGAGGGTGCGCCATGAGACTGATTTCGAAAATCCTGGGGCTCTGCGCCGCCATCGCCATCATGATCGCGGCAACGGGAACGGCGGCCGCCGATCCGCTGGTTTTCACCTATCGCGGATGGCAGGTGGATCTCACCAATGCCAGGGACGCGGAGCCCGACCGGGAGATGGTCGCGGCCGTCAAACGGCAGCTCGATATTGTCGAGCATGTCGATCTAAAACCCGATGTCCTCACCTTTATGCGGTCGATCAGGATCTGGGCCAATCCGGCCGCCGCAAAGGCCGGGCCCGGCCACTACAGCAGCAAGACCGGCATCGACCTGCGCGTCAAGAGTCTTGCGTCCGACAAGCCGATCATCCTGCATGAACTTCTGCATGCCTATCACGACCGGATGCTTCCGGGCGGATTCGGCAATGCCGATGTCAAGCAATTCTTTGATATCGGCCGGCGGGTCTGGCCGGGCGATTCCTATATGATGAGCAATGATCACGAATTTTTCGCGGTCACGGCCAGCGTCTACCTGTTCGGCGACATCGACCGGCCGCCTTATTCACGCAGCCAGCTGCGGGAGAAACAGCCGCGATACTACCAGTGGCTGGCCACGCTGTTCGATGACGGCCGGCCGCCGCGGTCGTAGGGCCAGCAGCCCGCGATCCTGATCAGGCCGTCTTCCTGCTCAGGAACAGCGCGGTCTCTTTACGAACCTCAAGGACGCCGTCGGATTGCCTGAACGCATCGGCAATGGCTTGACGGAGCTTGGTGAGCTCGAGTTCGCCGGCGCTGTCGCCGGGCGGGTAGGAGGTCAGCGCCAGGAATACATCCTCGGGCTCGGTGATCCGCAGCTTTGCCGGATGCTGCGACATGGAGACGTTTCCAAACTGTGACCGCATCGATTGCTCGGCAGTGTCATATCCGAAGGCTTCGGCAGCCGGATCGGATGGCGCGCTGCCGAAGATGGTCGTCAGCGCGTAGATCTCGCCCATATTGCCGGCGCCGTTGGTTGTGACCGCAAGAGACCCGCCCGGCCTCAGCACTCTTGACATGTCGGCGATGCCGGCGTCCGGGTCGGGCAGGTGATAGAGCATATGCATCGCGACCACGGCATCGAAGGCGCCGTCTTCGAAGGGAAGCGCGGCGGCATCGGCTTGGCGGCCTCGAACGGAGCCAAATGGCAATGCGCTGCAGCGCGCCACCGCCTCGTCGACCATGCCAGGCGAAAGGTCGGCGAGCGTCAGGTCAAGATTCTCCGGCAGCAGACCTGCCGTTGCCGCCCAGAACCAGGCCGGCCCGCAGCCGATGTCGAGGATACGATCGCCCGGCTTCACCGGCAGCTGCGCCGCAACCCATGGAAACCATGCCGTCTCGGCGATGGTGTATTGGCTATGTAGTCGAGCCCGCGCGGCGAGCTTCCGGCTGTCGCCATATTGGTCCGCGTTGTCTTCTGTTATGGAGGACATCCCATCTCTCTGGCTCTTCATGGGGGCATCGGCTCGAGCTTGTGAGCAGAGCGTATAGAGGGCTCGGTCGCCCGACAAGACATGACTTGCAGGTCGGGCCTCTCGCATATCGCTGTTGAGGATTGTCCGGGTACGGCGAGTTTGGCTATCAAAATAAATCGTATCCGATTAAATCGGAATGGTGTTGACATCGATTTTGGTGGGGCGTATTAGAGCGTATCCGATTAAATCGGATGCGTATAAAACCCAAACCGAAAGGATATCATCATGACCGAGAAGCTTCTCTTTACCGGCAAGACCCACATCTCCGGCGGCCGCAACGGCTCTGCACGCAGTAGCGACGGCACGATCGACATCAAGCTGCCGCAACCGCATCCAGCTGCCGAAAACCTGTTCGGAATCGCCTGGTCGGCCTGCTATATCGGCGCCATCGAGCTTGCCGCATCCCAGCGGAGGATCACCCTGCCGGCCGGTCCCGAGGTCGATGCGGAGATCGATCTGAACGGCGATAACGGCTCCTTCTTCCTCAGGGCGCGCCTCAATGTCAGCCTGCCCGGCATCGATCGCGAGGTTGCGCAGGAATTGATCGAGGCAGCCCATGGCATCTGCCCTTATTCCAAGGCGACACACGGCAATATCGACGTCGAGACCACGCTTCTCTGAGCGGGGGAAGGGAGGACCTCACTGTCAGAGGATTTGATGCGAAGGGCCTGCCGATCGGCCGGCAGACCCCTTCCTGATGTAGCAGCACCGGAAATCTTGCCGATCTGGAGAACATGCCATGATCAATAGCCACGCCCAGCCGCACAAGGCCTATGACGAGTTTTCACGCGTGCTCGATCCTGATGTCTATGAGCCGTTGCCCGATGATTGGTTGATCGGCATCACCGACGTCGTCAACTCGACCTCGGCGATCCGCTCGGGGCGCTATGAAGACGTGAACTTCGCGGGCGCATCTGTGATCGCGGCGCTCGGCAATGCCTGGGGATCGTTCGATTTTCCCTTCGTGTTTCGCGGAGACGGGGCGGCTTTCGCTCTGCCGCCGCAGGGCATTATGGCCGCGACATCGGCATTGCGGCAGGTGGCGAGCTTTGCCGCAGCCGATCTCGGCCTTACTCTGCGCATCGGGCTCATCACCGTGCGGGAAATCCGTACCAGTGGACGCGACGTGCGCGTTGCGCGCTACGCGGCTTCGGAAAGTGCGACCTATGCGATGTTTGCAGGGGGCGGCCTCAAATGGGCGGAGCAGCAGATCAAGAACGGCCGGTATCTGGTCAAGCCGGGACGCTATGCGACGAAGCCTGATCTGACCGGCCTCAGCTGTGACTGGACCCCGTTTCCGAGTCGGCAGGGCGAGATCCTGTCGCTGCTGGTCGAGCCGAATGACCATACCAGTCCCGAGGCCTTTGCAGCGCTGGCAAAACGGGTGCTTGCGGTTTTCGATACCGCGCGGCGCCGGTCTCATCCGCTGTCGGGGGATATGGCTATTCCCCAGGACAGTGGGCGACAGGTCGATGCGAAAGGCTGGTCTGAGGTCGCCGCCAATTCGGATTTCCGCAAGTTCGACGACGGTTTGCGCCTGACGTTAGATTGTACGCCCGAACAGATCGACAGGGTCGAAGCCATGCTCGTTGCGGCGAGAACGCGCGGCGAGATCAACTTCGGACTGCATCGGCAGTCGCATGCGCTGATGACCTGTCTCGTGCCATCGGACAGGCCGGATTCCCATCTACATTTCCTCGACGGAATGGGCGGCGGTTATGCCAGGGCGGCCGAGATGATGGAGCAAGGAGCGCTTGGCGACGCTCAGCATCATGCTCGCTGAAGACCGGTTCAGCCGGCGAGACGTCGTGACCGCCAAGAAACCTAAGCGGGCGGGCGTGTTTCCCGGCCAGCCAGGTTCGCCAGCATTTCAGTGAGCTGAGGCAACGCCAATTCGGCTTCTGTTTCTATCGCAGCGGCGGTGAACCATCTGAGTTCGGTATGTTCATCACCGATCAGTCGCGGCTGGCCGTGCCATTTATCGACGTGATAGACATGGAAAGTGGTGAATGCTTCGGGCGGGCCTTCCGATGCGAACCGTCCTGCAAACCGCCAGCGCTCCGGCGCCACGCCTATTTCTTCGATCAATTCCCGGCACATTGCCGCCTCGGCGTCTTCGCCCTCTTCGATATGGCTGCCCGGAAGGCTCCAGCGATCCGGGTGCACCTTGCGCTTTGAACTGCGTCTTGCCAGAAGAACGGTTCCGTTCCGGCTCAAAACGCCCATCGCGATGTCGGGCATGCATTCTCCTCTCCCCAATCGATCTCGCACATGCTGCCCGCAGCTACGGCTTCTTGCAATGACCGGTCGTTCATCGAGACAGTCGAGACATAGCCTGACAGGGTAAGTTGACCCCTCTATTGCCCGGGAGCATAGTCCCCGGACAGACGCGAATGACCTGCTGCTGCGAACGAGGTCGGTCAGTCGATCTTCGTCCGTTTCCTGACAGACCAAACGGAGAGGAAAGCGTCATGCCACCCACATCTCTATCAACGCCCACGCGGCGCGAGCTGCTTGCCGCCACGGCCGCCGCCGGAGCCATGAGCATGCTTGCCGGGACGCGCAGCGCTGAGGCGAACGGCGACGGGCTTAGCCCCTTCAACGTCAACTTCCCCGAGGAGGCGCTGGATGATCTGCGCCGGCGCGTGGCAGCGACCCGCTGGCCTGATAAGGAGACCGTCACGGGCGATACGCAGGGCGTGCGGCTCGCGACGATCCAGAAACTCGCGAACCATTGGGCGACGGATTACGACTGGCGCAAGATGGAGGCGCGGCTCAATGCTTTGCCGCAGTTCATCACCGAGATCGACGGGTTGGATATCCACTTCATTCATGTCCGCTCCCAGCATAAAAATGCCTTGCCGTTGATCGTCACACATGGATGGCCTGGCTCCATCATTGAGCAGTTGAAGATTATCGAACCGCTCACCGATCCGACAGCGCATGGCGGGAGCGCAGAGGACGCATTTGATGTGGTGATCCCGTCTTTGCCGGGCTACGGCTTTTCCGGGAAACCGACGGGGTCGGGGAGCTGGAACCCGCCGCGCATCGCGCACGCCTGGGCGGCGCTGATGCAGCGTCTCGGCTACACCAAGTTCGTGGCGCAGGGCGGAGACTGGGGCAATGCGGTCACCGAACTGATGGCGATACAGGAACCGCCGGGATTGCTCGGCATCCACACCAACATGGCCGCCACGGTTCCGGCTGACATCGCTAAGGCTCTGGCTGCCGGCGGTCCGCCACCCGCCGACCTGCAGCCGGAGGAAAGACAGGCCTGGGGGCAGCTCGACGATTTCTACAAGAATGGGCTGGGCTATGCCATCGAGATGAACAACCGGCCGCAGACGCTCTACGCGATCGTCGACTCGCCGGTCGGCCTCGCGGCGTGGATGCTCGACCACGACATCCGCAGTTACCGGATGATCGCGCGCGTTTTCGACGGAGAGCCCGAGGGGCTGACGAAGGACGATATTCTCGACAACGTCACGCTCTACTGGCTGACGAATACCGCAATCTCCTCGGCACGCCTCTATTGGGAAAACGCGCACCATCCCACAGGAGGATTCTTCGACCCCAGGGGTATCAAGATCCCGGTTGCCGTGAGTGTGTTTCCCGACGAGATCTATGCCGCGCCGCGGAGCTGGGCAGAGCGGGCCTACCCGAAGCTGATCCACTACAACAGGCTGGAAAAGGGCGGCCACTTCGCCGCCTGGGAGCAGCCGACGGCTTTCACTGCCGAGCTCAGGACTGCGTTCCGGCCGCTGCGGCAGTAGACCCAGGCGGAATCAGGCGACTGATTCAAGATTTCCCCGGTTCGCCCTGCATCGATCGCAGCAGGTTGTCGCGCAGCGTCGTCACCGATTTCTGAACGACGGGAAAGTCGTCGCCGAGGCCGGTGGCGCCAAGCAGCGCGTTGGCGGGATCAGATTCGACGAGTTGGCGTCCCGCCGGCGTCAGGCTGACCCGCACCTGCCGTTCGTCGGCGGGATCGCGGTGACGGGTGATATAACCATTCGATTCCAGCTTCTTGAGGATGGGCGTCAACGTGTTGGATTCGAGGAACATCTTTTCCCCCAACACGCCGACGGTTTGGTCGTCCTGTTCGGAGAGAGCCACCATGGCGATATATTGGGTGTAGGTCAGGCCAAGCTCATCCAGGATCGGCTTATAGGCGCGGCCGAAGGCGAGATTTGCCGAATAGACCGCGAAACACAGGAAATTCGAAAGTTTCCTGCCATCTGCGCCTGCCTGAGGCGAGGTGGGCGCAAGCATATCCGGCCCCTTAGCTGCTTTAGACGTCGGCATCGGTTCATCCTGTCCAGGCTTTCTAACGATGAGACCTATATAAATCGTATCCGATTAAATCGCAATGGTGTTGAAGTCGGTTTTCAATCCTGCCGCTTGTGGTCACTCGACAAAGATCAGCGGAAACTCCTGGGAGGCTTCCCATACTTCTTGCGAAAAGCGGTCGCGAAATGGGCGGAGTCGGAGAATCCGATTTCAAAGGCGATGGCAGTCATCGGAAGCGTGCTATTTTCGACCAGAAAACGGCCATAGCGCAATCTCGTCTCGACGATAAAGCGCTTCGGGGCCATGCCGATATTGTCCTGGAAGAGACGCGCGAATTGGCGTGGTGACAGACCGACGAGAGAGGCCACCTGTTCCGGTGAGACGTCGCGGCCTTTCCGACTCTCGATGAGAACGACGGCTCGCTGTATGCGCGAATCTTCTGTGCGGCGAAATGTTGAGGCGCGGCCGTGATCGAAGGCGCTCATGTGCTTCTGCTCGGTGAGCGAAAGCTGGTGCACGGCCTTGGCCGCCCGATCCGGTCCGCAATGCGTTCGGATCAGCTCCGTCATCAGCGACAGGATCGATACGCCGCCAGGCACGGTAATGCGGCCGTTTTCGATCAGGAAGTCGTCGCGCGTGGAGAAGGCAAGACGCGGGAAGGCAGTCCGGAAATCCTCTGCGTGAAAGGGGTGGACGCACGCCTTGCGTCCGGTAAGCAGTCCCTCCTGAGCCAATACGAAGGCGCCCGTGCAAACACCAATTACCGGCACACCCGCCGATGCCGCCACCCTGAGATAGTCGCGATGCTTGCCGGGTGCGGCGCGCAGATGTGGCAGCAGGCCGCCGATGACCACGACGTAGTCGAAGTCGGTCGGGTTGATGTAGGGCGCGTCGGCGTGAACCCGGATGCCGCAGCTGGCCACCGCTGCATGGCCCGGAGCCCCCATGATCGACCAGCGACAATGTAATGGACGGGAATTGTCGGCAAAGTCCGCCGCATGCCTCAGAGGCTCGACGATACCCGTCAGCGACATCATCGGGAAGGTCGGCCAGAGGAGAATGCCGATGGAAAGATCGGCCTTTCGGTCGCGTGCGGCCAGAAGCCGCTCGGCCCAAAGATCGTCGAGCCAGCGCACATAGTCCGGCTCGTTGGCTGATACTTCGGAAGGTTTCTCGGATGTGATCATGGCGCATGGCAATGATAGAGAAGTCATGTCCTTTTTTCAAAGAAAATGTCCGATTTGTAAAATTCAAGGGCGACCTTCGGTGTCAAGTTTGCTCTCGTCGAACGCGACATCCGGGGAACTGAAACCACCGGACAGGGGAACCAACAAATCAAGGATCAGAACAATGGCACTTTCTCTTTCGAGAAGGATGGTGACGTGCGCTCTGCTGGCAGGGAGCTTCATGTCCCTTTCATCTATCGCCAGTGCTTTCGAGCTTGCCGAGCAGGGTAAGCTGACGGTTGCCTTTACCGGCGACATGCCCGGCTCCGGCTGGCAGGACGGGAAGCTGGTCGGCTATGACGGTGAAATCATGCAACGCATTGCCGACAAGCTCGGCCTCAAGATCCAGCCTGCGCTCATGGAATGGTCGGGTACGATCGCGTCGGTTCAGTCAGGCCGGGTCGACGTCATGCTCGGCACCATGGGCTGGACTGAAAAGCGTACGAAGATCATGACCCTGTCCGAACCGATCCACTACTTCAAGAACGGCATCATGCAATCGACGAAGACCAGCTGGGACAAGCTTTCCGATCTGGAAGGCAAGAAGATCGGCACGATCACCGGCTTTTCGTTCATTCCGGAATTGAAGAGCATCAAAGATCTCCAGCTCTCGCTCTACGACACTTCCGATGCGGCCGTCCGCGATCTTATCGCCGGGCGCATCGACGCTGTCATCGGCGATCCGCCGGTGATCTCCTACGCCATCAAGCAGAACCCTGATTGGAATATGCACTTCCTTGCCTTCACCGATAACAGTCCGGATTTCCCGCTGCTGACCGGTCTCGGTCAGGTCGTCTATGGCCTCAATCAGAAGAACGACGATCTGCGCCAGAAGATGGACGCCATCATCGCCGACATGTGGAAGACCTGCGAGATGAAGGAAATCGGCGCCCGCTACGGATTGTCGTCGGATGTCTGGTTCAAGCCTGTGGGCCAAAACTTCCGCGCCGGCGTCGATCGCCCCGCAGATTACAAGCTGCCGTCCTGCGCAGCTGGCGGCTGAACGGCCGTGCGGACGGAAGCTGCAATCGGCGGCTTTCGTCCCTCTCCGCCTACTGAATAATTCCTGAAATCGGAATCGATTTCAGGAGAAAATTATGCAGCAATTCAAAGTGCTACAGCGTCCTTGGCGTGTCTGAAAAGACGCGCGGCGCTGTCGATATGATCGCATAAGGAAACGGCGATGAATGCGCTTCTCAGCGTTGCAGGCCTGCGCAAGAGCTATGGTCCTATCGAAGTTCTCAAAGGCATCGATTTCGATGTCGCGCCAGGTGAGAAGATTGCCCTGATCGGTCCGTCCGGTTCCGGAAAATCCACCTGTCTGCGCTGCATGAATTTTGTGGAAAAGCCCAGTGCCGGCGAGATCCGCCTCGATGGCGAGCGGATCGGTGTGCGCAACGGCCATGTCATGAGTGATCGGCAACTGGCACCGCAGCGCGCCGAGATGGGCATGGTCTTCCAGCTCTTCAATCTCTGGCCGCATCTGTCGGTGATTGAAAACGTGGCGATCGCAGCGCGCAAGGTGCGCGGTCTGCCTGCTGCCGAGGCACGCGAACTGGCTTTGGAGATGTTGGCCAAAGTCCATATGACACACCGCGCCGACGCCTCACCGCTCGAACTGTCCGGCGGCCAGCAGCAGCGTGTCGCGATCGCGCGGGCGCTTGCTCAGAAGCCGAAGCTGATGCTGTTCGACGAGCCGACATCCGCACTCGATCCCGAACTGGTCCAGGAGGTTCTGAAAGTAATGGAGGAACTGGCGGCCGAGGGGCGCACGATGCTGATCGTCACGCACGAGATCGCGTTTGCGCGCGACATTGCCGATCGCGTCCTGTTTCTTGACGGCGGCACCATCGTCGAAGCCGGGCCGGCACGCCAGGTCATCACCGCTCCCCGCGAAGCGCGCACGCAAGCGTTTCTCAACAAGATCCGGCATTAGGCGCGCCATGACCGGATTTTCCATATTCTTCTCGGTCGTCGAAGGGCTCGTTGCCGGGCTTGGCGTAACCGCTTTCGTCACGATCGCCTCACTGGCGCTCGCAACCGCCTTCGGGTTTTTTCTCGCCCTGCTCAGGCAATTTGCCGGGATCAAGCTTATCAATCTGGCGATCGATGCCTGCTGCGAGATCCTCTGCAATGTGCCGGCCTTGACGCATCTGTTCATCCTCTATTTCGGGCTTGCCAGCATCGGCGTGAAATTGACGTCGATCACGGCGGCCGTCCTGGGCCTCGGGCTCATCGGAGCGGCGATTACCTGCGCAATCTTTCGCGCCGGTTTCGCTGCGTTGCCGGGCGGGCAGGCGGAGGCGGCGCTTGCCGCAGGGTTGACCCCGCTCCAGACGATCTTTGAGATCCTGACGCCGCAGGCCATGCGGATAGCGCTTCCAGCGCTCGGGAACTACGCGGTGCAGCTTCTCAAGGATACGTCCGTCGTCTCGGCCATCGCGGCGCCGGAAATCATGTTCTTTGCCCGTTCCATGGTGACGTCGTCCTTCCAGACAACAATGATCTACGCGACGGCGGCGGCACTCTACCTGTTGCTGAGCTTGCCACTGATGCAGGCAACGCGGTTCCTCGAAAGACGTTACGGGAGATTGAAAGGATGAGCGTCTTCTTCGCGCCCTATGGTGATTATGGTGTCGAATGGCTGCCTCTGCTGTTGCGGGCGATGGTGAATACGGCCTTGCTTTCCGTTTGTGCCTTTGCCCTGGCATTCGTTTTTGGTTTGCTGCTGTCGCTCTGCCAGAAATCCAGTTTTGCAGCGCTGAGGTATTTCGCGGTCCTTTATGTGACGATCGTGCGTGGCGTGCCGCTGCTGGCGGTTTTGTTTCTGCTTTATTTCGGTTTGCCGGGTATCGGGATCGTCTTCGATGCTTTCGGCGCGGCGATTGCGGGCCTGGCATTGTGTTTCGCGGCCCAGGTCGCAGAGCTTTTCCGCGCCGGCCTGAAGGCTATACCGGCCGGGCAGAGCGAGGCAGCGCTGGCTGCTGGCTTCACCCCGGCCCAGAGCTTCGTCCTGATCATCCTGCCGCAGGTCGCGCGTGTCATTCTGGCGCCGATGATCATCACCTTCGTCTCGCTGCTCAAGGATTCTTCGCTCGCTTCGCTGATTACCGTCAACGAACTGGTCCTCACCGGGCGGTCGATGGCGACGGAGTATTTCCTGCCCTTGCAGATCTACATTGCCGTCGGCCTCTGCTATTTCGCGATAGCCTGGCCTTTCTCGGTCCTCTCGCGCCGGCTAGCCCTTCCGGCCGCCCGCTAACTCGTCATCACAAGGCCAAGACCATGACCATTGAAACGACCGTTGCCACTGGCAACGCCCGTCGGCATGCAACGCAATCGCATGAACCTCGTTGGCCGGTGATCCTCATGACGCCCGATGTCAGCGAGGCGCCTGGTGTTCCGACCGAGACGGAGTATGTGGTGCGCGCCAACTATGCGGACGCCATAGCCGAGGCGGGGGGAATTCCGTTGATCCTGCCTTATAACTTCGAGAACCTGGCATCGGCGTTGGCTCTTGCGGATGGAATCGTCCTTACCGGTGCGCGGCCGGGGACTGAGGTGACAGGCGCGCGCAGACAGTTCGAAATTCAGCTGGTCGAGCAAGCCTTGAAAACGGGCAAGCCGCTTCTCGGCATCTGCCACGGCATGCAACTGATCGGGGAATGCCTTGGAGGCAAATTTCGCACCGAGCTGCCGGCCGCCGCCATATCCCACATCCCGCAAGGGATTCCCGATGTGTTGGCGCACGAGATCACGGTCGAGCCGGACAGCGTGCTCACCAATTGGGTCGGGAAAGGTCCAGCGCGCGTCAATAGCCTGCACCGCCATGCTTTGGCCGGCGACGGACGCTTCCGTGTCGCTGCGCGGGCGCCGGACGGCACCATCGAAGCGTTCGAAGGAGAAACGGACGGCTTTTGTCTGGGCATTCAATGGCACCCAGAATACCGGCTGACTGAACTCGACAGGAATATCATGAGAGCCTTCGTCGGCCGCAGCGCAGAAGCGGCAGCCCGCAAGGCGCGCAATGTTTCATCGGTTGGAAGCAATCGCGTGCGCGAACGGCTGGCACAGCTCGAGCTTGCTCTGCCGGAAGCATCCTTGCCGCCAGGCGCGTTTTCCGGGGCTGTGCGGACCGACAATATCATCACCGTTTCCGGTCAGGTGCCGCTGAAGGATGGCGCCGTGCTGCAGACGGGACATCTCGGAGCGGACGTCTCCATCGAAGAGGGGCGGGAATGCGCGCGCTGGGCGCTTCTCAATGCGCTTGCGCAGCTGGAGGCGGCTGCTGGCGGCTTCGGCAACATCCTGGGCTTCGTCCGGCTGGCGGGCTATGTCGCGGCAGATGCTGCTTTCGAGCGCCACGGCGCCGTCGTCGATGGGGCTTCGGAACTGCTCCGAGCGCTTTTCCCGGATCGATGGGCGCATGCCCGCATCGCGATCGGCGTAACATCCCTGCCGCGCGGGGTTCCTGTTGAAGTCGAGCTGACAGCCGTCGTCGGCGATGAGGCTTGAGATGGCGCGCGTTGCGGTGATCGGCGCCGGCGTCATCGGCGTATCGTCGGCCTATCTGATGGCCCGGGCGGGGCATGATGTGACACTTATCGATGCGGCAAGCGAGCCGGGCATGGGGGCGAGTGCCGGCAACGCCGCGCAGCTGTCCTGGGCCTACGGTGACGCAATGGCGTCGCCAGCCTTGCTGAAGCATCTGCCAGCCATTGCAATGAGCCGCGATCCGGCCTTTCGGATCCAGTGGCAACTCGATCGGGACTTTCTGTGCTGGGGTTTGAAATTTCTTGCCAATACATCGCTCAGGCGTTGGTGGACCAATACGCAGGACATCCTGCGCCTTGCCGAGCAATCCCGTCACGAACTCGCCATCCTGCTTAAGGAAACCGATGTCGAATTCGATTACCGTGTCGCCGGAAAGCTGCATCTCTACGCCGATCGGCAAAGTTTTGCTGCCGCCGACTCCAGTGTGGCGCGCAAGAATGCCCTTGGCTTCGAACAGTGCCTGCTGACGCGGGTGGAGGCGGAAAACATCGAACCTGCACTCGCCGCGTATCAGGGAGAGATTGCCGGCGCCGTTTACACTCCCGGTGATGCCCTCGGCGATGCGGCTGGATTTTGCCGCCAGCTCACCATCTGGATGATCGAGCGCGGGCAGGTGTCGGCGCTTTTCGGCAGGAGGGTCTCGAGCTTCGTCCAAACGGGAGGCGTGCTGACAGGCTTGAGGTTCGAGGACCGCGACGAGCTTCGCGTCGATGCCGCCATCGTTGCGGCAGGACCGCAGATCGGTTCCCTCATATCCGATTTGCCTGAGGCCCGGGACATACGCCCCGTCAGAGGCTACTCGCTCACCATTCCAAGAACTGGCCTTGCACCCAGTATCAGCCTGACAGACGTCAAGCGAAAGCTTGCCTTTGCTGCCATCGGCGACCGTTTTCGTGTCGCCGGACTGGCAGACATCGAGCGTCCCGGGGCCGGTTTTGATGCCAGACGTTTCGACACGCTCAAGCTGGCCGCGTCGGCGGTGCTGCCCGACCTTTTCGAGCGATCGGATGAACTGATGAGATGGTCGGGCGAGCGGCCTATGACTCCGACCTCCAAGCCCATTATCGCCGCCTCCCGACGCATCAAAGGTCTTTACATCAATGCCGGTCACGGCATGTTGGGATGGACGCTTGCATTAGGTTCTGCCCGCCGCGTGGTTGATCTCTTTCAATAAGTCGGTGGCTGGCACCCGGTGCGTTCGGGCAGAGGCTGCCGAGGCTTCGCTCAATTCATACCTCTTCACATCCATCGGATCGTTCCGGATCATAAAATCCGGAACGAAGGGAGTGAGAACTCATCACCAAATGGTATCCGGAATGCGGGGTTGGTCCTAGCCGAATTTCTCGGTCGTATCGGCCTTGCCGAATACCCAGTAGCCGGATGCCTTGATCCAGCTGAGCGGGCAACCTCGTTCCAGCAGATGGGCGCGGATATCGCGTGTTACCGAGGCTTCCGCCGCGACCCAGATGAAGGTCTCCGGCTGGATGTCGACCGTGCTCAGGAGCTTCAGCAGGGCAGTGGCATCGGTTGCCTGCGAGAGAGGCCGATGCGCCCAGCGGACGTGCAGTTCGGCTGATGTCTCGAAGACCTGTTCTTCCAGCGGGTCAGTGACGGCTGCGACTGCGGTGATAACGGTTCCGGCGCCGCTCTCCTCGATCCGGCGGCCGATCGCGGGCAGTGCCGTTTCGTCGCCGATCAGCAGCCATCGTTTTACCGTCCTGGAGACCACGGCGGAGCCCCTTGGTCCACCGATCTCGAGCCTGTCGCCGGCGCGTGCGTCGATCGCCCATCGGGTCACCGGGCCTGCCTCGTGCAAGGCGAAGTCGATGGTCAGTGTCCGCTCAGTATTGTCGTAACGGCGCGGCGTGTAGTCCCGGCGTTCTTCGCCGCCATCGGCGGCCGGTACGAAAATCTTGATGTGGTCGTCGGGAGCAAGACTGATGAAATCGGCAAGATCATCGCCGGTCAATGTGATGCGACGCATACCGGGGGTGACATCGACGACGCTGTCGACGGCGAGGGTGCGCCGCCGCGTGTCGTGGCGGACCCGTTCGATGCCGGGGGCAGGTGAAGTCTGATATTTGAGTTGATTGTTATCCATGTGTCCTCAGAAGCTTTCTTGAGCTCGATCCGCAGGACACAGTCGCGCAGATCGAAGCCGCAAAGCCGTTCGATCATACGCGTTGAGTGACGTTAACGCTTACGTGGCCGGGTGACCCGACCATTGAGGGCATGATGTAGCCGACGACGGCGGCATGTGCAACCGCAAGGGAGCCGACAACGGCGATGATTGCCAAAGTTTAACTTTCCGGTGCCGTTCCGGGCCGGGCAATGATCGGCCGATCAGCGGGCAGGAGTTCCGTCCGATGGAGGAGGGATTTGGCGCCCAGCCACGATAACCTCCCCAGCGCCATCTGCCCTGGTTGCTACTTTTGAATGCAGCATAAAAGATGACACGTTTGAAGCTAATTTCCGACACTTTCCCGATCGAAGCTCTGCGCTATTGCGAGCTTTGGAGATACGATGTCGGGCATTCTTATCGCCACCCTTTTGGCAACGGTTTCAGCAAAGATTCCCGCCGGATTTGCCAGCGGTGATCTCCTTTATTCTGATTGCGGCGGCTCACGGCAGTTTGTCGTCGGATATGTCGCGGGTTGGTTGGACAAGTGGAGCCGGGACGAGTATCTGGCCCGCCGTATCTTCACCGAAGCCGTTCCTGCACCGAAGGCGATGGTGAACTCGGCTTATTTTGCCAATTCCGTCGGCGTAAACCTGTGCGTCCCGGTTGGAACCACAGCTGAGGCGATCGGCAATACGTTGTGTACATTCCTGGATGAGAACCCCGGCATACGCGAGGCCACCGGCGACGAGCTGATGACGACCTTGATGGCCTATAAATACCGTTGCCTCGTGCCGTAGGACGTCAAGCTCATACCAGCTTGCCCGCCTCGATAAACCGGCTGAGCGAGGTGGCGGCGTTCAGCATGTGGGCGCGCATGCGCCGTGATGCCATCTCGCCGTCGGCGATCGCCTGCATGATAGCCTCATGTTTGTCCTGAGATCGGCGCAGCCGTTCGCCCTGGCGCAGTGTGTGCGCCGGAAGGGGCATGCGGTTGCGCATGGCGACGCCTGCCGGCAAGGACGCCATTGTGTGCGGTGGGATGGATGGCTTCATGGACCGGATGGGAATACATAAGTCTCCAGCAAGCAGGTTTCTGCATAGATGAAGCCGCTTCAAATGCCGAGTTTGAATATGCGGGAGCGCAACGGGGCGAAGGTTGACGCCTTGCGCCGGGCTGGGCGAACCATCCCGACATCGCATTGTAGATCAGCCGATTTCGACTGGGCTTCGGTTCTTCAGGCTTGAGCCGACATGCTTTCGATCTTTCAATTTCTTGACCCACAAGGAACCAGATCATGATGATGAACAGACGGACTTTCTCGGCCGCCCTTGTTGCCGGCGCCGCCACTTCTCTGCTCGCCACCCGCGGCATGGCCGCGACATCCGCTCCGGTGAAGGCGCGCAACGTCGTGCTGGCGCATGGGCTGTTTGCCGACGGCTCGTGCTGGACCGAGGTGATCGCGCGCCTGCAGGCGGCCGGGCTCAATGCCACCGCTGTGCAGAATCCGCTGACGACGCTGCCCGAGGCCGTCGCTGCCGTGAAGCGAGTGCCCGACCGGCAGGACGGCCCGACAGTTCTGGTCGGGCATTCGTTTTCCGGCATGCTCGTGACCGAGGCCGGCGTTCACCCTGATGTTTCGGCGCTCGTTTATGTCGCAGCCCGGGCGCCGGATGCGGGCGAGGATTATACCGCTCTCGCCAAGACCTTCCCGACTCCACCGGCTTCGGCCGGCATCGTCTTCGACGGCGATGAGGGCCGGCTCAGCGAGGAGGCCTTCCTGCGTGATTTCGCCGGCGACCTGCCGGAGGCGAAGGCGAAAGTGCTCTATGCCGTGCAACAACCGTTCCAGAAAGAGCTGCTGACCGGCAAGACAACGCAGGCCGCCTGGCATTCCAAGCCGAGTTGGTATGCCGTCTCGACCGAGGACCGGACGATCAATCCCGATCTTGAACGCTTCATGGCCAAGCGCATGGGCGCAAAGACGATCGAGCTGAAGGCCAGCCACCTCTCACTGATTTCTCATCCCGACGAGATCACGAGGCTGATCCTTGAGGCTGCAGGACAGAATACGGACTGAGCCAGGCCCGCGTCTGGTGGAGGCCGGCGTGGATCCCAGGCTTGCGCAGCCCGCCGTTTCACGGGACAAAGCCCGGATGAGCATTCCAACGACACACCCCTTTGATTTCGATCCCACCTACGGCATGCGGCTCGAAGAGTTTCTCGCGGTCGAGCCGCCAGAGGCGCCCGAGGGGTTCGACGATTTCTGGGAGGCGCGGTATCACAAGGCGCTGACGGTCGATCCGAAGCCGGTGCTTTCCCGGAGTGAAATCAGCCATCCCGACTGGCACGTGCTCGACCTTGTCTATGTCTCCACGGACGCGTTCCGGATCGGCGGCTGGCTCATCCTGCCGCGTAAAGGGGAGGTGCGGCGCGGTCTGGTCGTCGGGCATGGTTACGGCGGGCGGGATCGTCCTGATTTCGAGCTGCCGATCAAGGAAACGGCGATCCTCTTTCCCTGCTGCCGCGGGCTGTCGCTCAGCGCCCATCCGCCAATCTCCCAGAATCCGTCCTGGCATGTACTGCACGATATCGACAAGCCGGACTCCTATATTATCGGCGGCTGTGTCGAGGATATCTGGCTTGCGGTCTCGACGCTTACGGCGCTCTATCCTTGGCTCTGTGGCCATATCGGCTATAGCGGCATCAGCTTCGGCGGCGGTGTCGGAGCGATGGCGATCGCCTATGATGAGCGCATCGATCGAGGCCATCTGGCACTGCCGAGCTTCGGGCACCAGCCACTACGGCTGAAGCTTCCAACTGTCGGCAGCGCCCAATCGGTGCAGGAATATCAGGCAGAACACGGAAATGCGCTCGAGACGCTGCGCTTCTACGATGCGGCGACCGCCGCCAGACGGATCAAGGTGCCGATGCTGACGGCCGTCGCCCTTTTCGATCCGGCGGTCGCGCCGCCCTGCCAGTTCGCTGTCGCAAATGCGATACCGAAATTTAATGAAATCTTCATCCTGGACGCCGGGCACTTCGACTATCCTGGCAGTGCTAAGCAAGAGGCAGTTCTCCGCGACAAGATCGGACAGTTTTTCAGGGTGCCATGAACCGCGAATATCTCCGCTGGTACAGTCAGCGGCTGCATCGAGACATGGAGATGCTGGTGTTCGGCCATGCCGGCGCCAAGGTTTTGGTGTTTCCGACGCGGGAGGGGCGGTTCTTCGAGTATGAACAGCTCGGTCTGGTCGGAAGTCTTGCCGACAAGCTGCAGGCCGGCCATCTCCAGCTCTATTGCATCGAGGGCCTGGCGGCCGAGAGCCTCTACTGCTTCCACCGCCATCCGGCCGAGCGCATTGGCCGGCATGCCGCCCTCGAAGAATATATCCTCAACGAGGTGCTGCCGCTGATGGCGGCGAAGAACCCGCATGATTGCACCATCGTGCACGGCTGCAGCCTCGGCGCCTTCCAGGCGGCGAGCCTCGTCTTCCGCCATCCGCATCTCTTCCGCAAGCTCGTCGCCTTTTCCGGCCGCTACGACTTGACGATGAAGGTGGAATCCTTTGGCGACCTGTTTGACGGCTATTACGACGACAGCGTCTATTTCCACACGCCGACGCATTTCCTGCCTGGTCTCGGTGGTGACTGGCGGCTCGACAGGCTGCGTCAGCTGGAGATTGTTCTCACCATCGGCGATGCCGATCCTTTCCTCGACAACAACCGCTATCTCAGCCGGCTGCTCGGCGAAAAGAACATCGGTCATCAGCTGCATGTCTGGGATGGTCGCGCCCACCGCGCCGGCACCTGGCGGAAGATGGCGGCACTTTACATCTGAAGGGATGCGGTTACGGCCAATGCAGCGCCGCCGTTGCCACCGGCGCGTCCCAGAGCGAGAGTTCCTCGTCGGTCAGCAAGGCGAGGGTGACGGACAGTCCCTGCATGTCGAGCGAGGTGACATAGGTTCCAACAAGCGAGCGCTCGATCGGCATGGATTTCTCCTCGATGAAACGGCGAGCACTGTTATAGGCGAGGTAGAGTTCGGCCGGCGGCGTGCCGCCGAGGCCGTTGACGAAGAGCAGGGCTCGGGTGCCCGGCGCGACCGTGATATCGTCGGCGATGGTCTCGCAGAGATGGCCGATGATGGCGTCGGCGGCGGCGAAGGACTGCCTGGCATGGCCGGGTTCGCCATGGATGCCGACGCCCATTTCCATTTCGCCGGATCCGAGCGAAAACGTGCTGCGTTCGGTCTGCGGCACCGTCACGCCGTTCAGCGCCACACCCATCGAGCGGATCCGCGAGTTCAGTCCCTCGCCAAGCTGCTTCAATGCGGCAAGCGACATGCCGCGTTCGGCCGCAGCACCCAGGATCTTTTCGACGATCAGCGTGCCGGCGACGCCACGCCGGCCGCGGCCCTCGCCTGTTCTCGACGTTTCGATATCGTCGCTGACGACGACCATATCGAGGCTGTGGCGGTCGCCGGCCATCTCGATCGCCATTTCGAAATTCATCAGGTCGCCGTCGTAATTCTTGACCACGAGCAGGCAGCCGGCGCCGGTATCCGTCTCTTCGATGGCGGCGATGATCTGGCTCGGCGTCGGCGAGGTGAAGATATGGCCAACGCAGGCGGCATCCAGCATGCCCTGGCCGACAAAGCCGATATGCATCGGTTCATGGCCGGCGCCGCCGCCTGAAATCAGCGCCACCTTGCCTGACGTGAGATGGCGGCGGCGAATACATTTGCGCTCAGCCCCGAACACCACGAAAGCATCATGGGCGCGCACGAAGCCTTCGACGCTTTCGGCGACCATGGTTTTCGCAGTGTTCATGAACTTCTTCATCAAGCCTCTCCCAAGGCTAAAGACATTACGTTACGTCAATCAGCTCACTCGTCATTCCGCACCCGATATCGCGACGATTTTCTGCACCAGATCCGAGATCGCCTCTTCCAGCAGGCGGTTTTTCCTGTCGTCACCGAAATCTGGCACCATCAGCGACAGGTGCCGCAATTTCTCGGAATGGCCGAGATCCGGCAGCTTGCCGGGATGGGCGGCCTGATAGGCTTCGAGAAAACGCTCCTGTTCGGCACCGCTGAAATGGCAGACGCGAACGATGGTCGCGAGATGGCGCGCCGGCAGCGGCGTCGCATAGGTCGGGCTGGTGATCTGGGTGACGAAGCTTCGATGTTTTCCAAGCGCCGTCGCCAGGCGCTGGCGTGTACCCGATGGCCTGTTGTCGATGATCTGCGCCAGAATGGACTTGTAGGCGATAATGGCGTCTTCGGTGTCTTCGCGCGCCATCCTATTCTCCGGCTGCCCTTGTGCCATCGGCATTGAGGCCGATGATCGCCGATCTTATCGCGGGACGCCGGGCCGGCGCCACGGAAAAATGCCGGAGGCCGGCGGCGAGCAGCCCGGGCAGATAGTGCGGATCGCCGGCCATGTCGCCGCAGATGCTGACGGGCTTGCCGGCGGCAAGCTTGACCGCCTGGGCAATCAGCCGGAGCACGGCGGGTGCCGCCTTGCCGGTATCGGCTTCGCTGCTGTCGCGGGTCGAGGCGGCGAGATATTGCGTGAGATCGTTGGTGCCGAACGAGAAGAATGCTGCCGAGCCGAAGGTGTCGAGCATCAATGCGGCTGCTGGCACCTCCACCATCATGCCGATCGGCGGCATCCGGTGGGGCAAGGCACGGCGGCCGAGTCTTTCGGCTTCTTCGCGAAATATGTCCCGCATCCTGTCGATTTCGTCGGGAAAAGTCACCATCGGCAGCATCACCGACAGCCTGCCGAAGACGGCGGTGCGCAGCAGGGCGCGGGCCTGCACGCGAGCGATTTCCGGCTGAGCGAGCAGCAGCCGGATGCCGCGCAGGCCCGAGGCGAGGGCCGGCAGGTCTTCGAGGCCGGCGAGCGGCTTGTCGCCGCCGATATCGAGCATTCTTATGATCACCGGCTTATCGCCCGCCCGCTCCAGCACCTGGCGATAGATCGCCAGCTGGCGTTCCTCATTGGCGGCATCGGCGACCGAGGCAACTGAAAATTCCGAGCGCATCAGGCCGACGCCTGCCGTTGCCGGATCGAGTGCATCGATCTCGGCGGGATCGTTGATGTTGATGGACAGCTGGATCGGCACACCGTCCGCAGAGCGCAGTTCGCCGCTTTCGGTCTGCGTGTCGGTAGCAGGTGCTTGTGCCGGTGTCGGGATCAGCATGCCGCCCGCCTGCAGGATGACCGCGCCGGCGTCGCCATCCACGCTGATTGGATCTCCATCTTCTGCCGAAAAACGACCCGTGCCGACCACCATCGGCACCGATTTCGCCCGGGCGAGCAAGGCGACATGGCCGGCGGCGCTGCCGGCAAACAGCGCAATGCCGCCGCCCTTCGACCAATCATGAGCGAGAAAGCGGCTCGGCTCCATGTCCTTGCCGACGAAGACCGAGCCAGCCGGGAAATCGGGGGTCGGTGTGCCGGCGAGCGCGCCGAGCACGCGGTTCTTGATGTCGAGAATGTCGACGGCGCGCGCCCGCATCTGCTCCTCGTCGGCCGCTTCGAGTTCGCCGATATAGGCGTCGAGCGTGGCGACCCAGGCGAAGACGACGTTCTCATCGGCTTGCATGCGCGCGCCGGTCGCTTCCGCAATCGTCGGATCACGCAGCACCTCGATCTGGAAATCGATGATATCGCGGCTTTCGGCGTCAGTGCCCTCGGCAAGGCGCTCGAGTTCGCCGATCGAGACATCGATCGCCTTTTCCAGTGCGCCGAATCCGCCGGCGATTTGAGGCGCGGGTGCGCCGTCCGGCCGCTCTGCGGAAGGAGCCTTTGGCTCCTCCGCGAGAAAGGCCGGGCCGGATGCGATGCCCGGGGATGCGCTCTTCGCTTTCAGTCTAAGCGGTTCGGCCATGTTTCTTTTCCTCATCGAAGTTGCGCTCGATGAGTTCCTTTAGGGCGCGGATCGCCTCTTCGGCGAGGATACCGTCGGCGCGGATCCGGAGGATCGAACCTTTGCGAATTCTCGCGCCCATGATCTTGATGATGCTCTTGCCGTTCAGCCAGACATCGCTGCCGTTGACGGCGACCTCGATCGAGCAGGGGAAGGACTTGGCAAGCCGCGTGAAGGTGACGGAGGGACGGGCATGCAGCCCGACGCCGTGCTTGACTTCCACTTCCGTCTGGCAGTTCAGGTGCAATGGCTCGGGCTCCTGCTTTTCACTACGCAATCCGCTCGTCATCAAGGGGACAGTTCCTCGGCTGTGGCGACGACCTTGGCGAGCGATGCGCCCCCCGACGCCTCGGCGGCGGCGATGACGGCGCCTTCGACCAAAGGCGCGTTGCAGATGGAGACGAGCGCCGCGCGGGGAAGCCCCAGCATTTCGATCGCCATCTCGCTGTTGGTCTCGGCGCCGCCGAGATCGACGAAGACGGCGACGCCGGCATCGGACCAGGCCGCCTCGATCGCCTTGAGGATGCCGCCGGCATCGGTGCCGAGCTCGCCGTGGACGTTGCCGCCCGACCAGGCGAGCGGCACGCAGTCGCCGACCATCTGCCGCACCATGTCGGCGATGCCCCTTGCCACCAGCGGCGAGTGGGAGACGATCACGATGCCTACGTTTGTGGTCTTTCCATTCATTGCTGACGGTGCTCCCCGAGATAGCGGCAGATCGCCGTGGTCAGCAGCGCGCAGCTCGACGCGCCGGGGTCGACATGGCCGATCGAACGGTCGCCGAGATAGGCGGCGCGCCCGCGCATCGCCTTCATCGCTGCCGTCCTGTCGGCGGAGCGCTCGGCTTTGCGGGCGATGTCACCGAGCGGGGACCGCTTCGCCAGCGCGGCATGCACGGGATAGAGCACGTCGAGCAGGGTCTTGTCGCCGGCATGCGCCCGCCCGCGTCTGGCGACGGCGTCGATCGCCTGTTTCAGCACCTGCGAAAAATCGGCCTTTTCCTCGCTTTTGCGAAGCTCGCGGCCGATCTCCATCAGCAGCGTGCCGTAGAGCGGCCCGGCCGCGCCGCCGACATTCATTACCAGCGTCAGTCCGATTTTTTCCACGGCTTCGGGAAAGGGCAGGCTGGACAGGCTTTCGCCTTCGGCGCTCACCGCCTCGCAGCCGCGCCGCATATTGGTTCCGTGATCGCCATCGCCGATGGCGCGATCGAGCGCGCAGAGGTGATCTGTATTATCAGCGATCGTCGCGCAGCACACCTCGATCAATCCCGCCACAAGCACCGGTTCCGCCTGCACTGCCATCCTCCCTGTCGCCGCGCCTCCCGCGGGCTTTCAAACGTCTCTTTGGTCAGGCGAGGCTTGCCGCCACGCCGAAGGCGCCGGCAACCGCGACGGCGCCGGGATCGGCGACGCCCGCCAGATCTCTTTCGCCGACATAGGAGGCGCGTCCGGCTCTCGCCTTCAACATCGTCTTTGTCGACTCCGCACCGGCTGCCGCTGCCCTTGCCGCCGCGGTGATATCGCCGGATTCGAGCGCCTGCAGCGCCGGCGACAGCGCATCGACCATCGTCCGGTCGCCGACTCCGGCTCCGCCATAGAACGTCATCCTGTCGAGCCCGGCAAGCAGGGCGGCTGATATATCGGCTTTATCGGCCATCGCCTTTGCCGCCGCGGTGAAGAAAATCGACAGCAGCACGCCGCTCGACCCGCCCATGCTGGTGCCGAGAATATCGCCGAGGCAGGCAAGCGTTGCCGCTGGTCGGTCGAGCGGCAGCATGTCCAAGCGGGCAAGCACACTGCGGGCGCCCGAGGCCACCGTCGAGCCGGTATCGCCGTCGCCGACGCGGCTGTCCAGCCGGTTGAGCTCGCTTTCCTGCGAGATCAGATGCTCGCAGAGCGCCGTGATCAAGCGCCGGTTGCGGGTGTTTTCCCCGGCCACGGCCGCGCCGTTCAAGCCGGCTGATGTTCTCGGTGCGGCGATGATCCGGATCTCATGGCGCTCGACGGCCGGCATCCAGGCATGCGGCTCGACCGCCGCCGTCAGCGCCGCCTCGCGCGCGGCATCCAGCCGGATCAGCGACAGCGAGAAACCGTTCATGTTGAGTGCGGTCATCATCGGCGCCGGGCCGATGATCAGTTGTATGCGAGCGGCGAGGCTGGAGGACAGTACTGCTTTGGCAATGACGGTCATTTCGAGCGGCGGCACGGCGCCGAGATTGTTGATGAGGAGGGCATGGCTTGCGCCTTCGCGCAGCGCAGGCGACAGGCGCGCCACCATGGTGGCGACGATATCGGCGACCGGCTGCAGGGTGATGCGCTCGACGCCGGGCTCGCCATGGATGCCGAGGCCGAGTTCACCTTCATCAGCACCGAGACGGTCCTCATGCGCCTGACCGGGCACGCTGCAGGTGGACAGCGACATGCCGAGCGAGACAATGTCGCCGGCGGCGGCGGCGGCATGGGCCGCGACCGTTTGCAGATCGTCGCCCCTTTCGGCGTGATAACCTGCGATCTTGTGGACGAACAGCGTGCCGGCGACGCCGCGCGGCTGGTTGATGCCGGGGATGGCGATATCATCGGCGACGATGACCATCTCGACGTCGAAGCCTTCGGCGCGCGCCTTTTCGGCGGCGAGGCCGAAATTCAGGCGGTCGCCGGTGTAGTTCTTGACGATCAGCAGGGCGCCCTTCGGGCCGGCCACGGCGCGGATCGCCGTCAGCACGGCATCGACGCTGGGCGAGGCGAAGATCTCGCCGGAGACGGCTGCCGTCAGCATGCCCTTGCCGACGAAGCCGGCATGGGAGGGCTCATGGCCGGCGCCGCCGCCGGAGATGATCGCCACCTTCGATTTGTCCCAGTCCGCACGCAGGATCACCTTGATATCGGGAAAGCTGTCGAGGCGGGCGAGACGACCGTTGCTGCTCGTCAGAAGCAGACCGTCCAAGGCTTCGGTGACGATGTTTTCCCTGCGGTTGAAGAAATGTTTCATCGATTGAGACCCGTCTGTTTGTTTTTCATGCCGTCGTCATGTCTGTTTGCCGGTCAGGAAAGGCGCTGTCCAGCGGCATCGAAATAAAGCGGATCGCGCAGCGTCAGGCTGATCCGGTCGCCCGGCGCGATCGCCAGATATGGATCGGCGAGTGTGACGAGCTTGTGATTGCCTGCTCTGATATGCAGATGGTTCTGGTCGCCGAGATGCTCGATCCAGTCGATCTCCGCATTGGCATCCTTGCCGACAATGATATCGAGATGTTCGGTGCGGGCGCCGACGGTCTGCGTGCCGGCCGGCGGACGGCCGCCCGGCAGCAGGTCGGCGGGCAGAAGGTTGATATGCGGCTGGCCGAGGCGGGCGGCAACATGCAGGTTGGCGGGATTGCCGTAGATCTCGCGCGGGGTTCCCACCTGCATCAGCCGTCCCTCGGCGACGATGCCGATCCGGTCGGCCATGGTCATGGCTTCCACCTGGTCATGGGTGACGTAGAGCAGCGTCGAGCCCAGTTCCTTCTGGATACGCTTCAGTTCCAGGCGCAGTTCGGCGCGCAGCTTGGCGTCGAGCGAGGACAGTGGCTCGTCCATCAGATAGATGGCCGGCCGGCGCACCAGCGCCCGGCCGATCGCGACACGCTGCATTTCGCCCCCGGAAAGCCTGGTCGAGCGGTTCTCGAGTTTATGGTCGATCCGGACCATGCGCGCGACCTCGCGCACGCGCCGATCGATCTCCTCGGCGCTCAGCTTGCGGACCGGCGCCTTCAGCGGGAAGGCGAGATTCTCGTAAACCGTCATATGCGGATAGAGCGAATATTGCTGGAAGACGAAGGCGACGTCGCGTTCGGCGGGGGCCTCAGTGGCGACATTGCGGCCGCCGATCTCGATGCGGCCGCTATCGGGTCTTTCCAAGCCGGCGATCAGCCGCAGCGTCGTGGTCTTGCCGGCACCCGTGGGACCGAGCAGCACGACGAACTCGCCGTCGCGGATCGAAAGATCGAGATCGGCCAGAGCCTGGGTATCACCGAAGCGCTTGGCGAGATTCCTGAGGACGACATCAGCCATGCCGGGTCTCCTGATAGAGTGAGGACGGCACCGCGCGGCCCGACCTGCAGTCGAAGAGTGCGAGTTTTGCCGGATTGAATTCCAGGCCGACCCTCTCGCCGATCCGGAAGCTGCGATTGGCTGGAACGCGGGCCCTGATCAGGCCGCCCGGGGTTTCCACGGCGACGACCTGGTTGGTGCCGAGATATTCGCTGCCATAGACGGCGCCGCGGAGCGCCGAGGCATCGCTGAAGCGGATATGCTCCGGCCGGACGCCGAGCGCCAGTTCGCTCTCGGCCATGTCCTGGTGGATTTCGGGAACGGCGACATCGATGCCGTCGAGCAGGATGGAGCGGTCGCCGCTTTTCAGGCCCGAGGTGAAACGCATGAAGTTCATCGGCGGCGAGCCGATGAAATCGGCGACGTACATGGTCGCAGGCTTGGCATAGATCTCCTGCGGCGTGCCGAACTGCTCGATGACGCCATGGTTCATGACGGCGATCTTGTCGGCCATGGCCATTGCTTCGTGCTGGTCATGGGTGACATAGACGGTGGTCGCGTGGATGCGATTGTGCAGTTCGCGCAGCTCATGAACCATGACCTCGCGGAATTCGGCATCGAGCGTGCCGAGCGGCTCGTCCATCAGGAAGCATTTCGGGCGCCGGACGATGGCGCGGCCGAGCGCCACGCGCTGGCGGTCGCCGCCGGCAAGGCCGGACACCGAGCGGTCGAGAATATGGTCGATCTGCAGCAGGCGCGCCGTCTCCTCGGCGCGGGCTCGGATTTCGGCCTTGGCCATGCCCTGCGACAGCAGCGGGAAGCCGATATTCTTACGCACGTTCATATGCGGGTAGAGCGCGAAGAGCTGGAAGACGAAGGCGATGTCGCGGGCGCTGGCGCGGTTGAAGGTGACGTCCTCGCCGTCGAGATAAATCTTGCCGCTCGACGGCAGCTCGAGGCCGGCGATCATGCGCAGCGTCGTCGTCTTGCCGCAGCCGGAAGGTCCGAGAAGCGCCAGGAACTCGCCGTCATGGACGGTGAAGCTCGAATCCTGAACGGCGACGAAACTGCCGAATTCCTTGCGGAGATTTTCGATCCGGATATCCGCCATGGTTCACTCCGGGAATTTCGAAACGATGATGAACATGACGGTGCCTATGAGCAGGGTCACCAGCGAATAGGTGTAGAGCACCAGCAGGAAGGGCTGGAACAGCATCAGGAAACCGAGCCCGATCAGCACGGTGGCGATGGTCTCCATCGGGCCACGACGCAGGAAGAACGGTCGCTTCGGACGGGCGGGAGTGCGTGTCTCGATCAGATGGCTCATTTGCGGACGGCTCCGAAGGTGATGCCGCGCAGCAACTGCTTGCGCAGAAGAATGGTGAAGACGAGGATGGGGATCAGGAAGATCGTCGTGCCGGCGGCGACCGCCGGCCAGTCCTGTCCGCCTTCGCCGATGATCGTCGGGATGAAGGGCGGCGCGGTCTGGGCCTCGCCCGAGGTCAGAAGGGCGGCGAAGGCATATTCGTTCCAGGCGAAGATCAGGCAGAAGATCGCCGTCGCGGCAATGCCGGTGGTCGCCTGCGGCAGCACGACCTTTCGGAAGGCCTGCAGCCTGGTATAGCCGTCGATCATCGCTGCTTCCTCGTATTCGCGCGGGATCTCGTCGATGAAGCCCTTGAGCAGCCAGACGGCAAGCGAGACGTTGACGGCGGTGTAGAGCAGGATCATGCCGAGCGCCGTGTCCGACAGGCCGAGCTCGCGGTACATCAGGTAGATCGGGATGGCGACGGCGATCGGCGGCATCATGCGTGTCGACAGGATGAAGAACAGCAGGTCGTCGGCGAGCGGCACCTTGAAGCGTGAGAAGCCATAGGCGGCAAGCGTGCCGAGGAAGACCGCCAGGAAAGTGGAGCCGAAGGCGATCACCAGCGAATTGACGAAGCGCGGCAGGAAGTTCGACGGGCCGGCGATCACCATGTTGCGCTTGCGCGTCACCTCATCGCAGGCTCCGACCGGCGCCGGCAGCGAGGCGATATAATCAGGCGTTTGCCGGGTGCGCGTCGTGAACAGGTTGCAATAGCCTTCGAGCGACGGCGTGAAGACGATCTTCGGGGGATAGCTGATCGAATCCGGCGGCGACTTGATGCTGGTCAGGAAGATCCAGACGAGTGGGATGAGGGTGATCAGCGCGTATAGGACGACGATGGTGCCGGCGATGCGCTTGCTGGAAAGGCTCGGTTCGACGACCGAATGGGCGGAGTTGGCGGCGCTCATCGTTGCTTCACCTTGTTCAATGCCTTGACGTAGATGTTGGCGAGGCCAAACACCGCGACGAAGAGGATGATGGCGAAGGCCGAGGCCCGGCCGGTCGCCCAGCTTTCGAAGGCCGCGCGTTTCAGCGTGATCGAAGCGACTTCGGTGACCGAGCCGGGCCCGCCGCCGGTGAGCAGCGTCACCATGTCGAACATCTTGAAATTCTCGATGCCGCGGAAGAGCACGGCGAGCATGATGAAGGGCAGGGCCATCGGCACGGTGATCGACCAGAACTGGCGCCAGGGCGAAGCGCGGTCGACCTCGGCCGCCTCATAGATATAATCGGGGATGGAGCGCAGGCCGGCGAGGCAGATCAGCATCACATAGGGCGTCCACATCCAGGTATCGACGATGATGATCGCCCAGGGCGCCAGAGTGACGTTGCCGAGCATCTGGATCTCCGATGTCGGAATGCCTGATATCAGCGACACGGCATAGGCAAAGAGGCCGATCTGCGGCTCGTAGAGAAAGCGCCAGAAATTGCCGACCACGGCAGGCGACAGCATCATCGGAATCAGGATGATCGTCGTCCAGAAGGCATGGCCGCGAAACTTGCGGTCGATCAGATAGGCCAGCGTGAAACCGATCACCGTCTGCAGCACGATCGTCCAGAAGACGAAATGCGCGGTGGTCTGCATCGCAAACCAGATGTCGGGATCGTTGAGGACGCGCTGGTAATTTCCAAGGCCGACGCCCTGGACCGGCGCATTCGGCCGGTTGGCGCGGTAATTGGTGAAGGAGAGATAGACCGCCCAAAGCAGCGGGAAGATGTTGATCGCCAGCAGCAAGGTGATGGCCGGTGCAATGAACAGCCAGGCGATCGCCCTGTCGGAGAGCCCGCGGACGCGCCGGGCGACCGAGACCGGCGTTGCCCTTGCTGTTGCGTCGGCTGCCTTCTCGACGATGGAGGAATGGGACATAGTCAAGTTTTCACCTGGTCTTATTGGGGTACGGGGTCTTTTGGCATATGGCAGATCTGGCGGCCCGGCTCGTCTGCCGATCCGGGCCGCCATCCTGGCGAGGATGACACGCAACAGTGATGCCACGCGCTAGATCTTGCCGTCGTCCTTGAAGACGTCGCCCCAATCCTTCACCAGACCGTCCAGCGCTTCCTTGGCGGTGCCGTTGCCGGCGACCACGTAGTTGTGGACGCGTTTCTGCATGGCCTGCAGCAGTGAGGCGTAGCTCGGCTCAGCCCAGAAGTCCTTGACGATCGCCATCGAGTCCAGGAAGGCTTGGGCATAGGGCTGGCTCTTGGCAAAGCTTGGCGCGTTGACGACGGAGTTCAGGCAGGAAAAGCCGCCGAGTTCCCACCATTTGGCCTGCACATCAGGCTGGGCGAACCACTTGATATACTGCAGGGCGGCGTCGCGCTTGTCGGAGTAGGAGACCACCGAGATGCCCTGGCCGCCGAGCTGGGCGAAATGCTCCTTTTCAGCTGGATTTGGGAAGAAGCCGATCCTGTCGCCGCCGACCTTTTCGTCCTTATAGAGGCCGGGCCAGGTGAAGGCGAAGTTCATCTGCATGGCGACCTGGCCGGATTTGAAGGCATCGGCGGATTCGACCATGTAGACGTTCGAGCTGCCGGGCGGGGTGCAGCAATCATAGAGGGACTTGTAGAATTCGAGGCCCTTGACCGCGTCGTCCGAGTTGACGAAGCCTTCCATGTCATAGGGTTTCTTCGGATTGTCGTACTGGAAGCCCCAGTCATAGAGGACGTTGGTCACGCCCATGGTAATGCCTTCGGAGCCGCGTTCGGTATAAATCGAGGCGCCATAGACGGTCTTGCCGTCGATTTCACGCTTCTGGAAGAATTCGGCGATCTGCTTCAGCTGATCGTAGGTCTTCGGCGCTGCGAGATCCCAACCGTATTTTGCCTTGAATTCCTTCTGCAGTTCCGGCTTCTCGAACCAGTCCTTGCGGTAGGTCCAACCGACGACGTCGCCCATGGCGGGCAGTGCCCAGTAGTTCGGGGTGTTCTTCGGCCATTCCGAGTAGCCGACGACCGTCGCCGGCACGAAGTCATCCATCTTGATGCCTTCCTTGTCGAAGAAGTCGTTGAGCTTGACGTAGTGGCCGTTCTCGGCCGATCCGCCGATCCACTGGCTGTCACCGATGATGAGATCGCAGAGCTTGCCATGGGAGTTCAGTTCGTTGAGGAAGCGGTCGGCATAACTCGTCCACGGAACGAATTCGAACTTCATCTGCGTGCCGGTTTTGGCGGTGAAATCCTTCGACAGCTCGACGAGCGCATTGGCGGGGTCCCAGGCGGCCCAGCACAGCGTCAGTTCATCGGCTTTGGCGAGATTGGGCAATGCCGACGACATGACGAATGCCGTGGCCAGCCCCAAAAGGGCTTTCGATGTTTTCTGCATAAGTTCCTCCCAGAACCAAGGGCCGGCTCCCCGCCGGCGTCGCATGTTCACCCGTTTCAGAAAATGCTCACATGAACTCCTCAATCATCATGTTTAGCAATATGTTTAGTGAAAACTATTTTTATAAACATTGCAAGCGGCAATCGTTGCTGCAGTGCACAGCTGTCGCGCCCACCCGACAGCGACTTTCTGGGCGCAATCTTTTCCGCGAAATCGGGAAATTTCTCCGCAAGCGTACCAAAGCAGCGACATCTGGCCTCGCTGCGACATCGATCGCCCGATATGGATTGTGCGCCGCTCCTGTTTTTCCCCGGAGCGGATCAGGCTTGGCCTCGCTTCGGCGGGGCCTTTTTCTTGAATCCTTTCTGGGGATCGATGTCGGCCGCCGTCCGGCCCTATCGGGAATATTCCTGCGCAGTGCGAGATTTAGCCTTTCCGGCCGGCTGCAACGGGCGTATTCAGCCAGTGCGCGGCTTTCCATGTCCGCGCGCCTCCGCGCGACAGCTCTCCGATCGGCTTCCTTCCCGTTTCCCTGCCGCGTCATCCGGAATTTTCATTGGCAGATCGATGACCACGGCAGAGACGAGCGAGAACGGGCAAGAGGCGGCGAGCAGCCGCCAGGCGAAAATCGTGGCGCTGGTCGTTGCCGTTTCCTTCTTCATGCAGATCCTCGACGGCACGATCGTCACCACCTCGCTGCCGCAGATGGCGGCAAGCTTCGGCGTGCAGCCGGTGTCGATGAGCATCGGCATCACCGTCTACATGCTGACGATGGCCGCTTTCATTCCGCTGTCGGGCTGGCTCGGCGATCGGTTCGGCGCGCGCCGTATCTTCCTGATGTCGATTGCCGTTTTTACCGGCGCCTCGCTGTTCTGCGGGCTCTCCGGCAGCCTTGCGGAATTCGTGCTGTGGCGCGCCGTCCAGGGGGCGGGCAGTGCGCTGATGACGCCGGTCGGGCGCATCATCGTGCTCAAGAATGCCCGCAAGTCGGAACTGGTGCAGGCGATCGCGCTGATCACCTGGCCGGCGCTGACGGCGCCGGTGATCGGCCCGGTGCTCGGCGGCTTCATCACCACCTATGCCAGTTGGCACTGGAACTTCCTCATCAACATCCCGATCGGCATTCTCGGCATGGCGCTGGTGCTACGCTTCGTGCCGGAGCAGCGCGAGAGCAATCCCGGCCGGCTGGATCTGATGGGCTTCGTCCTCAGCGCTGCGGGACTGACCTTCCTGCTTGCCGCGTTGGAGCTTTCGGTCAAATGGGACGGCGGTCTCTTGCCGATCATTTCAATGCTGGCGGCGGGCATCGTGCTTTCGGTCATGGCGACTCGGCATTTTCTCGCCGTCGACAATCCACTGCTCGACCTTTCGGCCTTCCGCATCCAGACCTTTTCGATGTCGACGCTGTCGGCGGGCACGGCCTGCCGGATGGCCATCAATGCGACGCCGTTCCTGCTGCCTCTGCTGTTCCAGCTCGGCTTCGGACTGAGCTCGATTGCCGCCGGCACCTATCTGCTCGTCTATTTCCTCGGCAATTTCAGCATGAAGGCGGTGACGACGCCGCTGCTGCGGTTCTTCGGCTTCCGCACCGTGCTCGGGGTCAATGGGTTGATCGCGGCGCTTTCGATTGTCGGCTGCGGCTTCCTTTCGCCGGCGACGCCGCCGTTTTTCATCCATGCGCTACTTTTTCTCGCCGGCCTGTCGCGGTCGATGGAATTCACCGCGCTGAACACGCTGGCTTTTGCCGATATCGGCCCGGCGCAGCGAAGCTCGGCCTCGACGCTGTCGAGCATGCTGCAGCAGGTGTCGATGCTGCTCGGCGTGGCTGTGGCGGCGGCCGTGCTCAATATCGCCTCGGCCCTCAGGGGCGCCGACAATCCCGTTCTTGCCGATTTTCGCTGGGCTTTCGTCGTGGTCGGCGCGATCGGCATCGTCTCGTCGCTACGCTTCCTGCAATTGCCGGTGGAGGCGGGGGCCGAAGTATCCGGCCATCGGAAATTCCAGAAAAATTAGCTTGGCCTGCGGAACCAATCGGGCCGCTCGGCGTTTATGGATCTTACTTCAGGGTTCTCGTTCCCAACCTCTTTCATCGGCTTCCATGGGATCTTCCCCAGGCCATGGTCATGATCTGAAAATGCCGGCTGCCCGACATCCTTCTTCCGCGTCGCCTGCGACAAGAGCGAGGGATAACCGCTGTTTACCCCAGGCGGTCAATGCAATACGACATTGCCATGCGGACGACTCGGACGCTTGCGGGCGTTCGTCGCTCAGAGAGAACGCCGGGAGACGGAATGAGCAATTCTAGCGGCGATGCGGATGCCCTGATCCACATCCTCTATATCGACGACGACGAGGAGCTTGCCCTGCTGATGCAGAAGAACCTGCTCCGGCGCGGCTTTTCGGTGGAGTGGGCTGAGAATGGCGCTGCCGGCCTTGCGAGACTCGGCGAAGGCGGCATCGATGCCGTCGTGCTCGATCATGTCCTGGCTGACGAGACCGGCCTCGACATTTTGCCTTGCATTGCGGCGATGCCGGATCATCCGCCGGTCATCTATGCGACGGGTTCGGACGATACCAGCATCGCGGTTGCGGCGCTGAAGGCCGGCGCCGATGACTACATGCTCAAGGAGATCTCAGCCGATTATTTCGACCTGCTGGCCGCTGCCCTCGAACAGGCGCTGGAGCGGGCGCGTTTTCGCCGCGAAACGGCGCAGGCGCAGGAGGTGATCCGCCAGCAGCGCGACCTTGCCGAGATGCTGCTTACCGAAGTCAACCACCGTATCGCCAACAGCCTCGGCCTCGTCGGCGCGCTGATCCGCATGCAGTCTTCGATGACCAAGGACCAGGTGGCGATCGATGCGCTGCATGAAACGCAGATGCGCATCAACGCCATCGCCAGCGTGCACCGCCGGCTCTACACCAACCGGCAGATCGGCTCGGTGCAGCTTGACGAATATCTGAACAGCCTGCTCACCGAACTTGAAGCCTCGATGCGCGACGACAAGCGGCCACACCGCATCGTGCTTACTGCTGAGCCGGTCAACCTGGCGACCGACAAGGTGATCACGCTTGGGCTGATCGTCAGCGAGCTTGTCACCAATGCCTTCAAATATGCCTATCCGGATAGCGTGCCGGGCGAGATCCGCGTCCTCGTCGACCAAACGGACGAGATATTGCGCGTCATCGTCGAGGATGACGGCGCCGGTTTCGACCCGTCGAGCCCGGCCAGAGGAACCGGCCTCGGCACGCGCATTCTGACGGCCATGGCCGCGAGTTTGAAATCGGATTTCGCTTATGATCCCGGGCATGACGGCACCAAGGCGACATTGGTGTTTTCGTTGCATGAGGGGAAGTAGTGTTTGTGCAGCCTAAAGGCTTGCCGGCCGATCTTTTCTTGAAAGGTTGCGCGCCCCTGAAGCATCGCCCGAGCTCCAGAGCGCGATGATCTGTTTACGGTCGACCCGCAGCGGGCACGGGAAGAAGTCTGCCCGCAGCAGCCAGATCGTGCCGGACACGATCTTCCGGTCGGATAGCCGTAAGCTATGCTATATCCGACACCTGTTGCCAAAGCCTGCTTTCTTTCGCTGCGCTCGGACGGCCTGTGCGGGACGTGACTCCTATCCATGCCTCTGCGCAACGATCGCTTTCAAAGCATACAGATATTACGTGATGCTACAGGCGCCGCTGCGACCCAGCTGCTAGTATTCCGGCTCCGACGCCTCCTCCTGGGCGATTGCTGGATGCGTGAATGGCAAAGCGTAGTGTGGCTCTTTTTCTTCTTCTAACGAGTTGCGGGCATCCGGGCGGCGTGATGACACCCGTTTCAATTTCATCGACGCCGCCAACATCAAGGGTCGACATGCTGGTTGCGACCACGCGCGAGCCTTCCGGAAGCCCGGCCACACTCTTCAACGGCGAGCGCAGTTCCAAGCCACATCTGACCCAGATCTCCATTTCAATCCCGGCAAAGCGTGAAGCCGGCACGGTTCAGTGGCCTAAACGCCTTCCCCCCGATCCCGCCACCGACTTTGCCGTGACGAACGTTCAGCAAATCGACACCGTCGCGCAAGGGCGCGTCTGGTTCCGACAGCACGTGAACGGCGGGCATGCACTCGTCTTCATTCATGGCTTCAACAACACCTATGAGGATTCTGTCTTCCGGCTGGCGCAGATCGTGCACGACAGCAAGATGCAGGCGACGCCCGTCCTGTTCACCTGGCCGTCACGAGCGGAAATCACTGCCTACCAGTACGACAAGGAAAGTACGAACTATTCGCGCACGGCGCTGGAGCAGGCGCTTCGCACGCTGGCGGCCGATCCCAACGTCAAGGACATCACCGTCATGGCCCACTCTATGGGGACCTGGCTTGCCATGGAATCCCTGCGGCAGATGGGGATACGCGACGGTCACGTTAATTCGAAAATCCACAATGTCATCCTGGCCTCGCCTGACATCGACATTCAGGTCTTCGCCAAACAATATGTGGAGATGGGCGAACCGCGCCCGAAATTCACGATCTTCGTCTCCCAGGATGACAAGGCTCTTGCAGTCTCCAGCTTTCTCACCGGACGTGTATCCCGTCTCGGTGCGATCAACCCTGCTGAAGAGCCCTACCGCTCGAAACTGGAAAAGGCCGGCATCACCGCCATCGACCTGACGAAGGTGAAGACCAACGACAAGCTCAATCACGGCAAATTTGCGGAAAGTCCCGAGATTGTCCAACTCATCGGCCAGCGCCTTATGACCGGCCAGACCCTTACCGATTCCAAGGTCACGCTGGGCCAGGGCATTACAGCTGTCGTCGGCGGCACGGTGGCAAATATCGGCACTGTAGCGGCCACCGCCGTCGCGGCGCCGGTTGCGATCATCGAGCAGCCCGTCACGCGGAGGAGGCCGCCACGATCCGCCAACGAGACGCTCGACGGCGACCTGAAACAACAAACGCTGACGCAATGAGGAGTCTCAGGTTGAAATGGCTGCTTTCCTTCACCGCCGCCTTTTTCTTCGCATTGAGCGCTTTGGCGCAAACGCCACCGGTAAGCCCTCAGCAGAAGGTCGACGAACTCGTGCGCTTGCTGCAGGATCCCGAGGTGAAAGTCTGGCTCGATAGCCGCAAGCAGGAGAGCGGATCCGCGCCATCCGTTTCACCGGCCGGCCATTCGGCCTTGGCCAGGTGGGAGGCCGGCGTGCGGGGGCGTGTGAACGCGATTCTGGCCGCGATCCCGGCGATTCCGGCAGAGGTGACGGCGGCGGCAACGAGAGCAAGGCGCGAAGCTGCCGACAGAGGCTATGCGCCGGTATTCGTCATATTCGGCGGTCTGGTCGCCTTTGGTCTCGCCGCCGAGGCGGTGTATCGCAGGTTTGCCGCACGTCGCGAGGCATTGTTTGGCCGGCTTATCCCAGTCGGCATATTCGCCGGCGCGATGGGCATCGTCTTTTTCGCAGTCGAATGGCCGCCGCTCGCGCGAGTGACGCTCCTTGCCTATCTCTCGGCTTTCATCCTGTTTCGATTGGCGGCTGCACTCCTGTCCGCGGTAGCGATGGGCTCGTCGCTGCGGATGAGGCTATTGATCCTGTTCGGGCTCATCAGCTTTGCGAGCGCGACAGCAGCCGTCGGCGAGCCGCTCGGCGTTTCCCCTGAAGCCAGCGACGCAATCAGCTACTGCTTCTCCGTGATTGGGCTGCTTTTTGCCATCGAGTCCGTGTGGTCGATCTGGGAAGGAAGCCGCGCCTGGAAGGCGGCGCTAACGGCTTTCCTCGTCGTCCTGTGGCTCGTCTGGTGCCTCAATATGAAGGGCCTGTTCTGGATCGGCATCTACGCGCTGATATTGCCGGCGGTCCTGAATGCCGTCGGCCGCATGGCGCTGTCCTTCACCAGCGATCCCGGCAGCCTGCGCGGTATCCTGGTCGCCCGCGGTGCGCGCGCCGCAGTTATCGCGCTCGCCGTGGGATGGCTGGCGCTTGTCTGGCGTCTCAATCCAGACACGCTGGGTCGGCGCGACCCGATGATCGCGGCTCTGTTTTACGGCGGCTTGAAGAGCGTCCTGATCCTCGTGGTCGCCGACCTTCTTTGGCAAGTGGCGCGGGGTTGGATCGATCGAACGCTGCGTGTATCGACCAGCACGACATCGCTTGCGCCGGCCGACGCAGCCCGACGCGCGCGGTTTCGGACACTTCTCCCGATCCTTCGCAATGCATTGGCCGTTGCTGTCGCGGTCATGGCGGGGCTGATCGTGCTGGCGCAATTGGGTGTGCAGATCGGACCGCTGATCGCCGGAGCGGGCATCTTCGGGGTCGCCATCGGTTTCGGCTCGCAGACTTTGGTCAAAGACGTGATCAACGGTGTCTTCTACATGCTCGACGACGCCTTCCGTGTGGGTGAATACATCCAGGCCAAGGACTACAAGGGGACGGTGGAGAGCTTCAGCCTGCGCTCGGTGCGTTTGCGCCATCATCGCGGCCCGGTGTTCACGGTGCCGTTCAGCGAATTGGGTGCCGTCGAGAACATGAGCCGGGACTGGGTGATCGACAAGTTCAGGATCACCGTCGGATTCGATACCGACATAGACAAGGCGCGCAAGCTGACCAAGAAGGTCGGAGCCGATCTGATGGAAGATCCGGAACTCGGCCAGCACTTCATCGAGCCGCTGAAAATGAAGGGCGTCGAGCAGTTCGGCGACTACGGCATCGTGTTGAGCTTCGCCATGACCACGGTTCCGGGCATGCAGACTTATATCCGTCGCAAAGCCTATGCCAAGATTCGCGAGTTGTTCCTGGCCAACGGCATCGCATTCGCGCAGCCAACGGTGCAAGTCGGAGGCGACGACAAGGGTGGCGGCGCGGCGGCCGCTCAAGCGATCCTTGCGCAGCAGGCGGCAAAATCGGCGACGCCGGCGAAGTGACCTCGCCGGCCACGGCAGATGAAAGGATACTCCAACACGTTCAATCGTCGCATTGTGCTTTCCGAAAATCGATTCCGATTTTCGGGCCGATGCGCTAAGGTTTCAGATCATAGGCCTGCTGAGACGCACGAAGCTCCACCAGCGTCTTGCCGACGCAGCTGCCGCCGCCGGCGCCGCCGATCGCCTTTGCCTGTCCATCGAGCGTGATCGTGCCGGCGATCCGGTCGGATGCGACATAGGTCGCCACGCCGTCTTGCGAGACACGCGATATGTAAAAGGCATGGTAGGTTTCGTTGTACTTGCAATGGATGACCAACGGAAACTGAGAGAAGGGATCATCCTCGGCATGGACGGCGTGCAGTGGAAAAGCTGCGACCAGAGTCGGCGCGGCGACCAGGCCCGCAAGAGCTCTTCTGGCCAATGCGATCGATTTTCGGCGGGACGCATGTGTCATGGTTCAATCCTCTATCGTAGCCTGCAGCGCCGCGCGTATCGTCAGATTCGCAAAGACCGCTGTCACACTCTGCATTGCTAAATCGTCAAGGCGACGAGCGCATCGCGATCGAGAAGCCGTACAATCCGTTGTGATTTGCCGGCAAGACGAAGGATGCGTTTCTCCCGGAGCTTCGTAAAAGAGCGCGCAACCGTTTCGACCGTCAGCCCGAGATAGTCGGCAATATCGCTGCGAGACATCATCATATCGAATTCCGGATCCTCGGGATGGCGGTCGGCCATCTCCTGAACGAAGGCTGCAAGGCGCTTCAAGGCGCTTTGCTCGCTGATGATGAGTTGTTTGCATTGCGCCTTTGCCAGGTTCGTCAGGGCAATGTGCAAAAGATCGATGGGGACGACCGCGTCCTGATTGGTGCGAAACGGCCTTACGCGCGTTTCGCAAATGGCCTCTGCAAAATCGGTCCGGACATTCCCGTTTTCGAGCCCGAACCATTCGCCCTTGCCGCAGAAGGATAGGATATGCCGCTGGCCGCTCGACGTCAGGCGGTAAATCCGCACGGCGCCTGCTTCGACCTGGTAGATGGCAAGGGCATATTCGCCTTCGCTGTAGATCGTTTCGTCGGCGCTGAGTTTGATCGACTGATCTTTGGCCGTCGCGGAAACCGTTCCATGGTGGTGGCCGGGAACCGTTGTGTATTTTCCGATCGCGTGACCCTGGAACATGTGCGTCGTCCCCCATCCGCGTTCAGCATAAGCAATCGCTGCGTGCCTCGGTATTCGAGATACCCCTTACGTATTGCTACGGAAGCACGCGACCGCCGATGGGTGTATAATGCTTCCACCCCTTGAGAGTGATACGGCGGTATCGCGGGAGGTCTAGATGGCACCGGAAGAGGGAGGGGGCAGCCAGGCACGTCAAGATACCGAAAGCGTTCGCGCGCAGCTTGATCGTATACTCGCAAGCCCGGAATTTCTTGCGCCTGAACGCGGGCGCCGCTTCCTGCAATATATTGTGGAAGAGACGCTTGAAGGCCACGCCGGACAGCTCAAGGCTTTTACGATTGCACAGGCCGTGTTCGGCCGCGATGCCTCCTTCGATGCACAGAACGATCCGGTTGTCCGTATCGAAGCCGGGCGGATCCGTCGCGCCCTTGAACGATACTATCTCGTCTGCGGAAGCAGCGACCCGATACAAATCACCATTCCCAAAGGGGGCTATGCTCCACATTTTTCAAGCGATGAAGACACCTCGAACGTCGAGGCCGCCGATGCGCCAAATCGGGAGAACAGGCACCGCCATCCCGGGCATCAGCGATCGATGCGATATCGCGATCTTCTCCTGCCGATCGGCATTCCCGCGCTCTTCGGCGCAATGGCGGTACTCGCCCTCATCCGCCCGCTCGAATCCTACCTGTCGCCGCCGAAAACGCCGCCGGCTGCCGTCTCGACGTTGAAAAGCAAAACCAGGATTGTTGTCGAACCCTTCGCAGCCCTCGGCGGTACTGCGCGCGGCGCGGATTTTGCCAAGGGGCTGGCCGATCAGCTGATCGCCAAGCTCATGAAAGTGGACAACCTCGTCGTGCTTGCTCCCGATCGATCCGGGATGGAGACGACCGGCTCGCTGTTCAATCTGCAGGGAAGCATCCTTGTCGAGGGCACAGTCCTGCATCTGCATGTCCGCCTGATCAACGGCGCCGACGGCACGGTCGTCTGGGCAAATCAATATGATCGCGAGTTGCGCGATCAAACCATTCTCGATGTCGAGGACGAAATTGCCGCTCAAATCGTTATGGAAATTTCAAGCAACCAGAAACTGAGCGGCGCAGATCCGATTCCATAGCCGCATAGCAAGCGACCGCCTTCCCATCGCCGGCGGGACCGTCCACCCGGATCGTTCGTGCCATTATCCTCCCGATGGCAGGTCGACGGCCACCCCTGCGGCGCGCAGGCCGGCAAAGAACCTTTCCTGATCCGCCGGGCGCTGCAAGCGCAGCGAAACCTCCTGGCGGATGTTCGTCATCAATGCCGGCGCGTGGGACTGGAGCCAATCCTGCTCCAACTTGGCGTCCTCCATCTTCCCCGCGGCTCCGAGAATGGACAGCAAGGCAAGGCGGCGCATGGGGTTGCCGTCGAGATCCGATATTCGCGACCATTGTTCTGCCGCTTCGATATCGCCTCTCATAAATGCGCACATCGCCATACCCGCCTCGTAATAGCCACTGGGGCCGGCATTTTTGTCAAGCGCGATCGCTATCAACTCGCAACCCGATTGCCATTTGCCCGACATCGCCAATCGCAAGCCGTACTCGCCCGCAACTTCCACATCGTCGGGATCTGCGCCATAGGCCGCCGTCCCGGCCGCCAGCGCCTTGTCGATATCTCCACGGAAGAAGTTCACCAGCATAACGGCGCGAAGCACGCGGGGATTATCCGGCGCCAGCGATTCCGCCCGCTGCGCCGAAGCCGTTGCCAATTCGAGGGGCTTGGCCGAAGATGGTGTGCCGAGCCTGTAGCGAAATCTGATTTCGTCAAGATAGACCAGGGACAAGAGCGCCCATGACGTCGCATTATCGGGGGTGCGCCGGATAGCCTGTTGCAGGCACTCGCGCACCGCGCCATGACTTTGCGAAGTCATCGCCTGGAGATAGCTATAGTAGGCCGGGATACAGGCACGGGCATCCTGGTCTGCCTTCTGCGCCGCCTGCGCGATCATGGCTGTTTCGGCCTGAAAGATGGCGCCGTGGGGCTGCGCTATCGCACCGGCGATTTGCCGGGCAACATTTGTTTGAATCCAGAGCTTGTTCTGAGCGCGAAGATCGGCATCGAAATTATTGGCCCAGATGACGGCCCCGTCTGCCCGACGCACCAGCCTGGCAACGGAGCGCAACCGGCTTCCATCCGTCTGGACGTTGCCCTGAAGCGCGTAGTCGGCAGCAGCGGCATGATCACCCGGCGGCGGATCGGCGACCACGACGATGTCTTCGAGCTGGGCAAGCTGGCCGATAACATCGTCTCTCAGGCCGCGGGCGATATCCGAATTGGAATCGACGGAGTTGCTCTCTGCAAAAACCTCGACAGCTACCGTCGGCGGGGAGGTATGTTTATGCGTCGGCAATGGTCTGATCGGGGCACTTCCCGCCACAAGAAATGCCGATGCAAGGGCGAGAAGAAGAAGAATGGCCAGCAGACCGGTTCCGAGACCACGAGCAATCGGCGGCGGACGGCGCGCCTCATGAGGTGAATGATCTTGATCAGCAAATTCTCCGATCCGCGGATTTTCCGGGTCTTTTTCGGGCCGAGCCGGCATTGGCGCGTCGCGGGTATATTCGAAATGCGGCACGTATCCGCCTTTCGGCACCGTAATAATGACGTCATCCGCCTGGCCTGCGACGAGATAATAACGTTCCAGGGCCTTTCGTATTCGGCCCGCCTCGATCCTGACGACTGGATCATTCTGCGGGTCGAATGACGCTTCCCGACCAAAAACCATATTTGCGATGGTAAATGCCTTCAGGAAACCTGATCGACCAGCGAGCGTCTCGCTGACAACAAATTCCAAAAAATTTCGCCCGCGCTTCGGCGCGTGAAATTCTTCACTTGCGAGAATTCGCTCGACTTGCCGGCAGATTTCCTCAGCCGTCGGTCCAAGACTGCTGAATACATCGATCTTTGTTGCGTTTCTCATGATCGCCCCTACGACAAGATCACGCAATTATATAAGCGTCTTCTAAAGCATCATATCTGAGGAGCGTCCAGTTGCAAGCACCGCTTTTCGAATTATCGCGCGCAGGCTGGCCAGGTGTTGGCCGGTGAGATCCGTCCGGTTTCGGTCGACTGCTCGACCGCGTCGATGGCGATGGCCATGCGCATGAGCTCTGCAAGATTGCGAGCTCCCATCTTGGCCATGACATTGGCGCGGTGGACCTCCACCGTGCGCGAGCTGATGCCGAGATGATAGGCGATCATCTTGTTCTGCAGACCATCGAGCACGCCGATCAGAACCTGATGTTCGCGGTCCGTGAGCTGACGAACTCGTGCCGCGACGCTTTCGGAATCGGCGATTGCGCTGCCTGGACGCCTTTGTCCCATTGCCAGATTGATCGCCGCGATCAGTGCTTCCTCCCTGAGAGGCTTTTCGAGGAAATCCGACGCTCCCGCCTTCATCGCCTGAACGGCTGCAGCGATATCGCCCTGGCCGGTAATGACGATCGCCGGAACGTCTACGCCGAACCGGCGCAGACGTTGGAGCAATTCGATGCCGTTGACATCAGGCATGCGCAGATCCGTCACAAGGCAGTTTCGGCCCGAAAGCGGCAGAATATCCAGAAATGCTTTTGCGCAACTATGTGCTCGCACGGCAAACCCTGCCGATACCAGCAAGAATGTCAAAGATCGTCTCAATACCTCCTCGTCATCGACGAGATGGATCGTAAGGTCGTTCGCCATCGACTTCTGTCTCCACCAGCGGAAGCGAGAACGAGAAGACTGAACCATTCTCTGTTCTTCTACGCGCGCTTATTCGGCCTCCATGCGCCTCGACAATGCGCTTGGACAATGCCAAGCCCATGCCAAGGCCATGCGGCTTGCCGGTCACGAAAGGACGAAACAACGACTCTTCCATTTCGGCTGCAATCCCGCAGCCATTGTCGGACACGTCGACAATGACATACGAGGAATTGTCTTTTGTCCGGATCGTAATCAAGGGCTGCTCGACACACTCGGTCGCCTCCAAGGCGTTGCGAACGAGGTTCGTGAGCACTTGCACGATCTGAACGCGGTTTCCAAGGATGGTGTTCTTCACTGCTTCGAGCCGAAAGTCGGTGTGAAGGTCTTTTCGCCGCGACCCAATGAGTGCGAGCCTTGTCGCCCTATGGATCAATTCGTGCATCGTTTCCGGTTTCCTCTCGGAAGCGCCACGCTCGACGAATTCTCTCACGTTCTGGACGATACTTCCTGCCCAGAGCGCCTGCTGCGTAATTTCCAGCAGCGCTTCGTGAAGCTCTTCACCGCGCCGGCGACGCTTGCCCATGACAAGGCGCCCGCACCCCTCTGAATAGGCCGCGATAGACGACAGCGGCTGGGAAAGCTCATGGGCAAGAGTGGACGCCATCTCCCCCAGCTCAGTCATTCTTGCAAGCCGGGCAATCTCTTGCTGCAGCTCCTGAACTTGCTGCAAGGTCTGGCGTTCGGTTCGAAAGTCCTCAAAAATCGCCGCAGTGAAGACGCCTTTTTCATCATCCTTCCTGATAATGGTAAGTGCGGTCGGAAATTGAACTCCGCTCTTGGTGATCGCCAGACCGGCACGCACCGCCCCGTGGTCTGCCCAGCGCCCATTCAATCGAACATTCGGCGTCGGATGCCAGACGAGGCCGATCTTTCGACCCATCAATTCACGCTCTTCATAACCGAACATGGCAACCGCAGCCTTGTTGCAGCCGGAAATTCTATGGCGGCCATCGATAAAAAACACGGCGTCCGGCATGTGTTCGTGGAGTTGCCGGATCCAGTCCATCCGCAGCCCGTCGTTTCCTTCGCGCAAGGCGCGCACCGGCTCGTGAGACACCACCTGCGACGTCCCGGATCGGACTTGTCCTGCGACGACTGCGACGGTGGAACTGGCTTCGGCGACGACGCGCGGCGGCGCCATCTTGATGGACATGATGGTCTCCTCCGTCCATTGAGAAGTCTTGGCCCATGGACCGTCTTTCCTCCAGAATGAGGTCACAATACCACCATTGGGCGGGTAATCCGTGTAGTATCGCGTAGCCTCTATTGGTCTTGCTCCGCGAACCTTCGGCGCAAACCCATAGCGCGTCGTCCGACTTCGTCGCCATTGATCCGGCTCAATGCCTCCGTCTCATTGTTCCACTATGGTGAGAAACAGCGGGCAAGTGGCCGGGCCGCCCGTGGGCGGGCGAGCCGCAAGGAATATCGGCGATCGAGCGATGGCCAAAGCTCGTCGGATCTATTTCCGCAGACAAGACCCACACTTGCCGGCTGATCGCCGGTCAGGCCAAAACCTGCCGGTTGGATGATTGGTGTGCCGGAATGACAACCTCGTGTCCGGTTGACCCGGTGGATCGTCGGGAGGGTTTGGTAATGTGGCGATTGCCAGTCGAAGCTCCATTCGAACAGGATATAGAGCTCGCCGTCATCGACGACGAAGGCGTGCATGCCCTGGTTTTCCCCTGCCAGCGTCTCCCCGACGGCTGGATCAATGCGGTGACCGGCGACGCGCTCGACATTCATCCCACCCATTGGCGCCTATGGCAAATCCATCGCTGCGATGTTCCGGGTCTTCAATGACCTCTCGCCCCAAAGCGGCGGAAGGACCGCAACATACTGTGCCGTGGATTGTCTGCGATCAATGACACGACCGATCGGGCCGAAATAGTCTGCTTTTCGAAGGACGGCCGACGCGGCCGCGATCTGGAAAGCCGGAAGGAGGACCACATGCGTGGTTTCGGGGTTCACTCGGAGGTCGGGAAATTGAGAACCGTCATGGTTTGCAGACCGTCGTTGGCTCATCAGCGACTGACACCTGCTAACTGCCATGATCTGCTTTTTGACGATGTCCTATGGGTACATGAGGCTCAGAAGGATCATTTTGATTTTGTGCTGAAGATGCAGGAACGGGGCGTTGAAGTTCTCGAGCTCCACGACTTGCTTGGCCAGGCGCTTGCCAACAAACAGGCGCGCGATTTCGTATTGGACAGGCGCATTACTCCGAATGTCCTCGGCTCGCAGATCGCCGAGGCGATGCGACCGTGGCTTGACGAAATGCCGCCCACGCAGCTTGCCGCATTCATGATCGGCGGCATCGCAATCTCCGACCTGCCTGAGGTCAAGGCGAAGTCGCTGATGCTCAGCGCCTTGCCGGAGACGGATTTCGTCATCCCGCCCATTCCGAACACCCTGTTCCAGCGCGACCCCTCTTGCTGGATCTACGGCGGCGTGACCTGCAACCCGATGTTCTGGCCGGCAAGACGCGCCGAAACGCTGATCCAGCGTGCGATCTACAAGTTTCATCCGATCTTCCTCGGCGGTGATTTCCAGATCTGGTGGGGCGATTCAGACAATCAGTTCGCCAACGCCTCGATGGAGGGAGGCGACGTCATGCCGATCGGCAACGGCACCGTCCTGATCGGCATGGGCGAGCGTACGACCTATCAGGCCGTCGGTCAGGTGGCGCAGGCGCTGTTCAGGAGCAAGGCCGCGAAGAGGGTGATCGGCTGCCTGATGCCGAAGAGCCGCGCGGCAATGCACCTGGATACCGTTTTCAGCTTTTGCGATCGCGATGTCGTCACGCTGTTTGCCGAGGTCGTCGACCAGGTCCGCTGCTACAGCATGTATCCGAAAGACGACGACGGCACGTTCGAGATTCATCCTGAAACTCGACCAATGCTCGATGTCGTCAGCGAGGCGCTCGACTTGCCGCGATTGCGCACCGTCGAAACCGGCGGCAATTCCTACCAGGCCGAGCGCGAACAATGGGATGACGGCAACAATGTCGTCGCGCTCGAGCCCGGCGTCGTCGTCGCCTACGACCGCAACACCTACACGAATACGCTTCTGCGGAAGGCGGGGATCGAGGTCGTCACCATTCGCGGCGCCGAACTCGGCCGTGGCCGCGGTGGCGGGCACTGCATGACATGTCCCATCTGGCGCGACCCTGCTTACTGACGTTTCCATCCACGAAACAGGCTGACGGAGCAAGACCATGAGCTTCAATCTGCGCAATCGATCGCTTCTGACCGTGCAGGACTATACACCGCGGGAATTCCGTTACCTCCTCGATCTCGCCCGCGATCTGAAGCGGGCCAAATATGCCCGCACCGAGCAGGAACACCTGAAAGGCAAGGAGATCTGCCTGATTTTCGAGAAAACCTCGACGCGAACGAGGTGCGCCTTCGAAGTCGCCTGCTCGGATCAGGGCGCCAACGTCACCTATCTCGATCCGTCCGGCTCGCAGATCGGGCATAAGGAATCCTTCAAGGATACGGCGCGAGTGCTCGGCCGCATGTATGATGCCATCGAATATCGCGGCTCGGCGCAGAAGGGCGTTGAGACGCTGGCACGTTATGCCGGGGTGCCGGTCTATAACGGCCTGACGGACGAATATCATCCGACACAGATGATTGCCGACGTCATGACCATGCGCGAACATAGCGACAAACCGGTCGCCCAGATCAAATATGCCTATGTCGGCGACACCCGCTCGAACATGGGGCATTCGCTGTTGATCGTCGGCTGCCTGCTCGGCATGGACGTGCGTATCTGCGGCCCGAGATCGCTGTGGCCTTCGGAAGAATATATGAAGATCGCCAGGGATCTTCAGCAGGCCTCGGGCGCTCGCCTGCTGGTCACCGAAGATCCGAAGGAGGCGGTCAAAGACGTCGATTTCATCCATACGGACGTCTGGGTCTCGATGGGCGAGCCGAAGGAGGTCTGGCGCGAACGCATCAAGCTGCTCACGCCCTATCAGGTCAATCAGGAACTGATGAAGGCGACCGGCAATCCGCAGACCAAGTTCATGCACTGCCTGCCGGCATTCCACGACACCGAAACCACGCTCGGCAAACAGATCGCCGAAGATTACGGCATGGACAATGGACTTGAAGTCACCAACGACGTCTTCGAGTCCGAGGCCAATGTCGCCTTCGAGCAGGCGGAGAACCGTCTGCACACGATCAAGGCCCTGCTTGTCGCGACCCTGGGAGATTGACATGCGTGTGGTGATTGCGCTTGGCGGCAATGCGCTTCTGCGGCGTGGGGAAGCCATGACCGCCGATACCCAGAGACGGAACGCGCGCGTCGCGGCTGAGGCGATCGCGCCATTGGCGGCCGAACATGAGATCGTCGTCACCCACGGCAACGGGCCGCAGGTGGGGCTGCTTGCGCTGCAGGGGGCGGCCTACAAACCCGAGGAAGCCTATCCGCTCGATGTTCTCGGCGCCGAGACCGAGGGCATGATCGGTTACATGCTGGAACAGGAACTCGGCAATCTCTTGCCGTTCGAGCAACCTTTGGCCACGCTGCTGACCATGGTGGAGGTCGATGCCGCCGATCCGGGCTTCCAGAACCCCACGAAGTTCGTCGGCCCCGTCTATGAGAAAGCCGAGGCTGACCGGATCGCCAAGGAAAAGGGCTGGGTTTTCAAGCAGGATGGCGAAAAATGGCGGCGTGTCGTCGCCTCGCCGGCGCCCAAACGCATCTTCGAGATCCGCCCGGTCCGATGGCTGCTGGAACAGCGCACCATCGTCATCTGTGCGGGTGGCGGCGGCATTCCGACAATGTACGAAAAGGGCCACGACCGGAAGCTGATCGGTGTCGAAGCGGTGATCGACAAGGATCTGTGCTCGGAGCTGCTGGCGCGCGAGCTCCGAGCCGATCTCCTGATCATGGCGACGGATGCCGAGGCCGTCTACACCGATTGGGGCAAGCCGTCCCAGAAGGCGATCCATCAGGCCCGTCCCGACGATTTCAAGCAGTTTTCCTTCCCGGCCGGGTCGATGGGCCCGAAGATCGATGCCGCCTGCCATTTTGCGCGGGCCGGTGGCAAGACCGCGGCCATCGGATCGCTTGCCGACATTGCGGGAATGGTGCGCGGCGAACGCGGAACGATCATCAATGAAAATTTTGCCGGCCTGAGCTGGCACAGCTGACCGCCCGATCTTTCAAGCAAACTTATCCTGAGAGGGCAGGGGGCGCGATACCGCGCCCCCTGCTGCCGTCTCCTTGTCTGTGGCGCCAGTCGCATTTCGTTTTTGCCAGACATAGACCGGGATGCCGAGCATCAACAGCACGAGGCCGTATAGCACCGGTTCGGCGCCGGAGCCGTAGAGGGTGAAGATTGCAAAGACGAAGGCGATGATCTCGATTGCGCTCACCCGTGGCATTCGCCCATGGGCGGCACCAGCAACGAGGGTTCCGGCAAGCGAGCAGAAGGCATAGGGAATGACGGCGGCCATGGTGCTCAGACCGACCATGAGCCGGTAGGCCGCCGCGAAACCTTCGGAGCCGATCGCCTGGACAAGAACCAAAAGCGTTGCGAACGAGGCTGAGATGATCATGCCCCATGCCGGCACGCCGCGCGCGGAGAGCCGCGCAAAAAGCGGCGGAAACAGCCCGTCCCGGGCAGCAGCCATCGGGACTTGCCCCATCAGCAGAGTCCAGCCGTTGAGAGCGCCGATCGAGGAGAGCAGCACGGCAATCGAGATCGCCAGCTCGCCGGGCCGTCCCCACATGATCCCCGCGGCCTGGGAGAATGGCGCAACCGAGCGAACGAGCTGTTCGCGCGGCAGGAGGCCCATCACGACAATGGTGCCCAGGACATAGAGGGCGGCGGCGATCGAGATCCCAAGCACGGTCGAACGGGGGATGGTGCGCTCGGCATTCTCGACATCGCCTGCAGGCACGGTCGCCGATTCCAGCCCCAGATAGGCAAACATCGTCAGCGGCGCCAGCGTTGCGACCGACTGCAGCAGCGATTGTCCGCTCGGATTGAATTCGGAGAAATGCGAGGTGTCGATGAAGAGAAGGCCGATGATGGCGACGGCGCCGAAGGGAAGCAGCTTGGCATAGGTGGTGACCTGCGCGAAGACACCCGCCGCATGGACGCCGCGAAGATTGACGAGCACGATCGCCCAGATCACGCCAAGCGTCAGCACGGTCGCGGCGAAGCGGTTGCCGAGAGCAGGGAAGAGATCGACCATGACGCCGGCAAAGGCAATGGCGATGACCGGCAGCGACGTCCAGATGGAAATCCAGTAGCCCCAGGCAATCAGGAAGCCGGCGAAATCGCCATAGGCGAGCCTCGTATATGCATAGGGGCCGCCGACAGCGGGCACGAGGCGCGCCAGGCGCGCAAAGGTGAGGCCGAGGCAGATCGCGCCGGCGCCCATGACGATCCAGACGATAATCGCAAGGTTGCCATAGGGCGCGACTGCGGCCGGCGAAAGATAAAAGCCCGACCCCACCATGTTTCCCACCACGATGGCGGTGCAGGCAGCAAGTCCGAGGCTCTTGCCATTTGGCGACGTTGTCATGGTCCCCTCCCGATAAACATCCTTTCCGACGCCGATATCGCCTCGGACATCTGTTCCCGGACGCAATCTTCCTCCCAAAGAACAGATGCCGCAATCCGGTTCAATGCGTAGTGGGCGACGGTCTGAAAGCATCAGAAAATATGCGGGCCATCGGCAATGTACCTGCTTGAACAGCATTGATCGTACTCAATGCTTGGCGTCGGTGCATGAGCTATCTTCGACACCGAACGTCATTTAGTTCTCGGGAGTAAGAGCGATGAAGATGGCCATGATCATTGGACTTGCCGTATTCACTGCCGCCGCCGGAATTGCTCCGGTCGAGGCCCAGCAGAATCGACGCGAATATCGGAGAATGAACTGGAGCGAAAATCTGCCCGAGGCGGTGAGAACCTATCACGACAGACGATTCACGATCGTTAGCTACAGGATGGCGGATTTTTCGGAGACAGGTTCTCACCCTAAGCAGGGAAGTGAAGAACATGTCAAAGCCATCAGAGACGCAATTCGCGCGAACAAATGGCTTGCGGCCCAGCTCAAGGCCAAGAAGCTTACCGCGAACGACATCGAATGGGTCTCGCGGGCGCGCAACGGCAATATGACCTTCTATACAAAATGAGCGGCATTTGTGCCGGGTAAATTTCAGGCTGGGGCAGCCGCGCGGCCTTCCCTGCGCGCCCACCGCATGATTGGCTGGTTGCCATGGCGCGGCTGCGGCCGGCAATGAAAAAAGCGGGCCCATTCCGTCTCACACCTCGTCTCACCTTCACGACCAGCATAAAACGATTGGAACGAAAGGTGTCGGAGGCGGGGACAATGATGTTAGGCGAGCAGGGATTTCTCAGGATCTCGATCGCGGCGACGGTTGTGGTCGCTACGCTCGGCGTGGTTTTCGGCATCCTTTCCGGATCGTTCTCCATCGCCTTCGACGGCGTTTATTCGCTGGCCGATGCGGCGATGACCGGGCTTGCGCTCTGGGTTTCCAGCCTCATCATACAATCGACCCAGAGCGACGCGCAGTCGGGCCGAATCCGAAACCGCTTTACCATGGGCTTCTGGCATCTGGAGCCCATCGTGCTGATGCTCAATGGCTGCCTGCTGATGACGGTCGCCGTCTATGCACTGATCAGCGCGATCATCAGCATCATGAACGGCGGCCACGAACTGCAATTCGGCATGGCGGTCGCCTATTCCGCGGCGACCCTATTTGTCTGCGCTGCCATGGCTTTCCTTGGCATCAGGCTGAATGCCGGCATCAAATCCGATTTCATCTCGCTCGACATCAAGGCGTGGATCATGTCCGGCGGCATCGCGTTAGCGCTGCTGATTGCATTTCTGATCGGCATGGCTGTGCAGGCGACGCCCGTCGCATGGGTCGCCAGCTATATGGATCCCGCGGTTCTGGCGCTGGTCTGCCTGGTCATGATCCCGCTTCCGATCGGCACTGTCCGGAAGGCGTTGAGCGAGATCCTGCTGATCGCCCCTGTCGATCTCCAGGAGCATGTCGACCGCGTCGCCTCGGAAACGGTTCGCCGCCTCGGCTTCCTTTCGCACCGCGCCTATGTCGCCCGGGTCGGCCGCGCAATGCAGATCGAACTCTACTTCATCGTACCGGAAGGGCTTCCGGCAAAGACGGTAGAGGAATGGGACGCACTCCGCGACGAGATAGGGGCCTCGATCGGAGACGAGAGCGCCAATCGCTGGCTGACGATCGCCTTCACGGCCGACGCGGAATGGGCGGAATAGGCGGAATAGGCGACGTCAGCGTTCCCATCGATATCGAAATCCTTTGCCTCAGGTTGATTGCAATCAACGACGGTGCATCACCCGTCATGTACGATCCCTCCAGCTGAGATACGCGTCGCTGCAGAGCGGCCACGGCCTTTGACCCTCGGTTTCCGGAGGAACGCATGGAATTCCAGATGGCATTTCCGATAGCCGTTATCGACGAAGACTTTGATGGCAAGAGCGCCGCAGGACGCGGCATGCGCGATCTGGCGGCCGCAATCGAAAAGGAAGGCTTCCGGATCGTCTCCGGCGTTTCCTACGAGGATGCGCGGCGCCTCGTGCATATCTTCAACACCGAATCCTGCTGGCTGGTATCCGTCGACGGGAGCGAGGACAAGACCACGCGCTGGCAGCTGTTGGGAGAGGTATTGGCCGCCAAGCGGCAGAGGAACGACCGCCTGCCGATTTTCCTCTTCGGCGACGAAACGACCGCGGAAGACGTCCCGGCCGGGGTGCTTCGCCACGCCAACGCCTTCTTCCGGCTGTTCGAGGATACGGCGGAATTCATGGCGCGCGCCATAGCGCAGGCTGCGCGCAACTATCTCGACCGGCTGCCGCCGCCGATGTTCAAGGCGCTGATGGACTACACCCTCGAGGGCGCCTATTCTTGGCATACGCCCGGCCATGGGGGTGGTGTCGCTTTCCGCAAGAGCCCCGTCGGCCAGCTCTTCTATACTTTCTTCGGTGAAAACACGCTGCGATCCGATATCTCCGTATCGGTCGGCAGCGTTGGTTCGCTGCTGGATCACGTCGGGCCGATCGCCGAGGGCGAGCGCAATGCCGCACGCATCTTCGGCACCGACGAGACCCTATTTGTGGTCGGCGGCACGTCGACGGCAAACAAGATCGTATGGCATGGCATGGTGGGGCGCGGCGATCTGGTGCTGTGCGACCGCAACTGCCACAAGTCGATCCTGCACTCGCTAATCATGACGGGCGCAACTCCCATCTATCTCACGCCGTCGCGCAACGGGCTCGGCATCATCGGCCCGATCTCGAAGGATCAGTTCACCCCGGAATCGATTGCTCGCAAGATTGCCGCAAGCCCCTTTGCCGGGCAGACGAGCGGCAAGGTCCGGTTGATGGTTATCACCAACTCGACCTATGACGGGCTGTGCTACAATGTCGATGCGATCAAGGCATCGCTCGGCGACGCAGTCGAAGTGCTGCATTTCGACGAGGCCTGGTACGCCTATGCCAATTTCCACGAATTCTACGATGGCTTCCACGGGATTTCGTCTACGAAGCCGGCGCGTTCGAAAACCGCCATCACTTTTGCCACGCAATCGACGCACAAGCTTCTGGCCGCGTTCTCGCAGGCCTCGATGATCCACATCCAGCATGCCGAGACCACGCGGCTCGACGTCACCCGCTTCAACGAAGCCTTCATGATGCACACCTCCACCTCGCCGCAATACGGCATCATCGCCTCCTGCGATGTCGCCGCAGCGATGATGGAGCAACCGGCGGGACGCGCGCTCGTCCAGGAGATGATCGACGAGGCGATCAGCTTCCGCCGGGCGATGAACACGATGAGGCAACAGACGGAAGGCAGCTGGTGGTTTGACGTCTGGGAGCCGACGGTCGCCGAGCAGACGCCGACCGATATCCATGCCGACTGGGTTCTGAAGCCGGATGATGCCTGGCATGGGTTTACCGGCCTTGCCGAAAACCACGTCATGGTCGACCCGATCAAAGTCACCATTCTGTCGCCGGGCCTGTCGGCAAGCGGAGCGATGGACGAGCATGGGATACCGGCGGCCGTCATCACCAAGTTCCTGTCCTCCCGACGCATAGAAATCGAAAAGACCGGCCTCTATTCCTTCCTGGTGCTTTTCTCGATGGGCATCACCCGCGGCAAGTGGAGCACGCTCGTTACCGAGCTCCTGAATTTCAAGGATCTCTATGACGTCAATGCGCCATTGACCCGCGCGCTGCCGGCACTCGCTGCATCCCATCCGGAAGCCTATGGCGGCATGGGGCTCAAAGACCTCTGCGAACAGATCCATGCGATCTACCGCAAGGACGATGTGCCGAAGGCGCAGCGCGAGATGTACACCGTCTTGCCCGAAATGGCGTTGCGTCCCGCCGACGCCTATGACCGGCTGGTCAAGGGGCGGATCGAGAGCGTCGAGATCGACAATCTCATGAACCGCATCCTCGCCGTGATGATCGTACCCTATCCGCCGGGTATCCCGCTGATCATGCCGGGCGAGCGGATCACCCAGTCGACGAAATCCATTCAGGACTATCTGCTTTACGCCCGTGATTTCGACCGGAAGTTCCCCGGTTTCGAGACGGATATCCACGGCCTTCGATTCTTGCCCGGTGACGGCGGTCGCCGCTATCTTGTCGATTGCATTGCAGAGGAGGGGCAGGAATGATCCCGCGCGATGTGAAGTCTCCGACGGTCGCCATACCGTTTCACAAGATGCTGAAGATCGTGGCCGTCATCGACCGCGACAATTCTCAGGCCCAGGAACTGGTGGCGCAGATCACCGCCCAGGGTTTCCAGGTGGAGCTGCGCCACGACTATTCCGCTGATGTATCTGAGGATGCTGACGTCGGCGCCTATATCGGCTCGGTCGAGGGCGGCAAGCTGCCGGCGGCACGTAACTTTCTTCGCTCGGTCAGGGATATCGGTTTTCGCACGCCGATCTGGGCAATGGCGGATACGCTGACGATTGCGGATATGGATGTCGTCGAGATGGCCGGCGAGGTGGATGGCTTCGTCTATCTCGGCCAGCAGACGCCGACCTTCTATGCCAAGCAGATCGTTTCCAGCGCGGTCAATTACGGCAAGTCGCTGCTGCCGCCGTTTTTCGGCGGCATGATGGCCTATGACGGCGAGGCCAATATCGCCTTCGATTGCCCTGGACATCAGGGCGGCCAGTTCTATCGAAAATCACCGGCCGGCCAGCTCTTCTTCAAATATTTCGGCGAAAGCATTTTCCGCAACGATCTCTGCAATGCGGACGTCGATCTCGGCGACCTCCTGATCCATGAAGGCCCCGCCGTCGAAGCACAGAAGCAGGCTGCGCGCATCTTCGGCGCGGACCGCACCTACTTCATCCTGAACGGAACAAGCACCTCCAACAAGGTGGTCGCCAACGCGGTGCTGCGCAGCGGCGATCTCGTGCTCTTCGACCGCAACAATCACAAATCCCTGCATCAGGGCGCGCTGGTTCAGGCGGGCGCCATCCCGATCTATCTGCCGACCGCCCGCAATTCCTTCGGCATGATCGGCGCGGTCGACTGGGCGGCCTGGGACGAGAGCTGGCTGCGGCGAAAGATCGAGGAACATCCGCTTGTCACCGACAAGAGCCGCGCGCAGGCGGAGAGGCCTTTCCGCCTGGCCTGCATCCAGCTCGCGACTTATGACGGCACGATTTACAATGTCCGGCAGGTCATGGAGAAGATCGGTCATCTCTGCGACTACGTGCTCTGGGACGAGGCTTGGATCGGCTACAACGCCTTTCATCCGCTCTTCGAGGGCCACAGCCCGATGCGCCTGAAAGACCTGCGGGCGGACATGCCTGGCCTGTTCTCCACCCAATCCGTGCACAAGCAGGGCGCCGGCTTCTCGCAGGCATCGCAGATCCACAAGCGGGACGAACATATCAGCGGCCAGCGCCGGTTCGTCGAACACAAGCGTTTCAACGAATCGCTGCTGATGCATGTTTCGACCTCTCCCTTCTATCCGCTCTTCGCCTCGCTTGACGTCAACGCCAAGGTGCATGAGGGCAAGGCGGGCGAGATGCTCTGGGACCGCTGCATCGAACTGGGGATCGAGGTGCGCAAGAAGCTGCGCGGTTTCGTCGAGCACTACGAGTCCAAAGCCGCAGGCACGGAAGAGCAATGGTTCTTCGATCCCTTCGTGCCGGACAAGGTCACCATTTCGGGCTCAAAACATACCACCGACCTCGAAGCCGTACGGTGGGAAGATGTGTCCACGGATGTGCTCAAGCGCGAGCAGCAATGCTGGCGTTTCGATCCACAGGCAAAGTGGCACGGTTATGCCGGATATGCGCCTGATTACACGATGGTCGATCCGAACAAGCTTACGCTGCTGACGCCCGGCATCGACCGCAAGACCGGTGAATATCGCGAGTTCGGTATCCCGGCGACCGTCGTCGCCAACTATCTGCGCGAGCAGCGGGTCGTCGCCGAAAAATGCGACCTCAACAGCCTGCTTTTCCTGCTCACTCCAGCCGAAGACGAGAGCAAGCTGAACACGCTCGTCGCCAAACTCGTCAAGTTCAAGAATCTCTGGGATCGCGACGCGCCGCTGCAGGAGGTGCTGCCGACGGTCTTTGCGGCCAATCGCGAGCGTTATGCCGGCTATACGGTCCGCCAGGTCTGCCGCGAAATGCATACCTTTTATCGCGATGCCGGCGTCAAGGAATTGCAGCGTCTCTGCTTCCGCTCGGAGAGCTTCCCGGAGCCGGCCATCGCTCCCAAGCAGGCCTATGAAGCGCTGGTCGCCAACAATGTCGACTATGTGTCGTTGACGGAAGCCGCCGGCCGCATTTCGGCAACGCTGGCGCTGATCTATCCGCCCGGCATCGGCGTGATCGTGCCGGGAGAGCGCTGGGACGACCGAGCACGACCCATGCGCGACTATTTCCTCGCCTTCGAGGAATCCTTCAACCGGTTTCCGGGTTTCAACTACGAGGTCCAGGGCGTGTTCCAGGAGCGGGTCGAGGGGCGGATCAAATTCCACACATATGTCGTGCGCGAGTAGCGGCAGGAGGATTTCATCATGACCGACAACACGATGCATCTCGCGGCCGAGACCACCGCGAAGAAAAAGATGAATCTGGTGCAGCTCACCTTCATCGTCGCCGTGAACATGATGGGGTCGGGCATCATTATGCTTCCCGCCAACATGGCGCAGGTCGGTGCAATCTCGCTCCTTTCCTGGCTGGTGACCGCCGTCGGCTCGATGGCGATCGCCTATGGCTTTGCTCAGGCCGGATTGTTCAATCAGCGCCCCGGGGGCATGTCCGCCTATGCGGAAGATGCCTACGGAAAAGACGGCTATTTCCTGGTGTTCTTCCTGTACTTCCTGTCGCTCGCCATCGGCAATGTGGCGATTGGTATTTCGGCCGTTGGTTATCTCGCCGGCTTCTTTCCGGTGCTGACATCCACGCCCATCATGACCTGCCTGGCGCTGATCGTGCTTCTGTGGCTGACGACGGCCGCCAATTTCGGCGGTCCGCGTATTACCGGGCGTATCGGTTCGATCACAGTCTGGGGCGTCATCCTTCCGGTCGGGCTGCTGTCGATCATCGGCTGGCTCTGGTTCAGTTCAAGCACATTCGGCGCTGCCTGGAATCCGAAAGGGCTGACACTGGCCCAGGGCATGGGATCGAGCATTTCGCTGACGCTCTGGGCCTTCCTCGGCATGGAGTCGGCGGCGCAGAATTCGGATGCCGTCGAAAACCCAAAGCGTGACGTACCGCTCGCCTGCATGTTCGGCACGCTCGGGGCAGCCGTCATCTATATCCTGTCGACGACAGTCATTCAGGGCATCGTGCCGAATGCCGAGCTCGCCACTTCAACAGGTCCGTTCGCACTGGCCTATGCCACGATGTTCAATCCGACGATCGGTTCGATCATCATGGCGCTGGCGGTCCTTGCCTGCCTCGGCTCTTTGCTGGGCTGGCAGTTCACGATCGCCCAGACGGCGAAAACCGCTGCCGATGAGCGGATGTTCCCGTCCATATTTTCCCGGGTGAACGAGATGGGCGCGCCGGTCAGCGGCATGATCATTCTAGGCATCGTGCAGACAGGTCTTGCCCTGATGACCATATCGCCGACTTTGAGCGAGCAGTTCTCCGCGCTCGTCAACCTCGCTGTCGTCACCAATGTGCTGCCTTACATCATAGCGCTGTCTGCCCTGTTCGTCATGATGAAGGCCGCTCGCGTGCCGCCGGCGAAATACCGGCTGAATGCCACGATCGCCTTGGTCGGCATGGCTTACAGCGTTTTCGCCATCTATGCCTCCGGCAAGGATGCGGTACTCGGCGGCATGATCGTTACAGGGATCGCTTTCATCATTTACGGGCTTATCGCCCCGCGTTTCGCCAGCGGCGTGAACCGGGCGCCGGCCGAGTAACACAGGGAGGACCAAACATGTCAGGTAGAAATGGTCGCTGGGCGGCAATTGCCGCCTCTGTCCTCGCCGTGATGGCCGTCGCACCGCCCGCGCCCGCCCAGACGCTCGACCGCGTTAGGACGTCCAGCGCGCTGAAATTCGGCTACGACCCCGACGCGAGACCTTTTTCATTCGATGCCCAGCAGGGCAAACCCGATGGCTATGCGGTTGCCCTCTGCAACCGGATAGCCGACAGCCTGAGGGCTCAGCTGAACCTGCCGAAGCTCGACGTGGAATGGGTTTCCCTTGCAGGCGACGCCAAGCTGCGTGCCATACAGGATGGCACGGTGGACCTTGTCTGCGGGGCGGAGCCGGTGACGCTCAGCCGCAGGCAGCAGGTCTCATTCTCACTCCCGATCTTCCCGAGCGGTACCGGGGCGCTGCTCAATGCGAGTGCTCCGCTGGCGCTGCGCGAGGTTCTGCAATATGGCGAGCCATCGAGTCGGCCCGTCTGGCGCGGCGCGCCGGCCCGCACGATCCTCGAGCACAAGACATTCTCCTCCATAGCCGGCACGACAAGCGAAGGCTGGCTGTCCGACAGGATCAAGACCTTTCAGCTCGCGGCAACGGCGACGCCCGTGAACAGCTATCAACAGGGGATCGAGCGTGTCCTGGACGGCAGTTCGGCGGTGCTCTTCGGCGACATGCCGCTTCTGATGGATGCCGCCGCCCGCAGCGACAGCTCCGGCAATCTCATCATCCTCGAGCGTCATTTCACCTACGAACCCCTCGGCCTCGAGTTGGCGCGCGGGGACGAGGATTTTCGCTTGGCCGTCGATCGCGCCCTGAGCCAGGCCTATGCGGCGCAGAATTTCCGGGTGTTTTTTACAACATGGTTTGGCCAGCCTGACGACGCAGTCGTGACCTTCTTCCAGCAGACGGCTCTTCCGGAATGAGGCCGCGAGCAGATCAGGGAAGACGAGCAAGACAGGGATCATTGGCGTCGGCCGGGAGCTAGCGGCAACAGATCATCGCGATCCAGGTAATCGGGGGCCAGGTTATCGGGGGCCAGGTAATCAGGGGCTAGGTGATCAGAGGGGAGTGAAGGTTGAGCCTTCTTTTCAAAGAGATTCGCGATAGCCCCATGCTCTGGCTGCTGGCCGCCGTGCCGGTCGTGTTCGCAGCTGCGGCGCTCTTCCCCGAGGCCCACACGGCGCTTTTCATCCTGTCGGTGCTGGCCATCGTCCCGCTGGCCGGACTGCTCAGCCATGCGACCGAATCCGTTGCCGCCAAGACGGGTGACGCCGCGGGCGGGCTGCTGAATGCGACCCTCGGCAATCTCACCGAACTGGTCATCGCGCTGGCTGCCCTGCAGGCAGGCGAATATACGCTGGTCAAGGCATCCATCGCCGGAGCGATCGTCACCAACACGCTATTCATGCTGGGCGCTTCGTTTCTGCTCGGCGGGCTCAAATACCACATTCAGGAGTTCAACCGAGCCAGCGCGCGACTTCAAGCCGGCCTGCTTTTCCTGGCCACAATCGCCCTGCTGATGCCTTCGGCGCTTGGTGGATTGGACTCGGCATCGGTCGCACCAGTCACTCAAACGCTCAGTCTCAGCCTGGCTGCCTTGCTGATCGTCGGGTACGGGCTTGGGCTGTTGTTCACGCTTCGGACGCATCGGGAATTTTTTTCTTCAACGGAACATGCCGAGGCCGGCGAAGCGCCGTGGCCGATCGGCCTTGCTCTGGGCACGCTTGCCGGCGTCACCGTAATCGTGGCCCTGGTGAGCGAGATTTTCGTCGAGTCCGTGCAGGAAGCGGCCGAGGCCTTCGGAATGACCCCCGCCTTTGTCGGTTTCATCGTCGTCGCATTGGTCGGCGGTGCGGCCGAAATGGCCTCGGCATTTTCCGGCGCTCGCAAGAACCGGCTGGATCTGAGCGTGGGCATCGCGCTCGGGAGCGCTTCCCAGATTGCCTTGTTCGTTGCGCCCGTTCTGGTCTTGATGAGTTATTTCATCGGTCCGTCGCCGATGGATCTGCAATTCTGGCCGGGTGCCGTGACGATGATGTTCCTTGCGACGGTGACTGCGATGTTCGTCACCAACAGCGGGCGATCGGCATGGTTTGTCGGCGTCCTGGTGCTGATGGTGTACATGATTTTCGCCATAACGCTGTACGTCCTGCCGCCGGCAGTGCGATGAGGTCCCGCGTTCCCAAACAGGAGCGATCGGGCGGCGGACCGCATACCCGGCAGGTGAGAAGGCTGTTCTTCATCGCACTCGCACAGCAGCTGCGTGTCATCTGGCCGATCCTTTCCGGCATCGTGTCGATCATGGTCGCATCCGGACTGGCAATTTGGCGGATCGAAAATTGGCGGATCGATGAAGCGCTTTATTTTACCTTCGTGACGGGACTTACCATCGGCTACGGCGACTTTACGCCCAAACATGTTTCGGCACGGATACTCGCTTTGGTCATCGGGTTTGCAGGGATCGTGCTGACCGGCGTCATTGCAGCCATCACAGTAAAAGCCTTGAGCGTGACGGACCGAGACGGCAGCTAGGTTTGATGAGATTGCGCCGCCGTACATTTTATTCGTGATCTCGGGGAACGATCCGATACCTTGGTGACTTCGTATCCATTGCAGGGATACGTTGAATGCGGAGCTGATCCATGAGCAAAGAGCGTGGCCGCAGAAAACTGATGTTGCGGCTCCCCGATATCCGGCATCTCCTGGAGAGCATGACCAGTGAAGCGCTCGCGGAGATGTTTGAATCCTACGATCTTGCTGTCGATGCGCTGGAGCGGTTCCGAAGTAAGAGCCCGAGGGAAGAGAAGCTCATCATCGAGTATGAACAGCTCTGCCGCGAAATCGAGCAGGAGGTTGTCGTCTACTGCAAGAACAGGTGAGTCCCGCCAGGCCGCCGCTGGCGCCTCGACGATCGTCATTGCGGGTGTTCGATGCGTTCCGGTTGAGCATCGAATCTCGCGGAGCGGCTATTTTCCGATCCGGTCGAAACCGAAGGCCAGGCCCAGGCTTTCAGCAGTTCGTAGAAGACACCGAGAACGACCGGCCCCAAAAACAGCCCCAGCAGGCCTTGTGACAAGGTGCCGCCGATGACGCCGATCAGTATCACCGGCATTGGAGTGGAGAGGCCGCGCGCCATCAAGATCGGTTTCAGTATGTTATCGATGATCATGATGGGGATCGTCACGACGGTGAAAGCCAAGGCGATCGACATGGGCCAGGAGAACCACGCCCAAATGATGACCGGCAAAAGAATGAGCGCAGGCCCGAGCTGCATCAGGCACAGGACGAGCACAAGAAAGGTCAAGGGGCCGCTCCCCGGAACGTCAAAAAGGGCAAAACACAGTCCGCACAACAGCGCTTGCAGGAAGGCAACGCCAATGACGCCCCGCGATACATTGCGCACCGTAGCTCCCGCCAGCCGGGCAAAGCCGACACCCTTTTCACCGGCGATCCGGCTTGCCAGCACCTGTATGGCTGCAGCCAGGCGTGCTGATCGCGTCAGCAATAGGCCCGAAAGCATGATCGAAACGACAAAGCTCAAAACGCCGCCGCCGATCGAGGCGAGCTTCGTGACGATAACGGCCGTGACTTCACGAATGGGCGCTTGAAACTTGATGATGGTAGCGGCCAGATCGCTTGCAATCCGATTCCAGGCGTCGTGAATCCGCTCGCCGACGACGGGCCATTCCCGAATAGCGACCGGTGCCGAGGGGAGCGTGAAGTTCCCCGTCCGCAGTTTGCCGATCAACGCCTGCGTGGTGTCGGCAAAATTGACCGCAACGAGGGCCAGGGGCGCAATGATCAGGACGAGGCAAAAGACGACGATGATGGCGGCCGCGATGACGGGCCTGTTTCCGATCAGCCTCGAAAGTGCCTCGAATATCGGGAAAAGGGCGACCGCAAGGATGGCCGACCAGATGACGATCAGCGCAAAGGGAGCAATCAGAACGATGGTCCAATAGGCAAAAAGCCCGATGATGCCCAATCGGACAAGATCGCTTATTCTCGCCTCTATCGAAATCTGCCCTGACCCGGCTCCCTGCGCCGCCGTATCGCCTGTGGTCTCCATCGTTGCGTCCCGTCCGCCATGTTCTAGAGCGGTTCAGCTTTTCGCGGAAACGCGAACTGCTCTAACCTTTTGTTCTGACGCGATTCCCGGCAAAAGCGCTTCGCGCTTTGCCTGGAATTGCTTCAGGCTGAGGTCGTCTTATGACGTCGCGTCCGGCACGACATGGCGGATGCTGTGGTCCTCCATGAAATCCGACGGCCGCTTCTGACGTTTGCCGAGATCGGGTGCTTCGAACTTCACCCGCTCATAAGGGATGGATTGCAGGATGTGCGAGATGCAGTTGACCCGGGCACGTTTCTTGTCATCCGAGGGCACCACCCACCACGGTGCATGGTTGCTGTCGGTCATCCGCAGCATCTCGTCATAGACACGCGTGTAGTCCCACCAGCGCTGATAGGATTCAACATCCATCGGACTGAGTTTCCACTGTCGCAGAGGATCGTCGATCCGGCGTCTGAAACGGCGTTCCTGCTCTTCCTCGCTGACCGTCAGGAAGTATTTCAGTAGAACGACGCCGCTTTCGACGATCGCGGCCTCGAAGCGAGGCGCCAATTCAAGAAAGCGCTGCGCTTTCTTTTCGCTGCAAAATCCCATGACCCGATCAACGCCGGCGCGGTTGTACCAACTGCGGTCGAATATGACGATTTCGCCGGCGGCCGGCATATGAGCGATATAGCGCTGCATGTAGATCTGAGATTTCTCGCGGTCGGTGGGCGCCGGCAGTGCCACGACGCGAAAGACCCGCGGACTGACCTTTTCTGTTATGCGCTTGATCATGCCGCCTTTGCCGGCGGCATCCCGTCCCTCGAAGACGATGACGACTCTCGCACCGGATTTCTTGATCCAGGCTTGCAAATGGGCCAACTCCACCTGCAGTCGCTCGATTTCCTTGTCATAGTCCCATGATTTCTTTTTCTTTTTATCCTTTCCGACGCGGCCTGCCCCTCCATCCGTCTTTGCGGGCTCGTAATTCTCGTCCATTTCTCTACCTCCCTTGCGCGAACATATTCTAAAGCGCGTCGCGATCTTTCAGATTCGCTCCTTGCGCTTTAGCTCTTTGTTTTTACGCATGTCGTTGCCGCAAAACCGCTGCACACTTTTGCGCGACATGCTTTAGCCTGCCGACGCGGTGCTGCCGGTCTCGCCGACACTTCCTATCAGCGCTCGCAACGCCTCTTCCCTGCCGTTGAAAAGATTGTGAACACCGATCGCTTCGACGACCCCCGCGCGCTCGAGGATGCCGCGGCTTTCCTCGCTGAGGTCGGTCATTGCGAAAACGATATTCCGCTTTGCCAGGATCTCGGCCACGGCATCGAGCGCGGCTGCGCCGGTGCTGTCGATATGCGTGACGGCGCTGGCATCGAGCACGAGGCATCTGGTTTCGGCAGGGAGTTCCTTCGCTACGGACGCCAGCCGCAGGCGCACGTAATCGGCGTTGTAAAACAGAATGCTGCCTTGGATGGCGAAGACGGCGGCCCCCTCGACAGGGCGCGCTTCCGGAAAGCGGGCAAGATCGAAAAAGCCGTGCCGTCCCTCGATACGTCCAAGAAGACCGTCGCGGGGAAACATCGTCTGACGCAAGAGATAGACGAGCGTTGCCGCAACCGCGACGATGACGCCGTTGAGAACACCGAAGCTGATTGCGCCCCACATGGCGATCAGCGCAAAAATGAATTCCATGCGGCTGATGCGCCAGATCTTTTTCAATTCGTGAATATCGATGAGGCTGATTGCCGCCGTTGCGAGGATTGCGGCGAGCGCGGGAATGGGGAGTATCCGCAGCGCACTGTGAAGGAAAACAAGCGCGGCGATCAGCGTCGCGGCCGATACCAGTCCAGCGACCTGAGAGACGCCGCCTGTCGACAGGTTTATCGCGGTTCGGGAATCCGAGACGCTGACGGGAAACGAGCCGAACAAGCCGGGCGCGATGTTGGCGGCGCCAAGTCCGATCAATTCCTGATTTGCGTCGACCTCCTCTCCGGTTCGTGAGCCGAAGCTTCTTGCTGCGACGATGCCTGCGCCGAAGCTGACGAGAAAGATCGCGGCCGAACCGAGCACGATCTTATCGAGAGGCATCTGATGCAATGCAGGCAGAGATAGGCTCGGCATTCCGCTTGGGATATCGCCGACAACTGCAATGCCCCGGCCTTGGAAGTCGAAGATCGCCGAAAGGACGACCGAGAGGACAACCACCAGAACAGGACCTGGAACTCGGAACCGAAAGGCCCGGACGATCCATAACAGGGCGAACATGATCAGGCCGAGAATGAGCGAAGGCCAGTGGATCAGGCTGCTCTTGGCGAGCATTTCGACGAGCGGCGGGATCAGTCCATCCGATGAGATCTTTACCCCCGTGAAACGACCGATTTGTCCGACCAGGATCGAGAGCGATACGCCGGCGAAGAAACCCACCAGAATGGGACGGGAGAGAAAGCTCGCGAGAACGCCGAGCCTCAGCAGTTTCGCCGCGATGCAGAAGACGCCGACACCAAGCGCAAGGGCCGACGCGATGGCGACCCTGTCGATACCTGCCGTCGTGGGTTCGGCTGCGATGATGGCGCCCATGGCGGCCGCCAGCACGGTCATGGTCGCGGCGTCAGGCCCGACGACCAAAAGCCGGGAAGGACCAAAGATCGCATAGGCGATCGGAGCAACGATGCTGGCATAGATGCCAGTTTCCGGCGGCAGGCCGGCGATGGCGGGATAGGCGATGGCGCTCGGCAAGCCGACTGCGGCAATCGACAGCCCGGCTGGAATGTCACTGCGGAGCCAGTCTCTGTTGAAGCCAGCCAAGCCCCGCAACATCGGAAGACTTCCTATCACCCGCTGGCTCCTTATTTTTGCCGCTGGCACGCATCAATGTTCGAGGAACACGTAGTTCATCCAGCTGCTCATGCGCAGCAGCACCTTGCGCAGAACGGCGACATGGTGCCAATGGTGGGTGTAGACCGCGACCTCCGCGACCACGCCGCCCGGCAGTTGATAATCATCGGTGTTTTCGAGCAACTCGATCCGAGCCAGCGTTTGTCCGGGCGATAGGCGCTCGGGCGATTGCGGGTCGATCAGCGCGCCGCTCGGCTGCAGCTGGCCCTGGGCCATCACATCGATGACCTCTTGCACCCGCGCCTTGAATATCTTGCCGGGTACGGCTTTGAAGGCAACCTCGGCCTCGTCGCCGACGTGGACGCGCTGCAGCGAATTCTGGATGAAGGCTGCCCCCAGCATGCGGTCCTGACTGTCGATGAAGACCATGACCGGCCTGAGCGGAAGGGGATTAGCCATCATTCCGGGGCGGAGGAAGACCTGCGTGACGTAGCCGTCGCTCGGCGCCCGCACCACCGTCTGATCAAGCTCGTATTCGGCATTGTTCAGCTCCGCCTGCAGCCTTGCAACCGTCGGGTTCGTTCCGTTGATGTCAGACTCGTAGGCGAGCCTTGCCTGCGCGGCTTGTGCGCGGGCAGTGTCGACCGTAGCTTCCGACGTCAGATAGATGCCTCGCCGGTTTTCGACCTCGAGTTCGGAAAAGACGGCGCCCCTGCCGCTCGACTTTGCATTCTCGTTCGACTGCTGGAATTTCTCGAAAGCCTGCCGGGACCGGTCCCTTGAGGCCTCGGCGCCCGTGACCGCTGCATTGGCTGCATCCACGGCCGCTTTCAATTGCAGAACGGACTGCTCGGCTTCGGCGAGCGCGGCTTTCTTCTGATCAACCGTGAACTGATAGGGTCGGGGATCGATGCGAAAAAGGATGTCGCCCTTCTTTAGAGGTGCATTCGGTGTCACCGGCACCTCGACGACCTGCCCCCCGACGACGGGAATAACGGGAGCCGAAGTGAAATAGATGCGCCCGTCGCTCGAATAGGGATGATTGTAGCTCATCAAAAGCAGCAGGGTGGAGATGAGGAAGATCCCGCCGAGAACGGCCGTCGCGAGCGTCCACTGGTTTACCGGAATCCTGAATACTTTGAAGATCGTCCAGCAAATCGCGGCATAGGTCAGTATCAGGAGCAGATCCATCAGGCGGTCTCCTTCTCCGGCGCTTGCGCCTCAAGCTCGGCGATCCGGGCATGGAGACGAGCAATTTCCGCATTCGCTTCGACTTCCGCCGATAGTTTGCCGTCCTGCCGGATACCCCAGCCGCGGTCTTCACGGTAAAGCGTCGCCCAGATGAACAGGAACGGCCAGATCGCGTGAAGCGTGAAGAGGCTGACCCATCCAGCGACATGGATGGCATCCTGATGGGGGTGATTGCGCGCCTTGGCGATCAGATGCGGAATGTCGTGAATGGCAATCACGGCATAGAAGAGGGTGACCACGACAAAGGCCAATACGCCCAAGGCAAAATAGTCGAGAAACACGACCCCTCCCTTCCGGCTTGGTCTACCCGAGCCGTCGATCGCAAGCGAAGGTGGAATTGTAGGCCCGTTTCGGCGCAAAGGCCCGTAGCATCGCGTAATCTCTATCGGGGCGTTCGCGGGCGACCCGTCTGACGGACTTGCCTGCGCTGGAAGGAAAGGAGCGAGATCGGCGAGACGAATCCCGTTCGCCGTCTCGTATCGGGCATGGGATGCGTCCTTCCGAAGCCAGCCACCGTAGGATCGCGTATTTTACGTCTCCAGACGGGTCCGCCTGTTATATAGTTTCCACACTGCTTAGCGCAGTTTCGTCGGCGGGGGCGGAGATGGCGTCGGGAGAAAGTGGTTCGACATATCTGTCCGCTCTGGAAACGGCAGAGGCTTATTTTCCCGACCAGGCAAGGCTGGTGCAGCGGCTTTTCTACGTCGATGAGGCTTTTCATAGCATGTGCGAGGATCTCGTTGCCGCGGCGCAGGCTTTGGCGCATGTCGAACAGTTACCCGACACGTTGAGAGAAGCGCGGCGGCTGGAATATGCAGGCCTGGTCGATGCCTTGTTGAAAGAGATGAGGGAGGCGATTTCACAGTCGAAAATTGTAGTGCTCCGGCGGTCACCCGCCATCGGCCCGAAATCTCCGTGAACGCATCCGTCATTCAACTGAACCTAGGGAGGTCAATGTGCGATGAAAGCAATTTCCCGCAAACTGCTTGGTGGGTTGTCAGCTCTGGCGATCATTGCACTGCAGCCAGCCTTCCCCGTGCGAGCACAGGCCCCTGCGCCGGCTGCGGCGCCCACCCAGTCGAGCGCAGAACAGCCCGCGGCTGCCCTTCTTTCGGAGGATGAACTCGAGGTGCTGGTGGCGCGGATCGCGCTCTATCCGGATGAACTGGTCGCGGCGATTTCGGCCGCCTCCCTCTTTCCCCTGCAGATCATCGAAGCGCAGCGTTTCCTGGAAGCGAAAAAGAAAAATGCCGATCTCAAGCCCAAAAGCGATTGGGACGGCAGCGTCGTTTCGCTGCTCAACTACCCTGACATTGTCAAGATGATGAGCGAGGATCTCGATTGGACTCAATCACTCGCCGATGCGCTCGCCAATCAGCAGAAGGACGTGCTGATTGCCATCCAGCAGCTTCGCGACGAGGCGGTGGCAAAGAACATCATTAAGACGGATGACAAGGTGACGGTCGTCACCGAAAACGACAACATCATTATCCGTCCGACCGATCCCGAGAAGATCTATATCCCGCAATATCCGCCGGAAATGCTTTATGAACCGGACTATGCCGCGGCGCCGATCTCCTATTATCCCGATTATTACGACAGCTACTACTATCCGGGTGCCGCGTTCTTTGCCGGAGCGGTCACCGGGCTTGCCTGGGCCGCCGTCGTCAATTGGGACGACTGGGGCGTATGGGGTGGTCGCTGGGACGGCGATATCGACATCGATTGCAACAATTGTCTGAATAATCGCAACTTCAACGGAAAAATGAAGTGGAACGACGTCGACTGGGCGAATGTCGACCGCAGCAAGCTGAGCATCGGCAAAGACCAGCTTGCCAAGCTGGATCGGTCGTCGATCAAATCGGGACTTCAGGCCGACAATCGCAATCAACTGCGAAACAAAGCCGCAGATATCCAGGCAGGCCAGAGGCCGGGTAATCGCGGGACGGCCGCTCGCGCGGAAGATATCCGAAAAAACACGGCGCAAGGACTGAAGGCCAAACCGCAGGCGAACAGGCCGACGGCCGCCAATCGTCAGAACGTATCCCGGCCCGAAACCCGTCCTCAAAAATCGGCCAATCGCCCCTCCAAGCCCGCCCAGAAATCCGTCAAGAAACCCAACAAACCGCAGATGGCTGCCCGGCCCGACAATCGCGGGCGCCAGTCGAGCGCACTCGGCAACGTGCAGTCCGGCCGCCAGCAGACCGTCGCCTCGAAACGAGGCGCGCAAAGCATGGGCGCTCATCGCCCGGCAGCCCGTCCCCAGCATCACTCGCGCCCGATGCCGTCTCGCGGCGGCGGCGGCCGCGGTGGCGGTGGCGGCCGCGGTGGCGGCGGGCGGCGATGACACCCCTTACGAGCCCATGGAGTTACATCATGAGACGTCAATCGATGGTAATCCCGCTCATGCTTGCGACAGCGCTCTGCACGATGCCGACGAAGCCGGCGTTTTCGCAGGGGCAGACGGATCTTGCCGAATACAAGGCGGCAACGCCCTCACCGAAATTCGACAGCCCGTCTCTTGCACTCGATCGGCTGAAATCGGTGCTCGGCTCCAACAATATCGGGGATCTTGGGGATCTGCTCGGTCTGAACGCAGACAAGCTGCGCTCGAGCAACGAGGCAATGATCGCTTATGGATTGATCCGGGAAGGCGCCGAACGACAGATGAGCTTGAAAGACGTCGAAGGTGCCAAGATCGTCGTGATCGGTAATCGACTCTGGCCTCTGCCGTTTCCGCTGACTGAGGACAAGGACGGGAAGTGGTCCTTCGACACGCAGCGCGGCTTCGAGGAGATCATCAATCGGCGCATCGGCGAAAACGAACTCGCGACGATCGACACGATGCATGAATATGTGGCTGCGCAGTATCAATATGTGTCCGACGATCGCGACGGTGACGGTATTTACGAGTTCGCCAAAAAATTGATCAGCAGCCCGGGCAAGCTGGACGGCCTCTACTGGGACCCCAGCGTCTCTGCAGAGGAAAGCCCGGCAAGCGCGCTGGTCGAGACGGCCGCTTTCGGCGCCGCCAAACGTGGGGAAGGTTATTTCGGATACCGCTATCGCATCCTGACCGCCCAGGGCGACAATGTACTGGGCGGCAAACAAAGCTACGTCATCAATGGCTATATGACCGGTGGCTTTGCGCTCGTCGCCTGGCCGGTCACATATCGGGTGACCGGCGTGCAGACCTTTGTCGTCAACGGGATGAGCGTCATCTATCAACGCGATTTGGGGCCGCAAACGGAGCAGCGCGCCGCCGCGATCAAGGAATTCAATCCGGACGCCAATTGGACCATTGTAAGCGAATAGGGTCTTACAGCGCGGCGCGGTCGTCAACCGCCCCATGCACCCGGGGGCGGCTGCATGATGCAACCGCCATGGCGCGATTGGAATAGCGTTTGTTGCCCGTGACTTCCCGCCCAAGCCATTTCGGCAGGGCCGGAAGATCATCTTCGCTCGCTATCTCGATCTCGGCGAGCGTCAATCCTTCATAGACTCCGGCAAAGACGTCTACATCCCAGTTTCTGCCCTCGTACAGAACCCGGTAGCGGGTCTTTTCAATGACGTGGCCAGTCGCATGGAGAAGCAGGTCCCGTGCCTCCTCGACAGGAATCTCGTATTCATATTCGTCCTTGGCGAGCCCTGCTGTGTGGAATTTGATTGTCAGGCAAGCAGAACGGTCGTCGATCAAGCGAACACGTACCGAGTTCTTGTCTCGAGACAGATAGGCCTGCTGCAGGACATGCGACATCCCGGCGCAATCGCGCCAGCTATCGTTACGCACGAGGAATTTGCGCTCGATCTCGATTGCTTTCAAGTTGATCGCCTCTATCTGCTGCCGGTCACTCGACGGGCGGCTCCCAAGTGAGGAAGAAGCCGACGTCTCCCGGCATGCCGTCCGGGAAGCTGATGATCATGGCCTTCAACCCGTAACCCTGCGGTCTGGCAACTTCCTCGAAGAGTTCGAGGAGTTCCTTTGCCTTTCCCTGCAGTGTCTTCTGCCATCCGGACAGGTTGTTGTTGATGGCCCGGCCGCTGTCCGTGCAGAAGGTCGACGGAAAGCTGTAAATCAGCGCCTCATATTTGCCGTCTGCGGCCGCTTTCATGACCAGCCGCTTGATGACGGCGCGTTCCGCTTCGCCAATCTGCTTGCGGAAAAAATCCTCGACGAACTCCGCGTGTTTCTTTGCTTCACGCGCCTTGATCTTTTCGCTGCGCTCCATCTCGACAAGCTGAAGCTCCAGAGCGCGTTTGCGCAGTTCCTCTGCGCTTGTCATGGGGTGGGGTGTAGAGGTCTCAGGTGATGTCATCGCAGGCTCCTCCAGAGAATACATGGCGATGATAGAGCGCGCTTGGAGCCTAAGGCAGTAAAATACATGTCGGTGCCGGTAGAATACGGTATCCTACGCGGGCATTTCGTAAACTGTGACTTACGTCCGTCATTTGGCTATTCATGGGATCCGGTCAGCATTGGTTAGGTTATTCGGCTGGGCGGCATTGCCGTCACGCCTGACGGGGACTATTGTTTAGGACTGCGTGCTGCTGGTTGTTCGCAATCGGAGTCTGGGGGAACCGATGACGAGTGCAGGCATAAACAGGGTCACCGCCTCACAGGAGGAGGTGCAGCAGCAACTTGAGCGCATTCTTTCCAGCCGGGAATTCCGCCTTCCCGAACGGGCAAGGCGTTTCCTTGAATTCGTGGTCACGGAAACGCTTGCAGGCCGTCGCGACTACCTGAAGGCCTTTACCATCGCACAGGCCGTTTTTGGCAGAGACGCGAACTTCGATGCCCAACAGGATCCCTGCGTTCGCATCGAAGCCGGTCGGCTGAGACGGGAACTGGAACACTACTACCTGACCGCCGGCGACGCGGACCGGATCATCATCACCATCCCCAAGGGCGGCTACGCGCCGGTCTTCAATGTCATCAGCAGCGCTGAACCCAATGCTATCTCGCCGCTCAAGCAGTCCGATCTGCCAAGCTCGTCAGACGACAATAACGCTCAGATCAGTGCGGCTGCGGATACGATCAGCCGGGACCAGGCGGACCGGCGCTTATCGCCGGGCCGATATTGGCTTCTTGCGGCGGGCGCGGTGATTGTCCTGGCCTCGGCGGCGGCCCTCCTTCAGCAGGTCGGGTCGCCGAGCACGGAGCGTGAAACGATATCAGGAGCTGATAATCGCCCTAGCATTATCGTCGAGCGTTTCGAAAGCGCCTCCGACGGGAGCCTTGCCTCCGACATCTCTCGCGGCATCACCGACGACATCATCGAGAAGCTGGTCCGCTTCAATGATATCGTTGTCGTCACCGCCATGCCGCGGAATAGAACCGGCGAAGTTTTGTCGCAGCCGCTTTATGCCCTCCAAGGAAGTGTGCGGCTCGAAGGCAGCAAGCTGCGCTCGACAGCCAGACTCGTGCGGCGGGCGGATGCCGCCGTCATCTGGGCAAGTAATTATGATGCCGACATGAAGGTGCAAGGCATCCCGCAAACGCAAGCGAGCCTTGCCGGGGATATCGCGACGGCGGTCGCGCGTCCGTTCGGCGTCATGTTCCAGACCGATACCGCGACCATCGCCGGAAGCACGGACGTTTTTTCATGCGTTCTATCCTACTATAGCTACCGCAGCGAAATGACCGTGCAGGCGCACGAGTTGGCAAAATCCTGCCTGCAGCAGGCCGTGGAAAAAGTGCCGTCCGATTCCAATATCTTCGCCCTTCTTTCGTTGATTCATCTCGACGAGTTCCGCTTTTCATACCAACTTCACACGAAATCGACGGCTGCCACGCTCGACCTCGCGAAGGAACTTGCCGAGCAGGCCGTGCGGCTCGACCCAAAGAATGCACGCGCTCTTCAGGCACTGATGCTTGCCAACTTTTTCGGCAATGATCCGGCCGGAGCCCTGAGCGCCGGCGCTGCCGCCTACGCCAGCAATCCGAACGATACCGAGGTGGCAGGTGAATACGGCCTGCGCCTGTCGATGTCGGGGGAATGGGATAGAGGCTGCACGCTGATTTCGGAGGCAGTCGGCAAGAATGCCGGACCACGCGGATATTACGAGGTCGGAATGGCGCTCTGTGCCTTCATGCGGGGCGATACGCAGGCTGCGGAACTATGGTCGCGCATGTCGGACCTCAATTACAATCCGATGCATCGTCTCGTATTGCTCTCCATTCTCGGCACGCTTGGAAAAAAACAGCAAGCAGAGGAACAGCTTGAGTGGATCAGGCGCGAGTCACCGGCATTGATCCCGAACATCAGGCAGGAGGTCGCCAGGCGGCTGGCGCGGACCGAAGATCAAAAGCGTTTTATTTCGGGAATTGAAGCCGCTGGCCTGTCTGTGCAATAGGGCGAAGCTTGGATCATCGCCAAGCTCTGAGGCTGGAGCGGCTGCCTCCTCCAAGCTGCCGGGCCCCATCACCTTCTTCAATGGCCTACAATACTTCAAAGCATGTGCCGCAGGTTGGGCCTTGCGAGATGTGTATATCCCTTCGTGTTCTGACGGGACGAGGGACGAGCCAAACGAGACGGGGCGGGGATGGAGAGGTCGCGGCATATCCTCTTCGCCCCGTTTACGGGGAGAGGTACCGGCAGCCGAATAAAGGGTTGATTTTATAAAAATTTCCAATATTTACAATAATTTAATTGATTGAAGTGAATCCATTCACGCTAGGGAAGGAAGCATGACGACGATCCGCAGGCCTGGGGAAGTCTATGATTTCTGGTTCGTCAGATGCGGCCGGGAGCTGTGGTTCCGTGCGACGCCGGAGCTTGACGCCGAGATCCGCGAAGGCTTCCGCGATACCCATCTGGCGCTTGCCGCGGGCGTCCGGGACGAATGGCGGGCCGACCCGGAAAGCCGGCTGGCGGCCGTCATCGTGCTCGACCAGTTTCCCCGCAATATCTATCGCGGCACCCCGCTTGCCGTCGCGACCGACGGGCTGGCGCTTCGGGAAGCCAAGCTCGCGCTCGCAGCAGGCGCCGACCAGGCGGTTGAAGCGGCATGCCGCACCTTTTTCTACATGCCCTTCGAACATGCCGAAGACCTTGACGAGCAGGAACGTTCGGTGGCGTTGTTCACCGCGCTTGGCGATGAGGAATATCGCGATTATGCGATCCGCCACCGCGACGTGATCGCCGCCTATGGCCGTTTTCCGCACCGCAATGCCATGCTCGGGCGGGAGTCGACGGCGGCGGAGCGCGACTATCTCTCCAGGCCCGATGCCGGTTTCTGAGGCTTTCCTGGGATATTCCGCCTTTCTGTCGCCTTTCTTTGCTATGACAAGCAGGCATTCTATCCTGACGACAACCCTTCCGGAGGCGCTTTTGCGGCTGAGACCGATCCTGCTTCGCACCATTCTTCTGCTGACGCTGGCGGTCGCGGGCGCGCATTTCAAGGGTGCTGCGGCCTTCGCCCAGGAGCCGCAGGCACCGGCTGCCGCGCAGGAGGCACCGCTTACCGATACGCCACTCGACCAGGCGGCGAAGGAGATCGAAAAGGCGAAGGTCCAGCTGACGGCACTGCAGGACGGCGCCAAGCAGAATGCCGACAATGACGATGCCCTGGTCGGGCTCGCCACCAAGGCTGACGAGCTCAGCCGCGCCGTCATTACCATATCGGTTAATCTCAGGCCGCGTTTCGACCAGATCAAGAACCGGCTTGCCGAGATCGGCGATCCGCCGAAGGACGGGCAGCCGCCCGAGGCGAAGATCGTCACGGACGAGCGCAATGCGCTGACTGCCGAGCGTGCGCAGATCAACGCGGTGACCGGTGACGCCGAAAACCTGTCGATCGCGGTGACGAAGCTCCTCAACGAAATCATCGAAATGCGGCGGCGGCTTTTCGCCGACACGCTTTTCAGGCGCACCGAGATCTCCGTCTCGGTGCTCGACGATGCCGTGAGCGCCTTCGTGCACGAGGCCAGCGAATTCTCGCAGGCTTTGTCGAGCTGGGCCTCTTTCGTCTGGAAGTTCAAGCGGTTCCCGCTGTTTGCCGCGATCTTCCTGTCGCTTGCTTCGGCGCTCATTCTGCTATCCGGCAGCTATCGGCTGTTCGGCTCGTATCTGCGCCGGGACGAGGCGATCGAGAACCCGTCTTATATCGGCCGGCTGTCGATCGCCTTCTGGTCGACGCTGATCCGCACCCTGGCGCTTTCGGTACTGCTCGTCACCTCGTTCTTCTTCCTCAATAGTTTCAATGTTCTGCGGCCCGACATCGCACCTGTCATCGGCGCCCTGTTTGCGGCGATCGGGCTCGTCTATTTCGTCGGCCGTTTCGTCAACGCCATCTTCGCACCGGACGAACCTCGCTGGCGGCTCGTCCGGCTTTCCAATCTCGGCGCACGCTCGATCGGCTATTGCCTGTTGGCGATGGCGATCGTCAACGCGCTCGATTATCTGTTCGGGACGATCGGCGAGGCGATGGGCTCGCCGCTGGTGCTGACCGTGGTCAGGAGCCTGATTGCCGCGCTGATCATCGGCCTGATCCTGATCGCGGCCTCGTTCGGCAAACCGATGCTGGCGAAGAACGGCGATCCCGATGCGCCGGGCCGGCATTGGCCGCGCGGCATGGGGATCATCCTGCGCGTCGTTGGCGCCAGTCTCATCCTCACCGCGCTGACCGGTTATGTCGGGCTGGCGCGCTTCGTCGCCACGCAGCTCATCATCACCGGCGCGGTCGTTGCCACCATGTATGTCGGCCTGCTCTCCGGCAAGGCGATATCAAAGCAGGAAAGCTTCGGCGACACCTTCTTTGCAAGCTTCCTGACGCGCCGCTTCAAGCTTGGGCCGGTGGCGATCGACCAGGCCGGCTTGCTCGTCGGCCTTGCCATCTATGCCGTGGCGCTTCTCGTCGGCATCCCGCTGATCCTGCTGCTCTGGGGCTTCCATGTGCAGGATCTGCAGTTGATCGCCTACCGGCTGTTCACCGAGGTCAGGCTCGGCGGCATCAGCATCTCGCTGCTCGGCATCTGCACCGGCATTCTGCTGTTTGCCGGGGTCTACCTGCTGACACGCTGGCTGCAGCGCTGGCTCGACGGCAATGTGATGGCAAGAAGCCATGTCGATCTCGGCGTGCGCAATTCGGTCAAAACCGGCATCGGCTATCTCGGCGTCGGCATCGCGGCGATCATCGGCGTTTCGGCGGCCGGCATCGATCTGTCGAGCTTCGCGCTGGTCGCCTCAGCACTTTCGGTCGGCATCGGTTTCGGCTTGCAGAACATCGTTTCCAACTTCGTCTCCGGCTTGATCCTGCTCGTCGAGCGGCCGTTCAAGGTCGGAGACCATGTTGTATCAGGCACGGCCGAAGGCATCGTCAAGCGTATCTCGGTGCGCGCCACCGAGATCGAGACCTTCCGCAAGCAGTCGATCATTGTGCCGAATTCGGAGTTGATCAACGGGCTCGTCGGCAACTGGACGCATCGCAACAAGATCGGCCGTTCGGAAATCCCCGTATCCGTCAGCTACAACGCCGATCCGCAGAAGGTGATGGATATCCTGCTGGAACTGACCGCCAAGATTCCGCTCGTCATGCGCAACCCCGAGCCGCATGTCGAATTTTTGCGTTTCGGTCCCTATTCGCTGGATTTCGAGCTGCGCTTCTTCCTCGCCGACATGGGCGACGGCATGACGGTGCGCAACAATTTGAGGATCGAGATCCTCCAGCGCTTCAAGGCCGAGGGGATCGAGATCCCGTTGCCGCAGAGCGATCTCACCATCCATCGAGAGGCTCCTCCCGTCCTTGTCGATGCGGGCAGGGATCGGAAGGGCGACCAAGAAAATCCAGGGGATAAGCCCATGGAGGAGGAAGAGCGGCCGGTGCGGCAATTGCGCAGCCGGACGGCGGACGGCAATCTCAAGAGCTGAACGGGTCATTCAGCCATCATTCACGGGTGTGCGTGCATGATCCCTTCCATCGGGATCGCTGCCGGGGGCAGCACCGATCGTTCGAGGGGAGGGCGCGCCAGCGCCGCCGCACATGATGGCAAGATTTGCCGCCGTTCTGCTTGTCCCGCTGCTTGCCGCGCCCGCGGCTTATGCGGCATCCGTTACCAACACCGATCCGGCGGCCGTCGTGCTCGTCATCACCGAGAGCGGCCAGCGCGTCGAGGTTGTGGTCGATGCCGGCGCTTCGGAAAGCCTCTGCCCCTCCGGTTGCTTCATGACGACGCCCGACGGCGACCGCATCGGACTCGACGGCGGCGAGACGATCGACATCGTCAAGGGCTCGGCCGTCGTCAAGTAGCGGCTGCACTGATTGATGCGCTCAAGCTTCTCCGGGATTGGGAACCGCTTCCGACCGGGCAATCGGGCGCGTCAGCCGCAGAATGGCGAAGAATGCGGCGACGGCGACGGTGCTGAGCAATGCTGCGATAGACAGTGACCATGATACGCCGAGACTGCCCATCAGGAAGGCGAGTGCGAACGGCGCCATCGAGGCGACGACGAGACGGACTGACATGATTTGTCCTTGCCGCCGGCCGTAGCCATCGCTTCCGAAGAGCGCGAGCGGCAAGGTTCCGTAGACGATGCTGTTAAGGCCCGAACCGAGGCCGAAGACGACTGCAAAGACCAGCGCGCCGGGCACCGAGGGTGCGGTGGCGATGAGGATGACAAGGGCTGCCGGCAGCAGGACGGCGCAGATGATCGCCAGCATCACTTGCGACAAGCTCTCACCAAAGACCATGTTGATGAGGCGACTGAGCACCTGTGACGGGCCGAAGAGCGTTCCGACCACCACTGCCATGGCGCCGAGGCCAAGTGCCGACATCACAGGCACCATGTGAACCAGAAGTGCCGCGTTCACGAAGCTCTCCAAAGCAAAGCCCGTCACCATCAGGATAAAGGCCGGCCGGCGCACCGACGGCTGAAGGCTCGGCTCGACGTGTTTTGCGGCCGCCTCTCCGGTCCGTTTCCTGGTCTCGCTGACGCCACGGGAGAGCCAGGCGTGAAGGGGAAGGCAGATGGCGAGATGAAGCGCGGCGAAGATCAGATAGACATTCTGCCATGACAGATGCGCGTGCAGCGCCGTGGTGATCTGCCAGAAGATGGTCGAGGCAAAGCCGGCGATCAGCGTCAGGTAGGTGATGCTGCGCTGAGCAACCCGTGGCCTGATCTGCACGAGCAAGGCGAAGGCGGCGCCATATTGCACCAGGTTCGAGGCGACCTCGATGCCGATCAATGCTGCGATAAAAGCGATCTTTCCCGGTGCGAAGGCGCAGGCGATAAGGGCGGCTGCGGCAATCGCCGAGCCTGATGTCATGATCCTGCCCGCGCCGAAGCGATCGATCCATGTGCCCATAAGCGGTGCGGCCAGGCCGCCGATCAGAAGCGCCGCGGAGAGGGCGCCGAAGATCCATTCCGATGACCAGTTGAGATCACGGGCCATGTCAGGGGCGAGGATGCTGAAGCTGTAATAGAGGCTGCCATAGCCGATGATCTGCGTGAGCCCGAGTGCGGCGATGGCGGCTAACGGCGGTCGTTCGGCGCTGATTGTCATAGGGACCTGAGGCTGACGCGCTGTTCGAGCTTTTCGGCTTCCTCTTTCCGTTCGCTGTAGCGGTCGGTCAGATAGTTCGAGGCATCACGGGTCAGCAGTGTGAACTTCACCAGTTCCTCGCAGACGTCGACGACGCGGTCGTAATAGGATGAGAGTTTCATACGGCCGTTCGCGTCGAATTCCTGGAAAGCTTTGGCGACGGAGGACTGATTGGGGATCGTGATCATCCGCATCCAGCGGCCAAGGATGCGCAGTTGGCCGACCGCGTTGAACGACTGGGAACCGCCGGAGACCTGCATCACCGCCAGCGTCTTGCCTTGTGTCGGCCGCACCGAGCCAACCGACAACGGAATCCAGTCGATCTGCGCTTTCATGATACCGCTCATTGCGCCATGACGTTCAGGACTGACCCAGACCTGGCCTTCCGACCATGCCGACAATTCGCGCAGTTCCTGAACTTTTGGGTGGCTGGCCGGTTCCTCGTCAGGCAGCGGCAGACCTTCGGGATTGAAGATCCGTACCTCGCAGCCGAAATATTCGAGCAGCCGTGCGGCCTCCTGTGCGAGGAGGCGGCTGTAGGACACTGTTCGCAGGGAGCCATAAAGGATCAGGATGCGAGGCTTGTGCGTCGAGAACGTCGGCCTGAGTGCATCCATATTCGGCTGATGCAGATGCATCGGAGATGCTGCGGGCAGATCAGACAATGCGCTTGCCTTCGGCATCGAGCACCTTCTCGCCGTCCTCTTTGGTGAAGGCGCCCTTATACGTTTCCGGCAGGATTTCGAGGACAAGTTCCGACGGCCGCGACAGGCGTGTGCCGAGCGGCGTGACGACGAAGGGGCGGTTAATCAGGATCGGATCTTTCAGCATGGCGTCGAGAAGCTGATCGTCGGTAAGATCGGGGTTGTCGAGGCCGAGCTCCGCAAAGGGCGTGCCCTTTTCGCGGATCGCCTCGCGAACACTCAATCCTGCATCCGCAATCATCTTGATCAGCTGTTCGCGCGACGGCGGGTTTTTCAGATATTCGATCACATTAGGCTCAATGCCGGTGTTCTGGATCATCGCCAGCGTGTTGCGCGAGGTGCCGCATTCCGGGTTGTGATAGATCGTCACATCGATAGTCATCAGGCAGATTCCGTCTTGGTCAGGGTTTCAGGATTGCGGGATTCCATCAACAGCCATCCCGCGAACATCAGCGCCAGCAATGCGCCGAGGATTTCAGCAACGAGAAAACCCGGTAGATCGATCGGGCGGATGCCGGAAAATGTGTGCGTCAGTGATCGGGCAATCGCGACCGCGGGATTGGCAAACGACGTGGAAGCGGTAAACCAGTAGGCGGCGGTGATATAAAGGCCGACCAGCCATGCCACGGCATCGGCGCGAAAGCGAACACCGGCGAAGATGACGAAGACGAGGCCGAAGGTTGCCGTCAATTCGGAGAGCCATTGTGCGCCGTCGGTCCGCACGGTTTCCGAGGCCTGCAGCAGGGGAAGAGCGAACATGGCATGGGCGAGCATCGTTCCGGCAATGCCGCCGACGATCTGCGCGGCGATGTAGGCCGGAAGGGTAGAGGCGGGCAGCTCGCGCCGGAGCGCAAAAACCAGCGACACCACCGGATTGAATTGCGCGCCGGAAATCGGGCCCAAGATGGTGACGAGGACGACAAGCACCGCCCCCGTTGCCAGCGTATTAGCGAGCAGCGCAAGCGCCGTATCGTTCGTCAGGCTATCCGCCATGATTCCGGATCCGACGACGGTTGCCACCAGCAACAGCGTGCCCAGGGCTTCGGCGGCGAGTCGTCGAGACAGCGGAAACACTGGCGCGCTCATGCCGGCAGGCTCCGGACCATCAAGGCGGCGGATGCCGGGCACAGGCTTGCGGCCTGGCGCGTCGTCAGGATGGCGGCGGGCGCATCATCGCGGGCGATCGGAAGAAAACCGAGCGATTGAAAGAACGGGGCGGCCGTTTCAGTCAGCACATAGGCAGCAGCAGCACCTTTCTTATGGGCCTGATCGAGCAAGGCAAGGGTAATCGTATGGCCGAAGCCAAAGCCTTGCTGATCGGGCAGCACGACAATGGAACGCAGGAGTGCGGCCTCGCCATAGAGTTCCAGTCCGCCGAAGCCGACCGTCTGGCCGCCGCGCGAAAACCGGTAGAAGCTTCGGCCGGGGTCTGTGAGGTCATCGACCGGAAGTCCGGCGGCTGCGAGCACGGCGCGAAGGTTGTCATCGGGCCCTTCCAAGGCCTGCTGGTTCAAATCGAAACCCATCAGCCGGCCTTGGACGGTTTTGCTGTCGTGCCTTCCATGGCGCCGATCTGATGCAGGTGCGATTGAAGCGCGAGGTTGTCGATCGAGGAAAGAGGCTGCAGGATCGATTCCGCCAGGATCGAGCGGGCAGAATTGCCCGTGCAGAGAAAGAGCACATTGTAAACGCGATCAGTGGTCATTGCAGTTTCTCCTTCCCTTTTGGCGCACAGCAGGCCGCGACCTCCGCGGCAGGGGCACAGATTTCCGGATGCCCGGAGCAGCAATCTTCCATCAAGAAGCGAACCAGGCCACCTAGCGCCTCGTAGTTCGCGGTATAAATGATCGACCGGGATTCACGCTGCTGCGCGATCAGCCCGGACCGTTCGAGTTCCTTCAGATGGAAGGAGATATTGGACGGCGAGACCTCCGCCTTCTCCGCGATCGCGCCCGCCGCCATACCGCCGGGACCCGAAACCACGAGCATACGGACGATGTGCAGGCGGGTTTCCTGCGACAGCGCGCCGAACGCTATGAGGGCTTGACGTTGATCCATATTTCAATAATCCTTGAACTGTTGAAGCAAGGATTAACTGATATGAAGATCATCGACAACAGCAAAATTCAAGAGAACGACATCGATCTCGGCCTGCTGCTCGAGATGCTTGGCGGCGCTAAGGATTCTCCGCTGATTTTTTATTACGACGGCAAGCCGGTAAAGCCCGGCTATCATGTCACCGAGGTCAAGGCGGGCCAATTCTCAGGCCTCGACTGCGGCGCCAATCCCGAGGCATGGGCGGAGATCTTCATCCAGCTCTGGGACATCGAGGAAGGCGACCGCGCACATATGCCGGCCGGCAAGTTCTATTCCATCATCCGCAAGGTGACGGAGCATGTGCAGCTCGACGGTTCGGCCAAGCTCACCTTCGAGGTCAGTGACGGCGTGCGGCCGATGCAGCTCTATTGCGCGGCGAGGCCGATTCTCGGCGCCGGCGCCGTGTATGTCGAGCTATCGCCGCGGCCGGCAAGCTGCAAGCCGCGCGATCGCTGGCTGGCGGAGGAAAGCAGCAGGGCAGCCGCCTGCTGCGGTCCGGCCGCGGCAAAGAGCGGCTGCTGCGCGTAAAACTCATGAGATCGCGGCAGAGCAGCGGTAGCAGTGAAATTGAAAAAATATTGACTGACCACCAGTCAGTCATATAAATCGAGACTGTCGGCTACTACCGGCGGCATCCATTTCACGCCCGGAGATCGCAATGAGCGCGCAGACCCTGTTGAACTCTCTGTTCCAATACAAAGCCAGCGTCGACGATGAGCTTCTCGATGCTTTGAACGCGCTCGAGGCTGACGCGCCATCCGACGCGTTTCGGTCGGCGCTTCGCGTGCTCAACCACGCTCATCTCGTCGATCGCATCTTCGTCGCCAATCTTCAGGGGCGGCGTCATATCTACGCGGCGAGCTGGAGCAGCGAAACGCCGCCTTTGGCGCAGCTGTCGGCCGATATCCGGGATACCGACCGTTGGTATATCGATTACACCTCGCGGATCGGCCTTCAGGAAATGGAGGAGGTCGTCGACTTCACCTTCACCGATGGCGGACGCGGGCGCATGTCCCGCGAAGAGATGCTCGCCCATGTGGTGACGCATGGCGGTTATCATCGCGGTGAAGTCGGTCGCCTGCTGCCTGATATCGAGACCACCGCAATGCGCGACGTGTTTACCGGCTACCTGCACAGGACCGATCCCGCGCGCCGTCAATGAGAGTGGAGCAGTCCCGTCGATGCCGGCCGATCCTGTTTCAAAACCGAGAACCAAGCCCGCCGAAGAGCGGCGCGACGAGTTGATGATCGCGGCCGAGCGGCTTTTTCTGGAAAAGGGCCTGGAGCAGACGACGATCGAGGAGATCACGACGGGGGCCGGGGTCGCCAAGGGCACGTTCTACCTGCACTTCTCCTCGAAGGCCGATGTTCTCCAGGCGCTGCGCGCCCGTTTCGTGCAAAGCGTGCTGGATGGCATCGTCGCGGCGATCGAAGGACGAGGGCAGGAGGATTGGCACGGCAAGCTGGCGGCCTGGTCGACGGCATGCGCCACCGGTTATCTCGACGCGGCCGGGCTGCATCATCTCGCCTTCGTGGCGGCACCCCCCGCAACGAAGGAAGGACTTTCGCGCAACATCCTGATCGACCATCTGAACGAACTGCTTGCCGCTGGCGCTGGCGAGAATGCCTGGTCGGTCGACGATCCCGGCTTCACGGCGGTGTTCCTGTTCAATGCCCTGCACGGTGTGGTCAATCAGCCCGGCATCGGCGAGACGCCGGCTGCCCGCGCCCAATTGCTGCGCGCGATCGAGGCGCATTTCCTGCGCTCGCTGGGCTTGCCGTCAGGTATGGATTAAGCGCTGGGCATCCAGGGATGACCCCGGAGGGCACTTGCCAGATCAGGCGTCCACCCGGTCAGGTCGTGTTGAATAGCCTGGGCTCCATTGCTGAGATCTGCACGAGGCAACGAAGACGCTTTGGAAAGCAAGGCGGAAATCCTGTCGCAAGTCCGTCCAGCCACTCTAAAGGCTATATTATGAGGGGAACAAGCTGCGGCGTGGCGATCCTCGTAATGTGACGTTGTCGGCAAAGCCCGTTCGATGCCGAGAATGCGATGCTTCATGCCTGATTTCTTAAGCATATCTGCAGGAAATCGAGGGCGATCCCATCGGGCCGCTTCTTCGCTTCATATCCCGGCGCGCTGATTAATAATTATTCAAATCAATTGATGTATCGATTTGATCCGGGGACAGATTTTACATCAAAGGTTTGCTATGGCGTTTCTAGGTATTTCGGGGATGCAATATTCCGGGGAAATGTTTGCTGGCGCGCGCATTATTGTCGCGGAAGATTCCAACGTATTCACCTCGATGATCAGCAAACGCCTCAAGGAGCTGTTCGACATTGATGTCGAGATTTGCCGCAGCTTCGAGGATCTGCAGTTTTCCTACGACAAGTCTTCCGATCCGATCACGCTGGCGATCTCGAACATCAACCTGCCCGGCGCCGAAAACGGCGAAGCGCTCGAGTATCTGGTCGATCTTTCCATCCCGACCATCGTCTTTACCGGCACCTTCCACGAAGGCATGCGCGACAAGCTGATGGCCAAGGACATCGTCGATTATATCCTCAAGGACAATATCTTCGCCGTCGACCTTCTGGCGGAATCGATCTGCCGGTTCCTGACCAATCATCGCCACCATGTGCTGATCGTCGACGATAGTGCGACGGCGCGCGCCCTGCTGTCGAGCCGGCTGAAGCGTTACAATTTCCGTGTGAGCGTCGCCGAGAACGGCGGCAAGGCGCTGGAGATCCTGAAGGCCAATCGCGATATCGGCCTGATGATTACCGATTACAACATGCCCGACATCGACGGCTTCGAGCTGACGCGGCGCATCCGCTCCAATATCGGCTCGCATGAGTTGCGCATCATCGGCGTTTCCTCTTCGTCGAACCGGCTGCTTTCGGCACGATTCCTGAAGGCCGGCGGCAATGATTTCATGCTGCGTCCCTTCATCGACGAGGAGTTCTACTGCCGCGTCAACCAGAACCTCGATACGCTGCTGCAAATTCAATCGATGCGCAAGGAGCGGGCGGTTGCCTGACGGCTCTTCCGGCATCGGTATCGGCAGGGGGCCGGAGGCGACTGTCGGGGACAGTCGTCGAATTTTTGCAATTAGAGGTAATGTCGCTTTCATTTGTCCCCTTCACGCGCATAAGCCTCTCGGCTATCGTCCGCCCCGGGGAGAGGGCCGAGTCGAGCCCGTCGGACGTATGGGGGAATAGCGGCTGTGGCGTTTCAAGCGGATTTTCAGCGAGATGGCATTGGGCTCCGCTCCGGCGGGCTAAAAATACTTCTGGTTGAAGATTCCCGGATGTTTTCTGCCGTGCTCTGTCACCGGTTCCAGACCGAGCTCGGCCTTGCCGTCAAATCCTGCCCGTCACTGAAGGCTCTTCGCAAAGAACTTGCCGAGGACGGTCACGGCTACACCATGGCCGTCGTCGATCTCAACCTGCCGGATTCGCCCTATGGCGAAGCACTCGACTGCACGATCGAGCACGATATCCCGGCGATCGTCTTTACCGCGACATTCGATCTCAACACGCGCAACAAGATCATGGAGCGCAATGTCATCGATTACGTGCTGAAGGACAATGAATTCGCGCTCGACAATCTGGTCGCCACCGTCCGGCGGGCGATCTCCAACCGCAAGACGCGGGTGCTCGTCGTCGACGATGTCGCCTCGGCGCGCCAGGTGCTCGTCGACCTGCTGAAGGCGCAGCAATATCTCGTCGTCGAGGCAAGTTCGGGGCTCGAGGCGCTGGCAGCGCTCGAGGCCTACAGCGATATCGAACTCGTCGTCACCGACCACCACATGCCCGATATGAGCGGCTACGAGCTGACGCGACGCATCCGCCATCGCTTCGGTTCGGACAGGCTGCGTGTCATCGGCGTTTCCGCCTCCAACGACCGCATGCTTTCGGCGAGTTTCCTCAAGGCCGGCGCCAGCGATTTCGTCTACCGGCCCTTTGTCGCCGAGGAACTGCAATGCCGCATCGCCAACAATGCCGAGACGCTGGCGCAGATGCGGCAGCTGCGGGCGGCGGCGGCCTGCGACTATCTCACAGGCCTCTATAACCGCCGCTATTTCTACGACAACGGCCCGAAGCTGGTGAACGAGTGCCTGCGGCTGAAGGTGCCGAGTTCCGTGGCCATTCTCGATATCGACCATTTCAAGCGGCTGAACGATACCTATGGCCACGAGATCGGCGACAAGGTGCTGAAGGCTGTCGCAAACAGGCTGTTTACGATCTTCGAAGGCAGCGAAAATCTTCTCTCGCGCCTCGGGGGCGAGGAATTCGCCATCCTCTTTCCGCAGATGGATTCCGCTGCTGCGACCAAGCTCTGCGATGAGATCCGCTCGGACATTTCGCGGCTGAAGGTTACGGCCGACGACGAGGAACTCGGTGTTACGATTTCGATCGGCATTGCCGAAATCGGCGGTTACGAGACTTTCGAGAATTACCTCAACGCCGCCGACCAGTTCCTCTACATGGCCAAACACCGCGGCCGAAACCAGGTCTATTCCGACGCCAGAATGACGGAAGAGGCGGCGCAATAACGCCATCCCAGCGCGGGGGTGAAGCCGCCGCCTTTCACATCAGACGGCGACAGGCCTTTCCCAACGTCTCAAGCGGCGACGGCCTTCTTATAGCCTCAGGCGGCAACTGCCTGCCGTGCGGTCGCCATGGTCATCTTGCGCTCGGCGCGCTCCTGCTGCGGCGAGCGATGGTAGAGTTCGCGATAACACTTGGAGAAATGCGAGGCCGAGACGAAGCCGCAGGCGACGGCGACCTCTACGACCGGCATCGAGGACTGCACCAGCAGGTGGCGGGCGCGGTCGAGGCGGATTTCCAGATAGTAGCGGGCCGGCGAGCGGCCCATCTCCTGGCGGAACAGCCGCTCGATCTGACGGCGGGAGAGGCCGGCGCCGTCGGCGATCTCGATCAGCGACAGCGGCTCGGCGAGATTGCCTTCCATCAGCTCGATGATCGACAGCACCTTGGCGTTCTGCACGCCGAGACGGGCACGCAGCGGCAGGCGCTGGCGATCGTGCGGGTTGCGCACGCGGTCGGTCAGGTGCTGCTCGCAGATGCGGTTGACAAGGCTTTCGCCAAAATCCTCGCCGACAAGGTTCAGCATCATGTCGAGCGAGGCGGTGCCGCCGGCGCAGGTATAGAGATTGCCGTCGATCTCGTAGAGATCGGCATAGACCTCCGCCTGCGGGAAGGCTTCCGAAAAGCCCGGCAGGTTTTCCCAGTGGATGGCACAGCGCTTGCCGTTCAGGAGACCGGCCTGGGCAAGCACATGCGCGCCCGTACAGAGGCTGCCGACGGCAACGCCGCGATTGTAGCATTCACGCAGCCAGGCATTGACCGACTTGTTGTTGAACTGCTCGACATCGATGCCGGAACAGACGAGCACCATGCCCGGCCGGTTTTCGCCGCCGAGATGGCGACGTTCCTCGGCAAGCGAGGAATTGGCCTCGACGCCGATGCCGCAGGAAGAATAGACCTTTTCCCCGTCGACAGAGGTCAGCCGCCAGGTATAGGCCTGATAGCCGAGCATGCGATTGGCGATGCGCAACGTGTCCACGGCCGCCGAAAAGGGCAGCATGGTGAATTGCGGTACCATAAAGAAGACCAGTGAACGCTTCTTGATCTGCATCCTATTCATAGCGAAATCCATGCTCGAGGGGCGATGACACATTCGTTGCGCGGAATGCGTCGCGCCGATGTCCTGAAAGCGACACTGGCATGGAAAAATGCGGCCGGGAAGAGCAAATATGCGACATAGCCCACGTTTGGGCCGGTCAAACTATCGGGATGGCCGGGGACAGCGCAGATGACAGATTCACGGGAGACTGAAACTCAAGACTGAAAAGGGCTTGGGAATGGACAGTCAGGCCGCGAAAAAGGCGGCGTTGCGCAAAGCAGACGCCGCCCCTATCTTGGGAAGAATGTCGCATTCATTACAGCCAGCTGATGTCATTGCGCTGTCGTTGAAATTTAGCCAAAAGGCATGCGGGAAGCATAACTGGCGCTGCATTACCCACGCCAAGATGGTGCTGTGTTTCCCGAAGAGTATTTTAGTCGCAGGTTCCACAACGACTCGTCGCATTTAATCCAAAAGGCAGCATTAAATGAAGGACCTCGCTTTTCAGGGCACGTGGCGAGCATATCAGCAGAAGATACTTGATGATCTTGCAAATCTCTTAGGCGATGACGGATTGCATATTGTCGCGGCACCCGGCTCCGGTAAAACGGTTTTAGGTCTTGAAGTGATGTGCAGGCTCGGTGAGGCGACTTTGATTCTGGCTCCGAGCAAGACCATCCGGGACCAATGGGCGCATCGGCTGCGCACGATGTTCCTGCCCGCCGACCTTGCCGAACCGGAATGGATTTCCCACGATGTGAGAGCGCCCGGAACCGTCACGATCATCACCTATCAAGCTCTGCATGCGGCGTTCTCGGGCCATCCGTCCGAAGAAGAAATTCCCGACGGTGAAGAGGAGGGCAGCGACGGGGCGCAAGTCGGTGAACCAGGCAAGCAGGAAACGGAGAAGGCGAGTAAGAAAATCATCGCGAAGCTGCGCGAGGAGAAGGTTCGCACCCTTGTGCTCGATGAAGCGCACCATCTTAGAAACGAGTGGTGGAAGGCCCTGACGATGCTCAAGGAAGCACTAGGTCAGCCCACAGTCGTCGCGCTGACAGCGACGCCTCCTTATGATGTAGATCCTCAGGAATGGGACCGCTATCAGGCGCTTTGCGGGCCGATCGACGGTGAAATTTCCGTGCCGGAACTTGTGTTGCAAGGCGATCTTTGCCCGCATCAGGATTATGTCCACTTCAGCCTGCCGAGTGCGCTGGAAGCACAGAAGCTGGCCGAGTTTCGTGCGCAGATCGGAGACTTCATCGAAACGCTGCTTGAGAGTGCAGAATTCAAGGAGGCAATTCTGCGCCATCCATGGATTACGCAGCCGATCGAGAATGTGGAGCATATACTGGACGATGCACGCTTTTTCTCCAGCATGCTGATCTTCCTGAAATCACAATATGTCGACCTGCCGCAGTCGACTCTCGACATTCTCGGGGTCAATGCGCGTGAAGTACCGGATTTGACGCTTGAATGGATAGAGGTATTGCTGAACGGCGCTATCTACACCTATCGCAGTGATTTCGAAGAAGCTGAACTGGCAATCCGCTGCCAGCAAGACAGGCTGAGGGAAATTAGGGCAGTGGAGCACGCCAGAGTGCGACTGACTGATCCACGATCGGTTCAGAAGCGGCTGGTATCAAGCGTGAGCAAGCTCAACGCGATCGTCGATATTGCCCGGCTCGAAAGCGCGTCGATGCGTGACGAACTCCGTATGGTTATCCTTTCCGACTATATAAGGAAGGATGCGCTGCCCACTGCCCCCACGGACCTTCAGCCCATCGAGAGAATGGGCGTCGTGCCAATCTTCGAGACGCTGCGGCGGTCAGAACTTGATCTCAAGGTAGGAATTCTGACGGGGAGCCTGGTTGTCATTCCGGCGGAATCAAAAGGGATTCTTGACGAGATCGCAGACCGTCTAGGCATCGGTGCCGAACACATCCGTTATCAGCAGGCGGTATTCGATGCTGGCTTTCTGAGCGTTGAACTCTGCGGCGAGCCGAGCCGCAATATCGTCCATATAATCACCGAACTGTTCAGTCGCGGCGGGATCACGGCCCTGGTGGGCACCCAGGCTTTGCTGGGTGAAGGATGGGACGCACCGTCCGTAAACACTTTGATCCTGGCAAGTACGGTGGGATCATACGTACTCTCCAATCAGATGCGCGGTCGTGCCATTCGCATTGATCCTCGAAGCCCTCAGAAGGCTGCGAACGTCTGGCATCTGGCGGTCATCGACCCTGAAAAGCTCGAACAGAGAATACCGCTGCGCTTCGGGAGGAAATCGACCGATAGAAAAGCGCCCGATCCATATGACACGATGACAATAGACTTGGGCAGCGACGTCGATGCGCTGAAACGCCGATTTTACGCGTTTGAGGCTTTGTCCTTTGGCGAGCCTCCGGTGATCCAAAGCGGTTTTCAACGATTGATGCTGGGTACTGCCAAATGGAATGCGCGCGGTGTTGATGACATCAACAAAATGATGGAACGGAGGGCTGCAGACCGCAAATCACTGAGATCCCGCTGGCATAGTGCGCTGCACAGCAAACGCGCCATTGCGAGGATGCAAGAAACATTGGAGAGCAACTATGCCCCCAAGGGGCTAGTTAACTGGAATACGACAAAGTTTCTGTTTGCGCACAGCGCCGCACTCGCCGGCATGATCTTGAACGGATTCTTGCACAGCTTTCGCGTCACGCACATCCGATCGCTCCAACAACTGGAGTTGGTCCTGTTCGTTATGTTCGCATTACTGGCCATCTTCTGCTTGCCGGGCGCACTCAAAGCCAGTCTGTTGTTGCTGCGGAACGGCTCCCTGGAAGGGAGCATGAAGCAAGTGGGAATAACCGTTCTGGAGACGCTGCATCATATGGGCGTCATAACGACAGAGTTGGGAAATGTGAGTGTCGAGGCGACGCTCGACCAAAACGGCATAATTTACTGCCGGCTTGAGGGCGCCACGACAATTGAGCGGTCCCGCTTTCTCGACGCTCTACGGGAAGTGCTCGTTCCCCCACAGAATCCCCGCTACATTCTCGTCAGGTCGTCAAAATTCTGGCGGCTGAACCGGGTGGATTATCATGCAGTCCCGTCGATCATCGGTCGGAAAAGGGAGGATGCCATATATTTCGCCCAGCACTGGAATCGTTACGTCGGTTATTCGGAACTTGTTTACACGCGCAGTGTCCAGGGTCGCCTGAAACTGCTCCAATTCCGCGCGAAGTCATTCGCTTCCGCGTTTACAAGGAAAACCGATAGAATTAGCCGGTGGGAGTAATTGGGAAAGTATGATGCGGGCTCCGAGCTGCCTCAGCGCGTTTGCGCCTGATATGCAGTTGCGGGGCCATCCAATGCCGGCAAGGCGAACGACAATCGACAAGCAGATTCGGGAATTCGGAAGACGAAAAAGGCGACGTTGCGCGAAGCAGACGCCGCCCCTATCTTGGGAAGAATGTCGCATTCATTACATGGTCCGGTGTTTGCTGTCGTCCGTGCTCGGCCAGCCGATGTCCTTGCGGATGTCGAAAGGCATAGCTTCGATTTCGCGGGCCGTCTGCCAGCGTGTCCAGGCGAGCACGAGCTTGCGGGCATAATGTGCCAGATCGAAGCGGCTGTCGCTGGAGGTGAGGGTCTTGCCACCACCCCGATAGGTGAGCGTGGTCATTTTCCGGTTCCTTTCTTAGGTCAAGGACATGGGGATCGATGGGAGGTTCGTCCATGTCCGTAATGCCAATATGGCCCCAGACAACTCATCATTCAAACGAATAGGGCTTATGGATAACATCAGAGATATTGAATGATCGGAGCGTGCCCGGCGGCCCTAGGCTGGCCTCGACATCTTATCCAGTCCATTCAAATTGGGTACAAACACGGGAAAATTTAAGTACAAACATCCATTGTCTTTGATCAACTAACTGTAATGAATCAAGAAATGGTATTGTTACCTCGTGGTTCTGGACGCCCTATCTGGTGTGCATTTTGGCAGTGCGAAGCTGTATGACCCCATTTCCACGGTTGAAGATGCCATGGATTCACGGACTGAATCGAAGTTTCCGCTAGTACAAACCACGCCATTTTCTAGACGCCAGCTGCCGACCCCGGGCTCCGGATAAACAGGGGTATGTTCTTCGTATTGGGGGAGGTTAAGCTATCGATCAGCAACATCAGACGGCTTTTTGTAGAGCAGTCTGGGGCAGCAAAAGCCTGTTTGTGAGAGATCATTCTCGGCTCGGCCGCTTGCTGACCACGGCTGGTGGAGGGTCTCTGAAGCAATGCAGGCGCGGCCGTGAGATACCGTATGAGTGAGTTCGAGCACATTCTTGGACCCGCACGACGTCGGAACAAAGGTTTTCACGAAACTCTCTTCAGGTGTGGCCGCATTTCTCGACAAGAAGCGAGCAGTTTATGGGTGTTCTAGGCAAGGAAATGTGATGCGGCTGGACCTTGTGGCGGTCCTTATCGACTGACCCCGTTTAAGGAGATGTTCTCGAAAAGGGAGCTTCTAAGTGGGATGATTCCTTTCTGAACCTGCCTTCCAAAGGGCATTTAAAAGGAAATGAAAGTTCATAAGAGGACAGCCATAGAGTTTAATGGTATGTCAACATTATGATTGCGTCCCTCGCTTCACGAAGCGGCATCATGTGACGAACAACTTATGCAAAACAATGCCTTGAGGAACCCGGATCGTCAGGCCTCAACGTCTATGCGTGGTTCGCGTTGCAGCCAGTAGCCATCACCTGTCGACAGAAATTCGTCTTTAGCACCTGAGAGAATTTTGGTGATCGTTTGAAGAGGGTCCTTCGAATTAAATTTCAGGCCAACATCCGTTAACTCTTTAAATAGCTCGTTGCGCGTCATTGGGCGTCCCACACGCTTCAGGATCAAATAACTCTCACGTCGTGCAGCCCAAGCAACGCTGCCACGCCTTTCGCGTTGGCGTTGACAAAAATCTGCAGGAACAGTCACTTTCGGTTCCGGAGCGGCAATTTCTCGCTCGATAGCCTCTTCCATGGCTTCTGCGGCCTGTCGGAGGTGAGCTGCTCGCACTTCTCGCTCCTTCAACGCCCGTCGCAAGCGGTCCATTTCTGCGGCATTAATCCGTATCGCTTCTCGTAGCGCCTCTCTGGTGGACGTATCCAATTCTATCTCTCGAATTCGCTCAGAGCGCGGAGCGCTGTCGTCTGCGTTGATGAACCTGGCCGTCTGCATCATATGGGTTATCCAAATTCTTAACCGGCTTGCCGTGACTCGTATCGGTATGTCTGCTACTGATTAACGGGATCGATTCGTACCTGTTAAATCAGCCTTTGGGCGATTTTAAACGAAAGTCCGCTTGATGTCATTTCGGAGGAACGGCAATGGGGCTTAAAAGAGGCATTTCCTCGGTTTGCGTTCAGCTTGGTCCTGATGTTCGAATGTTCAGAGCTGCGGATGGAGGTCCGACCAGGTTCCCGGTTACTGGATTAAAGAGCAATACCACGCACCTGCATCCGGCACCTAAGGCGGGAAATATGATCCTGCCAGCCGAGTCGAATTCAGAGCTGGCGACCATGTTCTTACTGGACATCTCGATTTCGGTGCTGACTTACATGGCTCAGCCCCATCTCTTAGAGTTCAGGGTGAACGGTAAAAAGCGTGAATACACGCCGGATATCGAGGCGGTGGTTCCATTGTGGTTCGTCGAACAGCTTCTTGACGGCGTACCCTTCGTTAAGACTGCTTTGAAAATGGCTGCTAGACGGGCAGTTGACGATCCGTTGATCACCGTCGTGCTCGAATGCAAAAACGGCCGAGGCAATGAGTCGCAAGAATATATTGAGAAATTAGAAGAGGCGAGTGATCTATATTATCGGTATGGATACTATTATTTCATATTAGACGATTGCTTGAGTGCGGACATAAACTGCGATCATCTGCCTAGTATCTTGATGGATGAATCGGCTATTGTTGACCACAGCGCTATCCGTCTCGCCCTGCAGCATCTCGAACAAAACGGCGGCTTTACCACATACGCGGCCATGATGGAGGCGGTCGGGGGCGGGCCCTTAGGTCGAGAAATTACCAACTACCTCCATATCAAAGGTCTCATCTGGGCCGATTTTTCAAGCGACCCGCTGATGCGTGAGCATCTGACGACAGTCGCAATGCCTCCTCTGCTAGGACCTCAACGTCAGGCAATGGCGCGGTTCGCGCAACAGGAGTGAGAGATGGCTGCGCAGCTTGATATCCACCCATGTGAATTTTCGCCCGTGGAGACGGGCGACGGACTTTACACAGGAAAACGCGCGGCGTTTTCTTCCATGGAACGCGTGGATCGGACGATACAGCGAAACATCGTCGACCGGGTTGAGGCTTAGAGCCCTGATGTTAGCTCTTAGCCAGCTCGATATTGACCCGGGGGAGAGTTATTCCTTCACAGTTGCGCGGGATAAGTTCGTGGCAACTTTCGTAAAATCGAAGTCGGACGGCAACATCGTTTTCAAAAGGCGGGACACGGCCTCGCGATACGAAAGTGGATGGAAGCGTACGAATTTTTCCGCCGTCCGCTGATTGACGACATGCAGCAAATTGATGAGGCGTTCAATAAAACCGTGCCATGAAGCCTTTGCAGGCACTCAAGCTTAGCCGACCGCTGGAGCACGGAGGTATTTTGGAAACGGGACTGATCCCAAATGATCCTGATAACGCCGCCAACCGCTACGGTCGAATTCGAAGATACGATACGTCCCATCCTGCATTAGCCCAATCCCCATATATTCAAACGGATCAGGTCCGCGTGGATGAGGAATTCGATGCTGATGATGACGAAGGCCGTTTATGTGGACGCCAACGAGCCCTTTGCCATCGATGATTGCTCGCGCAATCTCATAGCGAACCCATCTTCTTGCATATGTCTCGGTTCCGATCAGAGCGCATATAACGGAAGCGCCCTTAACTCCGGTTCTGATCATTTCCTTTAGGCTATCGGGATTTGTCAGTTGCCGCCTTTCCCAAAGACTGCGGTCATAAAACGATTGAGGAACCTCGCGAGCCTTAGCCTTGAACTGCTCAGAGTGCCGAACATTGTTGACCCGGATCACGTCGTCGTAATGAAACGAGAAGAAGACTTTTCGTCGCGTATCGGGAGCAACCGGCTTTGTTGTCTGCCGGATCGACGGTGAATCGAGCCCTGCAAGCAGTGCATTCAATCGGTACGGATCGGCAGGAGGAGAGGGAGTTGGGGCAGGATTTAACAGCGCATTGATGAGCGCGTCTTGTATGGGGTTGGATCGAACCGGAGCGGACGGCGGATCGCCAAGTAGTTGAGCGAGATAGGAGAATGGACTTGGCGGCTCTGGAGGCCTTGGCTTTGTCAGAGCGTCAAGTAATGCAAGGTAGTTCCTGGTGCTGTTGTTTGTGAACTCGTGCATCGTTTAGTTCCGTGCCTCGATGTGATTCGCCCTCTGATACCAACGCAACAACTATAAGTAACACAATCGCCGAGCCGTAGATAAGCCAAACAGTCGGACGAAACGCCAAATACATAAGATTTCCCGCGCTTTTTTTAAAGGGCCGCCATTCCATTGAAAATACGTCGACTTCCTCGTCTCGGCGCACTGCGTCATAGAGTGCTCGGTATGCCCGCTCTACTTGGAGGTAATAGGCGTTCAGGTACCAAAACAGGAATGTCGGGACTATTCCGAGTAGCGCAAGTTTGGGAGTCGTGCCGCTGCTGGTTTGCGCGATGGCAATGATCGCGGCAGTAACGGTGATGGTCAGTGTCTTCAGGGTCTGAGAATCGGTTGCCATCCTTCCGATCACGCCTTGAATCATTTCAAGGTGCGCAATTTTAGTTTCTAGTGATTTCTCCAATCCCGCCCCTCCGGCTTTTAGTTCCATTTTGGCCCGAAACGATAGCCACCTGACAAATAAATACACTGCAATTTGAAGGTGTACGCCGCTCAGGTCACATGGGCGACTGAATCCTTTGACAATGATGGGGAGACTGCGTTTCGCGTTGGCCCGTCTCAGTCCAGTCGTATAACTCCCATTGCCGGGCTCCATATGCTTCCCGGTTTACCATTTTTTCCGACCTGCTGCTTACGCTGCCTTCGCTCAAAAGAGGCGGCGATAATGGACCCGGCTGGGAACCTTCGAAACGACATCGAAGCAGCACTGCCTCGCCAGAACCTGACGGGCTGGCAGCGAACGTTCCTGACCGACATCCACGCTCGTCTCGAACGATCCGGCGGGCAGGCTCGCCTTTCCGACAATGAGTGGCAGAAGATTTTTGAGATTCTCAGGCGACCGAACAATGTGATTGCATTGCCGCCACGACCCGCCACCGCCTATCCGCCTCGCCGACAGCCAAGCAAATTGCTCTGGCCTCGTTTCAGCAGGGCAGGCAGACGGTTGAGATGGCGTCTCCGAAATCTGGCCATCGGATTTCTGGTCGTGGCGGCGGTGGCCGTCGGTCTGCAAGCGCTCGATCTCGGGCGAGTGCAATTTCAATCGTCTCCAATGACATTGAGGGCATCGCAGACGCAGGAGTTCTCGGTAACCGACGGAGACACCGTCCACGTAATTGGCGAGGCCGCCGGTACGCGGCTGGTCGGTTTCAATACGCCAGAAGTGTTCTCTCCCGAGTGCCAACTTGAACGCCAACTGGGAGAGCGTGCATCGTCGCGGCTTCGGGAACTGGTTGCCCATGGCGGTTCCCGGTTGACAAAGGTCGCGTGTGCCTGTGTGCAAGGCACCGAGGGTACGAAGAAGTGCAACCATGGGCGCTATTGCGGCACCCTGTTGGTTGACGGGAAGGACGTCGGCAGCATTCTTATCAACGAGGGCCTTGCAGTACCTTTCGTCTGCGGCAGAACGAGCTGCCCGCCGACGCCTCGGCCATGGTGCAAGCCATAGCCGTGGCGCAGTCGCCATGGCGGGCTGGTCTCTTGACGCACTTCTTCGACCGGCTCAAGTTTATCAGATGGACGAAATATACCCGCCGGATTCGCCAAACGACGATCCTGATCGCTTCCTCCGATGCCAGGACGCGCTCCATTTGGATTTCGCTGCTCTCGTCGACCGCGCCGTTGCTGCGGGGTGGCGGACGGATGAGGTCCTCACAACGATCATCGAGTTGGCTGACAATCACGCGCTCATGCTTGCTGCCAACTCCGACCTCGAAGCAGCGCTATCTATCCTGAGAAAGCGCCCTTGACTCCTTTGTCGAAAAGAACAAAATAGGAACATTCTTGCGGCAACCTGATATTCCCATTCCGGCGTGGAGGATTTGGCATGCCTACGATTTTGTACAGAAATGATCAGAATATCTCCCCCGGCGATGTCATGAAGATCGCGGTTTACGCGGAGCACGTTGGCCGACAGTGCTACGACGTTTTCGCGGAAGATGGTTCGAGGTCTCAATCGGAAGCTCTGTCCCGTCGAGCGCGAGACGTATCCGATGCGCTCGATTTTGGAGACGAACCATATCTCTCGCCGGAGACGACGAAGAAGGTCCTCGACCTTCACGATATGGTCTCTGGTATGTGCTTCGATAGGTTCGGCGAGCGCGGCCATATGGGCAAGACGATGGACCTGCTCGGAATGGCTCGCGACGTGGACGATGTGCTGGATAAGCTCGTCATCTACCACTTTTCCTCGGAGGAATTGGAAGAGGCTGAGGCTGAATGGGCGCACGAAGGTCAGTTCCTTCCGAAGGACGATATCAGCGGTGACGACACGGGCTCTCGGCGGAGTGTTTGACGTCCTGTCCGAAATGCATAGGCTGTCCGCAACGGGAAAGGGAGGTCGTTGCGATCAATGTGCAATCTCTACCGCATGGAAGACAAGGACTGGGTCAGCAAATGGGCTCAGGATGCCGAGAGCCTCATCAACCTGATGCCCGCCTATCAAATGAACCCCGACCAATGGGGGCCAATCGTTCGCAACACTGCTGATGGCCGCAAGCAGCTTGTGCATGCGCGGTGGGGATTGCCATCGCCGTTTTTCGCGATCAAGCAGGCGGCTGAAGCCCGGGGTGAGAAATTGCGGCAGAAGGGCAAGCCGGTCGATATGGAGTTGCTCATCCGCATGGAGCCCGATAAGGGCACCACAAACATCCGGAATCTCAATCTACCGCATTGGAAGAAATGGTTCGGTGTCCAGAGCCGTTGCGTCGTGCCGGTGACCAGTTTCGCCGAGCCCGACCCCGCCAGCAAGCAGGAGGGCGGCAGCACACCGAACGCCTGGTTCGCCCGTGACGAAAGCAAGCCGCTGATGTTCTTCGCGGGCGTGCACGTCCCGCAGTGGCAAAGCGTCCGGAAAGTCAAAGATGGCCTGACCACAGACGATCTCTACGCCTTCTTGACGACCGATCCCAACGACATCGTCAAGCCGATCCATCAGAAGGCGATGCCGGTCCTCTTGCTGACGCGGGAAGAGGTGGATGTATGGATGCGTGCACCCTGGGAGGAGGCGAAGGCGCTCGCCCGGCCGCTTCCAAACGACCAGATCGTGGTGACATCACGAGAGCCCTATGGTTCGACCATCGTGACGACGTCCGGGGAGCCGGTGTCCCAGCCAACGCTTCTCTAAGCGATGCTCGCTTCGAGATATGCACGGTCTAGGTGGCTGCTGCCTTTTGCAGTCATTTGGTGCATATGGCTGCGCGTTCTATTATCCAAACTATGACCCAGCGACAGAAAACAGTGTCAAAGTGGACGGCCCTGCCGGGCGCAAACAGATTCAGGGGCATGGTTGAGCGCTTTAGTGCGTGGTTGGTGATTATCGGCCTGATGCTATTTAGTCCTCTGCCTGTAATCGTACCGTTCGTGTGGCTGGCTCAGGGAGAGGTGCACGGCAAACAATCCGGCGTACTCAAGGCTGCTGAACAACCGGCGCTATTTTATCTGTTCGTCCTTTTCTTTTTCTGCAATGGCCTCATTTGGGCACATCTCTGCCTGGCGGCTGCGTTCAGGCGCTTTCGCCTGATGTCACGACGGTGATTCAAGAAGCAGGCGTTTCCCGGCATTCGAGAAGAGGGCGGAGAGGCGGCGTAGATGTTGAGCGCGACCGCAAACGTTGAGTTGGCGCGATGTTACGATCCGCCGAGCAAAACGGGATTACTCGATCAATGGCAGGAATCGTTAGTCTCGACTGAACGGAACAGCGTCTAGGAGACGTGATCAACGCGACGGGCAATGTAAAGATGGGTTTCGTAGTCTACCTCGAACTCTCCCCCTTGACCGTCTATCGCTTTCGCAGTTTCGGCGAGCAATTCTTCGCATACTGCTGGAGTGAGCATCCGAACATCTGATCGCGTGCGTAGAAAATTTATATAGCTCGATGTTGTGTGCTGCCTCATCCACGAATAGCTCCGATGCTCAACTGGACCGAACAATTTCGACTCGTCAAACCAGCCTTCGAATGGACCACTCGGCAGGTACGCCGCTTCAGGTGGTGTTCCCCAGGCACCTGTGTGACGCAGGAATATTCCTTTGAACTGTTCAAGTAAGGATGTGGGTAGTCCTACGGGGACATGTCCAAAGACTGCTAATGATCCATTTGGCGAAAGCACTTCGGCGGCTTTTGCGAACCGCACTTCCGGGGAAACCCAGTGCCACGACTGTGCCGCAATAATCAGCTGGAAGACGGCCTTGCTGACAGGCCACGCCTCGAATGTCGCCTCGACGAGTTCAACGTTGGTAAAATTCGCCAAGGTCTGACGTGCAGTGCGGACCATTTCTGGTCCAGGATCAAGGGCAAGAATCTGCAAATCCCGGGTCGCGAAACTCTTCGTTGCCTGACCCGTTCCGAAGCCGACTTCGAGAACGGTGTCGTTTGGTTTCAGCTTAGCGTACGAGACAATATCGTCGATGAGAGCTTCGGGATAGTCGGGGCGTGAGGCCTTGTATACGCTCGCGACCTGATCGAATGTAAAGCGCTGTTCCATGAATAGCCCCATCTGGCCATGGTGAGATACCATAAATTCCAATGAAGGACCGCATTTTACAATGTCTCAAAACCTTCCCCCGCGAGATCGTGAGTGCGAAAGAGGTTTCACGCAGGAGCCCTGGAGCAAATAGGGTTGGCAATTTCAATCGTCGACTCTCGTCTGGCCCGCTGGCTAATTGATAAGTCGAACCGAACGGGCTTTTCGATGGAGTTTGATCTCCGTTGCCTGAGTGATGATCGCCGCGCTGTATTTTGGCTAGGCGTTGACCGCGCGAACGAGAAATTCCGTGATATCGGCCCGGACTTTGGTCCTTCGGTCTATGTGATCCGCTTGTTCCGCGAAAAGCGCGACATTCAAGGCAAGGTTGTCGACAAGCAGGTTTCGCCAATCGATCTCGATGAAATCTGGTTTGACGACAACACAAACACGGCCGGACCAACCGCATTGTAGCCGCCCGCCCTGCGATTTGCGGCAGCTACGTTGGTCCGAGGCGGGCCGGTCACATCAGGGCGTAGAAAGTTGCTTCCTCATTGCGCTGCGGAGCAATTAAAACCAAACGCCCGCTTGAGGGTCAAACATCCAACATTTCCCGACAAGACGACTTACCTCGGGCTGCACAAAAAGGACAAGGTTTGTCATCAGGCCGGGGTCATTCTTCATATCCCATGACAGTTCGATACGCTGATTGCAGCGTTCAATTTCGCTGCTGTCTTTGTGAGGGAAAAATTCCGCAATCTCTTGGGATTCAATGAGAACATGGCTCTCGCTGCTCAATTCAACATCGAGTGTCGGAGTCCCGAATTTCAAGTGGTCGGGAGCAACCTGCCGAAGAGGTTCGCTGTACCGGGTTAGCGCCGTCTCCAGATCGTTCAAATCGTGAAGGCCATCGCGGAAAAGGATTAGCAAAGAGAGACGTTGCATTCAGGAACCTCAAATATTTGTCATTTCCAACTGCAGCGGGAGAGCAGCAAGCTGAAACGAGGAGCCGTCAGTGGAGTGCGTCACCGAAGCCTCGTCGCCCCGGCTACGAAACCGGGCGCGAAAATCTCGTAGGAGGCACTTCGAGATTTTCACGACGTTGCGAAACAAGGATGTGGATCAATGCGCCCGCAAAGACCAACAGGAGCAACCAGAGCGCGGTCGTGAGGGTGATGAAGTGCGTCCCGATGCGGACGTAGAGATAATGTTGGGGAAACATAATAACGCTCAGCGGGCTGATCAGCCTAAGTCCGCCAATCCACGCAAGTGTCACAAAAAGCGGGATGCACATGACGACACAGATGATCGCAGATAATGCCGCGCTCACCTGGGCCATCTTCCAGCTCCTTCGCGGTGGTTCACTTCCATTCTCGTCGGAGCCTTTGCAGAACGAGAGGAAGGCAACGAAGGCAAAGAAGAAGATCAGCGTTATCGGCCATTGGAACGATAGGATTCCCAACGAAAAGCCCACGGCCCAAAAATTCAGACCTGCCATCAGAACGTCGCGAGCGGCAAGCAGCCAGAAAAGCGATGCCACAACCCACCAAGAACTCAATCCAGCGCGTCTGCAGCGAGCAGATATGACGGTCAGCATTGCGATGCCGTATATGAGGACACCGAGCATCCGACCATATAACCCGAAAACGAGCCCAACCGCTCCACAGGTATCCGGAGCACAGTGGATCGCGCGTGCGAGAGCAAACAGCAGAAATGGGAAGCCAAGGATAAATGCGATCATCGCCACTGTGAGTACGCTGGCGTAGCTGGCAAACTGTCTGCGCGGCATGGGGCGCTCTCCTATTCCACGCAAACATAACGCGAGTGAATTAAGCTATTAAAAAAGCGAAATCTTCACATTTAGGAGAACGGTTGGGATAGTGTTCACCATGCTAATCGTTCAGAGGTCGAGCATACGCACGATCTTGAAACCTTCCGAACCGCGCGAACCGCAGCCGTCCCCAGCGGCAGCAACCGCTCATTGGTTGGTCATGGTAGGCTGGGTGTTCTTTCAGGTGTCATTGCCGGGAAGCTCTTGGTGATCCATGTATCGTCTGGCAAAGCAACATTGCGGCGCATGTAATATCTATTTTTTATTGAGTAATTTTTAAATACAATGTAAATTTGCATTAATAATTTATTTCGCAATTTGTTTTCATGCTGTGCGGGAGATGTGCGTGGGGCCATCGATATTGCATGTAGAAAGAATATCAAAAATGGGGCGGTTGGGGGAAACGTTGGCGGAAGAACGTTTGAAGGCGGCCGGGTTTAAAGACGTGCAGAATTTAAATCGGGCAATCAATTTTCCCTTCGCCGACTTGATCGCCGAACTATCAGGGCGACGGTACCTTATTTCCGTTAAATCTCGAAATGAGTTCCAGGCGAATGGAAAATTGAACCCGTGCTACAACGCCGTGAAATTCAACAACACCGCGGTCCGAGCTTTACAAGCCGAAGGCAAGTCCGAGAGTGAAATAACCGCGATTATCTGGGAGGCCGTTGACGGGTTGGCGCAACAACAGAATGCCTGCCCGGCGTGGATCGCGGTTCCGATGCGTCCCCAGGAGAGCAGTTATTCGGCTTATTTTGGAGAAGTTTCACTAATACGGCACCGCAGATCGATTCCGGTTCTGCCATCAGATCGGGTACGTTACACCGAACTTGCTCCGTTGGGGACATATGATGCTCGGATAACTGCTGATCTTCGGAACAGGGATTAGCCCTGGGAACCGGCCTACGAGCACATTCGCCATAAATCGCGAGAAATTGCCATGTCCCTGCGATGCATTGATGAGACCGGGGTTGATCTTCATGCCTTCGAATTGTCTCCGCAGGCATGGCAGGCGCTGATTGAGCAAAACCGCAAATGCCGTTCGCTTCGAATGCCCTGTTGTTCGGCAGAAGTCAATTTAAGGAGGTCAAAGCGGGGGACGCCGCATTTCGTGCACAAAGCGGTTGGTGATTGCACCACTGCGCCGGAGACGGAAGCTCACCTTCGACTGAAGCGTATCGCCGTCGAAGTTGCACGCCAGCACGGATGGGACGCGAAGACCGAGGTTGCAGGGACTAGTCCGTCCGGTGAAACATGGATAGCTGACGTGTTGGCGCAAAAGAACAGTGCCAAAGTCGCAATCGAAATCCAATGGTCATCCCAAACCAACGATGAAACGAAGAGAAGGCAGGAACGATACCGGCAATCCGGAATTCGTTGCCTTTGGCTGCTCAAGCACCCGGGCTTTCCAACGACTGAAGCTCTGCCCGCCGCGCAGATTGTCGAACACGATGGGACCTATTCCGCCCGTGTGGCTTATTCTCAGGAGATGCCCGTTGAGGCGTTGCTGGACGCAGTATTCGGCCGCCGGTTCCGATTTGGGATACCTTCCCAGGGCAGGGCGGTTGCTCATATCCGGGTTGGAGAGATCGAGTGCTGGAAGAGGCAATGCCGCGCGAACACGAAAATAGTCACGGGAGTTGACGTGGTGTTCGGTCCCCATACGAACAGCTTCTCGGTCCCTGAATTGGGTGAGTACCCAACGCTCTTTAATGAGGTATTCAGCCGTCTACCTCGGAACTCAAAAATGGGCCGCCTGAAAAAGCGCCACAGCAAGACCCAGGAACGACAGTACATGAGTAATGGGTGCTACCGATGCGACAGCATTGTCGGAGAATTTTTTGAAATCGAGGCCCGACATTCCGAGGAAACCGTAAATTCGTTTCCAATTCAGATAACCCCCGACTGGAAACAGGCAATCGAAGCGGAGATGGGATATCAACCTGAATGGGCTGTTTATTCAGCCAGCGAGCTTGGCATGTAGCACGACCACCCTGGCTTAGTTACCGCAACACTTCAGCGTCAGACTTCTGATGCCTTAACCAGACAGGACGCCATCGACCTTCTCCGATCCTGGATCGAACAAAGCTGGCATAGGAAACTGCATCTTTCGGCCGCTTCGTCCGATGACGAGTTCTGTTGCAATAATGACAGGCGGCAACGATATTCTCCTCGATGTCGCGGCCTCCATCACTTCGAGCCTTTAGATGCTCTGCCGTGCAGCGGAAGTGCCGGACTGCCCGAGAAGATAAGGAATAGCGTGTTTTGAAAACCTCTGGGTCGCTTTCCCACATGGGGTGCTGGCAATAGTAGCATTGCCATCCCTGGCGCTCGGCGGCCTTGCATCTGAGATTTGGTATTCGGCTGTTTGATGTCACGAGTCCACGTCCTTTGCTTCATTGCTGAAGCGGACGTGCAGCGACTATAAGAGCCGCCCCTCAGTTGGGAGGATACTCCTCGCACAAGACGACGCCTATTGGCGTCACTCCGCAGTCTTTGAACGGTACGTGCGCCCATATAGTGCGCAACGCTGTCGGGTCTTAACCCCAGGCAAGCAAATCCACTTGCCTCCGCCCGACCCCAAGGTAAATGGGTTAGCCAGATTGTCAACCACAACAGGGGAGATGTCGACGGTATGATCTCAGCCAGCCGTTTTCTTACCGATTGTCATCGGCGAACGACAGTTAGAGCAGCGATGCCCGCCTCATCGGCCGCACGCAATAGCGCTTCTCGGAATTGTTCCGGAGCAATCTGCCCGCTGATTGCATCGACGCAGGCTTTTACGGCGGCGACATATTCCTCGCCGTCATCGGATGGCCAGTCCTTGATGAGGATATGCGCCGCATCGCCGAGCGTACATACGATCTTGTGTGTTGCCGGACCGCGCAGAGCTAGCCCGACCGGCGTGAATGCCGACGATGTATTCCAGCACATGGTCCTCAACCCCTCGGGGCACGGATATTGCAATCCCCACGGCAATATACGCGCGTATTCTGAAATTGGAATTTAAGATCGTATGACCGATGGCGCTGCTTCGATGCACGGTGCCGCAAGCAAAGAAAGGGCGCTCTACGACCTCATGTCGGAGCGCCCTGGGCTGCCGTCGGCCTGTGTTGCGATGTCGGACGACGGCAGCACATTGAGATGACGAGATTCCAAACAAAATGCAACCATCGGCACCACAATCGCGTAGTCTTTTCTGGGGCGCGGACATTCTTGAGCAACGATCCTCGACCCTTGTCCAGCAGACCGGACCCGTTTCGTAATTCGGCATTTACCAGTTTCGCAACCCGAGGCAGCCCCATCTTGGAAGAAATGGTTGTTTTGCATACAGTCAAATTACTAACAAGGGTTGCGTTGAGTGCTCTTCATTACGATTGGCTTTCTCCTTGCTCATATTGCGCTGGTTGCAGGGGTTTTATTCCTTCGCGATGGCGAGCATCTATGGGTGCTTGGTCTGATGTTAGGCTGGTATTGTTTTGCCATGCTCGCGTTCATCGCAGCCATTTGGGTTCATTATATAAAAACGACCCGGTCCATGGGGTCGTCTCGCTAGATGCAAGCCCATTCAAATTCCGGGCCAGCCGGTGCGACGCCCGTGCCCTTTGAAGCGGAACATCTCAAAGCCAATACCACCAGTCCTCGTGCGCCTCAGTGTGCTGAAAAACCTACCGGTAACAGGCAGCTGATGAAGCGTCGGTCGCTCTTGGTATCACTTTGCGCCCTGCCTTTTGCGTCTTGCCAGGGCGAGAGTGCGACTGTTCGTTTCAAGGTTATTGCATCGGCTACGGTGGACGGGCGGCCGGTTGAAAGTTCCTCGGTGATGGAGATTTCCTATTCCAAGGTAACTCACAGCCTTATTGGAAACGGTGGTGCCACACGCCTCTATGGTGAAGCGTTAGTTCTCGATCTTGGTGGCAAAGGCACAGCCTATATATTGCCAGTCCAGCATGATCCGAACAATACCCTGACTCAAGTCTACGAGGACGGCGTACTAACAAGTTTTGGTATCAAGAATAGCATTGGTTCGCTCTCAGAAGCGGACTTCGCAACACTACGCGATGCAAGCGGCCGTCGTCCGTTCAAACCAAAATCGGGCAGATTGCCTGTGATCGTTTCCTTCAAGAGCGAAACCGATCCAAAAACGATATTTGAGATTCAGCCGGGAGAATTCGGCCGATACTTCCCAGGGGTCCAGTTCACGGGCCTCGATATAGAAATAACGACTGACCGTGTCACCTACAAATTGCAAGAACGGCTTCCCTGGCTAGACACCACCGTTGCGCCCAGAAAGATTTTTCCACGCGACCCTCCAGGGGTTTCACGCCCCCGTGATGAATTGCCCTTTAGCTACATGATTACACCAGCCAGGTTCTTTGGAGATGGAAGCCGATGACAGAGACGCCCACCGATAAGAACGTAATGTCGGCCCTCCATGGATGCTTGGTCTCAACCAAATGACAGATGGCCATTCTTCCATCGCCAAGCGCGACCAGAGCGCTACGCAGCCCGTCCTGGTATTGCGACCAAGCACCAGGGCACTCTTCGGCTTCATCTGCGTCATGGCAATCTTCTTCGTCTACCTGTCACTCATCGCCGTTGGACAGATCGAAATGAGCAGACCCACTAGTGGTGTCGGAGAGGGGTTGTTCGCGATCCTGATCCTCGTCATCATCGTCTTTGTTGTAGCGAAGGCCCGGCAGGTGGACTTCACGAAACCTATAATGGTGATCGGTCCCGACGGCATTACTGGTCAAAAACTGCCAAAACTCATCCCCTGGTCAATGATCGAACGCGTTGATATTCCTCAGACCCGCTGGGCGATGATCTATCTGACCGTGCGCAAGGACGCTGATCCGGAGATACTCGAACAGTTGCGCAAGCGGCAGCCTCTTGAAAGGACCGTTGCGATACCGCACAGATGGATTCCAGGATTCAGTTCAAGCGAGGTCAAGGATATCGTAAATCGCTATTTCGAAAGCTCACAACGGGGTTGAAGTGGGAGAGTTACCTTGGGTCTGGGTGCTCATTTGCATGGAAATCGGAGTTCGAAGCGTATGTCTGAGCGATCTGATAGGTTTTCTCAGCTGTTCAATTCAGCCCTCCATGAGCTGTTGTGTGGGCGTGCTGGCCGAGTGGCGATCCTTGGCTTTCTCCTTGGACATGCTGGCGTGGCATTGGCTGACGAGAGCGGCTGGAACGAGGAAACGTTCGGATATTATTCCTCGATCATCCGTCAACTGCCGGAGACGCACAGTCGTCTGATTGACGGCTGCGCCAAGGACGGGATTGCGAAAATGGACACCGAGACCAAAGCACAGACCGAGCGCAACACATCGATGTCGGCTGCCGAGGCGGCCCGAGACGTTTGCCGCAGAATGATCAAGGGGATCGCCTCGGGCGCGGTGACGTACGAGGTCTACCGGAAATGGCTCGACACACCCGACGATGAGAAGGTCAGGTTTCCCGACTACCAGTGATCCGTCGGCGTGCCTGCCACAACCGCGACGTGTTCTCTGCGTTGTGGGTGCTCAAGTTCCTGTGCTAATTGCACTTGGACGTTTGTTAGTTCATGCTTTCGATGCGGATTTTCATGAGAGCTTTTGGTCGTGTGCTTGTCGGTGTGATTGCCGCAATTTTACTGTTTTTTCTAATTGGCTTTGATGGCTTTTTCGTTGCAGCGCAAGCAGAGGCCTTGGCTGGTGAGCGGCCATACTGCATCGGAACAGCCGAGCCAAAGAATGCCGGGGTCTATCTACCAGTCACTAAGATCGAGGATTTGTCGTTTCGGCATATGTTCAATAGCCGTGGGCTCACAGACGAGCCAGGCCATGTTGGAGTGCATCATGCCGCGATGAAGCTTGCGGGGCCGCCAAGCTTCTTGAATTGGCCGTACAGAGTATTTGGCTTTGTCCCAGAGGTCATCAATCGGAAGTATTTCTTTCAGGAGGAAACTGCGTATCTTAAGCCGCAGCTGCCGTGCACGCCGGTGAAGCACTTCGTCAAATCTCTGAAGCTGTTTTGAGCGGGCGGGGTCGCTGTTTGTTGGTCGCCGGGCTAGATGGTGTTTGCCATACCCGATGATGGCTCCGATGCATGTTTGGCTCATGTTGGCTGAAGCTCAAACGCCAAGTCCTTCGAGTATATCGCACCATAAAGCCCAATCGACGTGTCAAACGTAACCTCTATGTCGCCTTTGACAGGTGCGGCACAGGTCTCCCAATTTGATGCTGCCTCGTCAGCGGTAAGTCGACGGATTTTAAGATCAGAGATGATCGAGACAGCGCTTCCATGCAGCCTTATGCCGGATACTTCGCTGATTTTTAGCGTAACAAGGGCGTGGCGGTCGCAAATGAAGCGGCGTTGCTGATCGAGTTCGTCGGTCATCCTGAATGCCCGGATGGCCACGAGCACATTGCCATTTACAATTTCCAAGCGCTCCAGAGATGCATCGTGGAAACGCGGACAGAAGCCGAACCAGTCTATGACGGCTTGTCCGCCAGCGAGAGAGGCAAAGAGATTTTCGTCGTTGTCCCAGTCAGAAGATGACATGTTGCGGTGCTCCTCAATAGATCAGATTCAACCGATCCGTCTTCCGCGACCGGAATACGAAGACCGTCCCTGTGAAAGGGTCCCTGTGCAGCTCGTTCTTGACCAGTCCGAACCGCGCAGGCACGCGCGACAGTGGCAATTCGAGCGGCAGACGCACCTTCTTCCATACGAATGGTGACGGAACCGACGACGATCTAGGAAACGAAACTTCAGGCACTTGACCTCAAGTACCCTTGAGGTCGCAAACCTGACAACTGCATGCTTTTTCGAAACGCAAACCGCGAGAACCGCGATGAATAACAGCATCCCGCCACCTTTGAAAATCACCATTTTATCATGCAGTCTCGATCCAGAGAGCCGCAGTCGAGACCTCGGGCGCGAGGCAGAATGTTTCTTGCAAGCGCAAGGGTGCATTCCGCAGTTCATTGATTTGCGCGATTTCCGGCTGCCTGAGTTTGACAACTCGGCGTGCTATCTCGACCCCACATACAGTCAACTGCATCAGGCCGTTCGAGATGCCGATGGAATTGTGCTTGCCGTGCCGATCTATAATTGGTCCATCGGAAGCACTGCCAAAAACCTCATCGAATTGACGGGCGCAACTGGAGCAGGTAGCCGGAAATCGGCATGGTTTGACCAGATTGTGACCTTCGTTTGTGCCGGAGGGCTACCTCACAGCTATATGGCGTATGGAGCTACAGCGATGTCGCTGATGCTGGACTTCAAATGCGTAATCAACCCATATGCCGTCTATGCCACGGAACGAGACTGGGGCGACGGGATCATGTCAGATGTCCTTTCCGCGAGGTTTCGGAAAACTCTCGAAGTTAAGCTGGAACTTGCGTCGTTATTGAAAGCGAGGCGATACACGTCAGATTGGGAAATTTAACCCGATTGAGTAGTCAGAGCACCTTTCCGGCCATGAATGAGACTTCGGAAGGTGCTTGAGGTGCCGCTGAGACCTGGCCAGATTAGTTTCACGGGTCGGTGCCGCATACCACCAGCCCTGGAACGTCTTCCGCTGGCGAAAACAGACAGGTTCTATCTGCTTAGGAAAGCTTGCTTCGCAATCTCCGCTAGACAAGTTTCACAACGGACCCGAATAGGAAATTTGATGCCAAGATTTTTTACTGCAATCATTTTCCTTGCGACGCTTTGGGCTGTCTCCGCTGAGAGATCATCCGCAGCCATGTGGCTGGTTAGGGGGCCAGCCAATACCAGCATGGCAGCCGACCCCGCCTGTAAAGGTCGCGACATCGAGCGCAACGCGCCTGACGACAGCCATCTGTGGATTGACTGCTGGATTGGCGAAAAGCATGTCACGCTTTTGATCTCTTCGGTCGCGCCTTTCGTTGCAAAGGACTTCACCTACAAAAATGCCGCCGCGATGTTTGCCAAGATTACTGCCGGAACAGAATGGTCGGTCTTCAAGGACAAGGTCCAGTTCATAGGCGGTTCGTCTTTCTCAGGTTTCGAGCCTTTCGCTCAAATGAGATTGATTGGCAGGCTGTGTGACGTCGGGGAGCAATGCGCGAACCCACAGGAAAGAGTCGTTGCCCTCAAGATGCTTGGAACTTCCAGGGTGACGGTTTCGCTGATTGTGATGGGAGACGTCGAGCAAAAAGACTATATTGTGCATGGAAAGCGCCTTGCAACTTATCGGTATTTCCCAGACCCCATTGCTACCATGGTTGATACTTTTAACTTTGCGACGATGCAAAACCCGCCGTACTAGGTCCTGTTGACAAAGTTTCGAATACGCAGTTCGACGTTTCCTGAAGTTGAGAAGAAGCATGCACATATCAACTCCACAAGAGCCCTTTCCCGAGATAGGAAGGGTCCAAAACCCTGCGGTGTTTTATGACGGGCAAGACGCTTTGGTGTGCTACGAGCCATCGGCAGGTCCGAAGGGCGGCAATGTCGTTCTCAGATTCGCACGGGTTCTCGATTTCCGAATGACCCCCGTCAGTATTGATGGCCGACGAGATTCTAGATATCCGGTCAATCCGGGAACCTTTAGTGAGGTGATCGGTGGCGCGGAGACCGCCAGATGGCACCGCTTCAAAGCACGGCACTGGATCATCACTTTCAATGACGTCACGGTCGAAGTCGTCTTCCGGACGGTTGAGATCATTGACCGCCATCTGGAAGAGGGGCCGCAAGATGGAGCGCTGCTAAACACTCTCAACGGGCTTCGGGGACGTGGTATCATTGCGCTCTAGGTCCTGTTGACAAGTATGGCAACCATATTTTAGCGGTGGCCAAGGCGAAAAATGCCGAATGGTTATGTCGTATCGGGTGGCCACGCGCCGGAACTGTTTGAGCCTGTTGATGTGCTTCGGCAGATAGCCCAGAGCGTGCGCACTGGGCTGCGTCATAAATAACCATCAAATAAATCAACCAACGTGTGGGCGCTGTGAGGCGCGATGTCGCTTACTTATGAGCGATGCTCGGAACGACCGCATCCGTTGCGACCGAAGCCACCACACCACCGTCGACATCGTACATGTTATCACACGAACGGTCCTGCTTCTCTTGGAGACGCCCGCTGCCGCTTAACAAATGCGCGGCACGCATACCAAGCTGGATAGGCCGCTAGAATGATTAGCTGCTGCAATAAAACGGCGGCGACGAATACAAACTGACTTACTTCGCCTGGCTCATAAGAGTCGTCCACAGTGGTGATATCTGGCGTGAACGTCACTCTGTCGCATACGTATACCGACAGGACGATCCAGATCACCGCCAAAAAATGCAATGTCTTCCCGCAACGTGGCCATGTGCGCCCAGCGATAAAAGCCACGAGCGGAGCTGCGAAGTTGCTCGTAAATATGATGGCGAATGCGAGTTCAGGCTTGATCATCGAAAATTGATTCTTCCGGCGTGTTGCGGCGCAGGACGAGGCTCTGGCCTTTCGCGCTCAGACCTCTGTCCATAGAATTCTATCTAAGAGACCGAATAGCTCAATGGCTGCCACGCGCTATCAATCATCGCATTCCATGTCAGCGATGTCGCCAGCCAACACTTCAGCGTGCTCGGACAGAACGGCAGCCACATGGTCGAGAGGCATCGCCTATTCGGGATCGCTGTCAAAAAGCTGTTCCTGTTTAGCTTTCAACTTGCCGATATAGAACTGATGAATACGCAATGATCCGGTCATTTGGGCGAGGCTTGGCATGCTGATGCTCCCATAGGATGAAGTCGAGGCGGTTGAGATAGTCGGGTGGGGGTAAATCAAACGCGCGTGGGCAACGCAACCGGTGGATTGTCGGAAGATGATGTTCAAGAGATAACGGCGTTGATGAAGGTGACAGGAGCGAAAACCAACTGACAAGATGCCCCTGCGGGCCTTCGCGACACAGAGTGCATCGAGCCGAGTGACGGCTCAGTGTTTTGCCCTGAGTTGTCGAGCCATTTCTGACAGGCTCGTGGATCGTATAGCACGTATGCTGTCACTCAGTTTCGCAGCCTCCGGACTATCGCATCGTGGCTTTTGAGCGTGATACATCTAATGTGCTTGTCCGCAGGAACAGTTCGCCAGTCTGAGAGCTGCACGATTACGACGTCATCTTCCGGGTATACGTGAATGAATTGGCCAAAGCGTCCGAAAGCGAAATAATCGGGCCGGTTGCGTCGTAGCCACCAGTAGTAGCCGTATCCAAGCTCACAGCTCGGATCAGCATGATCGCTTTCTTTGTCCAGCCCATCAAAGCGGCCCTTTAGTGGCGCGGTCGCGAGATCGAACCAGGCGGCGGGGACGCCTCTGCCCTGACCCTTTTCCAACGCAAACCTCCCGAAACGCGCGAGATCATCTATCCTGGCTCTGAAACAGCAGGGACCGGACGGATCACCATCGATGTCGACATTCCAGCTGGCCTCGTGAGCCGCACCTATCATTGCCCATATGCCCCTTTCAAACTGCTTCAGCGGAGGTCGCGCGGGGGATAAATCTTTGACCACGGCAATAGCCATCGCTACATCAAAAGCTGAGTAGTTGAACTGGCTGCGCGGCTGACGGGCCAACCTATAGCGTGACGCGAAGCCGATAAGGTTCTGTTTACGGGGCGGGACTCGAACCTGGTCCTGGTAATAGACTTCATCCGAAAGCAGCCAAGGGGAGCCGGACTCACGCCACTGGATATTCGAGCGCATCGACAGCAGATCATCCATCGAGACTTTTGCGTATCCATCCGCGAGCTTCATTCTGTGCGGAAGGGTGAGAAAGCTTCCCAGCTTTCGGGTCATTATGCGCTCGAATTGCTCGCGCGTTTGAAGATGATATCGCTCAGCCAGAACCTGGCCGACGAGCGTCGATGTCAGTGATTTCGCCATCGATGCGATGCCGTAGTCCTTATAAGGGCCGTTCTTGCCTAGTTCACACGTATCCGTGCCATTGTATTCCTCGATGCGGGTGGTGTGGCCTTTGATAACGAACAAAGCGCACACGCCGGTCTTCCGCACGAACTCGTCGAGGTCACATCGCGTCTCGATTGTACAAAACACCCGAATTCCACTCGGAACGTTCTGGAGTGGTTCGATGGATGAGTGAGAGGAGGGCGGATGAATGGGAAGATTTTTGATAAGCTCCTTCGCAGTTGGGCTCGAAAACGAAACAAGTGTTGAGAGCGCAATTGCGAGAATGGTGCGGAACCAAAAGTTCACGAAATCTCCTGTGCATGATCGGGTTCTTGTGAGTTTGGCGAGGGATCGGTCTTGCGGCCAGGCCAGTACAACCAGAACAGCGGGTCTTCCATCCTGATGAGATTGTTTCTCTGCCAAGCACCCACCTGATGCCTCGTGCCATCGACTGCCGTTGCCGTCGTGCCATCCGGCCGCAGCACGGTGAGGGCAACGGCGTCGACCCAGCTATCAGTCATCAAACCCCGTGAAAGCCCCGGCACCCTATTTGCGAAGTTGGGGGATCGGCCTTTGGCATCAGCACCGATTGGGAAACCGGCGTCCCGCAATATGCCGGGAAACGATGGATGATTGATCACGTCGCCATCGAATTTGATCCCAAGGTGTTGCCATTCCCTCGTGAAGTGTTCACCCTCAAATTTTAGGGTTTCTTCCTTCTGTGATCCGGCTGGAGCGGGATCGTCGAAATTCTTGCCAAATGGTGCCGTCACGGACGGATCGGTTTCGTAATAATCGATTGCATTGTTGACGTGCACAAAATTCGCGAAGCGCATCTTCTTCGCTAGCGGTGCACGAAGAACCCAGCTGTTGTTGAAGACGTAGTGGGGGCCGTCGGCGACGTGCTCAGTCGGGAATTTGAAGAACTGCCCCCTCGTGTGCGTGTCCTCGTCGGGACCGGGTTTTCGGAGATTCCATCCGACATTTCCGTAAACGTAGAAATAGCCGGATCGCGCCATTTGCATCGAGAACGGAATATAACAGTCGACGATCATGTTGTGGCGGATCGTCCAATTCCAGGCAAAGTGCTCCGGCTCGATGGCATTGTCGCGAATGCGGATGAACCAGTTATTCTCGATTAGGACGTTGCGCGAGCAGCTTTCGACAATCGACTCGGCCACCTGGTTGAAGAAATGAATGCCGTTGAAGGCGTCAGCGATGATGTTGTTTTTGATGACGACATAGCCCTCAATATTCCAGGCACGGAAGAAGTCGCCATCGTATGCTCGCGCGTCTTCCTCGATGCTAACGGACTTTCCAGTCTCCGGCCGTTCACCATGCACTTGAATCCAATCTACGTCCCGCCAAAGCTCGGATTGCTTGCCGTCAAGCTCCTTCTCGATAGTTCGTCCGTCGCGAAGGGCCTCGCATATCTCCCATCCATTACCGCTTGGGTCCTGCACCCAATCGCAGTCCTCAATAAGAATGTGACGCGTTGTAATGCCGGTGGCACCGATGGCGAATGTGCCTCCACTGATCTTGAGGCCTCGCAGCGTGATGTGCTGGCAGTTTTCAAGGTAGACCGCCGTTGGCCAGCAGCCTTCAAAGACCAATTTCTCGATGTTGATCCATTGGCAATTCTTCAGGACCAGAGCTGCGTTGTCAGCAAGGTAGTAGAGACCCGGAAAGCGCCCTCCGGCCTCCTGAGCAGCCGCCAGCTCGTTACCGGTCTTCCTGTATTCCCTGAAGGTGAGGCCAGACCCGAGCACCGCGCCAGAGCCGCAGATGGTGATCGGATCGACTTCGCTCCCGGCGAGCGCTGACAGAACGATAGGCTGATTGTATTCACCTGTCGTCAGCCGTAGACGATCTCCAGGGGAGAGCTGTCGAACTTTCCTATGCACGGTTTCGGGACGTGCGTCGCGTATTCTTCCCATGCCCAATATCTCCATTCGCCTGGCTGATTAAGGAGCCGCCCAGACGGTGAAGATTGGGAAGTGATCGGAGCCGAAAGTGTCGGGTGCCACCTTGGGGACGGCGAAAGATGCCGCTTGACCAACCGGCGCGGTCATGTGGTCAATCGCCTTGTCCGCAAAGTCGGTATCTTTGAATGTCCGACCAAGGTCTTTCGTCAGCATCGTCCACTTCTCACTACCCGACAACGGCACCGTCATGACCGCAAAGGTGTCGTCAAAACCATCGCCTGTGCAGCTGCTGGCAGGGAAGGGAGCTTTCGCGCAGGAGAAGGCCGCCAACTGACAGTCGTCAAAAGAACGGCCGAACTTGCCGGGTTCGAAGGACGTGTTCCAGTCCCCAGCGATCAGCACCGTGCGGCCATCAGTAACAGCTTGGTCCGCGACGGTTTTGGTTGCCGCTATCACTCGTTCGCGTTTGAAGGCGTTGTCTTTGTCCGCCTTAGCCTTCACGTCTGAACCGTTGTCCAGAATGCTTTGGAGGGTAGGGACGGTAGGCAGGCCGAGCTTTTTCAAGCCCTTGATTGCATCGTCCGCAGCGAAGCAAGCGTCATTCGAGTTCGATTTCAGGTGAACCGGGAAGACGGTCAGGCCATTTGCAAGATCGACGCGAAGGGTCCCGCGATCAGTCGCCGCCAACCCCATCATGTCGATGCCCTTCAACGGCATCTCCTTTACCGGAATTGAGCTGTCGCCATCTGGCTTGGCGTTCGTGAATACCTGATGGGTGTGCCCCTCCGGTTTGGGATCGAACTCGATCACGGAAGTGATCGGTATCTTCGAAAGGACGCCGACCTCCAGGCTTGCATGGATTTCGTCGCCCTGGACTTGGCCATCGGAAACCGTTGCATAGAAGGTCGGCCACCCGATGGCGTCGGCAATGGCCTTCAGATCGGCACGTCCCGTCAGCTCGATCATAACGATCACGTCAGGCGACAGGGTGTCGGCCATCTTCTTGTAGTCGCTCGCCCGGGCCAGAACCTGTTCGTAAGGCGACGCAGCGATGTTCCAGGAAACGATCTTGACGTCTGCGGCCCAGGAATTGGTCGCGAGTAGCATAGCGGAAGACAGCAAAAGCGTACGCAAGCGGTCCATTTCAATAAACCCCCTCAAGTTTAGGAAATGCGGATGCGAAGTATCATTTAAGCTCCCGAAGACTACACGGTTAGCTAGAATTTACAAGATCAATACTACTGAAGTGCATCCTTTCTGGTTCTTTGCGGCTCGGCAGCAACCTCATCTGAAGAGGCAAGTTCGAATTGATCCATGCGCATTGTTTCCGGTCGAGGGAGCTTTGCGACAAGCATCCTGAAGCGTTTTCGCTTACCATCAGTCCGTCGCAGAGTTTCGCGATAGCGCATACCAGTCGGGTGAGGGGCCTAAGCTGGTCGCCAGAACCCGCAGCGTAGCCTTCTCGAAATTGTCCGGCCAAGGCAGATTGAGCTTCGCCGCCAATTCATAAGCCCGTGGCAGGAAATGCCGAGCAATATCGAAATTGGCGTCTATGACTTCTTCTCTTTTTGGCTTGGGGAACGGCAGAGACAACAGCAGGTCCATATCGGCTTCAGGGAGCACCTTGCTTAAGTGTAGCGCTCCGCCACGATCAGGGACATTCACCTCTTCCAGCATCAAGTTCATAAAATGGTCTCGTAGCAGGCCAATTCCGGTGACAGCTGTAAGATACTCACCCCTGCCGACGACGACCCGAAGCAGGCCAAGGACGCGGATAAATTCATTGATCAGGTATTTTACCTTGGCGGGATCGGGGCCTTTTGCGGGCATGGCTTCTGGCAAAACGTTGTAAAAGCCGTCTCTGTCAATCAGAGGCTTTACTGTTTCCTGGGTGCGATCAATGAAGGCCGAAGGCGGCATAATAGACAGATCGCACCGCAGCCAGTCCTCAGTGATCGCATTTAGCAGGACCTGCCCTTGTCCACGCTGATTCCAGAAAACAACGGGCGAGATACCCTCCAAGAGACTGCGCCACGTGGCAATCGCTTGATCTTGGTGGTCGGGCTCGACAAGCGCGATCAGATCAACGTCGCTGTGGCTATCGGGCGTGCCTCGACCAAAACTACCACCAAGGAAAAGACCCCGAACTGTCGTCTCATCACTAAGTTTCGCAGCTACGAATTCTATGAACTTTGTTTGGTCCATCCCGCCGTCTCTTCGTAAAACTCCAGATTAAGCAACCTCGTTTTCCCGACTTATCGCCAGGCAAATTGAACGGTATCTTTAAACGCCTGCCGAAGCGAAGCCCGCTCTTCCGGGGCGGATGTGCGCTCGTTCCCGTTGAATACCTGACCGTGCTCGGCCATCAGGTCCAAAAGGAAAAGGGACACATAAAGCCTGAAGACTGGGTCGTCCGGCTGCTCAGCATGTCGCAGCCAAGCCGACACGTATTCGGTTGGGCCACCATAGGCCAACAAAACGGCGAGAGTCAGCGCGGCGGGATATCTTGGATCGCCGAAGCACAAATTGTCTACATCGACGATGCCGGAGAAACTTCCATCCTGTGTCACGATGACATTCTTGGTTGTCGTATCATGTAGAAAGGGAATCGGCTCGATCCGGTCTATCTGGTCCCGGTGATCGCTTAACACTGGCCGAACGACGTCAACCATCGACGGATCAAATAAGCAGGCGGACATGATTCTCTGTCGAGAGCGATTGAGACTAGATTCCAACACTTGGGACCAACTGGAGTATGGTGCTTGCTCCGGTTGAATCGCATAGCCATAGCGACCTGCTGAAGCCGTTCTCGCTGTGATAGTTTGTGCGCGAGAGACGCTAATTGCAATTCGCTCCAGCTGCGCTGTCGTAAGATTTGCGATGACGATGCCAAGGTCCGTTCCAGGCAGCCGCTGCAGGACCAGCCAGGGAACTTCACCATGGGCGTTCTCTGCTAAAATCTCGGGAAGTGGCACACCTTGCGGCCTCAGCAGGCCCGAAAGGTGAACTGCCCCCTCCATTTCCGTTCGAGCCGACTGGTCGCCAATTCGTACGACTACGGGCAGTCGGTTGGCGAACAGTGCCTCGAAGACATAGTGGCTGGTACCCGTTGTAAACCGGCGAATGCCTGATGGCGTTTGGCCGGTTACTTCGGCGGCGATGTCGGCCGCAAGTTGCTCGGTCGGTGCGGTCATGCAGGTCCGTCCGTATCTGACTTCTATGACATCCCAGAATACCCCGGTTCGCGACGACCGCAATGACCGGTATCGGCGCTGCAGCGGATCGCTACTTCCGGCGGCTTGCCTTGAGCATGGCCATTCCCATGTCTAGGTTTACCGCATGACCAGACTGCACAAGGCGATAACCACCTTACTGAGCACCATGGGGCTGATCATTGGCGGCTGGTTGGGTTATCAACTAGCGGGGATGCTCGGCGTGCTCATGTTCATGCCTGTCGGCGCTATCGTCGGGCTTTGCGCAGGTCTTATGGGCTGGCGGATAATCTATCTCCTTGGCGTCCTTCCGTAGCCAAGTCCGATACGTCGACGTGGACCGGTCCATTATTGCTCATGGAGTGACGTTGTTGTCGTGCGGCTCGTTGGAGTCCTCATGGGGATCAGGGAGGCGAGACCGAAGGTTTGAAAAGCGTGATCTAATTGTCCAAATCATTAGCAGCACGATCCAAGCCACGACGAGAATTGCTGCCCGGGCTCCGTCTTCAGACGTGAGGGCGCAAAGAGAGCATCCTGTTTTCAAACTGAAAGAACGGCGAGCAGCATTCCCAGGTAGACTCGGATAGGATGGACTTGCGGCACACGGTGCAAAATCATATGGCTTTTTGCATCTCGGAGATGCGGCAATGCGGACCTTCAGAATCGTTGGCGGCATAACATTATCGGCATTAGTCGCAATTGCAGTATTGTTCATTTGGTCGGGATTAGCGGCGAACGATATGATCTCAAAGTGCCATGACAATTCAGCAGGCGAATACATCCCAGAGCTGAATGCGCGAAAAGCTTATTGCGGAGAGTTCGGCGCAAATACAAGTGACCCTCTGCCGCGCGGTTACTAGCAAAGCCCCACTCATACGTGCTTCGGCAGATTACCCAGAGCGTGTGCTCTGGGCTGCGTCATAAATATCCGTTAAATAAATCAACAACGTGTGGGCGCGATGTCGCTTACGGAGAACCCATGACCGGCAACAAACTTTCTTTCGCTGAGAACGACAGGATCGTTCCGGGTGCCGAATGGGACGAGGTGATGCCGGAGGACGCTGGCTGGTCAACAGCGCACCTTGCTAACCTTGCCCAAGATTTGGCGGACGGCCGCTCGACATCCCTCATGATCATCGACGCGGGCCGCATCGTCTTCCAATGGGGTGACGTTGCCTGCAAATCCAGCGTGGCATCCGTGCGGAAGAGCCTGATCAACATCCTGTACGGAATTTACATTGCACAAGGCAGGATAAATCCGAACGATACGTTGGCAGATTTGGAGATCGATGACGTTACGCCTCTGACTGCAATCGAGAAGACCGCGACGGTGCTGGACCTCTTGAAGGCCAAATCAGGTGTCTATCTGCCCTCAGTATACGATACCGACAAAGGACGCCCGCCGAGAGGAAGTCACAAGCCGGGGACCCATTGGTTTTACAACAACTGGGACTTCAATGTCCTTGGAACCATCCTGGAGCGTCAAACGGGACAAACGGTATTCGAGGCGTTCGCATCACGCGTCGCGGGACCTCTTTCGATGCAGGACTTCATGAAGGACGACGGCCATTTTCACTACGGCCCGGAATCTCGGCACCCTGTCTACAAAATCCGCATGTCGACCCGCGACCTTGCCCGTGTCGGACTACTCTATCTTCGAGGCGGGCGCTGGGGCGAAACGCAACTCGTGCCCGAGAAGTGGGTTCAAGAAAGCACTCAACCCCATTCGGAAATCGGGGAAGGAAAGGGATACGGCTATCTCTGGGTAACTGCCGCCGCAAACGCTCCTGGCGACAGCATCAGCACCGATGTGCCCATGTTTTACGCCAGCGGATTCGGCGGGCAGTACATCATCGTCTTGCCCGCGCTCGATATCGTCGTCGTGCATAAATCGGCGCGGGTCGATCACGGCGTGAACCATGCGAGAATGGGGGAGATCATACGCAAAGCGCTCGCGGCCGTGGGGCGATCAGAGCATTTCGGAAATGGATGATGGTGCGGGCATGGTGAACTTGACTAGTAGGAATGTCGAGCTACGCCCCGCGTCTTCCGCAGACGTTGACGCCCGTCTATCTCTGGGGAACCACGCCGAAATCATTGAAATGTTCGGGGTCAGTCGAAGCGACGTGAGGCCTCTGACCAGAGAGGGAGCTAGTCAGTGGCTCCAAAAACTGATCGGAAATCCGACTGCTTGGGTCATTGACGTTCACGGTCGGCTGGTAGGGGAAATACGGCTGGACAACCTTGATCCCCATGACCGCCGCGCGACCATGGCCGTTGGCATTTTCGATCCTCAATTGCTGGGCAAAGGGCTTGGAGGCGAATCCATTCGTCTTGTCCTGGACCATGCCTTCACGCATCTGCGACTGCACCGCATAGGGACAAGAGTGCTTGCGTACAACACTCGCGCGATCCGGGTCTACGAGAAATGCGGCTTTGTTCTGCAAAGAGGGAACGGAGGTTTGATTTGACTGCGTTATGTTCGGGCGTCCCGCGAGAAGCGAAGGAGCGGTTGATGACGAAGCACTCCGTTTTCCCGTCAAGTCGTTCAACAGACAGGGCAAGCGAGCCGCCGTCAGGTGCGACGGCGTAGTCAACGATCAATGTGAACACAGCGACTCCGATCTGTTTTATTCTCTTCTTCCATCAGAACGCTTATGCTACCGAGCTATCATGGATAAAGAGAGTTTCGATATGCTCTTTAATGAGCGCGTGGCTGGCCGCTTAGCTCGGCTTGGCTTCGTCTCGAAGGGCAAGACGCTGTACTTCGAGACGAAGCACTTTACAATTGCGCTCGTCAGGCTGGGTGGCCGGATGAGCGCTTCAGGGGCAATCTCGCATATTCTCTGTTTTCGGCACTCGTTTCTGCGGGATAGGACCGAACAGATTCCACGTAAGTTTCCCACCGAAGTTTTCGATTATCCCTATAAGTTCAAGCCGCTCGAAGATGCCGGTAAGGAATTAGTCTATCGACCTCAAAATCTGAATTATGATTACGAGCGCTTGCATTGGGAGAGCGCTGATGAACGATCAGTCTGTCAAAAGCTTGATCGAATAGCGGATCATATCGAGAATCGCTTTCTTCCGTGGGCTAAGACTTTGACGTCCGCGACCGCCAGGTTAGAACTCATGCAGTTTGGTGAGAAGGCGTGGTGCGAGCAAATGTGGATCGCAGACTACGCTGCACGTTCTGAGGCTGAATGACCGTTATCCGTCAAAGTACGACATAGCGCTGTCGGGTAAATCCTAATTTTCGCGGCAGAACCGGGATCACCGATTTTCCAAGAGCAAGGCTCGCTCGCAAAAGTCGGAGTTTCGCGACAGATGTCTGCGAAAGAAAGTATTCCACATTTAATTTAGGGGCTGGGGCTGCTGTGGGCGCTTTCCAACCAAGGTTGATCTACCGCTATCAGCCTTAAGCAGTCATCACTCATTGGCCACCGAGTAGGCAGCAGCGAGTTCCTTCATCAAGGCTTCAAGGGCTTCGGGGTAAGCTACATCAACACACTGAAGTTTGGCGTCTCGCGCTGCCTCTAACATTTCCCTCTTGTCGCGGATCGAACGCTCCACAAATTTCTCGATGACCAAAGCGGCTGATTGAGTGGCGTCCTTGTAGCCAGCTTCTTCCATCATGCGGGCACGTAAGAAGTCGTCTTCTGCGTACAGAAAGACAGCTCTGACGAGGTTTGGATCGAGTTTCGTCATATATTCTGGCCGTAGTGCTGACCCTTCAAGTATGAAGGGCTTCAAAAGCTGCCTCTGATTTTCGATAATCTGACATATGTACGGCCACATATTCTCGTGATGAACCTTCAAAAACCAATGCACTGTATCGTCGGAGAGACGTGAATAATATTCAGCTACCTGGGGACGGAGCGTCGGCCACGGTCTACCGGGGTGGCGGCCCAATTTGTCGGTGGAAATGAGTTCCCTACCAAGCGAGACAGCCAAGCTCTTTGCCAGTGTGGATTTTCCAACATGCGAACTACCACCAATCAAAATCCCCAAGTGCTGTTGCTGCATTCTCTGACCTCCAAAATCGCGATCAATTGGCAACTAATATTCGCAGTGAATGACCACTCTCGGCTGGTTGCCATAGTGCTGCACGGCCGGTGGCGTTTGCCATGCATTCGCGGAGCCATTTCCAGAAGGAAATCCTCAGATAGAGTGCTGCTAGTGGTTTAAAAGTGCCGGAAACTGGCTAGACCCGCGCTGTCAGTCCGTAGCCGGTGGGTGCCAATCGCTCGGTCACGTTAAGGACGGTCCACATTGCGGCCGATTCCGCCCAGGCGGCCGTTTCGGCATTCCCTTGTGTTTTTCCCGATACCGCCAGCGCCGTCTGTCGAGCGACAGCGTAGGTGGCGATTGCGGCAGCGGAGCACTGCTTCATTCCGTATCCCTTCGCAAACACGAACAGCCGTCGAATTTGTTCGTCGCCCGTATAGTCCGGATTGCCGAGATCGAGCCAGGTGAAGGCCGAGTAACCCAAATCCCAAAGACGAAGACCGGGTGCGATAGTATCGAAATCAATGATGCCCGTGGGCAAGCCGTCAACGAACACGGCGTTGGGTGGTCCCCAGTCATTGTGGCAAATCACTTCGGCCCCACCGCCTTCGTCTCGGACCATACTCGCTGCCGCATCGTGAAAACGTCGCAACAGTGCTGCGGCGGCCGAGAGTTGTTCATCATCGAAGTGGTCCAAATCCAAGGGAACACTTCCGGGGAGGAAGCTAAGAACTTCCCGGTTACGCTCGTCAATCCCCAGGAAGCGGGGCACCCCGGAAAATTGCTGCTGTTCGAGATGGAGGAGCAGGGTATGTACGTGCGACCGATCCGTCGTGATCGGTCTTCTGATGGTATCGCCAAGTTGGACCACACCCGCTGTGATCCGCCCACCGGTCATTGGTATCTCTTTGTCATTCATGGGAAACCCGGATTTGTTTATCTCGGGAATGATCGCGGCTACCCAAGACAGATGTTCGGTGTGCCTCTCGGCGGAGCGCGTCGTCAAACCGGAGCGGCCCCCAACATATGGCGATTACTTAAAATCCAGGCCCCAGCGGGCGGAGACGATAACGCCTAAAAGCACTGCTCATCCAATCGATCAAAGTTGAGACTGACAATGTCAGCCCTCTGCGCGTTGGGGTTTACCGGAACACAATTATGGCGCTGCCCAGAGCAGCCACCCTAAAAGCGATATGTCCGCGATCAAGGCGATCAGGAGACCCCAAACGATTAGCGCTCGTCGTCTTGCTGTTTTCTTCGATACAACTTGGAAAGCCGTTTTATGCGCATTTTCAGCACGACGACTCAAGTTTCCTGGCTCCAAATACCTTTTGGGACCAACATAACCGACTATGCCGCCGAGTATCATAACGAGAAAGAGAATCAGATATGAAAGCATCGGGACCATCGTTGTCGATGAGAAATTCCTTGCTGGCGTAGAGATAGCATCGGTTGGTCCTCAACGCCACCAAGGCCCGCCTAAAGTGCTTCGGAGGAACCATGACTTCGAACGACGTCCTATTGGCTGCGAAAAATCACGTTATTCCCGACAACGAATGGCACCAGTTGCCAGCGGCAAGTCAAGGCTGGTCATCGGAAGGTCTTGCCGCTCTCGCCCTTGAGCTAGCGAACGGGCGCTCGACGGCATTCATGATCGTCCAGTCAGGGCACCTGGTTTTCCAATGGGGCGATATCGCTATCAAATCGAGCATCGCATCTGTGCGAAAGAGCCTGATCAACGTCCTCTACGGAGTTTACGTTGCCGAGGGCAGGATCGACCCCAGTGCGACGCTCGCTGAGCTGGACATTGATGATAATGAGCCTTTGACACCAGCCGAGCGAAAAGCAACGGTCATGGACCTCCTGATGGCGCGGTCAGGCATCTATCTACCGTCGGTCTACAATACCGAGGCCGGTCGGCCGCCGCGAGGCAGCTATCCGCCCGGGTCCCATTGGTTCTACAATAACTGGGACTTCAATGTCCTCGGCACGATAGTCGAGCGCACGACAGGTCAAAACGTATTCGACGGACTTGTGTCGCGGCTCGTCATTCCACTTGGCATGCAGGATTGCGAGCCAGGCGATGGATGGTTTCAGCATGGTCCGGAGTCGTCGCACCCAGTATATAAAATTCGCATGTCGGCCCGTGATCTTGCTCGGGTTGGTCTGCTTTATCTGCGTCAGGGACGTTGGGGAACCAAACAGCTCGTACCTGAAAGCTGGGTTCGCGACAGCACGCTGCCGCATTCCCAGGTCGGAGCCGGGCATGGTTACGGTTACCTGTGGTGGGCTACGGCGGCGAACGCTTCCGGTGACAGCATGGCCACTCACGCATCCATGTTTTACGCCAGCGGATGGGGAGGGCAGTATGTCATCGTGTTACCTAAGCTTGATCTCGTCGTAGTGCACAGATCAGCGCCGTCATCAAAGGTTGGCAATGGCGTAAGCCATGTTCGAATGGGGGAAATTCTAAGGCTCGCCCTCGCGGCTTGCCCAAACCGCGACAGCGTTTAGTTCCCACTCGTGAAAGCCACGACCTTATTGGAAGTAGCTCCGAAGCTATGCCTGGAATACCTTTCATCGACAGGACCTTGAGACTATCCGCTCCCCGATGCACGACGTAGGGGATTGACGTCAAGACGCGTGGTGCAATGGTCCGGGTGCATCAGCAACGAGAGGTTGGAATGTCTATCGCTACATTACCTGCACCACCCTATTACGTCGTCTGCTTCTCATCGCAACGAACTGAGGTCGATGACGGCTATGGGGACGTCGGCGCTGCGATGGTGGAATTGGCAAAGCAACAGCCCGGCTTTCTGGGTTTCGAAAGCGTCCGCCGTGCTGACGGTTTCGGCATCATCAATTCTTATTGGAAGGACGAGGAAAGCATCCGGGCATGGAAAGCGGTTCTCGATCACGTCGAGGCGCAACGTCGGGGCAAGACAGACTGGTATACGCGTTATGAAATCCGCGTTGCGCTGGTTCAAAGAGCCTATGGATTCGACGCGGACGTGGTCAATCGGCAATGATCTTTGCCCACTATATCCAGGCCTGGCGTCAAGCCTCAAGTTCAAGCGTCGCCATTCTCCGACTGCAATGCGAGACGAGTGGCTCAGCGGTCTCCGCTATTCGTCCTCCAGCTAGATGTTCTGCCCTTTCGACGACTGAGCTTTTAAGGTCTTGATGAAATCAGCGACTAGATCGATTGAAGTCGCCTCGACAGCTAGCCTGTCCAAATGGTTCGCAATTTCCTCGCATTCGTTTTGAGAGAGGGAACGGAGAGTCGATCTGACTACGTTGTACTCGGGGGTTCCGCGAGAAGCGAAGGAGCGGTTGATGACGAAGCACTCCGTTTTTCCGTCAAGTCGTTCAACAGACAGGGCAAGCGAGCCACCGTCAGGTGCGACGGCGTAGTCAACGATCAATGTGAACACGGCGACTCCGATATGTTCTAGTCTCTTCTTCCATCAGAACGCATACCTTGGGGAGCGACTATCGCCGAGATTTTTGGGTCCATTCTGCAATTTTGGTCGCTGCTTCCGCCGGGGACAAATCCGTAACATCAAGCCGCAGCAGGTTGGTCTCGTCGATGCCTGCAAGGACTTTACCCTGGGCGTGGTTTCTCCTTGCCATTTCAGCATCGCGTGGCTTCCTTTTCGCAGCTCGCCCGGCTGTCTCGATGCGGCGGATGTTCTCTTCAAGATCGCAGTGGATGTGCATGCAAATTCCGAGGCAATCCGCCCCCTGATTCCGAAATGATCTCGCCCCCCAATTCCGAGAAATAGTCGCCCCCTGATTCCGAGATGATGCCGCC